>JAEYDD010000053.1 GCA_023404095.1 Pseudomonadota bacterium | reverse complement strand
AAAAGGCGCTGACGCAGTCGGGCGGCATCGTCGTCCTGCGCGGCAACCTCGCGCCGAAGGGCGCGGTGCTGAAGCCGTCGGCCGCCTCGCCGCATCTGATGGTGCACCGGGGCAGGGCGGTCGTCTTCGAGGACATCGACGACTACAAGGCCAAGATAAACGACGACAATCTCGACATCGACGAGACCTGCGTCATGGTCATGAAGAACTGTGGCCCGAAGGGCTACCCCGGCATGGCGGAAGTTGGCAACATGGGTCTTCCGCCGAAAGTGCTGAAGAAGGGCATCACCGACATGGTGCGCATTTCCGACGCGCGTATGTCCGGCACCGCTTACGGCACTGTCGTCCTCCATACCTCGCCGGAAGCCGCCGTCGGCGGTCCGCTCGCGGTCGTCAGGAACGGCGACTTCATCGAGCTCGACGTGCCGAACCGCCGGTTGCACCTCGACATTTCCGAGGAGGAACTGGCACGGCGCCTGGCCGAATGGCAACCGAACCACGACCTGCCGACGTCCGGCTATGCCTGGCTGCACCAGCAGCACGTCCAGGGGGCTGACACCGGCGCCGACCTCGACTTCCTCAAGGGATGTCGCGGCAATGCGGTGGGCAAGGACAGCCACTAGACCGCGGCGCACAAGACGCGCAAGATAAAAAGGCGGGGCTTGGCCCCGCCTTTTTCGTTCGTCACGGCTTACCCGTGGAAGCCTGCAAAGGGAGCATTACTGATCCCGCTGGTCGAAACGACCACCCGGGATTGCAGGCTTTGGGAGCAGCTGCGTTTTCTACCCCGGTAAAAATACCCGGGCGATATCGTCAGCGATTCGACGCGGTCGCCGGGTGGTCGCATCCACGCAGCACCAGGAACTGCGCACTTCCGTCACCAGATCATCACCGCGTCTGAACAACGTCGCGAAGGACGCTCGTGACCCGCGCGTTCCCGTGGCAGTGACCAGCGCCTCAACCGTATCATTGAGAAAGAGGGGCATGCGATAGGTGATTTCATGCTTGAGCGCGACCCAAAGAAGCTGGCCTTGCGCCTCGATGGGAGAGGCATGCTGCCAGTAACGCACAACGGCCTCCTGCACCCATTGAAGGTAGACGGCATTGTTGACGTGACCCATTTCGTCGATATCGGTCGGTGAGATCGTTATGGGGTGGCGAAATGTTGGTGTCGCTTTTTTCGTCATAGCCACAAGATGGGACTGGCAGGACGGTGATGCAACGCTCTTTTACGCCGCCCGATGTATTGTGCCGCAAGACTGAAATAAATGTTCAGAAAACTAAAAGTTGACAATCGAGATCAAAGCCCCTATTTCTAATTTATCGATATTTTGCTGCTGAGCTTTTGGTTATTGCGCGATTGGCATCGCGCCCTGAACGAACCCTCCCCGTACGATAATCGTTATCATCATCCGCAACGCTTTCGCGTGGCGGTCGTCTATATTGCTATGAAAGGGTTCATCATGACCACTGGCACAGTTAAATGGTTCAATTCCACTAAAGGCTTCGGCTTCATTCAGCCCGACAACGGCGGCCCTGACGCCTTCGTTCACATCTCTGCCGTCGAGCGCGCCGGAATGCGCGAAATCGTCGAAGGCCAGAAGCTTGGCTACGACCTCGAGCGCGACAACAAGTCGGGCAAGATGTCGGCCTGCAATCTCCAGGCTGCTTGAATTGGTATCTGCTTTCCCTTGACCACGGATGTACTGGCACTGTCGAGAGCATGAGACCAAGCGAGGTCAGGCAATGTTTTGCCTGGCCTTTTTTATTCCCGCTCGCTTGGCGAGCACCGCAGAGAGGGCGAGCATGACGGAGAACTACAGCAAGCCGCGTCAAAAGGCAGAGATTGCCTTCGGCAAGATACAGTCGCAATTCTTCGCTCGCGAACGCGCCTTTGAAGAACTCGACGCGATCGTGGTTGCCCGCGACGAAAAGACCCTGAGGCTGCGCGAGGCCCGTCTTGCGAAGCAATTGCAAGACAGCATCAAGCCGGCAGCGAGCCCCCTTTCCAAACGTGTCAGAAAGCCATGACTTCGGTCGGCATGACATCTCAACTGGAGTAGAGATTTGAGAACCATCAGAAACAGCGAGCTTTCCGACCGTCGCGGCACCGCTGCCGACGCAAAGGCAGCACTCCTTCGAGCCTACCGCGCCGCCAAGGAGGCCGCTGAACCGAACCGTGAGGCCAGACAGGCGGAACGCCTTGCCATCGCCGAAGCCCGCGAATCGCGCCGCGCCGCGCGCGAGCAGCTAAAGCTCGACGAACAAAATCGTATCGAAGCCGAGACAGCGGCGCGTAATGCCGCTCACGCAGCGGCTGCAAGAGCTGAAATCGAAGCGCGCGAGATGGCTGACAAGAATCGCATTGCGCGCGTCCTTGAGGACGAAGCAGCCCGCAAGGCCGAGCGCGACCGGCGCTACGCCAACCGCAAAGCCCGTCGGGCCTGACGTCCAAACCTTCTGAGATGGGTGTCTGTTGGCTTCGAAAGCAGACTGCACCCCGGATGAGCCTGGCCACTCGTGCGCCATTGCTGACGTTGGCGATTGCACCGTGAACGCAACGGTGCCCGGTGTCATGGGCCGGACAGATCCCCTTTTCCTGCCTAGCCCTGGCTCTGCGACTGGCTCTGCCCTGACGCTTCCACCCTGATCGATACGCTCATCGTTTCGGCGGAGCGACCCAGCACGAGGCCCGAGACGGGGGCGGCGTCGCGATAGCACAGGCCGGTCGCCAGGCGCACGTATCTGTCGTCGGGGCAGATGTT
This sequence comes from Pseudomonadota bacterium, assembly GCA_023404095.1. Taxonomy (GTDB): domain Bacteria; phylum Pseudomonadota; class Alphaproteobacteria; order Rhizobiales; family Rhizobiaceae; genus Mycoplana. Next base: position 100,312 of record JAEYDD010000053.1, on the reverse strand, counting down.
GTTCGCCGCGTCGAAGCCGACCCAGCCGAGCCCCTGGATGTGGACGTCCGCCCAGGCATGACTTGCCGCCTGCTCCACATGACCGTCCATCAAAAGGTAGCCGGACATATAGCGTGCCGGCAGTCCGAGCACACGGGCGGCGGAGATCATGATATGGGCGTGGTCCTGGCAGACGCCGCTGCCCTTTTCCAGGGCGCGCTCGGCGGTCGTGTCGGTCGCCGTCGCGCCGGCCTTGTAGTCGACCGCCTTGTGCAGCGTCGCCATCAGAGTGTGCATGCGGGCGAGTTCGGTCTCGCCCTCTGCCGTGCGCGCCAGCTCGCGGACAAGCCGGCCCGGCTTGGTCAGGGCCGTGTCGCGCAGGTAGAGCCAGAGCGGCACGAAGCCCTGATGTGGGCCGAAGACGCCCGAGCGGTCTTCCGTCTCTACCTCGCCCTCCGCAACGATGCGGATGGTCGTCTGGTCGGCGTTCATGCTGACGAGATCGACATGATTGCCGAAATGATCGGCATAGCCCACTTCAACATGGGCGCCGTGGACGGTGGTGCGCCAGTCGAGCACGGTCTGGCCGGGCTGCGTCTTCGGCGTCAGCCGCAGGCGCTGCAGGGAGTACTGGACCGGTTCGTCATAGGTGTAGACGGAGGTGTGGTTGATCTTCAGGCGCATCGATTTCCCCTGCCGGCAAGGCTACTGGTAGAAGCGGTAGCCGTCCGAGATCTCCTGTCCCAGCCGGTTGTTCTGGACGATGAACTCCTCGATGAATTCATGCAGTCCCTGGTCCATGATGTCATCCATCGAGCGGTTCTGCAGAAGCGTCAGCGTCGCCGATGCGGTCTCGTGGGCCGCGTGCGTCTCGCCATACTGCTGTGCCAGGAAACCAAGATTGCTAACGATCTTGTCGTAGCTGAAGGCCAGCGAGCGCGGCATGCGCGGATTGAGGATGAGGAAGTGGGCGATGTTGGCCGGCCGGTACTCGCCATCATACACCCAGCCGTAGGAGCGGTGGGCGGAAACCGAGCGCAGGATCGATTCCCACTGCATGTTGTCCAGCGAGGAGCCGACCTGCGATATCGCCGGCAGCAGCACGTAGTACTTGACGTCGAGGATGCGCGCCGTGTTGTCGGCGCGCTCGATGAAGGTGCCGATTCGGGCGAAGTTGTAGATGTCGTCGCGCAGCATCGTTCCGTGGAAGGCGCCGCGGATCAGGCCGGCCCGGCGCTTGATCGTATCGATGATCTCGGGCAGGTCCGTGGAACGCGCCTTGCGGGCCAGCACCTGCTTCAGCTCGATCCAGCATTCGTTGACGGCTTCCCAGGTCTCGCGGGTCAGTGCAGTGCGCACCATGCGGGCGTTGTTGCGCGCCGCCTCGACGCACGACATCACGCTCGAGGGATTGGCCTTGTCGCGCAGCAGGTAGTCCACGGCGTCAAGGCCCGAAAGGCTTGGATGCACCTTGTCGTAGTCCTCGCGCACGCCTGCGCTTTGCAGGACGCCGTCCCAGTCGTCGTCGCCGGAATCGCTGCGGGTCAGGGACATGCGCAGGCCGGCGTCGATCAGGCGGGCGGTGTTTTCTGCCCGCTCGATATAGCGGAACATCCAGTATAGTCCGTTTGCGGTTCTGCCCAGCATGGCGCTCAGTCCTCCAGAACCCAGGTGTCCTTGGTGCCGCCGCCCTGGCTGGAATTCACCACCAGCGACCCGGCCTTCAGCGCCACGCGCGTCAGCCCACCGGGAATGATCTGCACCTTGTCGGAAACGAGCACATAGGGACGGAGGTCGACGTGGCGCGGCGCCACGCCTTTGTTGACGAGGATCGGCACGGTCGACAGAGACAGCGTCGGCTGGGCGATGTAATTGCCCGGCTTGCTGTTCAGCTTGTCGGCGAAGAGGGCGCGCTCCCGCCGGGTCGCGGTCGGTCCGACCAGCATGCCGTAGCCGCCGGAGCCGTGGACCTCCTTGACGACAAGCTCTTCAAGATGCTCCAGCACGTACTTCAGGCTGTCCGGCTCCGAACAGCGCCAGGTCGGCACGTTTTCCAGCATCGGTTTGCGGCCGGTGTAGAATTCCACGATTTCAGGCATGTAGGAATAGATCGCCTTGTCGTCGGATATGCCCGTGCCAGGCGCGTTGGCGATGGTGATGTTGCCGGCGCGGTAGACGTCCATGATGCCAGGCACGCCGAGCGCCGAATCGGAGCGGAAGGTGAGGGGGTCGAGGAAATCGTCGTCAACGCGGCGGTAGAGCACGTCGATTGCCTCGTAGCCGCGGGTGGTGCGCATCTTCACCTTGCCGTCGATGACGCGAAGGTCTGATCCTTCCACCAGTTCCACGCCCATCTGGTCTGCGAGAAAAGCATGCTCGTAGAAGGCCGAGTTGTAGATGCCGGGCGTCAGCACCGCAACGCGCGGTTTGCCGGTGCATCCGGGCGGGGCGAGCGAGGCCAGGCTCTGGCGCAGCAGGTTCGGATAGTTCTGGACCGGGCGAACCTTGTTCTGCTGGAACAGCTCCGGAAACATCTGCATCATGGTTTCGCGGTTTTCCAGCATGTAGCTGACGCCGGACGGCGTGCGGGCGTTGTCCTCCAGCACGTAGAACTGGTCTTCGCCGGTGCGCACGATGTCGGTGCCGACGATGTGGGTATAGACACCGCCCGGCGGCTTGAAGCCGATCATCTGCGGCAGGAAGGCCTCGTTCTTCTCGATCAGTTCGCGTGGGATGCGGCCGGCGCGGATGATCTCCTGCTTGTGGTAGATGTCGTCGAGGAACGCGTTCAGCGCGATCACCCGCTGCTCGATGCCCTGGGCCAGCTTGCGCCACTCGCGACCGGAAATGATGCGGGGGATGATGTCGAAGGGGATGAGCTTCTCGGAGGAGTCCGCATGGCCGTAGACCGCGAAGGTGATGCCTGTCTTGCGGAAGATGTTCTCGGCGTCCCTCGATTTTGCGATCAGGCGGGCCCGATCCTGGCTTGCATACCATTCATGATAGTCTTGGTACGGCTGGCGCGGGGATGAGCCCGCATTCATCATTTCATCAAATGCCAAAGGCGTGTTCCCCATTTTTTGCCATTTGAGTACAACGCATGAGGCAATGCAAGAACCGTGCTCAATCGAAAAGCAAATTTCCAGAAAGCGCGAATAAAGGGCAGCGAGCGGGCGGCCTTGCGTTCCGTCAGGGCGCTACGGCGGGACGGATCGCACGCCTGGCGAGGGTTGTTGCCCTTTTAATAGGCATTTGCGCAAAGCATCGGCGGCGCTCATGGTTGTGCGTCATTGAACCTAATCATCAGCATTATTGCTTTGACGATCGCGGCGCGCGGCCCTAACGCTCGCGCATGCGTCCGTCGGAGTGTGAAAGTTGCTCGATCGCCTGGCTCCGGCCCTCTTCGTGCTGCTGTGGTCGACCGGATGGGTCGCCGCGAAGTATGGCGGCATCTATTCCGATCCCTTGACGTTCCTGAGCATTCGCTACGCCACTGCGGCGGTGCTTTTTGCCGTGCTCTGCCGGATGTCCGGCGTTCGCTGGCCGAAAGACGCAGCCACTGTTGCGCATGCCGTGATCTCCGGCGCGTTTCTTCACGGCTTCTACCTGGCGGCGGTCTGGTGGGCGGTGGGGCAGGGTGTTCCTGCCGCGCTTTCGGGCATCATTGCCGCCCTGCAACCGCTGATGACGGCACTTGCGGCGCCCTATTTCGTCGGCGAGAAGCTGTCGAAGGTTCAGAAGACCGGGCTGCTGCTCGGCTTTGCCGGCGTTGCCATCGCGGTACTGCCGAAGTTCACGGATGTGGGGCATGCGGGAGTACCGGCGTTTGCGATCCTGGTGAACGTGCTCGGCATGGCCTCGGTCACTTACGGCACGATCTACCAGAAGCAGCATCTGCACAGCGGCGACATCCGTGCCATCGCCACCCTGCAGTATCTGGGGGCGCTTGTGGTTACGCTGCCGCTCGCCTGGCTGCTGGAGCCGCTGGAATTTGAGTTTTCCTGGGGTTTCGTGGCGCTTCTGGCGTGGTCGGTGCTGGGGATCTCGATGGGCGCCGTGCTGTTGCTGCTCTACCTGATCCGGCGCGGCCAGGTGTCGCGCGCGGCCTCGCTGATCTATCTCGTGCCGCCGCTGGCGGCGATCGAGGCGGCGATCGCCTTTGGCGAGGAACTGACGCTGCCGATGATCGCGGGCACCGTCATCGTTGTGGCGGGGGTCTATCTGGCAAACCGCAAGCTCCCGCGCGCCGCCCCGGCCGAATAGGCGCTTCCTCAAACAGGAAATGGCGGGCAGGCGCCCGCCATTTCTCAAGCTGCTCGTTCAAAACGCGCGATCGCCCTCAGGCCTGCTCGCGACGCTGATTGCCCTGGCGACGCTGCTGGCCGTTGCGGCCACCGTTGTTGCGGGCGGGGCGACCACCGGCATGATTGCGGTTGCGGCCTTCGCCCTGTTTCTGATCGGGCCGGCCCGGCGCGTGGCGGTTGGCGGTCGTGCCGTCCTGACTGGAAACGTCTGCACGCCGTTCCTGGCGCTTCTGCGGACGGTCGGAGAAGCCGCGATCGACGATCTGGCCCTCGGACCTGTCCTGCTGCGCGCCGCGGGCGCCCAGGCCCTGCGGGCGGGCAGGGCGCTGCTGGGCACTGCGCTGGCCCCTGCCGCCGCGGCCCTTCTTCGATTTTCCGCCGGCGCCGGCGAGATCTGCCGGAACTTCGCCGCTGGCAACGGCGATCGAGATGCCCATCAGCTTCTCGATGTCGCGCAGGAGGCGGATGTCGTCGGGCGCGCAGAACGCGATCGCGATGCCTTCACGGCCGTTGCGGGCGGTGCGGCCGATGCGGTGAACATAGGCGTCGGGCACTTCCGGCAGGTCGTAGTTGTAGACGTGGGTCACGCCGGGGATGTCGATCCCGCGGGCGGCGACGTCTGTCGCAACCAGCACGCGGATCTCGCCTTCGCGGAACGCCTTCAGTGCCCGCTCACGCTGGCCCTGGCTCTTGTTGCCATGGATCGAGGCGGCCTTGAAGCCAATGTGATCGAGGTGCTTCATCAGCTTTTCGGCGCCATGCTTGGTGCGCGAGAAGATCAGCGACAGCCCGTCCGGATTGTCGCTCAGCGACTGCCGGAGGATCTGTGTCTTCTGGTCCTTGCCGGGAACGAAGTGGACATACTGCTCGACCTTGTCGGCGGCCTTGCCGGGCGGTGTCACCTCAACCTTTTGCGGGTTGGTCAGATACTCGCCGGCGAGCTCTGAGATCAGCTTCGGCATGGTGGCGGAGAAAAGCAGCGTCTGGCGGTTCTTCGGGACCAGCTTGGAGATCTTGCGCAGGTCGTGGATGAAGCCAAGATCAAGCATCTGGTCGGCTTCGTCGAGCACGAGATAGCGGCCCTGTGTCAGCGTCACGGCCTTGCGGGCGACGAGGTCGAGCAGGCGACCGGGGGTGGCGACGAGGATGTCGGTGCCGCGCTCCAGCATCTGCTGCTGCTTGTTGATGGAGGCGCCGCCGACGACGGTGACGACGCGAAGCTGTGTCTTCTTGACGAAGTCGCGCAGGTTGTCGGCGATCTGGTTCACGAGTTCGCGGGTGGGGGCGAGAACGAGTGCGCGGATGTTGCGCGGATCGGGGCGGCGGCCCTCGGCGAGCAGCCGCTCGATCATCGGCAGGCCGAATGCGGCCGTCTTGCCGGTGCCGGTCTGGGCGAGGCCGATCAGGTCGTTGCCGGCCAGCACGAGCGGGATCGCTTTTTCCTGAATGGGAGTGGGCTTGTCAAAGCCAAGTACTTCAAGGGCTGACAGAACATTCTTGGACAGCCCGAGTTCGTTAAAAGTCGTCAAGTCAATAGCCTTTCGGGGCGCCAAACGCGTCAGCCGGACAGGCACCATGCCGGTCCGGAAACGTCTGGCGTCAAGAACCCCGCGTGAATTGGGAACTTGTGGGTTGATGGAGGCGTCTGGCGCAGTCTTCCGCCTTGTGGCGGCAACGATTTCGCTTGCGCTCGTCCTTCTTCCGCGATCCAATCAAAATGTTCGCAGGGCTCGCTCACGCGGCGGCCGAAAGGAGACGCAGGCCCCATGTCGTGCTTTTGGGCTGGAAAGTCAAGCACGAGTTTTCGCGGGTGCGGCATGACCCTCGCACTGCAATAGGCCGGGAACCCGACACCCTGCCTCGCGTTGCACCTTTGGGATGTACCATTTCTGTCTTTGGAAACGGCTGTGGCAATGGATGCTGCAGCCGGTCACCGCGAAAGGAGTGAGCACGAAATGACGACTACATGGATACTCGCCGCCGACGGTAATCAGGCCCGCCTGCTGAAGGGGGTCAACTTCCTCAAGGACGACCAGAAGAGCCCCGAACAGGAGATTTTTCGCAGTGATCCGAAGAAGGCACAGGATATCATGAGCGACCGGCCGGGCCGCAGTTTCTCCTCCCACGGTCCCGGGCGTTCAGCGATGGAATACACCAGCGATCCCGTCCGCGACGAGCAGCAGCGGTTCACCGCCGAGGTGGCGGAGAAGCTGGAAGGCTATGCCGGCGCCGGCGCTTTCGACCGGCTGATCGTGTGCGCGGCGCCGCAGACGCTTGGCGATCTGCGGACGATGCTCGGCTCGAAGGCGCGCGAGCGGACGACGGCGGAGATCGACAAGGATTTCACCAACCTGCCGACGGATAAACTGGTCTCCTCGGTGCGCTCCATCATGTTCGAATAGGGCAGCCGGTGTGGGAGCGGCCGCAGAGGCTGCTCCCATTCCCCGTCGCGGGGAACAGCATCGGTTCGACGCCCCAGTACCCCCTTTGCCCGAATTGCCGGCCTGTTTGCTCGATTGGTATAGTGCGCCACCCTCAAAGGAGCGTCGCCATGCAAGCGCATCGAGCCGTTGCCCTGTCAGTGCTTGTTCTCTGTCCCGTCTTCTGGCCGAGCGCTCCCGCGCGGGCGGAGACGCCGGTCGAACGAGGGCGTTATCTCGTCCAGTTCGGCGGCTGCAACGACTGCCATTCGCCGGGCTATTTCTTCGGAAAGACGACGCCGGAGACCTATCTTTCCGGGTCGGACGTCGGCTTCCAGATGCCGCAGGGCATCTTCGTCGGTCCCAACCTCACGCCGGACAAGACCGGTCTCGGAGACTGGTCGGAAGAGCAGATCGTCAAGGCGCTGCAAACGGGCGAGCGGCCCGACGGGCGGATTCTGGCCCCGATCATGCCCTGGCACGCCTTCGCCAAACTGACGGCGGAGGACGTCATGGCGATCGCGAAGTTCCTGAAGTCGCTGGCGCCGGTTGAAAACAAGGTTCCCGGACCGCTCGGCCCCGGCGAGAAGCCGGCTTTCCCCGTCATGACGATCATCTTTCCGGACGGAGCGGCTCCGGCGCCGAAGTGATCGCGGCCGTCAGAAGTCGGTCGGAACGCCGCCTTCCTGCTTGCGCCTTGCGACGAAGGCGTCGAGTTCGTCCTCGACCGCCGGATCGATGGGCGGGCGCTCGTAGGCGTTCAGCTTTTCCTTGAAGACGCGATTGGCGTGGTCGTAGGTGGTCGGGCGGCCGGCTTCGGACCAGGTCTCGAAATTTCTCCAGTCGGAAAGGATCGGCGAATAAAAGGCCGTCTCGTATCTTGCAAGCGTATGCGCCGTGCCGAAGAAGTGGCCCCCGGGCCCGACGTCGCGCACCGCGTCGAGGCCGAGCGCGTCTGGGCTCGCATCGAGCGGAGTCAGGAACTCCGCCACCATCTGAAGCATGTCCACATCGAGGATGAATTTTTCGAAGGAGGCCGTCAGGCCGCCTTCGCTCCAGCCGGCGGCATGCATGACGAAGTTGCCGCCGGCTTGCGTCAGCGCCCAAAGCGAAAAGGCCGATTCATAGGCCGCCTGCGCGTCCAGCGTGTTGGAGGCGTTGGTGTTGGAGGTGCGGTAGGGAATTTTGTACCTGCGCGCCAGCTGCCCGCCGGCAATCACCGCTTTCATGTATTCCGGCGTCCCGAAGGCGGGTGCGCCGGTCTTCATGTCGACATTGGAGGTGAAGCCACCATACATGACGGGCGCGCCCTTGCGCACCATCTGGGTGAAGGCGATGCCGCAGAGCGCTTCCGCGTTCTGCTGGACGACGGCGCCGGCGATGGTCACCGGAGCCATTGCGCCGGCCAGTGTAAAGGGCGTCACCACCACGACCTGATTGCGCGAGGACATCTCGATGATCCCCTGCAGCATCGGCCCGTCGAGCCTGAGCGGCGAGGAGGTGTTGATGATGGTGAAGAGCGACGGTTCGCGCTCCATCTGCTCCATCGAGATTCCGCGGCCGATCCGCGCGATTTCGATGCCGTCGATGTTGCGCTGCTTGCCGAGGGAGTAGACGTGGAACACCTTGTCGGTGAGCTTCACCATGTCCGACAGGCAGTCGAGATGGCGGACGGAGGCGTGCAGGTCCACCGGTTCGACCGGATAGCCGCCGGTGGTGTGGATGATGTCATAGGACTGGGCCAGCTTCACGAGCTTGCGGAAGTCCTCCTGGTTGCCCGCGCGCCGTCCGCCCTCGCGATCCGCGACAAAGGGTGCCGAGGCGATCTGGGCGAAGACGAGGTTGTTGCCGCCGATGTCGACGTTGCGCGCCGGATTGCGCGCGTGCATCGTGAAGCTTGAAGGTGCGGATGCCACCATCTCCATGATCAGGCCGCGGTCGAAGCGCACGCGATCGGTCCCCGGCGTGACGTCGGCGCCGGCCGCCTTCATCCGCTCGCGCGCCTCCGGCAGGATGATGTCCATGCCGATTTCTTCGAGGATCGTCAGGGACGCCTGATGGACGGCCTCCAGTGCGTCCTCGGAGAGGATCGCCGAGCTTGCCAGCGGATTGACGAGGTTGAGGTACTTTGACCCCTTCGGCGCTGCCCTCTGCCTTTCTGCAGCACGTCCGCCGGAGCGTCTTCTGCGCTCGACGGGGCCTTCCCCCGTCTGGTTGGCCGCGTGCAGCTCGAAGTCTACGACGTTACCCATGATCCGTCCCGATTGGCGTTATCGTCTGGCGATCCTGCCACAGCCCAGCCACAGATGACGGGCCATTTGCGACACGCCGCATGTTGGACCGATCTATCCGCGAGAACGACAATTGCTGGCTGTATCGATGCAACCAAGCGGCGTAGCACAATATTTTCTTAACCATCTGTTCAAAACCTGCATGCTAATCGCGGAAATGGGATTTTCTCATCCGTTAACATGCGGGAAAGCCGGCGTGCCTGAAGTCCGTGACGATCTGCTCTTTGCTGCATGCGACCTGATCCAGGCGCAGAAGTCGCCCGCCTACATCAAGGGCAGCGAGATGCGTTATCTCGCCGTCAACGCGGCCTTCTGCGAGCTGTTCGGCATGCCGGAGGACACTTTCATCGGTCGGCGGGGCGACGAACTCGGCGAAGTGGACGGACACGAGGACAGGAACGAGCACGAGCGGCGTTGTCTGGTGTTCGGCAGCGACGAGACGGCGCGCTACGATCATGCGCCGAGCGGATCGTCGTTCCTGATATCGATGCGCCGACAGAGGCTTTCGCCGGAGCTCTCCATCCTTGTCGGCGCCTTCGTGCCGGCGATGACCTCGCTCGCCAACAGCATCGACGTGCTGGCGCAGGGCGCGGGCATCGCGTTTGCGGGAGGAGCTGCCGAGACAGGGGAGACGCCGGGGCCGGCGTCCGGTTCGGCAAGCCTGATCGCCGGTAACGATCCAGCTTCGGCAGAGCATCTTCTGGATGCCATCGGGACGGGTGTCGCGGTCTATGCCCGCTCCGGGCGGCTGAAACACGCAAACCAGGTGATGCGCGCGTTCTACCTGGCATTGCTTGGCGATGTGCCGACCTCGGACATCACCATCGAGGGGGTGCTCGAAGCCATCCACGACGTTGAGACGCCCGACGCGGATCCGGACAGCAAGCGGGCCTGGATCAGCGAACGGCTCGCGGAGTACGAGCTGCCGCTGTTCGAACGGGTCAGCCGGACGGTCGCCGGCGGGTGGATGCGGCTCGTGACGCAGCGTCGGCCGGACGGCACGCTCGTTGCGCTGCGATCCGACGTCACCGTCGCCAAGGAGAACGAGGGACGGCTGCGTCAGCAGGCGCAGGAGATCGGCCTTTACCGGGCGTTGCTGGAGGAGCTGCCCGTTGCGACCTACGTGCGCGATGAGAACCAGCGCATGCTTTTCGCCAACAAGGCGTTTCTGGAACTGACCGGCACGACGTCGGCAGACGTCGTTGGCAAGACGCCGCGCGAGAGCTTTCCCTTGCAGGGAGAGATGTTCTTCGCGCGAAACCAGCGGGTGCTGGACAGCGGTGAGCTTACGGAAGCGGAAACGGAATATGTCCACGCCGGCGGTGAGGTCGTCCCGACGATCACGCGCAGCTACCGCGTGATCTCGGCGGACAACCGCAGATACCTCATCGGCTCGCTCACCGATACGTCACTGCTCAAGCGGCGCGAGAAGCAACTGATCGAAGCGCGCCAGCAGGCCGAAGCCATCAAATCGGATCTGGAGAGCGTCGTGGCGGCCCTGCATGTGGGGATCGTCGTCGTCGACGAAGAATCTACCATCGAGCTGGTGAACGGCGCTTTCGAAGCGCTCTGGGACAGCCGGCTGCCGCCGCTTCGCGGCCGGCCGCTCGGCGAGCTGCTGCAGTTCAAGCGCGGGCAGGGCGAGATCGTCGAAGCCCAGGAACTTTACTGCGATGCCGACCACGGGGCCTGGCTTGCGCGCGTACGGGATGGCAGCTTTCCGACGCGGGAAGTCAGCTACGCCAACGGCCGGACGCTGATCGAGTCCGGCCAGCCCATATCCGGCGGGCGCTGCCTTCTGACCTATATCGACATCACGGAGCGGCGCGAACGCGAGCGCGAGGTGCTGGAAACACGCAGCGCCTTGGAAGACGTCGGGCGTCTCGTCCGCGATGCGATGTCGGCCATGAGCCAGGGCCTGCTGATCATCGACAAGGGACGCGTCGAGCTGGCCAGCGAGGCGCTGTTTTCGATGGTGCAGATCCCGGCACACCTCATGCAGCCGGGCGCTTCGGTGGAAGCGCTGGTGGCGGAGTGCGCGCGGCGCGGAATATTCGGCTTTGCCGGCGACAAACGGGTGGACGCGGCCGAGTTTCTGGATGTTCTGCGGGGGGCGCAGCAAACCTCCATCACGCTGAAAACGGATCGTGGCATGTGGCTTCAGCTGGAAGCGCGCCCGACCGAACACGGCCGCATCGTCATCGTGTTTTCGGACATTACCGAGCTCAAGGAACGCGAGGACGAACTGCGCCGCCTTGTGGTCCGGGCCGAAACGGCCGACAGGGCGAAGTCGGAGTTCCTGGCGAACATGAGCCACGAGATCCGCACGCCGATGAACGGCGTCCTCGGCATGGCGGAGCTGCTTGCGAAGTCGGACCTCGATACGCGCCAGAAGGCGTTCATCGACATCATGGTGAAGTCGGGGAATTCCCTCCTGACCATCATCAACGACATCCTCGACTTCTCCAAGATCGATGCGGGCCAGATGGGGCTGCGCAAGGCGCCGTTCAATCCGGTGGAGGCTGTCGAGGACGTCGCGACCCTGCTTGCGGCGAAGGCGGCGGAAAAGGATATCGAACTCGTCGTGCACGGCGCAGCCGATGTGCCCTCGGCTGTTCTCGGCGACGCCGGCCGATTCCGCCAGATCGTGACCAATCTCGTCGGCAACGCCGTCAAGTTCACCGACCACGGCCACGTGCGGATAGATCTCGGCGCAGAGCCAACGTCCGCTGGTGATGTCGTCGTCACCCTGCGGGTCGAGGATACCGGTGTCGGCATCCCCGGCGACAAGCTCGCCTCCGTCTTCGAAAAGTTCTCGCAGGTCGATTCGTCTTCAACCCGCCGGCATGAGGGAACCGGGCTCGGGCTTGCGATCACCAATGGTCTCGTCGCGCTCTTCGGCGGAACGCTTTCGGCTGAAAGCACCGTCGGCGCGGGCTCGGTCTTCACGGTGACGCTTCCGTTCTGCGTGGAGCAGGCGGCCATGTCCAGCCTTGCCGTTCCCTTTAACATTCGCGGCGCGCGGGTGCTGGTCGCGGATCGAAGCGAGGCGACACGCTCGGTTGCCCGCCGACTCCTCAGCGAGTGGGGTTTCGACGTTACGGCGGTCGGCAACGCCGAAGAGGCGCTCGCGCTGCTCTCCGCCACCGCTGCCATCGGCGTGAGGGTGGAGGCGATCATCGTCGACAAGAACATTCGCGACGAGGCAGGCACAAGCCTGATCGAGGCGATCCGGCGTGAGTTTCCGGAGACGGCGCTGATCGCGCTTTCGGCGCTCGGCGCACCGGCCTCACACGGGGGCATCGACGCGCTGGAAGCCGACGCCCATCTGATGAAACCCCTGCGCGCCGGCATCCTGCGTGACACTGTCTGCGAGGTCGTCCGGTCACGCCGCCAGCAAAGGACCAGGGAACGGCACCCGGCGAGCGGAACGGTGGTCAGCCTTCAGGCGCCATCTTCCGCGCATGGCTCCGTCCCTGCGCAGGTTATGCTGGACGTACTCGTGGCGGAAGACAACGACGTCAACCAGCTCCTGTTCCGCCATCTGCTCGAAGGGGCGGGGGTCACGTTCGAGATCGTCGCGAACGGTGCACTGGCCGTCGACGCCTACCGCAGGCGCAAGCCGCGCCTGATCCTGATGGACGTGTCGATGCCGGTGATGAACGGCTATCAGGCGGCAAAGGCGATCAGGGCGCTCGAGGAGGGTGGCGATGTGCGCGTGCCGATCGTGGCTGTGACAGCCCATGTCCTCGACGGCGACCGCGAAAACTGCCTCGCCGCCGGCATGGACGATTATCTGACGAAGCCGATCAGCATGGACCGGCTGCAGGAAATGCTGCATCGCTGGCTGGAGAGCGACAGGGCTGTAGTCGCCAAGCGTTCGACGCTGCACTGAGGAGGCGTGCGTCGCCACCGGCCGGCGCTGCTGCCGGCGAACGCATTTTTTGACGCCGCCTGCACGGCCTCTTCCTGAAGCTGTTGCACTGTCAGGAGCGAATGCCGCACAGCATCTCGCGCTTTCCGGCAAAGCCCGGCCGCCGTTCCACCGAAAATCCGGCGCCGGCGAGGTTTCGCCGGACGAAACCCGCCGCCGCATAAGTGGCGAAGGTGCCGCCCTGCCTGGTGTGCGCGAAGACCTGCGCCATGAGTTCGGCCGACCACATGTCGGGGTTCCTGGACGGGGCGAAGCCGTCGAGATACCAGGCATCGAAAGACACGGTGCACTGGGAAAGCCGCTCGAACGCGGGGCCGCAGACGACGGTCAGCTGCGTCGCTTCGTCGAGGGCGAGATCTATGTTGCCGATACCGTTGGGAGCGCTGGGCCAGAGGCTGCAAAGGGCATGCCGCTCGGCGTCGATCTCGGGCCAATGGGCGAGCGCGCGGTCGATCGCCGCACGCGGCAGCGGGAAGCGCTCGAAGGAGACGAAGTGCAGTTTCCCGGCAACACCCTCCGCTCTCCACCGCCGCCAGGTCTCGCAGAAGTTGAGCCCGGTGCCGAAGCCGAGTTCGCCGATCGTGAAATCGCCCCCTTCCGTCCAGCGTTCCGGCAGGCCGTTGCCCTCGTGGAACACGTGCGCACATTCGAGCCTGCCGTCGGTGCGGCAATAAAAGTGGTCGCCATAGGCCTGTGAATAGGGCATATCGCCCTCATGCCAGTCCAGCGCCAGGTCGGGGGCGAAGTCGGGGGCCACATCGGCGGTCGAGCCGGTCGCCGCGGGGGCGATTTCAGGAGCATTGTCAGCCATGCCGTCAGTGGATAGTCGCGCAAGCCTTTTCGGTCAATCGCGACCCGACGTGCTGGTGGTGGGCGCCGGGATCATGGGCTTGTGGGCGGCGCTCATGGCAGCGCGCGCGGGGCTCTCCGTCGTCGTGGCCGAGCGCAGCCGAATCGGTGCGGGTGCCAGCGGCGGCCTGCTCGGGGCGCTGATGCCGCATCTGCCGGATCGGTGGAACGACAAGAAGCAGTTCCAGCTTCAGGCGCTCGTTTCCCTGGAGGAGGAGATCGCGGCGCTGGAGGCGCAAACCGGCCTTTCCGCCGGCTATCGCCGCAGCGGCCGGCTGATCCCGCTTTCGGCCGCCCATCATCGCGACCGGGCGCTGCGGCATTCTGCCGATGCGGCGACCGCGTGGACCTGCGAAGGCAGGAGGTTCTCCTTCGATGTTCTGGACACGCCGCCGTTTCCCGCGTGGCCGGATGTCGCTGTTGCCGAAAGCGGCGTTGCCTTCGATCGCCTTGCCGGCCGTGTCTCGCCGCGCAAGCTTTTGGCGCTACTTGGTAAGGCCCTCGACGACGCGCCGCTTGTCCGCGTCTTCGCTGGAGCGGACGTCGTCTCGATCGACCCCGTAGCACGTGTGGCGCGTACGTGTGACGGCGACCAAATCGCCTTCGGCCATGTCATCGTTTCGGCGGGCGTGGGCAGTTTCAAGTTTCTTCATGACCTCGTCGCGGTGGACGGCAAACCGCTCGGCGTCGCCGTCAAGGGACAGGCGGCACTGTTCAAGGGGGATATCGACCCGTCGCTGCCGATCCTCTTCGATAGCGGCACCTATGTCGTGCCCCATGAGGATGGATATTGCGCGGTCGGCAGCACCAGCGAGGACCAGTTCGATGACCCAGCCTCTACCGATGCCTTGCTGGACGGGGTCGTCGAGCGGGCGTTTGCCCTGGCGCCGGTTCTTCGCCGCGCCACGCTGATCGAGCGCTGGGCGGGTTTGCGGCCGAAGGCGATCGGGCGCGATCCAATGGCAGGAGCGCATCCGGATTTCGCCTCGGTGAGCCTTCTCACCGGCGGCTTCAAGATCAGCTTCGGGGTGGCGCACGAACTGGCGCGGGCCGTCGTCACGCAGATCAACGGCGGCAGCCTTGGGCTACCGCCGTCATTCAAGGTCGCAGCGCATCTGGACGCTGCGCTGCGACGCTGATCGGGACAGTTACATCCAGTACGGCGGGACGCCGTAGTAATCATGGATGAGCTTGCCGTTGCGGCGGTTCCATTCGTAATCGGCGCCGCTGTCGTAGTGCGGTGCGGCCTCCACCTGGTCCTTCGTCACGTCGACGCGATAGCCGCCAAGGCTTTCGTCGTAGCTCAGCTTACCCCAGGGCAGCGGATAATGGTCGCTGCCGATGCCGAGGAACCCGCCGAAGCTGAGTACGGCATAGGAAACATGGCCGCTGCGCTTGTCGAGGATGAGACGTTCAATCGAGCCGATGTGCTTGCCGTCGGCCCCATAGACGGACGTTCCCTCGACCTTGTCGCTCGCGATGAGGGCTTCGGTTTCCCTGATGTTTGCGTCCTGCGGAATCATCTATCTACTCCCTTGGTTGTTCGGAAATGAGAACGCGCCGCGCCCTATCTTGTTCCGGATTCCTGCTCGACATTCCTGCGCCGGATGCTACCGTCCGGCAAACATTTGAGGATCCATGGCATGACCACCACGACCTATCCCCGCGATCTTGTCGGCTACGGCCGCACGCCTCCGAACCCGCGCTGGCCGGGCGATGCCCGCATCGCCGTGCAGTTCGTGGTGAACTATGAAGAGGGCGGAGAAAGCTGCATCCTCGACGGCGATCCGGCCTCGGAATGCCTGCTTTCGGAGATCGTCGGCGCGCAGGCGTGGCCGGGGCAGCGCAACCTCAACATGGAATCGATCTATGAATACGGTTCGCGTGCCGGGTTCTGGCGGTTGTGGCGGCTGTTCACCACCCGCAATGTGCCGGTCACAGTCTATGGTGTGACGCTGGCGATGGCCCGCAACCCGGAAGCCGTGGCGGCGATGAAGGAAGCGGGTTGGGAAATCGCCAGCCATGGATACCGCTGGCTGGAATACAAGGATTTTTCCGAAGAGGTCGAGCGCCAGCATATCCGCGATGCGGTGCGGCTTCACACCGAACTGACCGGATCGCATCCACTCGGCATGTACCAGGGCAAGCCGTCGGTGAACACGCTGCGGCTGGTGATGGAGGAGGGCGGCTTCGTCTATTCTTCCGACAGCTATGCCGACGACCTGCCGTACTGGGTGAAGGGGCTGAAGGACGAGCCGTTCCTGATCATTCCCTACACGCTCGAGACGAACGATATGCGCTTTGCCACACCGCAGGGCTTCAACACCGGCGACCAGTTCTTCACCTACCTGAAGGACGCCTTCGACGTGCTCTACGCGGAGGGCTGCGAGGGGAGCCCGAAGATGCTGAACGTCGGGCTGCATTGCCGCCTCGTCGGCAGGCCCGGGCGTGCCGCCGCACTTGCCCGCTTCGTCGACTACGTCCTGTCGCACGAGAAGGTCTGGGTGCCGAGGCGAATCGATATCGCCCGCCACTGGCACGACCACCACAAGCCGAAGGCGGGCGAGCCATGACGCGGCAGGAATTCGTCGACGGGTTCGGCGGGGTGTTCGAGCACTCGCCCTTTGTCGCCGAGCGCGCCTTCGACAACGGATCGATCCAGGAACCCTTGAAGGCCCGCGACGTGCACGCGGCCATGGCCGCGCAGTTTCGTGCAGCTTCTCCCGACGAGCAACTGGGCGTGTTGCGCGCCCATCCCGATCTTGCCGGCAAGCTCGCCATTGCGGGAGAACTGACCGAGGACAGCCGCAGGGAGCAGGCAGGGGCGGGGCTCGACCGGCTGAGCCCGCAGGAGCATGCCCGTTTCACGACGCTGAACGCGGACTATGTCGAAAAATTCGGCTTTCCCTTCATCATCGCCGTGAAAGGCCTGACGAAGGACGACATCCTGACCGCCTTCGAGCGCCGTATCGCCAATAGCCGCGACGAGGAGTTCGAGGCCGCCAAGGCGCAGGTGGAGCGGATCGCGCTGTTGCGGCTGAGCGCGCTGTTGCCGGAAGACGAAAATGGCTGAGGGAGATCAGACCATGGATGCGGCTGCCGTGCTCAGGGTCCGTCCGCTGACAAGGGAAGCCTTTGCGCCCTTCGGCACGGTGATCGAGCCCGATCCCTCGGCCGTGCGGCTGATCAATGGCGGTAATACCGAGCGCTATCATGCGCTTGCGGATGCCGAGGCTGCGGGCGAGGATGCCCGCGTGATCATCAATATCTTCCGCGGCAGCCCGCGCGCCTTTCCCTACACCGTCACCATGATGGAGCGTCATCCCTTCGGCAGCCAGAGCTTTTCGCCGATCGACGATCGACCATGGCTGGCGGTGGTCGCAGAGGACGAAGGGGGGCGGCCCGGCGTGCCGCAGGTGTTCCTCGCAAGCGGTCGCCAGGGAGTGAACTATCGCCGCAACGTCTGGCACCATCCGCTGATGACGGTGGGGAAGACGAGCGACTTTCTCGTCGTCGACCGCAGCGGGGAGGGGAACAATCTCGAGGAATTTTTCTACGATCAGCCCTTCATCATCGAAAAGCCGGAGACCAGCGCATGACCAAGCCCGGAAGATTGACCACGCATGTGCTGGATACCGCGCTCGGCAAGCCGGCCGAGGGACTGACCATCGAACTCTTCTGGCTGGAGAACGGTCAGCGGCAATGGATCAGCACGGTCAAGACCAACGCCGACGGACGCGTCGACCAGCCGCTCCTGGAGGGCGTGGGATTCATGGCCGGGACGTATGAACTCGTGTTCCATGCCGGCGATTACCTGCGCCGGAGTGCGGCCGAACTGCCCGATCCGGCTTTCCTCGACGTCATCCCCCTGCGCTTCGGCGTCGCCGACGCCTCGGCGCACTATCACGTGCCGCTTTTGCTCTCGCCCTATGGCTACTCTACCTACCGGGGCAGCTGAGACGCTTCTAGAGCGCGGCCTTCATCGCCTTGCCTGCCACATAGGTTTCGCGCACCGCCCGGTCGTCGCCGAGCGTCTGCAGCAGGAAGAGTTCGTCGGCGAGCGAGCGGACGACTTCCATCCTGAGCGCCATCGCCGGGGTGGCGGCGGCGTCGAGGACAACGAGGTCAGCGTCGGTGCCGGGCTCCAGCGTGCCGATCCGGTCGGACAGCGACACGGCCTCCGCGTTCCCGAGCGTCATGTGGTAGAAGCTCTCGAACGGGTTCAGCCGCTCGCCCAGCAACTGCTGGATCTTGTAGGTCTCGTCCAGTGTCTTGAGCATCGAATAGCTGGTGCCGCCGCCGACGTCGGTGGCGAGGCCGACCCGGACCGGCTTCTCGCGGCGAAACAGAGCCTTCAGCGGAAACAGGCCGGAGCCCAGGAAGAGGTTTGACGTCGGGCAGTGAATGGCGACAGCACCCGCCTCGCTCATCGCATCCGCCTCGCGCTCCGAAAGA
Organism: Pseudomonadota bacterium; assembly: GCA_023404095.1. GTDB lineage: Bacteria > Pseudomonadota > Alphaproteobacteria > Rhizobiales > Rhizobiaceae > Mycoplana. The sequence continues at coordinate 82,080 of JAEYDD010000053.1, read as the reverse complement.
TGGATGCAATGGCCGAACAGGCTTTTCGGGCCAAGCAGTCCATAGCGCGCGTAGACGTCGGTATAGTCGACTGCTTCGGGATAAAGTTCGGCTGTGAAGCGGATTTCCTCGTCATTCTCCGACAGGTGCGTCTGGATGTGCAGGTCGGGGAATTCGCGGGCGAGCGTTGCCGTCATCTCCATCTGCGCCGGGGTGGAGGTGATGGCGAAGCGGGGGGTGATCGCGACGTGGTTTCGACCCTTGCCGTGCCATTCCGCGATCACCGCGCGGGTCTCGTCATATCCCATCTGCGGCGTGTCGAGCAGGCCCTGTGGCGCGTTGCGGTCCATCATCACCTTGCCGCCGATCATGCACATGCCGCGCTTCAGCGCCTCGGTGAAATACGCGTCGGCGGATGCCTTGTGCACGGAGCAATAGGCGGCGGCGGTGGTGGTGCCGTGCCGCAGCATCTCATCATAGAAGTGGCGGGCGATCCGTGCCGCATGTTCCGGCTCGACGAAGCGGCATTCCTCGGGAAACGTATAGGTGTTGAGCCATTCCAGCAGGTTGGCGGCGTATGCGCCGATCACCTGCATCTGCGGAAAATGCACGTGGGTGTCGATGAAGCCCGGCATGATCAGGAAGGGCCGATGGTCGATCTCGTCCACATCGGCGGGGGCTGCCGCCAGCACGTCGGCATAGGGGCCTGCAGCAGCGATGCGCCCGTCCTCGATCAGCAGGCCGCCGTCGTCCTCGTAAGCGTAACTGCCCCTGTCGTCCATGTTCTCCGGCCTGCGGACAAAGCCCAGCAGGCGGCCGCGGAGCAGCTTTGCCGTCATCGCGTGTTTCCTTCCGAGACCGCGCTCTCGTACCAGGCGGTCAGCAGTTGCCGTTCTTCCGGCGTGATACCGGTGAGGTTGCCCGGTGGCATCGCATGGCTGCGGGCCGCCTGCAAATAGATTTCGCGTGCGTGGCTTGCGATCGCCGCATCACTGTCCAGCACCACGTCCTTCGGGGCGGCGCGCAGGCCTTCCCATACCGGTTCGGATGTGTGGCACATGCTGCACCGGCTGGTGATGATGTCGCGGGCGGCGGGGAAGTGCGCGTCTGCCGCAAATTTCTGGAAGACCGGAGCCGGGGTGGCGTTTGCCGTCTCGCCGCTCAGGACCTTGGGCACGGTGGAAAGCCAGATGATCAGGATGAACAGGATCGCGGTGGCAAGCCATGTCCAGGTCGGCCGGCCCTTTCTGGCATGGGTGGTGTTGAACCAGTGGCGGATGGTGACGCCCATCAGGAAGACCAGCGCTGCGATGATCCAGTTGAAGGCCGTCGCAAAGGCCAGCGGATAGTGGTTCGACAGCATGAAGAAGATGACGGGCAGCGTCAGGTAGTTGTTGTGCAGCGAGCGCTGCTTGGCGATGACGCCATATTTCGGATCCGGGGTGCGCCCGGCGATCAGGTCGGCAACGACAATCTTCTGGTTGGGTATGATGATGAAGAAGACGTTGGCCGACATGATGGTGGCGGTGAACGCCCCGAGATGCAGGAAGGCCGCGCGACCGGTGAAGACCTGCGTGTAGCCCCACGCCATGGCGACGAGCAGGATATAGAGCAGGATCATCAGTCCCCAGGTATTTTTGCCGAGCGGCGACTTGCAGAGCAGGTCGTAGAGGATCCAGCCTGCCGCCAGCGAGGCGAGCGAGATCAGGATCGCCGTCGTGGCGGAGACGTCGAGCACCTGTCGGTCAATCAGGAAGAGCTCGGCGCCGCCGTAGTAGACCAGACAGAGCATGGCGAAGCCGGAAAGCCAGGTGGCGTAGCTCTCCCATTTGAACCAGGTGAGATGCTCCGGCATGGTGGCGGGCGCCACCAGATACTTCTGGATGTGGTAGAAGCCGCCGCCATGAACCTGCCACTCCTCGCCATAGGCGCCGGGCGGCAGGTGCGGCCGCTTCACCAGGCCGAGGTCGAGGGCGATAAAGTAGAAGGACGATCCGATCCAGGCGATTGCTGTGATCACATGCAGCCAGCGCACGGCAAAGCCGATCCATTCCCAGGCGATGGCGTATTCGTACATGCGATGCCCCTCTTGATTGTTCGCACGTGCACATTGCGAAAAAAATCGTGGCGAGGGAAGGGGATCGGTTGCGGTTCGCACCGCCATGGCTTCAATCGACGAAGGTCGGCAGCTCCGAGCGCAGCCAGTTGCGAAACAGCTTGATCTTGGGGACGTTGCGCCGGCTCTCGGGATAGACCAGCCAGTGGGCCTTGCCGTCGGTGCAGGCGATGTCGAACGGCTGGTAGAGCCGCCCGAGCGCGACCTCGTGCACATAAAATTCCGGATTGAGCATGGCGATGCCGTGGCCGCCCATGACGGTGTCCGCTTCCAGCGTCTGCGTACCGAGATAGGTGTGCGGCCGGTCGCCGAGATCGACGCCGGGGACGCCCGCTTCGGCAAACCACAGCGCCCACCAGGGGTCCGTGGGGTCGAAGATCGGCAGCTTCAGCAGGTCTTCCGGTCTTTCGATGCCGCCGACGCTGTCCGCCAGCTTCGGGCTCAGCATCGGTGTGAAGGTCAGTTCCATCATGCGGTGGCGGCTAAGCCCCGGCCAGTTTCCGTCACCATAGCGGATCGCGACGTCCACGGCCTCGCGGGAGAAATCGACCAGACGCTGGTCCGTCAGGAGGCGCACGGCGACCGCCGGGTTTTGCAGATGGAAGGAGCCGAGATGTGGCGCCAGCCATTTGGACGCGATGGTATAGGTGGAGGAAATGACAAGCGTCCCCTCGGCATCCTCGAGCACCGAGGCGAAGGCGTCGCCAAGGATGGCGAAGGCCTCGGCAACCTTCGGGGCCAGCCGCTGGCCGATCTCCGTCAGCACGACCTGACGTGGCCGGCGCAGGAACAAAGGCTCGCCGACCAGGTCCTCCAGGAGCTTGATCTGGTAGCTGACGGCCGTCTGCGTCATGCCGAGCTCCTCGCCGGCGCGCGTAAAGCTTGCGTGCCGGGCGGCGGCGTCGAAGACGCGCATCGCATTGAGCGGGAACTGGCGGGCCATCTTCATGGATAAGCTCTCTTGATGCACGCAGACGAAGGTTCGATTGGAATTCGAGCACTTCGGAGCGCAGACTGCAAGCAAGTTCAACAACCACCCATGAGGTGTCGTTATGTCCTGCCCCGATCTTGCCCGCGAATCCGCCTCCACCCCAAAGCCGCTCCCCGCGCCGTTCGACTGGTGGGTGCGCGCGATCGTCGATGCGCTGATGCCGTCGCTAGGGAGCCGCGTTCCAACGCTCGATCCGGAGACGATGCCGGATCACCTGAAGCGGGACATCGGACTGCTCGACGGTCGCGATCGGTATCGCGACGAAAGCTATTGAGCCTGGCAGTGGAGGCGCTGCTCTCCCGACGCTGGCCGCTCCGTCCTCCGCCGTGGAACAAACTCCCTCGCGCACGGTTAGGGTGGTGCACCCAACATGGAGGATCAGAAAAATGGATCACACCCAACACGTTCGACTTGGCCCTGCGGAGCTGACGCCCGAAACCCTTGAAGGCGCCACGATCTACGGGGCCGACGACCACAAGGTCGGCAAGCTTGACCATGTCCATGGCACGGGCGCTTCCGGTACCGCGATCATCGATGTCGGCGGTTTTCTCGGAATCGGAGCGAAGCCGGTGGCGGTTCCGCTCAGCGATCTCGAATTCATGCGCGATGAGGATGGCGATGTCCACGCCGTCACCAGCTGGACGAAAGACCAGCTCAAGGAGATGCCCGAGCATCACCACTGAGCCGGAGCATCGCTACTGAACTTGAATGACCGGAGCCCGGCTTCCCGCGCCGGGCTTTTCCAGGCCAGAGCTGCTTCCGTCACCTTAACTGGACGTGCAGCTTGCCCTTGGCGTGTGAGAGCGCCGCGCTCTCACATCCCCCGTAGCCGCTCCACCGCCATCAGCACCCGCTCCGGTGTTGCCGGCGCGTCCAGCTTCGGGCAGTGGCGATAATCGGCAACGCTTGCCACCGCCATCGACAGCGCCTCCAGCACCGAGATCGCCAGCATGAAGGGCGGTTCGCCGACGGCCTTGGAGCGGCCGATCGTCGGCTCCGCGTTTTCCGACCATTCGGCAAGGCGCACGTTGAAGATCTTCGGGCGATCGGAGGCGAGCGGGATCTTGTAGGTGGAGGGCGCATGCGTGCGCAGCCGGCCCTTGTCGTCCCACCAGAGCTCCTCCGTGGTCAGCCAGCCCATGCCCTGCACGAAGGCGCCTTCGACCTGGCCCTTGTCGATCGCGGGGTTCAGCGAGCGGCCGACATCGTGGAGAATGTCGACGCGGTCGACCTGGTACTCGCCGGTCAACGTGTCGATCGAGACCTCGGAGACGGCGGCGCCATAGGCGAAATAGTAGAAGGGCGAGCCCATGCCCTTCGCGCGGTCCCAATGGATCTTCGGCGTCTTGTAGAAGCCGGCGGCGGAAAGCTGGACGCGGGCCATGTAGGCTTGCTTGATGAAATCGGCAAACGGCACCAGCGTCTCGCCGATTCGCACGTGATGCGGCACGAAGGCGACGTCGCCAGGTGCCACGCCCCATTTCTCGGCGGCAAAGGCCACCAGCCGCTCCTTGATCTGCCGCGCGGCGTCATAGGCGGCCATGCCGTTCAGGTCGGAGCCGGAAGAAGCCGCGGTGGCCGACGTATTCGGCACCTTGGCCGTCGTCGTCGCGGTGATCTTCACCGTTGCGATATCCACCTGGAAAGCGTCAGCCAGCACCTGGGCCACCTTGGTGAACAGGCCCTGGCCCATCTCGGTGCCGCCGTGGTTCAGGTGGATCGAGCCGTCCTGGTAGACATGCACCAGGGCGCCCGCCTGATTGTACCAGGTGGCGGTGAAGGATATGCCGAACTTCACCGGCGTCAGCGCGATCCCCTTGCGGATCACCCGGCTTCTGGCATTGAAATCAAGGATCGCCTGTCGTCGCGCCTGATAGTCCGACGACTGTTCCAGTTCGTTGACGATCCGGGCGACGATATTGTCCTCGACCGGCTGGTGATAGGGCGTCAGCACCCGGCCGGAGCCTGCCTCGCCGTAGAAATTGCGCTTGCGGATCTCCAGCGGGTCCTTGCCCAGCGCATAGGCGATCTCCTCGACGATCCGTTCGCCGCCAACCATGCCCTGCGGGCCGCCGAAGCCGCGGAAGGCGGTGTTGGAGACGGTGTTCGTCTTCAGCGGTTGCGAGGTCAGCCGAACGTCGGGATAGAAATAGGCGTTGTCGGCGTGGAACAGGGCGCGGTCCGTGACCGGGCCGGAGAGGTCCGAGGAGAAGCCGCAGCGGGCGGCATAGTTGGCCTTGACCGCAAGGATGCGACCGTCGTCGTCGAAGCCTACCTCGTAGGCGACCAGGAAGTCGTGCCGCTTGCCCGTCGTCGTCATATCCTCGTCGCGGTCGGGGCGGAACTTCACCGCGCGCTTGAGTTTCTTGGCGGCGATCGCGGCGATGGCGGCGAACTGGTTCGACTGCGTCTCCTTGCCGCCGAAGCCGCCGCCCATGCGGCGCACCTGCACCGTCACCGCATTGGAGGGAACGCCCAGCGCATGGCCGACCATGTGCTGTACCTCGCTCGGATGCTGGGTCGAGGACCAGACGGTGATTTCGTCGTCCTCGCCGGGAATTGCGAGCGCGATATGGCCCTCGAGATAGAAATGGTCCTGGCCGCCGATGCGCATCTGGCCGGCGACAGTGCGGGGGGAGGCGGCAAGGGCCGCATCGGCATCGCCGCGCGACAGCGTCAGCGGATCGGTGACAAGCGTCGCGCCGTTTTCCAGCGTGTCGGTCACGTCCGTCCGGTGCGGCAGGTCGCGGTATTCGATCTTCGCCAGCCGCGCTGCCTTTCGCGCTGCCTCGCGGCTTTCGGCGATCACCGCGAAGACCGGCTGGCCATGAAACTCGACCCTTCCTTCCGCCAGCACCGGCTCGTCGTGGCGGCCGGTTGGGCTGATGTCGTTGACGCCGGGCACGTCGGCACCGGTCATCACCCAGACGACGCCGGGCGCGGCGCGGACGGCAGCAAGGTCCATCGAGACGATTTCGGCGTGCGCCCGGTCGCTCATGCCAAGGGCGGCATGCAGCGTACCCTCGGGCTCGGGCATGTCGTCGATATAATCGGCGCTGCCGGCCACGTGCTTGTGGGCGCTGTCGTGGCGGAGCGGGGCGTGCATCGGCGCGGAGATGGTCTTGCGCTCCTCGAAGGCGGATTTATCCATCAACTTCTACCTCCGGCTCTTTGATCCCATCGGTGGACCTGCGGGGAGGATGCCTGCGACGGTCCCTGGGCTGACCGGCCTGGTCGCAAGCGGCCCCTCATCCGTCTGCCGGTTCCTTCTCCCCGCCGGCGGAGCGATGGGAGAATCGGGCCCTTTCCGCGAGCGAGCCAGCGGACGACGTTCACGACGGCAGTCGATCCGCCCATCAAGCCACCTCCCCGAACCGGTGCAGTTGCGCAGGTTCGCCCGTTGTCTCCAGATAGAACCGCGTCATGAGGTTCTTTGCCGCCAGCAGCCGGTAGGCGGCGGAGGCGCGCCAGTCGGTCACCGGCGTGTAGTCCTTGTCCAGTTCCGCGGCTGCGGCCTGCGCCGTCGCCTCGCTCCACGGACGGCCGACAAGCGCCGCCTCGACGTGGGTCGCTCGCTTCGGCGTGCCGGCCATGCCGCCGAAACAGAGGCGGGCTTCGGTGACTACCCTGTTGTGATCGAGTGCGACGCGGAAGGCACCGCAGAGCGCCGAAATGTCCTCGTCGCGCCGTTTGGAAAGCTTATAGACGGCGAAGCGGTCGTCGGCAGCCGGCGCCGGGACGAACAGGCTTTCGACGAACTCGCCGGGTCGGCGGTCCTGCCGGCCGTATTCGATGAAATAGTCTTCCAGCGGCAGTTCGCGGCGCCCGGCGGTGGCGCGCAAGGTGAGGGTGGCGCCCAGTGCGATGAGCGGTGGCGGGGTGTCGCCGATAGGTGAGCCGTTGGCGATGTTGCCGCCGATCGTACCCATGTTGCGAACCTGCGCGCCCCCGATTCGGTCGATCAGCGGCCGCAGCGCCGGAACCATCTCGCAGAGGGCGGCGAAGGCCTGCGTATAGGTGACGCCGGCGCCGATCGTCAGCCCGTCATCGCTGCGCTCGATCGTCTGAAGTTCCTGCAGGTGATTGATGAAGACGACGGGATCCAGCGCGCGCATCTGCTTAGTCACCCAGAGCCCGACATCGGTGGAGCCGGCGACCAGCGTCGCCTTCGGTTCTGTCGCAAGCACTTCGGCAAGCGCGCCGACGTCGGCGGGTATGACGACGCGGTTGCCGACCTCGCCCATCCGGATCGTCTGGCGCGGCGCGAGCGCTCCAAGCTTTTCCTTCACCGCGGCGCGGGTGCGCTCGATCGGGTCGAAGACGGCGCTCGGACGGGTGGCCGCGACGACCTCCGCTGCGGCCACGATCGGCTCATAGCCGGTGCAGCGACAGAGATTGCCCTGCAGCGCCTTCTCAATCTCCGGCCGGCCGGGCCGGTCGCTGGAAAGCCACAGGCCGTAGAGCGACATGACGAAGCCCGGCGTGCAGAAGCCGCATTGCGAGCCGTGATGGTCAACGAGCGCCTGTTGCACGGGATGCAGAGCGCCATCGGGGGCGGCGAGATGCTCGACGGTGACGACATGGGTCGCGTTCAGCGAGCCGAGCAGCCGGATACAGGCGTTCACGCTCTCGTAGACGAGGTCGCCGTCCAGGAGGCGACCGACGAGGACCGTGCAGGCGCCGCAGTCGCCTTCCGCGCAGCCTTCCTTCGTGCCGGTCAGCCGCCGGCGCAGGCGCAGCCAGTCCAGGAGCGTGCCGGTCGCGGGCACATCGTCGAGGACGACGTCTTCATCGTTGAGGATGAGGCGGATACGACCCGTCTGCTGCATGCGTCTTCCTTTGCCTCAATCTTCGCTGCTTATTGGGCGGTCCAGCCGCCGTCGATGGAAATGTGCGTTCCGGTGACGGAGCGGGCGGCATCGCTCGCAAGATAGACGGCGGCCGCGGCCACCTCGTCGACGGAAACGAATTCCTTGGTCGGCTGGAACTTCAGCATCACATCCGACTTCACCTGCGCCTCGGTGATGCCGCGCGCGCGCGCGGTGTCGGGGATCTGCTTTTCGACCAGCGGGGTCAGAACGTAGCCCGGGCAAATGGCGTTGACGGTGATGCCCTGGTCGGCGACTTCGAGGGCCACGGCCTTTGTCAGGCCCATGATACCATGCTTTGCGGCCACGTAGGCCGACTTGAACGGCGAGGCGACCAGCCCGTGGGCCGAGGCGATGTTGATCACTCGCCCCCAGCCCCTGGCCTTCATGCCGGGGATTGCCGCCCGGATGGTGTGGAACGAGCTCGACAGGTTGATGGCGATGATCTGGTCCCACTTCTCGACGGGGAAATCCTCGATCTTCTCGACGTGCTGGATGCCAGCATTGTTGACAAGGATGTCGACGCCGCCGAATTCGCCGGCTGCGGCCTCGATCATGTCGGCGATTTCCGCAGGCTTCGTCATGTCGGCCGGGTGATAGCTCACCTTGCCGCCGCCGGTTGCGGCGAGCCGCTTTCGGATCGTCTCGATCTCGGCGGGATCGCCCAGTCCGTTGAGGACGACGTTGGCACCGCCCTCGGCGAAAGCGGTCGCGATCGCAAGCCCGATGCCGCTGGTGGAGCCGGTAACGACGGCTGTCTTCATCTCTGGCCTTCTCCCTGTCGTTGCAATGCGCGACACTCCCGGCGCACCGCATCAATGCCAGCCTACGCGCAAAGAACGGGGCGGCGCAATCGGCTTTTGGGACCTGGGTGTGCGGTGCGATTTGCGTTTTATTTTCTTTTGACATTCGTTTTCATGGCGTAATGATGATTCCGAAGGCCGAGGGTCAACGCCCTGGGGAGCGGCCGCAGCTATCGGGGAGGATTTTCATGGGTGGCTACATTCTCGCGATCGACCAGGGCACGACCTCGAGCCGGGCGATCGTGTTCGACGAAAGCCAGAAGGTGGCGGGCGTTGGTCAGCGCGAGTTTCCGCAGATCTTCCCCCGCTCCGGCTGGGTGGAGCACAATCCCGAGGACATCTGGGAAAGCGTGATCTGGTCGGCGCGCGTGGCGCTCGAGCAGGCGGGCATCGGTGCATCGGATCTTGCGGCCATCGGCATCACCAACCAACGCGAGACCGTCGTGGTGTGGGATCGCGATACCGGCCGGCCGGTACACAACGCCATCGTCTGGCAGGACCGGCGGACCGCCGAACGCTGCGACGAACTGAAACGGGAGGGGCTCGAAGAGCTTTTCACCCGCAAGACCGGGTTGCTGCTCGACCCCTATTTCTCCGGCACCAAGCTTGCATGGATCCTCGACCACGTGGACGGCGCACGTGAGCGTGCCGCGCGCGGTGAACTCTGCTTCGGCACCGTCGACACCTTCCTCATCTGGCGGCTTACCGGCGGCCGCTCGTTCCTCACCGATGCGACCAATGCCAGCCGCACGCTGATGTACGACATCGCCGCAAACGCATGGGACGACGAACTGCTCGGCATTCTCGACGTGCCCAGGGCGCTGTTGCCGGAGGTGCGCGACTGCGCGGCCGATTTCGGCGTCACCGAGCGATCGCATCTGGGGGCCGAAGTGCCGATCCTGGGTGTTGCCGGCGACCAGCAGGCGGCGACCATCGGCCAGGCCTGCTTCGAGCCTGGCATGATGAAATCCACCTACGGCACCGGCTGCTTCGCCCTGCTGAACACCGGCAAGGACAGGGTGCCTTCGAAGAACCGGCTGCTGACGACCATCGCCTACCGGCTGGAGGGCGAGACGACCTATGCGCTCGAGGGCTCGATCTTCATCGCGGGGGCCGCGGTGCAATGGCTGCGCGACGGATTAAAGATCATCGGGACCGCGTCCGAGGCGAGCGAGCTTGCCGCCAAGGCGGATCCGATGCAGGCGGTCTATCTCGTGCCGGCCTTCACCGGGCTCGGTGCGCCGCACTGGGACGCCGAGGCGCGCGCTGCAATCTACGGCATGACGCGCGGCACGGGGCCTGCCGAGTTCGCGCGCGCGGCGCTGGAGGCCGTCTGCTTCCAGACCCGCGACCTGCTGGAGGCGATGCGGGGCGACTGGACCAATGGGGCAGGCGGCACGGTCCTGCGCGTCGACGGCGGCATGGTGGCCTCGGACTGGACGATGCAGCGGCTCGCCGACATCCTCGACGCGCCTGTCGATCGTCCCACCATTCTGGAGACGACGGCGCTGGGTGCTGCCTGGCTTGCCGGCCAGCGTGCCGGCGTCTGGCCGGACCGGGAGGGCATTGCTCGCACCTGGGCCCGTGATCGCCGCTTCGAGCCGCAGATGGACGAGGCGACCCGGCAGGACAAGGTTGCCGGATGGAAGGACGCGGTGCGCCGGACGTTGAACGCGGGCTAAGACGGTGCGGGACCGACGGATCACAGTACACGACAAGAGGATTGCATGAGTATGATCTCCCCCGCTTCCCTCATTCCGGCCCCGAGCCGGAATCCAGCCGCCTTACGTCCGTAAGACGAAAAGATTCTCATCCGATCAAAGACAGGATCGCGCTGGTTCCAGGCTCGAGGCCGGGAAGACGGGGAGCGGGTAGTCCCTTGAACCACGACGAAGATCGAGACCATGCACCACTCTTCGAACACCATCTCGAACACCGTCGCAGGTCGATCATGCGGCACCTGCACGCTCTGTTGCCGTCTGCCTGACATCGATCTGTTCGAGAAACCGGCCAATGTCTGGTGCAGGCATTGCGTCGAGGAGAAGGGGTGCTCGATCTACGAGCATAGGCCATCTGTCTGCCGGGACTTCCTGTGCCTCTGGATGACCGACGAGAAGCTGGGCGAGGAGTGGGACCCGTCTCGCTCGCACATGATGATCTACAGGCAGGGGCCGCAGCTCACACTGCTGGTCGATCCCGACCATCCGGAGATCTGGCGCAGCGAGCCTTACCACACGCAGTTGCGGGCCTGGGCCGCGGATAGTGAGCCGACCGGCGGCTACGTCATCGTGTTCCGGCAGGACGACGTCTTCAAGATCTGATCGGCGTGGCGCGATCGCTTCCTGAGTTCGCTCGACGACATCCGTCGAAAATTTTCATGCGTCCTGTCGGGATCGGCGTTACTTCTACGTCAATTCGAGGAAGGAGTGTCCGATGCTTTATGCCGTGCTTTGCTACAATTCCGAGGATGCCGTCGCCGCGTGGAGCCGGGAGGAGGAGGACAAGGTGATGTCCGATCTCGCCGCGGTCGAAAGGAAGTATGCTGCGGCGGGCAAGCTGGGGCCGGTCGCCCGGCTGATGCCGACGACGGCTGCAACGACGTTGCGCAAGTCTCCCGGCGAGAGCTTCGTCGTCGATGGGCCCTTTGCGGAGACCAAGGAGCAGTTTCTCGGCTTCTTTCTTGGCGACATGGAAACGCTCGAAGAGGCCATCGGCTTTGCCAAGGAGCTGGCCGTCGCCAATCCGGGCCTCGGCGCCTACGAGATCAGGCCGCTGCGCGTCTTCAAGCCGGGCGGATCGCTGGAGGCGCTGTGAGCGAACTGTCCTGGATAGATCTTGCGCTTTCCTCCGCCCGCCCGCAGGCGATGGGTGCGCTTCTGCGCTACTTTCGGGATCTCGACCTTGCGGAAGAGGCCTTTCAGGAGGCGTGCCTCCGGGCCGTGCGGACCTGGCCGGAGAAGGGTCCGCCGCGCGATCCGGTCGCCTGGCTGATCTTTGTCGGCCGCAACAGCGGCATCGATCACCTGCGCAAGCGGGCGCGGCAGGAACCGCTGCCGCCCGAGGAGCTGCTGTCGGATCTCGATGACGTGGAAGGGGATCTGGCGGAGCGGCTGGACGGCTCGCACTACCGCGACGACATTCTGCGGCTTCTCTTCGTCTGCTGCCATCCGCAACTTCCGGCGACGCAGCAGATCGCGCTGGCGCTGCGCATCGTCTCCGGACTGTCCGTGCGCCAGATCGCCCGCGCCTTCCTGGTGTCGGAAGCGGCGATGGAACAGCGCATCACCCGCGCAAAGGCCAAGATCGCCGCAGCCGGCGTGCCGTTCGAGGCGCCGGACGCGGTCTCGCGCGCCGAGCGGCTCGGCGTGGTGGCCGCCATGATCTATCTCGTCTTCAACGAAGGCTATTCCGCGGGCGAAAAGCAGCGCGCCGATGCGCCCTTCTGCGAGGAAGCGATCCGGCTGTCGCGGCTGTTGCTGCGGCTCTTTCCGGCCGAGCCGGAGATCATGGGGCTGACGGCCCTGCTGCTTCTCCAGCACTCGCGGCGCAGTGCGCGTTTCGACGCCGACGGACAGATCGTGCTTCTGGAGGATCAGGACCGCAGCCTGTGGGACAGGCGCGCGATCCGCGAGGCGCTGGCGCTGATCGACAAGGCGCTGCGTCACCGTGCGCCGGGTCCCTACCAGATCCAGGCGGCGATCGCCGCGCTGCATGCGCGCGCGCAAGCGGCTGCGCAGACGGACTGGGAACAGATCGACCTGTTGTACCAATCGCTGGAGCGCATCCGGCCGTCGCCGGTCGTCACCCTCAACCGCGCCGTCGCCGTATCCAAGCGGCAAGGGCCGCAGGCGGCGCTGGACCTGATCGAGCCCTTGGCGGAGCGGCTGTCCGGATACTTCCATTTCCACGGGCTGAGGGGCGGTCTGCTGCAGCAGCTCGGCCGGGCCGGCGAGGCCCATGACGCCTTCGAGCGGGCGATCGCGCTTGCTAGCACCCCGGCGGAGGCCGGGCATATCCGCCAACATCTCGACGCTCTTGCCCGCGATATCGCCATGGAGGCCAAATAAAGCGGGAAAAATCTGCACCCCATGTCGGATCGCTCCGATCCCGTGCGTCCTTGGTGGGAAGCGATCGGAAACTCTACGAGGAGAAAGACCATGGACACGACCGTCGAAATCAAGCCCGCCAACGAGCGCGAACTGGTTCTTACGCGCGTACTGAACGCGACACCTGCCCAGCTCTTCAAGGCCTGGACCACCCCGGAGCTGATGACGCAGTGGTTCGCGCCCAAGCCCTACGAGACGCCGATTGTCGAGATCGAGCCGCGCGACGGCGGCAAGTTCCGTACCGTGATGACCGGGCCGGACAACTTCCACATGGACTCGACCGGCGTCCTGCTCAAGGTGGAGAAGGACCGCCGGATCATCTTCACCGATGCCTTCGGCCCGGACTGGAAGCCGACCGAAAAAGCGTTCTTCGCTGCCGAGATCCTCTTCGACGACCTTGGCGACGGGCGCAGCCGCTATACCGCGATCGCCCGCCACTGGAACGTGGAAGACGCCAGCACGCACGAGGCGATGGGCTTCCATGGCGGCTGGGGGCAGGTCGCAACCCAGCTCGAGGCGGTCGCCTCCAGACTTTGAGCGAGTTTCGGCTCATGCGGTGCTTCAATGCCGCATGGGCGCCTACTTCCAGATGCCGAAGCGCTCCTGCATGTAGGCGACCGAAGCGCGATTGGCGTCCTTGCGGGTGATCCCCTCGATGGTCGAGCGGTAGAGGGAATCGATGTCATGCGCGTCCGTCGTCAGCGGTTCCTCGATGCCGGCCGGAAGCCAGATCGGGATGCCCTTCCAGGCGAGCAGGCCGGAAAGCCAGACATCGTCGACCGTCCAGACCGCATCGGGAATGTCGTAGGCGGTGTCGTCGAAGAAGTCCGGCCGCACCACCACTCCGCCAAGGCCCTGCAGGATATCGACATAGCCGGCCTTCGCGATCGGACGGCGCATCGGCCGCGGCGTGCCTGTGCGCAAGAGCATCGAGGCGAGCCTGTGGCTCAGCCGCCGGGCGCGCAGCGACAGGTCCAGCTTGCCTGCGCGCTTGGCCTTCGGCTGGAACGGGCCCGGCTTGCCGCGGTGTGGCGGAATGCCCTTGCCGTTCAGCGCGACGCACTCGCCCGGCCTTGCGGCCTGTGCGGCGAAAAGGTCGGCTGCCCAGGTGGGGCCGAAGATCTTGTCGTCGTCGCAAAAGAGGATCTGCGCCTCCTGCCTGCCGCGTAGTTCGCGGGCGGCGAACAGCACCTTCGAGGCCGGACCGAGATCGCTGTCCGGCCGCACGATCTTCACACCGTCCGGCACCGACGGCAACGTGCCGTCGTAGTCTGGAAAGCGGCGGTAGCGTTCAGGAACATAGAGGCGAATTTCGTCAACTTTGCCCTTCTGGCTCACCAGGCTTTTCAGTGTCGGCGCCAGCGTGGCGAAGCGTGGCGGAATGGTGGACAGTGAAATGATGCGCAACAAAAACCTCCGGATTCGCGCTTCCGCCCGCCCGGGGCCGTCGCAAATTGTGAGAACTCTTTGCCATGGTGGGTCCGGCAGGGTCAAGGAAGCGGTCCCTTCTCAATGGCCACCACGTCGCAGCTGCGATCGGCCGCCGCCCGCGAACGCATTGTTTCCGAATTCGCCCTTTGCACACGCGGCTCAGCCCCATATCTCTGCGAGAGCTTGAACATCCACCCGGAAGACACCCCATGGAACTTGGCCTTCACACCTTTGCCGACGTCGATCCCGCTGCCGCCGACAAGGGGCGGGAAGGCGAGCGGCGGATTCGCGAACTCATCGAGGAAATCGAGCTGGCCGATCAGGTCGGTCTCGACGTCTTCGGGATCGGTGAACATCATCGGCCCGACTATGCGGCATCTGCGCCGGCCGTCATCCTTGCAGCGGCCGCCGCCCGGACGAAAAACATCCGCCTTGCCAGCTCGGTGACGGTGCTGTCGTCGGACGATCCGGTACGGGTATTCCAGCAGTTCTCGACGCTCGACCTCATTTCCGGGGGCAGGGCGGAGATCATGGCGGGCCGCGGTTCGTTCATCGAGTCCTTCCCGCTGTTCGGCTACGATCTTAACGACTACGACAAGCTGTTCGAGGAAAAGCTCGACCTGCTGCTGGCGATCAATGACGCCGAGAAGGTCTCCTGGAGCGGTGAGACGCGCGCGCCGATCCGCGGGCTCGGGGTCTATCCGCGGCCGCTGCATGGTCGGCTGCCGATTTGGATCGCCGTCGGCGGCACGCCGCAATCGGTGGCGCGGGCAGGGGCGTACGGGCTGCCGCTGGCGCTTGCGATCATCGGCGGCACGCCATCTCGGTATGCTCCGCTCTTCGATCTCTACCGCGAGGCAGCCAGTCGCGCCGGCCAGGACGTCTCGAAGCTGAAGACAAGCATCAACGTGCACGGCTTCATTGCCGACACGTTCGAGGCTGCCGCGGACCAGTTCTACGGCCCGCAGTCGGCTGTCATGAACCGGATCGGTACGGAGCGTGGCTGGGGGCCGACCAGCCGGGCGCAGTTCGATCTCTCCACCGGGCCGGAGGGGCACCTTTTCCTCGGCGACCCGGAAACGGTGGCGAAAAAGATCGCGGCCCATCACCGGATCTTTCGCAACGACCGCTTCGTGCTGCAGATGGCGATCGGCCTGATGCCGCATGCGCAGATCATGCGCGGCATCGAGCTCTACGGTACGAAAGTCGCGCCGTTGGTGCGCGAATTGCTGGCTGGGCAGTAGCTGGCTCTTGGCCGAGGCATTGGAAAGGCCGGCGGCACCATGCTAAGGAGCCCGCGGAAAGCGAGACGAGATGACCCTGAACAACGACGAAGACCTGCGCGGCATGCAGGCAATCGGCCGCATCTGCGGCAATGTCCTGCAGCACATGAGCGCCTCCATCCGGCCCGGCATGACGACGGAGGAACTTGATCTGATCGGGCGGCGCATGCTGGAAGAGGCCGGTGCGCGTTCGGCGCCCGAAACCTGCTACGAGTTTCCCGGGGCGACCTGCATCAGCGTCAACGAGGAAGTGGCCCACGGCATCCCCGGAGACCGGGTGATCGCCGAAGGCGACCTGGTCAACATCGACGTCTCTGCCGAACTGGGCGGCTATTTCGCCGATACCGGCGCGTCGTTCACTGTCGGCCGCGCCGCCCCCAACGTCGAGCGCCTCTGCCGCGACGGCAAGCGCGCCATGTGGGTCGGCTTGAAGGAGGTCAAGTCCGGCCGTCCGCTTTCGGCGATCGGCAACGCGATCGGAACCTTTGCCCGCAAGAACCGCTACACCCTCATCGCCAACCTCGCCAGCCACGGCGTCGGCCGGTCGCTGCACGAGGAGCCGTCGGAGATCGCCACCTGGCCGGACCCGCGCGAGAAGCGGGTGATGACCGAGGGGCTGGTCTTCACCGTCGAGCCCTTCCTGTCGCTCGGCGCGCAATGGGCGGAAAACGGCGATGACGACTGGACGCTCTACAGCGACCCGCAGGCACCGACGGTGCAGTTCGAGCACACGGTGGTGGCGACCCGGAACGGCCCGCTGATCCTGACGCTGCCGGGCTGAGCCCCATCCGGCGGGCCAGGCTGCGCGTCGCCGCCGGCGTTTCATGGGGACGGGCATCACCATCAGGAAAAGTGGACGTTCCATCAGTAATAGTCGTTTGCCGGTCCATGTTGCGCCGCAATAGGATGGGGCCATGCTGCATGTTTCCAAACCGCCGGGCCCTTCACCACTCACGGTGGCTGTCGCCGGCGCCATAGCGCTGGCTTCCCTGATGGGGTTCGGGCGCTTCTTCTATACGCCCGTCCTGCCGGCGATGATGGCCGACCTCGGGCTCGACCCGACGCAGAGCGGACTGATTGCGGCGGCCAATTTCGCAGGCTACCTGATCGGCGCCGTTCTGGCTGCCCACGGATGGGCGGCCGGGCGCGAGCGCAGCCTGGCATTGTGGGCGCTGTTTGCCAACGTGGTGCTGCTGGCGGCGATGGCGGTTGCGGGCACGATCCCTGCATTCGTTGTGATCCGCTTTCTCGCCGGGCTTTCCAGCGCGCTGGGCATGGTCTTCACGTCGGCCGTCGTGCTTTCGTTCGGCGCTTCGGCAGGAGACCGCCGCGTTCCGATGATCTATTTTTCGGGGGTGGGGGCCGGTATTGCGCTTTCCTCCGTGCTGGTGCTGGGCCTGTCGCCGTTTCATCCGGCCGGCCTGGCGAGCTGGCGCCTGGACTGGCTGGTCGCCGCCATCGGTGCCGCTGTCGCCCTTGTTGCCGTCGCCGCGCTTCTGCCCCGCGGCAATGCCCATGCTGCGGCAAGGCCCGAACCTCCGCTTGCGTGGCCGCGTCCCCTCGTGGCGCTGACGCTGAGCTACGGTCTGTTCGGCATCGGCTATGTCGTCACGGCAACCTTCATCGTCGCAATGGCGCGCGAGGGCGGCGGCGGACATTTGCTAGAGGGCATGACGTGGTTTCTCACCGGACTGAGTGCGGCCTTGTCGCTCTTCGTCTGGAAGCGGCTGGACAGCCGCCTCGGCGTTTTGGGCGTCTATCAGGCTGCCTTGGTGCTGGAGGCGCTGGGTGTCGCCGCCACCGTCATCCTGCCTGCGCCGTCCTCCGTGCTGGTCGGCGGGGTCCTGCTCGGAGCGACCTTCATGGTGGTCACCGCCTACGGCCTGCAGCTCGGCCGGGCGATGGCGCCGCAGAGCCCGCGCCGCTCGCTTGCGATGATGACGGCGGCGTTTGGTGTCGGGCAGATCGTCGGCCCCCTGGCGGCCGGCCGGCTGGCCTCGATCAGCGGCGGCTATGGCCTGCCGAGCGTGGCTGCGGCGGCCGTTCTTGCGGTCGCGGCGGTAGCGACGCTTGCAGCGCGCGACCGGCAGGCTTGATTAAATCTCGGTAATGCAAGGCCTCTGCGATTGTTGCGATGGGGAAACTGCTTTAGTTTCCGGCCATCTTCGGCTCGTGCCGCAATCCGCGTCTCCGTGAAAAGAAAGCGCTGCAGTTGTTTGTCTCCTTTTTCCCCCGTCCCAAGCTCTTCTTTCCATCCGTTATCGTCTGGTCAGCCCTTGCGATGATCATCTGGTACGCCGGCGGGGAGCAACTGGGAGCGTTCTTCGGCCTGCCGCCGCTGCAACCCGGCGAGGAAGCGGTGATCGGGGTCTCCGTCTTCTGGTCGCCGCCGTTCATATGGTTCTATCTCTACTACACATTGATGGTGGGGGTATTTGCCGCCTTCTGGTTTACCTTCAGCCCGCATCCATGGCAGCTCTGGTCGGTGCTGGGTTCGGCGCTCATCATCTTCAACACCTATTTTTCCGTCCAGGTGAGCGTGGCGATCAATGCCTGGTACGGGCCGTTCTACGACATGATCCAGCGGGGTCTCGCCCGGACCGATCCCATCCCGACGGAAACCGATCTCTTTGTCGGGATGATCGGTTTTGCCGGCATCGCTTTCGTCGCGATCACCATCGGAACGTTGAACCTGTTCTTCGTCAGCCACTATGTTTTCCGCTGGCGCACGGCGATGAACGATTTCTACATGTCCCACTGGGACAAGCTGCGTCACATCGAAGGCGCCTCGCAGCGTGTGCAGGACGACACGATGCGCTTCTCGCGGACGGTGGAGGGCCTCGGCGTCAGCCTGGTCAGCTCGATCATGACGCTCGTCGCCTTCCTGCCGGTGCTGTTCAAATTTTCTACCACGGTGACCGTCCTGCCGTTCGTCGGCGAGGTACCGCATGCCTTGGTCTGGGCGGCAATCTGCTGGTCGCTGTTCGGGACGGTGTTTCTGGCCGTGGTCGGCATCAAGCTGCCAGGCCTGGAATTCCGCAACCAGCGCGTCGAGGCCGCCTATCGTAAGGAACTGGTCTATGGCGAAGATCATGCCGACCGGGCACAGCCTCCGACCGTGGCGCAGCTTTTCGCCAATGTGCGGAAGAACTATTTCCGCCTCTATTTCCACTACCTGTATTTCAACGTCGCCCGCATCTTCTATTTGCAGGCCGATAACCTGTTTGGAACTTTCGTGCTGGTTCCCTCGATCGTCGCGGGCAAGTTGACCCTCGGCGTGATGAGCCAAATTCAGAACGTGTTCGGGCAGGTGCGCGAATCCTTCCAGTATCTGGTGAATTCCTGGACCACGATCGTCGAGCTGCTTTCGATCTACAAGCGCCTCAAGGCCTTCGAAGCGGTGATCCAGGACGAGCCCCTTCCGGAGATCGACCAGCGATATCTGGAACGGAAGGAAAACGGTGACGCGCTGGCGGCCAACAGCCCGTAATGGCCTAGTCCGACGACCGTCAGAGGGCGGCTCCGGCCGCCTTCTTCTCCCTGCCGACGATATCCATCGCCTCGCGATGGCTGACGCAGGCGACGTCCGGCTTGGCGCAGGCCTCGGTGAGGAAACGGTCGAGCGCGCGCCAGTAGGCGCCGCCGTTCATCTCCACGAAATGAAAGCCGAGCTGCAGCGGGATGCGGTCGCCTTCATATTGCTTTTCGAAGGCTGCCCGGTAGGCGGCGAGCGTCCTCTCCTCGTAGGTGGCGCTGTGCTTCTTGTCCTCAATGCCGAGCGAATGGCGGACGAAGAGGTTGTAGTCCATCCCGATGACAGGTTTGGCCGACGGTCCTTCGGGGATCAGCGGCAGGGCGAAGTGCACGAGGCCGTCGTCGGCGGCGCGGGGCATGGCCGGACCCTTCGACACCTGGCTTGCATCGTAGCGGAAGCCGAAGTCGCGCAGCGCCTTCACCAGAGATGGGCTGGTGGCGAGATAGGGCGCGCGGAAGCCGATGATGTCCTTTTCGGCAAAGTCGCGCCATTCCACCGGCTCGCGCTCGGGCACGCCGGCATTGGCCCAGGCCTCGCGGAGCGTGTTTCGGAAGAAGTCGAACTCCTGCTTCCAGTCGTCCACGTTCCATTTCGTGCCGTCGAAATGGCCGCAGGCATGGCTGCCGATGTCATGGCCTTCGCTGCGGGCGAGCCAGATCTCGTCCAGCCGCCTGATCACGTCCGCGTCGTCGGGTGCGAAGCCGACATTGGACTTGCCGCGCTTTTCATGAGGCGCCTGATAGCTCTTGCGGTCTTCCTTCGTCATCAGGAACGTACAGGACAGAAAGTAGGTGAAACGGGCGCCGGTGCGTTTTGCCATCTCACGGCTCCTCTCCCAGAGCCGTGTGTCGTGCGCGCCGTCGAAGGAGACGACGACCAGCTGCTTCGGCTTCTCCGGCGCCGGATCCTGGGCGCGGGAAGAGAGCGGACAACCGACAAGGGCAAGGGCGAAAAGGGTCGAAAGACTTGATCGAAACATGGCTACCGCGACAATTTGCAGGGGGCTTCATCGTTCGTGAATGCGGCAAAGCCGTGATCGTGCTGGAAATTGGCTGTGGGGGGCGCTATCCCATGACGACGGTCGCACACCGGATTTCATTCACGAAAGGCGCAATTCAATGGCTTTGCTGGTCGCCGGCATCATCCTCTTCATCGCCACCCACCTGGTTCGCCCCTTCGCCCCCGGCCTTCGTGCGGGCCTGATCGCGCGGCTTGGAAAGCCGACCTTCATGGCGCTGCACGGCAACGTCTCGCTGATCAGCCTTTTCATGATGGCCTATGGTTTCGTCCTGGCGCGCGATAGCGGCGGCGAAATGCTCTATTATCCGCCGGTCTTCATGGCCCACATCGCGCTCACGCTGATGCTGATCGCCTCGATCTGTCTTGTCGCGGCCTTCATGCCGGCCGGGCACATCCGCGTGAAACTGAAGTTCCCCGCGCTCGTTGCGATCAAGCTGTGGGCGTTCTCGCACCTGCTGGCCAATGGCGAAAGCTATTCGGTCCTGCTGTTCGGAGCGATCCTCGCCTGGGCGGTGATCCTGCGCATTTCACTGAAGAAGCGGATCGCTTCCGGGGAGGGGGCCTTGCCGGTGTTTGTCTCCGCAAGATACGACGTCATTTCGGTGATCGTGGGTGCTCTGCTCTATGCCGCGATCGTCCTGAAGCTGCACGAATGGCTGATCGGTGTTGCCCCGCTCCCCTGATCGTGAGCCGGCCACGGGCGGGATTTCGCGCTGCCCCCTTACAACGGGGCAAAAATCGGGTAGAAGCGCGGAAAACCTATCATCTGAGTGAAAGCCGGACCACGAATGGTAAACCAGGACGACAGCTTTATTCGCGAAGTCAATGAGGAACTGCGTTCCGAACGCATGCGCTCCATCTGGCGTCGGTTCGGCCGCGTGCTGATCGGCGCCGCCGTCCTCGTCGTTCTCGGCACGATCGGCAAGGTCGGCTACGAATTCTGGCGCGAACGAGAATCGTCCGCCGCCGGCGACCAGTTCCTGTCCGCGCTGACGCAGATCCGCGAAGGCGACCGCGAGGCGGGCCAGAAGGAACTGGCGGCACTTGAGAAGGAAGGGTTCGGAGCCTACCCTGTGCTGGCGCGCATCCGTTCTGCCTCGCTTCTGGCGGAAGGCGGCGATGCACCGGGTGCTATCGTGGCCTTCACGGCGATCGCCAAGGATGGTTCGGTGCCGCAGGCGCTGCGCGATGCAGCCCGTCTGCGTGCTGCCTATCTGCTCGTCGATACCGGCTCCTATGAAGAGGTGGCGGCGGAAGCCGAGCAACTGACCAATGCGACCAACCCGATGCGCCATTCGGCGCGCGAGGTGCTCGGCCTGTCGGCCTACAAGGCGGGCGACGTCGCCCGCGCGAAGGAATGGTTCGAGCAGGTCGTCAACGATGGCGAGAGCCCGCGCAACGTCGCCAACCGCGCCCAGATGATGCTGGACCTGATCACCGCCAGCGGCAAGGCCGCCTGAGGCCGCGCGATCCAACGCGGCTCAACCTGAACGGAACGTCCCCATGAGCTTCACCGTCGCCATCGTCGGGCGCCCCAATGTCGGCAAGTCCACCCTGTTCAACAGGCTGGTGGGCAAGAAGCTTGCGCTTGTGGACGACACCCCGGGCGTTACCCGCGATCGCCGTCCCGGCGAGGCGCGTCTGATCGACCTGAAATTCCACATCATCGATACGGCCGGTCTCGAAGAAGCTGCCCCCGAGACATTGCAGGGCCGCATGCGCGCCCAGACGGAAGCGGCCATCGACGAGGCGGACCTGTCGCTCTTCGTCGTCGATGCCAAAATGGGCCTGACCCCTGTCGATACGGCCCTTGCCGACATGCTGCGCCGCAAGGGCAAGCCGGTCGTGCTCGTCGCCAACAAGTCGGAAGCCCGCGGCTCCGATGGCGGTTTCTATGATGCCTTCACGCTCGGTCTCGGAGAACCGACGCCGATCTCAGCCGAGCACGGCCAGGGCATGCTCGATCTGCGCGATGCAATCGTCGCTGCGATCGGCGAGGAGCGTGCCTTCCCGGAGGAAGACGAGGCCGTCACCGATGTCGACCTGCGTTCGGAAGCTGTTGCCGAAGGCCTGGAAAAGGACGACGATTACGAACCGGAATATGACGAGACGAAGCCGCTGCGCGTCGCCATCGTCGGTCGGCCGAACGCCGGCAAGTCGACGCTGATCAACCGCTTCCTCGGCGAGGACCGGCTGTTGACCGGCCCCGAAGCCGGCATTACCCGCGACAGCATCTCGGTCGAGTGGGAATGGCGCGGCCGCACCATCAAGATGTTCGACACCGCCGGCATGCGCCGCAAGGCGAAGGTCCAGGAGAAGCTGGAGAAGCTCTCGGTCGCCGATGGCCTTCGCGCCATCCGTTTCGCCGAGACCGTCGTCATCGTCTTCGATGCGACCATTCCCTTCGAGAAGCAGGACCTGCAGATCGTCGACCTCGTGCTGCGCGAAGGCCGCGCGGCCGTGCTTGCCTTCAACAAGTGGGACCTGATCGAGGATCCGCAGGCCGTTCTGGCCGACCTGCGCGAGAAGACAGACCGGCTCCTGCCGCAGGCGCGCGGTATTCGCGCCGTGCCGATTTCCGGCCAGACCGGCCGCGGGCTCGACAAGCTGATGCAGTCGATCATCGACACCGACCGTGTCTGGAACCGCCGCATCTCGACTGCCCGATTGAACCGCTGGCTGGATGCGCAGCAGGTCCAGCATCCGCCACCGGCTGTCTCCGGCCGCCGGTTGAAGCTGAAGTACATGACGCAGGTTAAGGCGCGCCCGCCGGGCTTCATGATCTCCTGCACGCGTCCCGAGGCGCTGCCGGAATCCTATGTGCGCTATCTCACGAACGGCCTGCGCAACGATTTCGACCTGCCGGGCGTGCCGATCCGCATCCATTTCAAGGCGTCGGAAAACCCCTATGCCAACAAGGCGAAGAAGAGGCGCTGAGCGTCTGCCAGAGCGCCTGCTGCTGCATTAAGGCGACGATCTTGCGGTCCGTGGGGACAAGCATGATCGGCTCGGAGAGGGCTTGTGCGATGAGCCCTGCTTAGTCGGCTTGCGGAAGCTTGTCGCCAGCGACCAGCGCGCCGTGGTGCTGGATGACAGCGGCGGCGAGGTCGGCGGCGAAGCGGGCGGAGGCGGGCGCGTCGCCGGTTGCGACGTAGCGGGCAAGGAAGCCGCCGTTGAAGCTGTCGCCGGCGCTGGTGGTGTCGATGACGCGCTCGACACGGGCGGAGGGAACGTGCGTGCTGTCTTCTCCGAACGCGAGCGTTGCACCTTCGGCGCCGTTCTTGACCACGAGGTCGGCGACGCCCAGCGCGCGGTAGCGATCGATCGTGGCCTCGATGGATGCGTCTCCGAAATGGCTGGCTTCGTCGTCGAAGCTCGGCATGACGAGGGTTGCGGCCCGGGCGCCGTCGGTGATCGTTTCGCGCATGCGTCCTGCACTATCCCACAGCCGCGGTCGGATGTTCGGATCGAAGGCGACCAGCTTGCCGGCAGCCTTGGCGCGGCGAAGCTCGGCGAGAAGCGTGTCCACGTCCTCGGGCGGAAGGATCGCCAGGGTAATGCCGGAAAATACGATGACGTCGGAGGCTTCGATGGCCTTGCGCAGGCGATCGGCATCGCGCGCCAACAGTTTCGCCGCGGAGACCGAACGCCAGTAGGAGAAGCTGCGCTCGCCGTCGTTGAGGTGGATCATATAGAGCCCGGGCGCGCGGCCCTCGATGCGCGCGATCTGGCCGGTGCCGACGCCGTGTCCTTCCATGAAGGCCAGCATTTCGTCAGAGATCATGTCACGGCCGACGGCGGTGAAGTAGTCGACGCTCCAGTCGGCCGGCAGGAAGAGGCGGGCGTAGTAGGCGGTGTTGAAGGTGTCGCCGGCGAAGCTCTTTCGCATCAGGCCGTCGTCCGCCTGCATCAGCTCGACCATGCACTCGCCGATCGCGAGCAGTTTCCCTGCCATCGTTTCCGCCTCCCTTGAGCATCTCCGGCCGAAGCGGCATCGCTTCCATGTCGGATAATGCAGTCATCACAATTCCCTAGAGCAATTCCCGCGAACAGGATTTCACCTGACTTGCTCTAGCTGCGTCGGAAGGAGGAGATACTGTCAAAGAGCGCCTGCGGCAAGGTGATACCGGCATTGCCGGAATGCCATCGGGCGCGCGCACGCGCTTCGCCGGGGATGTGCACGCCGAACTCCCCGGCGAGGCGTTCCAACTGCCGGGCGAGCCGCGTTTCAAAGTCGTGTGCGAGGAACTGGGGCGCGATGGCCAGGACGAAAAGGCCCGCGCCTGGCGATTGATCGCCGGACTGGAAGTCCGGGGCGTCGATCGACCAGTTGGCGCCGGACAACCCGGCCGAGAGTACCTCCACCATCAGCGCGAGGTTGGCGCCGCGCTCGCCGCCGAAGGCGAGCAGCGCGCCCCGAAGCGCAGCGTTCGGGTCCGTGGTCGGCCGGCCTGCCTCGTCCAGCGCCCAGCCTTCCGGGATCGGCTCGCCGCGCTCCGCCGCCTGGCGGATCTTGACGAAGGCGGTGGCGCTTGATGCCTGATCGATCACCAGCGGCGGGCCGTCGGCGCGCGGAGCGGCGAAGGCGAGCGGATTGGTGCAATAGACGGGCTTCGTGCTGCCGGCCCCGGCGAGAAGGGGGGGGCCGTTGGTGGCGGCAAGTGCCACCAGACCGGCATCGGCAAGCCGTGCGGCATACCAGCCGAGTTCGCCTGTCGTAAAACTGTTCTTCGACGTATAGAGCGTCAGGCCGAAGGTTTGCGTCTTCGTGACCAGTTCCTCAAAGGCGTGGTCGAAACCGAGCTGGGCGATGCCGCCGCGGCAGTCGCAGCGCACCAGTGCCGGGACGGGCGAGGTGATCAGCGGTTCGGCGTAGCCGTCGATGCGGCCCCGGACAAGGGCGTCGAGATAATCTGGCAGATGGCCAAGGCCGAGCGCGCTCTTGCCGGTCGCTTCGGCAGATGTCACCGCGCGCGCCAGGCACCGGGCCAGCGGCTCGCCCGCGCCAGCCCGCAGCAATGCCGTCGAGGCGAGCGCAGATACCTCCTGCAGGGTGAGCGTGATGGTGGGTTCAGTCAAAGTCTCGCCCTTTCCGGCTGACCGCAGCTGGTATCGCTGCATTTCGACGGGAAATCCGATCGGCCGCGCTTCCGCTTCAGGATGCCGGCCGGCTCAAGCCTGGCCGGATACGGGCCGTGCAATGGCGGCTCCGTTCTTTCGAGGCTCCAGCTTCGATCGGGTTGCATCATCCTTGCGTCAGGAGTGGGCGTCAACCGCGACGTGGCCGTCAACGTCCGCCGGCAGGCTGCGCTGCTCCGCAGCTTCCCGCAGGTTTGCTTGTTTACGTGCCGGAAGCCGCTCGTTACACATTGACAAGCAACATTCTCGGGGAGCCTTGCATGACCGCTTCGAAGACGACGGCCGCCGACTGGTGGCGGGGTGCGGTGATCTATCAGGTCTATCCCCGGTCCTACCAGGACACGACAGGCGACGGCATCGGCGATCTCCAGGGGGTGAAGCGGCGGCTCGGGCACATCGCAGGGCTCGGCGTGGACGCGATCTGGCTGTCGCCGTTCTTCAGGTCGCCGATGGCGGACATGGGCTACGACGTTTCCGACTATTGCGACGTGGATCCGATGTTCGGATCGCTCGCCGACTTCGACGAGATGCTGGCCGAGGCGCACCGGCTGGGAATGAAGGTGATCGTCGACCAGGTGATCTCGCACACCTCCGACCAGCATCCATGGTTCCGGGAGAGCCGGTCGAGCCGCGACAACGACAGGGCGGACTGGTATGTCTGGGCGGAACCCAAGAAGGACGGGACTGCGCCGAACAACTGGCTTTCGGTGTTCGGCGGTCCGGCCTGGGAATGGGACGGCGTGCGCCGCCAGTATTACATGCACAATTTCCTCGCCTCCCAGCCCGACCTGAACTTCCACAACCCGAAGGTCCAGGAGGCGGTGTTGGAGACCATGCGCTTCTGGCTCGACCGCGGCGTCGACGGCTTCCGCCTCGATACGGTGAACTATTACTTCCACGACGCGAAACTGAGGGACAACCCGCCGCACGAGCCGGATTCGGACGAGGCCGGCCTCGATGCACCCGACGTCAATCCCTACGGCATGCAGGCGCACCGTTTTGACAAGACGCAGCCTGAAAACGTCAGCTTTCTACAGAAGGTGCGAAGGCTTCTCGATGACTACGATGACCGCACGACCGTGGGCGAGGTCGGTGACGGCGCACGGTCTCTGAAGACGGTGGCGGAATATACGAGCGGCGGTGACAAGCTGCACATGTGCTACACCTTCGATCTGCTGGGGCCGGATTTTTCCGCCTCCTATATCAGGAAGTGCATCGAAGGCTTTCAGAAGGCAGTGACGGATGGCTGGGTCTGCTGGGCGTTTTCCAACCACGATGTCGTCCGCCATGTCAGCCGCTTCGCCGACACGCCGGAGGAGCGCGAGCGCGTGGCGCGGCTGGCGATCACGCTGCTTTCCACGTTGCGCGGAACGATCTGCCTCTACCAGGGCGAGGAGCTCGGCCTGCCCGAGGCAGAGCTTGCCTTCGAAGACTTGCGCGACCCCTATGGCATCCGCTTCTGGCCGGCCTTCAAGGGCCGTGACGGCTGCCGCACGCCGATGCCGTGGAGCGCCGGCGAGCCGCATGCCGGCTTCAGCTCCGGCCGGCCGTGGCTGCCGGTTCCGGAGGAGCACGCGCGGCTTGCCGCCGACGCACAGGAGAAGGTCGCGGGTTCGGTGCTGAATCACTACCGCGACACGCTCGCCTTCCGGAAGGCGCACGCCGCCCTCCACGACGGCGACATGGCCTTCGTCGCATCCAACCAGGACATCCTGGCGTTTACGCGCGAAAAGGGGGCGGAGACGCTGCTGTTCGTGTTCAACCTGACGCGGGCGAAGGCGCAATTCTCGCCGCCTTCTTCTATGGCTCTCGGAGAAAGCGTCGCCGTACCCGGCTTTGGCGGCAGGTTGAGCGGAGGCGCGATCGAGCTTTCGCCGCTCGACATGGCCTGCGTTCGGCTTGCTTGAGGTTACTTCAGAAGCTTGTCGTCTGCGGAGGGACTGCCGGTCGGCTTGAAGAGCGCTGTCGTTCTGCCCGCGCGATGCTCCAGAGCTTCGTCCGCAAGTTTCCACAGGGTCTCGTGCGAGAGGGCGTCGCGTTCGAAAGCCTCGTCCCACTGCCGTGCCGAGCGCCGCAGGGCCTTCTCAGTCATCTCAAGCTTCGACATCTCGAGCTTTCCGATCCAAACTCAGGCCGCGGGGCGTTTGCGCGTCATGTCGCCACGGCCGGCCAAAAGTCCGGCGATGGATATGTCCTCATCCAGCTTGTCCCAATGAAGGCCGCCGGGGCTGATTTCATATTGGCCACGGTCATCGGCGGATGCGGCCAGGAGGCGGGGAAACCATGCAAGCGGAACGCCGAGCGTGCGGCCGTCGTCAAGATCAACCCACATCGTGTCGTCATCGAAGCGGACGTCAGTCGCCAAAATGTTCATTCCATGCGCTCCGGATGATCTCGCGGTTGTCGATGACGTGACGGATGATAACAGAGAGCTCTTTCGCGTTGAAGCCGCGGCTGTCGGCGATGCCGATAGTGGGATCAAGCCATACTTTCGCCTCAGCGCCTGAACTGCGGACATGGATGTGAAGCGGCTCTCTGGGATCGCCTTCGTTCGAGTAGAAGAAAAAGGTGAATGCACCAATCCGAAAGACAACCGGCATCCTGCTCACCCGATCAGTTCGAACCGGTCAACGTCGACCATGCCGCGGTCGGAAATCTTCAGGTGGGGGATGACCGGCAGCGGCAGAAAAGCGAGTTGCAGGAAGGGCTCCTCCAGCGTCGCACCGAGCGCGAGGGCCGCCTGGCGGAGATGATGCAGCGTATCGCGGACCACCTCGAACGGCTCGAGGCTCATCAGTCCGGCGACGGGGAGCGCGATCTCGCCGGTGACCCTGCCGCCCTCGACGACGACGAAGCCGCCGCCGATCTCGCCCAGGCGGTTTGCGGCAAAGGCCATGTCATCCTCGTCGACGCCGACCACGCAGATGTTGTGGCTGTCATGCCCGACGGTCGAGGCGATGGCGCCCTTCTTCAGGCCGAACCCCTGGACGAAGCCGTTGGCGTGGTTGCCGTTCCTGCCGTGCCGCTCGATGACGGCGACCTTGATGATGTCGGATGCGAGATCGACGTCCGTCTGGTTACCCTTTGCCGGCAGGCGAAAGCGACGATGCTCGGTGATGATCTTGCCCGGCAGGACGCCGATGACAGGCGTCTCGCCTTCCGTCACCGGCACGGCGAAATGCGCGGCCTTCACCTCCCTTGCCCTGACGCTGTCGAGGCCGACGGGTTCAACAGGCTTGCGACCGGCAAACAGCGCGTCGCTGACGCGGCGGCCGGCCGAAAAGACCATGTCGGCGCGACAATCCTCTAGCGTGTCGATGACGACGAGGTCGGCCCGCCAGCCGGGTGCGATCAGCCCGCGGTCGTGCAGGCCGAAGGCATTCGCCGCCGAGATCGAGGCGGCGCGGTAGACGGCAAGCGGGGCGCGGCCATGGGCGATGGCGGTGCGGATCATGTGGTCGAGATGACCCTGCTCGGCGATGTCGAGCGGGTTGCGGTCGTCGGTGCACAGCGCGATGAAGGGTGACAGCCGTTCGGTGAAGAGCGGCATCAGCGCCAGCAGGTCCTTCGACACGGAACCCTCGCGGATCAGGATGTGCATGCCCTTCCTGATCTTTTCCAGCGCCTCCTCGGCGGATGTGCATTCGTGGTCGGTGCGGATGCCGGCTGAGAGATAGCCGTTGAGATCGCGGCCGGAGAGCAGCGGCGCGTGGCCGTCGATATGGCCACCCTGGAAGGCTTCGAGCTTGGCCATGCAGCCCGGGTCCTTGTGGATCACGCCGGGAAAATTCATGAACTCGGCCAACCCGATCACTTTCGGATGGTGGCGGAAGGGGAGGAGTTTTTCGACCGGCAGGTCGGCGCCAGAGGTTTCCAGATGCGTCGCCGGCACGCAGCTCGACAGCTGAACGCGGATATCCATGATCGTTCGTTCGGCGGAATCGAGGAAGTACCGGATGCCGTCTTCGCCAAGCACGTTGGCGATCTCGTGCGGATCGCAGATCGCCGTCGTCACGCCATGCGGCAGCACGCAGCGGTCGAACTCGTGCGGGGTGACGAGTGAGCTTTCGATGTGCAGGTGGGTGTCGATGAAGCCCGGAACGACGATGCAGCCGGAAATATCGATCTCCTCGCGCCCCTCATAGGCCTCGCAGGTGCCGACGATCCGTTCGCCGCAAATCGCGATGTCGGAGGCGACGAGTTCACCGGTAACGAGGTCGAAGAACCGGCCGCCCTTGAGCACGATGTCGGCGGGGTCGCGCCCCGTGCCCTGGTCGATGCGGCGTTCCAAGTCGGTCATGGCGGTCTCCGGATTTCGGTGTCTTCCGACAATGCAAGGGTGCCCGGTCAAGGCGACAGCGGGCCAAGACCACTATCTCACGTGGGCAGTTCGACCGAAAAGCCGTAGTTTGCACTTTCCCCTGCTGCCAGCGCGGTGGTGAAGGGGCGCTCGGTCAGTTCGGCGGTGCCGCCGGCATGGGCGGCCATGCCGTGCCAGGGTTCGATGCAGAGGAACGGGGCGCCCGGCTTCTGCCACAGGGCCAGATTGGGAAGGTTTTCGAAGCGAAACTTGAGGCTCGGCCCCCCGGTTGCGGCATAAATCAGCTCGGAGCCAGTGCCTTCCGGGAAGATCATGGCGTCGGCCTCGAAGAAGCCGGGTTCCAGCGTGAGGCGGCCGGCATGGAAGGGCGAGGGGAGGTGGTCGGCGGCCAGGAGCCCGTCATGCAGCCTTGTTAGCGGCGGCTCTGCGCCGTTGCCGAGCGTGACAGTGTGCGGTTTGCCTTCGCCGCCCGGCAGCGGCCAGAGGAAGGCGGGGTGAAAGCCGATGCCGTAGGGCATCATGTCGGTGCCCTCGTTCGTCACGGTGGCGGTCAAGGAGAGAACTGCTCCGTCGAGGCGGTGCTCCAGTACCAGTGAGAAATCGAAGGGATAGGCGGCCCGCGTCTCGGCGCTGGCCTTCAGTTCGTGCCGGCAGAAGTCTTTGCCGGACTGTGCCAGGGCGAATTCGCTGCGCCGGGCAAAGCCGTGCTGCTTCATCGGGTAGCGCGCGCCACCGATCGCCACCCTGTCGTCGGGCGCCTTGCCGACGATCGGGAAGAGAAGCGGCGCGCGGCCAGACCACCAGGCGGCGTCGCCATGCCACAGCCATTGTCGTCCGTCTCGCGTGGTCAGCGACTGCATCTCGGCGCCGAGGGTGGACACGTCCACGGCGAGGGCTTCGCTTTGAATGCGGGTGAGCCTGGACATGAGCTTCCTTTCTGGATGGCCACCCGGCGATCGAACCGGGGCCGGCCGCCGGTGCGGCCTGGTGGCGGGCAGTAATGACAGACCGCAACAATGCAGCAAATGCCAGTCGTTTCAAATCTCTCCGGCAGAAAATCCGAACCTCGCCGACGCGTGTCGCCTTCTGGCCGCTGAAGCCGCATGCGGCATGCGACTGAATGCTTGCCGCCGTCCTGTCGACTGACGGTTGAAGGTAGTTCCCTGCCGAAATAGGATCGCTTTCATGAAGCAGGATACTGCAGCCGGTCCGATCATCGTCTTCGACGCGCAATGCGCCCTCTGCTGCGCCAATGCGCAATTCGTGTTGCGGCACGACCGGGCAAGGCGCTTCCGCCTCGCCTCGATGCAGAATCCGGCCGGGGCCGCTCTCTACCGCCGTTTCGGCATCGATCCGACTGCACCCGAAACGCTCATCGTCGTCGATGGCGACGCCATGCTGAGGGATAGCGACGCCATTCTTGCGATCTATGCCGGTCTTGGCTGGCCGTGGAAGGTTGCCACGATCTTCCGCTTCGTCCCGCGCGTCATCCGCGATCCGTTCTATCGCTTCATCGCGCGCAACCGGTACCGGATCTTCGGGCGGCGGGAAGCCTGCTGGGTGCCGTCGAAGGCGGATGCGGACCGGGTCCTCTAGCGGCATGGCGGTTTCGGGTTGTCGCCCCGCGGCTCCTCGTCCGTCATGCCGGCCCATCCCGAGCATTTCACCACGCTGCCGGGAATTCGAAGGTGCAACGTCCTTTCAGAAGGTTCCAGGACCGCCCCGGATCCTCGGGACAAGCCCGAGGATGACGTCGCGTCGTTAGAAAGGTTTGCCGCAATGTGGCGGCTGCCGAGCCGATGTCAGGGCCGCGGCGTCAGATGTTGTCCTTCAGCACGCCACGCAGCTTCTCGAACAGCTCGTCGATATGGTGCTTCTCGATGATCAGCGGCGGGGACAACGCGATGATGTCGCCGGTGGTGCGGATCAGCAGGCCTCGCTCATAGGCCTTGAGGAAGGCGGAGAAGGCGCGCTTGGTCGGTTCGCCGGCGATCGGCGACAGCTCGATCGCGCCGATCAGGCCGATGTTGCGGATGTCGATGACGTTCGGGCAGTCCTTCAGCGAATGGAGCCCGTCCTCCCAGTAGGAGGCGAGTTGGGCGGCGCGTGTCAAAAGGCCCTCTTCCTTGTAGGTGTCGAGGGTGCCGAGGGCTGCGGCGGACGCGATCGGATTGCCGGAATAGGTGTAGCCGTGGAAGAACTCGATCAGGTGTTCCGGGCCGTTCATGAAGGCGTCGTGGATCTCCGAGGTGACGAAGACGGCGCCCATCGGGATGACGCCGTTGGTCAGGCCCTTGGCGGTGGTGATGATATCGGGCTTGACGTCGAAATACTGTGCGGCAAACGGGGCGCCGAGGCGGCCGAAACCGGTGATGACTTCATCGAAGATCAACAGGATGCCGTGTTTCGTGCAGAGCTCGCGCAGCTTCTGCAGGTAGCCCTTCGGCGGGATCAGCACGCCGGTGGAGCCGGCGACCGGCTCGACGATGACGGCGGCGATCGTCGAGGCGTCGTGCAGGGTGACGATGCGCTCGAGTTCGCTGGCGAGGTCGCCGCCATGTTCCGGCTGGCCGCGGGTAAAGGCGTTCTTTTCCGGAAGGTGGGTGTGGGGCATGTGGTCGACGCCGGTGAGGAGCGTGCCGAACATCTTGCGGTTTGAGACGATGCCGCCGACGGAGATGCCGCCGAAGTTGACGCCGTGATAGCCGCGTTCGCGGCCGATCAGGCGGAAGCGCGAACCGTCGCCCTTGGCGCGGTGATAGGCAAGCGCGACCTTCAGTGCCGTGTCGACCGATTCCGAACCGGAATTGGTGTAGAGAACATGGTTCATGCCTTCGGGGGCGATGTCGACCAGGCGGTTGGCGAGCTCGAAGGCTTTCGGGTGGCCGAGCTGGAAGGCGGGCGCATAGTCGAGTTCGCCCGCCTGTTCGCGGATCGCCTCGGTGATCTTCGGACGGCAGTGACCGGCATTGACGCACCAAAGCCCAGCAGTGCCGTCAAGAACCTCACGCCCGTCATGGGTCTGGTAGTGCATGTCCTTGGCGCTGACGAAGAGGCGCGGTTCCTTCTTGAACTGCCGGTTTGCCGTGAACGGCATCCAGAAGGCACGCATATCGTTGGGGGTGTTCAGGCGATTGGACATGAGGATCTCCGGGGCCATGTTTTCTTGGCGGAGTAGTTCCCGCCAGGTTTTTTTACCTGTTGGTCAAACTATCGAAGCGGCGTGCGCCGTCAAGTCCGCCCAGCCCGCGCGCGCACCAAACAACAAGGGAAAACGCCCGGCGAAGTGGCTTCGCCGGGCGTTTGGAATTGGCTTCTTAGGTCGATCTCAGGCGTAGCGCAGCTGTCTGCTGTCGCGGGGGAGCGCGTCACTGAAGATGCTGTCGATCGCGTCCAGAATGGTCAGAACTGCCTCCGACTTGCTGGAATAATAGATCGTCTGAGCGTCACGACGCGTGGAGACGAGATTCTGTGCGCGCAACTTGGACAGATGCTGGGACAGGGCAGACTGGCTGAGCCCGACCTTCTGTGCGAGTGCGCCGACAGCGATTTCTCCACCGACGAGTACCTTCAGGATCAGCAGGCGCTTGGGATTCGCCACCGCCGAAAGGAAGTTGGTCGCAACTTCCGCCTGTGCTTGCTCGTCTTCAGAAAAAGTGTCCATTGGAAACTCCTTCAATGCGTATCAAATTCAATATGTGCGGTCCCGTACTGTACGACTGTTAGCATATAAACAAAACCAAACACATCAAGGGCCAGAAATGGGGGTAGGCGCGGAAGCGGTTTCGTGCTTCAGCCTTGTTGGGGGCGGGCGGCGTGAAGCAGGTCGGCCAGGACCGTGCGCAACTGCATCGGATCGGTCAATTCCTGTTGGAATTCAAGGCGTTTCAGTTGGTCGCCTGCCGCGAGGTCGATGCCGGCCGCATCGATTCCAGCGATGACCCAGTTGCCTTTCTTCGCGCCGAGATAGTGGCTGGCATAGATTCCGGCGGCGTCCGCATGGTCGCTGTTCATGTGGTCGATTGCGGCAGCTTCGCGGCCGGCAAGGGCTTCGCGAACGGCTGAGCGAATCAGAAGGTCTTCTGCCTCCAGCAGATAGGCCTTGCCAAATCCACCGTTCAGATTGGCTCGCAGGGGTACAAGCCGGAAGAAGGTGAAATCCGGAAAATCGACGTAGAGTTGCGCCTTCGGATGCCTTCTGACGAAACGTTCGCGCAGGCGGGCATGTGCGTCGCTGTTGCGATCCACTTCCTCGGCCCGGGTGATGACGGTCAGACGGGGATGGGCGAGGGGATCGCCCTTGCCGGGTTCGCCGGCAAGGAGCGAGGAGCGGGGATCGCGCCGCAGCGCCTGCGTATGGACGGAAAGGGCCGAGACCAGGATCACCGGAACGCCGTCGATATCCATCCCCGTCAGAACCCGGCTGGCAAAGGGATGACCGGTCTCCGGCTCGAGCACGGCGAGTGCGGCACTGCGCGCCGAGCGCAGCAGCACCCGGGCCATTCGGCGCGCCTGGTCGTCGGTCTCGCGCAAAACCTTCGGCGCGTCCTTGTCGTTCTCTGTCATGCTGGCCTCGCCTGGTAGGGTTTGTCAGGGAAAATGGAAACCTTTTCTCCCGGAAAGACAAACGAAACAAGGACGCACTGCAGTCCGTCTGATCGAACGAACCAGACAGGCTCCAGTGCGACGTTGGATCCGGTGAGTTGGGCCGCGCAGGACAGGCATTGTCGCGCAGCCCCGGCGTTCACGCCGACGTTACTCGCGGCGGCGGTGGCGGGTCAGGCTTTCGACGACGTTCTGCGCGTTGATCATGCCGACGATCGCCCCGTTTTCGACCACGCCGACATTGCCGGGCTGGCGCGACATGGCGTCGAGGATGTCGACCAGCGGCGTATCGGGGCGGGCCGTGGCGGTGACGCCGACCGCAGGCCCGGCAAGGCCCGTCTGCATTACGTCCTGCGCCGTCAGCATGTTGATGGGGTTCATGTTCTGCACGAAGTCCGCCACATACTGGTTCGCCGGGTTCTTGACGATGTCCTGCGGCGTGCCGCACTGGATGATCCGGCCGCCTTCCATGATGGCGATCCGGTTGCCGATGCGGAAGGCCTCATCGAGATCGTGGCTGACGAAGATGATCGTCTTCTTCAGGCGGCGCTGGAATTCGAGCAGTTCGTCCTGCAGGCGCGTTCGGATCAGCGGGTCGAGGGCGGAGAAGGGTTCGTCCATCAGAAGGATCGGCGCGCCGGTGGCAAAGGCGCGGGCAAGGCCCACACGCTGCTGCATGCCGCCCGAGAGTTCGTTGACCTTTCGGCCGGCCCACTGCGTCAGGTTGACGAGCTTAAGCTGCTCATCGACGCGGGCCTTGCGCTCGGCTTCCGGCATGCCGGCAAGTTCCAGCCCGAAGCCGACATTGTCGGCGACCGTGCGCCAGGGCAGCAAGGCGAACTGCTGGAATACCATGGAGACGGTGTGCATGCGGAAATCGCGCAGCGCCTTCGGCGAACAGCTGTAGGGGTTGAGCGCGCCGTTGCCGGTCTTCACCTGAACCCCGCCGCGCACGACGGGTGCAAGACCGTTCACGGCGCGAAGGAGCGTCGATTTGCCGGAGCCGGAAAGGCCCATCAGTACCAGGATCTCGCCCTCGTGGATGGCGAGCGATGCGCCGGCGACACCCATGACGAGGCCGGTTTCGCGGCCGATCTCGTCGCGGGTCCTGCCGGAATCGACCATGGCCAGCGCGCGTTCGGGCTTTTCGCCGAAGATGATGTCGACGTTGTCGAAGACGACAGCCTCGGTCATGCGCCTTCTCCTTCGTCGGCAGAGCGGAACAGGCGGTCGAGAATGATCGCCAGGATGACGATGCACAGGCCGGCCTCGAAGCCCATGGAAATGTTCACCGTGTTCAGTGCACGAACGACTGGCACGCCAAGACCCTTGGCGCCGACGAGTGCTGCGATGACGACCATCGACAGCGACAGCATGATCGTCTGGGTCAGGCCGGCCATGATCTGCGGGGTGGCGAAGGGCAATTCCACCTTGCGCAGCACCTGGGACGGCGTGGCTCCGAAGGCCTGTGCGGCCTCCACCAGCGACTCGGGCGTGGAGATGATGCCAAGCCGCGTCAGGCGGATGGGGGCGGGGATGGCGAAGATGACGGTGGCGATCAGCCCGGGCACCATGCCGAGGCCGAACAGGATCAGCGCAGGGATCAGGTAGACGAAGGTGGGAATCGTCTGCATCAGGTCGAGCACGGGGCGCAGGAAGGCGTAGAACACCGGGCGGCGGGCCGCGGCGATCCCGAGCGGGATGCCGACGGCCATGCTGACGCCGGTGGCGGCGAGAACGAGCGCAAGCGTCTCGGTCGTCTCCTTCCAGTAGCCCTGGTTGACGATCAGGAGCAGGCCGAGGAGCGTGAAGAGCGTCACGCCGAGCGACCGGCGCAGATACCAGGAAACGAGCGTAATCAGCGCGATCAGCGCCAGCGCATAGGCAAACCTGCCCTGGTCGCTGGAGAACGGCCCCTGCATCAGGAACAGGATGGCATCGATGCCCGCCTGCAGGACGACCTTGAGCAGGTCGAAGAGGTCCTTGCCGTTCGTGGTCAGCCAGGTGACCGCGCTCTTGGCCCAGGGGCCAATGGGCAGTTTGATGTTCGTCAGCCAATCCACGGAATCGTACCTGCCTTCCAAGTGTTGCCGGGTTCACGCCCCCATCCTGCCTGCTGCCCCCAACGGCATGCAGCGGCAGTGCGGCGGGACCAGAAGATCACCAGACGATCGTGAAGTCGATGTGTCTATGGGCGACAGATCGCTTCGCACGGTCGAAAAAAGGCGGGACCGTGTCCCGCCTTTGCCATGCTCAGAGACCGAGCGCGGTCTTCACGGCCGTAAGGCCATCGCCGCCGTCCTTGGTCGTGACGCCTGCCAGCCAAGGCTCGATCGCGGCGGGATTGGCCTTCAGCCAGGCGGTCGCTGCCGCGTCCGGGGTCTCGCCGTCGTTGAGGATCTTGCCCATGATCTGGTTTTCCATCTCCAGCGTGAACTTGAGGTTCTGCAAGAGCTTCCCGACGTTCGGGCATTCGGTGGTGTAGCCCTGGCGGACGTTGGTGTAGACCGTCGCGCCGCCGAAGTTCGGGCCGAAGACATCGTCGCCGCCGGTCAGATAGGTCAGCTTGAAGTTGGCGTTCATCGGATGCGGCTCCCAGCCGAGGAAGACGATCGGTGCGCCGTCCTGCTCTGCGCGGGCCACTTCGGCGAGCATGCCCTGCTCCGACGATTCCACGACCTCGAAGCCCTTGAGGTCGAAGCTGCCCTTGTCGACCATTTCGATGATCAGGCGGTTGCCGTCGTTGCCGGGCTCGATGCCGTAGATCTTGCCGCCGAGGGCGTCCTTCTGTGCGGCGATGTCCTTGAAGTCCTTGATGCCGAGATCGGCACCCTTGGCATTGGTGGCGAGCGTGTACTTGGCGCCCTCCAGGTTCTCGCGGACGGTTTCCACCGTACCGGCCTCGCGGAACGGCTTGATGTCGGCTTCCATGGTCGGCATCCAGTTGCCCAGGAAGACGTCGATATCCTTGTTGGCGAGCGAGGTGTAGGTGACCGGGACCGACAGGACGGTGGTTTCGGTCTCGTAGCCGAGGCCCTTGAGGATCGCCGAGGCGGTTGCGGTGGTGGCGGTGATATCGGTCCAGCCGACATCGGAGAAGCGGACCTTGCCACAGCTCTCGGCCTCTGCGGCCAGTGCGCTGCCGACGCCAAGCGCGACAAGCGAGACTGCAGCCAGAGCCGATGCCTTCAGTGTCGATGCAATTTTCATGTTCATTGCTCCCCGTTTTTGTTCTGATGCCGCAAGCCAAGCATCAAAAACGTCATCATTCAAGCACTTTACGTGCCTGACACAGCCTTCGCCGGACTAGTTTATTTCGCGGCGCTTCGCAATCGAGCGCAAGAATGTCGTTGTGAACGGAGCGTTGGAAAATCTGTGGTCTTCGCCTCGCCATGGCTGGAAATCCGGGTGCTTCCGCGCCAGAACGGGCCACGAGGAAAAATCATGGCCAAACTCTATTTCCACTATGCGACGATGAACGCCGGCAAGTCGACGATGCTGCTGCAGGCGTCCTACAACTACCGTGAGCGCGGCATGCGCACGGCGATCTTCATCGCCGCCTTCGACGACCGCGCGGGACGGGGACGGATCTCCTCGCGGATCGGCCTGCACTCGGATGCCATCGCCTTCGATGCGAACGACGACCTGCAGGCGATGGTGGAGGGGATGGGTGCGGACGGGGACGGCCCGATCGCCTGCGTCTTCGTGGACGAGGCGCAGTTTCTGAGTGAGCGGCAGGTGTGGCAACTGGCGCGCATCGCTGACCGCATGGGCATCCCGGTGATGACCTACG
The DNA here is from genome assembly GCA_023404095.1 of Pseudomonadota bacterium. Classification (GTDB taxonomy): domain Bacteria; phylum Pseudomonadota; class Alphaproteobacteria; order Rhizobiales; family Rhizobiaceae; genus Mycoplana. Next base: position 44,090 of record JAEYDD010000053.1, on the reverse strand, counting down.
GCCTGAGGACGGATTTCCAGGGCAAGCTGTTCCCCGGCTCGAACGCGCTGCTTGCAATAGCGGACGAATTGCGCGAGGTGCGCACCATCTGTCATTGCGGGCGCAAGGCGACCATGGTGGTGCGGCTTGACGCGAACGGGATCCTCGTCAGGGAGGGGGCGCAGGTCGAAGTCGGCGGCAACGAGAAATACGTGTCCTACTGCCGCCGCCACTGGGAAGACCTGATGCAGGCCGACTCCTGATGCAGGGCGAACGAGAGGCTGGAGGGCCGCACGCATGAAATCGATCGTCCTGACGACCTTTCTCGTGCTTGCCGCCGCCTCGTCCGGCGTTGCCGGTGACGCCGAGGCCGGAAGAGCCGTTTTCCGGAAGTGCGCGGCATGTCACACCACGGATCCGGTGAACCGGGTCGGGCCGTCGCTGGCGGGCATCGTCGGTCGCCCGGTCGCGTCGTTTCCCGATTACAGCTACTCGTCCGCCATGTTTGCATTTGGCAATGACAGGGTGTGGGACGAGGCGTTGCTTGCGGACTATCTCGCCGCGCCCAGGGCCATGGTGCCGGGAACGGCGATGGCCTTTGCCGGGCTGAAGAGGCCGCAGGACATCGCCGATATCATCGCTTTCCTGAAGGGCGCTTCTGCCGCACAATGAGAACTGCGGCCGCGCCGGCCAGCGCGGCTGTCGACATTTTCAGGTTTCATACAAAAAATACATGCCTTTAAGGGTTGCAGCCGCGACGCTGCTTCCCACATCATGTGCTGCAGGCAGGCGGCGGGAATTCTGCATCTGCGATGCCGCGCGGCGGTGTCTTCACATTGTCCGGCCGGTGCATGGCGCCGGTCGTTGAGAGAGGGATGAGGGATGGCGACACTTCAGAATTTCGATACCGAGATCGCGCGGACGCGCGAGACCGTCGAGCAGATGCGCGGCAAGCTGGAGCAGACCGGGATCGTACTGGAGCAGTTTGCCAAGGCGGACACCAAGCTCGGAGACGCCAATTTCGACATCGAGAACGCCCGTCTGCAGGACGTGCTGACCCAGCAGAAGGTGATGGAAGCGAACATCGCCGACCTGATCATCGGGCTCGAAGACGCCACCAATGTCTTCGGCGTCGAGTTCGAGAGCATGAAGAGCTATACCGGCTACGAAAAATTCATCGGCATCTTCTCCAAGCAGAAGATGCAGCGCATGCGCACCGATCGCGTGCGCAACATGTCGCTCTCGGGCAATCTCCAGGAGCTTTTGGCGAAGTCCGACACGATCGTCGGCATCCTGAAAGACCAGAAGGCAGTGCTCGACAGCCGCTACAAGACCTCCGAGGCAAGCCTGATCCAGGTGATCGAGCGGCGCAAGCAGACGATGGCGAACCTGGAGACCACGCAGAAGCGGATCGAGCAGTTGAACCCGCAGCTTCTGGACATCGAAAACCGGATCGCCGCCTCCGCCGACCAGAAGACGCGCACGCAGCTGGAGGGCGAGCGCTCGACGCTTGCCACCGAGTACAACGAGCAGCAGGCCAAGGAGCAGGAACTGCTCGCCGAAAGCCAGACGCTGGAACGCTACACCTCGATGTTCCAGACCTTTGTCGACTCGCTCAACAACCAGATCGCCGCGCAGAACACGCTGATCAACAAGCTGACGATCGATACCGAGCAGCGCATCGTGCTCTACAAGGCGCTGGAGGATTCGCTGAAGACGGCCGCGCAGCAGGACGTCGCCCACCGGATCAACACGCTCGGCAGCCAGGTCGATACCGCGGCCGAGGAAACGATGGCCGGCATCGGCGCCGCGGCACAGAAGCACATCGGCGACCTTCTGGAAATGCACGAGAAGAACATGCTCGCCACCCAGGACATCCAGCGTCGCAAGAAGCTCGCCGACGATGCGTTTGCCCGGCGCTTCCAGGAGGTGATGGACAAGCACAACGCCGCCAACTACGTGAAGGCGTGACGGCGATGGGCCGGGTGGGTTTTCGCTTCGGCAAGGTGCCCCTCCCGCTGGCCCTCTCCCCGCATACGGGGAGAGGGGACGGACGCGATGCGGCTTGGGTCTTCTCACCGCTTGCCGGGAGAAGGTGCCGGCGTGCGGATGAGGGGCAAGCATGAAACCCCCAGCCGACAGCGCGGTCGCGCAGTACTTCAACTCGATCCGGGCAGCACTCGGCGGGCTGGAGGTTTTTCTCGGCGACCGCAACTCGCCGCTCTACCAGCACGGCGTGATCGGCGAGGCGATTGTTCCCTATCTTGGGCGGTTGAAGGCGTCGTTTTCCTGCTGGGAGAACCGGATCGGGTTCGTCGACCAGTTCCGCATCTCGCGCGCCGAGAGCGGCTTCCCGGTCTACCAGAACGTCCTCGAACTCGAAAACGATCGCAAGGGCGCGGAAAAGCGGCTTTCGGAGATCCCGGGCGCCGATCAGCTGCGTGGCGAGATGGCCGACTTCATCCTGCGCAACAAGGCTTTTCCGACCGAGCTGCAGGCGCGCATGGCCGAGCGGATGTATCTGCAGCAGATTGGCAAGGGGGAGGTGTTCTCGCCCTTCGTGCTGCCGGAGACGATCCGCGTCGCCGTCAATCCGAAGACGATGCGGCCCTATTATGTCGTCAGCTGGGGCGCCTTCGACGGCGCCAGCACGCTGCCGATGGTCTACATGGCGACGATCGAGGATAGTTCGGAGAAGATCGTCGAACTGCTGGTGACCAAGGACGGCAAGCTCAACCCCGACGTTCAGATCGACCTTCCGGTGGGGGGGCTGCTCAATCCGGAGCTTGCCAGCCGCTTCGACGATTTCGCGCTGAAGAACAGTGCCTATTCACTGTCGCCGGTAACGATCGCGACCAATCTCGACCGCGACTTCGCGATGCTGCATCCCAAGCAGCTGCGCCGCATCGTGCTCGGCCCGTTCTATTCCGCAGACATCACCGAGAACAATCAGAAGGTCCGCGACATCCTGTCGAAGGTGCGCAAGGTGGAGAACGCCTGGCTTCTGACCTGGACGGTGCAGGAAGTGTTCTCGCAGGCGGAGCGCCCGGCAAGCAAGGGCTTCTGGAGCTCGACGCCGGCGCAGGAGGAGTTCTACATCGATACCAACAATCTCGAGGCGGCGCGGATGGGCGTCAGCGGCTTCGAGAAGCATGCACTGGTGCCGCACGATGCCTATCAGGCGCTCTATGCCGCCGGCGAGGCGGAAGCGATCTTCGGCGAATACAAGGTGCACGTGATTTCCGGAAACCAGGTGGTCAGCGGGGTATGACGCGATGAGCTTGAACGCCGGACTGACGATGATTTCGGAAAGCGATATCGCCAAACACCGCGCGGTGGCGCAGAGCATGGTGACGCGGCTCGCCATCCTGGAGAGCGATGGAGGCCCCGCGGGCGCGCCGATCGCAGGCACCGGGCGGCGCTTCGTTTCGACCGTCTCGACCGGCGGCATGCGGCGCTCGCGCGAGGTCGAGCTTGCAAAGACGATCGCCGCGGTGCGGCCGGGCGACCCGCTTTTGTCGCCGGCGCAGCACCAGTTGCTCTATCGTGCCCGCCGTGGCATCGAGATCGCGCTGGCCGTCGCCGACGTCTTCGCCCGGCAGACGGAACTGGAGCAGTTGCAGGCGCGCAATGCCACCGCGCCGCTTTCCGGGGAAGAGGCGGAACGCTTCAAGGCGCTGCTGTCGGCGTCTGCCTATGTCTGCGCCTTCACCCTTGCTGCCTATCTCGGCGCCATGCTGTCCGGCGAGGGCGAGCCGGCGGAGGACACCGACGAGCCGGACTACCTGTTCGACACCGCCCAGGATGCCGCCAAGAGCCTCGTCGCCGGCCTTGACCGGGCGATTGCGGGAGCGGCCGACGACACGACGCTGGTTGCGCGCGCGCGCGCCTTCGCCCGCGTGGCGCTGGAGGGACTGATCGGCCGCAAGGCGCGCTTTTCGGGGCTTTCGAGCTTCGAGAGCGCGCATATCCGCATCGAGCAGGACGATTTCACTCTCAACGGCTTCGACGTCGCGCCGGGGCAGAAGCGCAAGCCGCTTTCGATGACGTTCAAGAAGCCGACCGACATCGTTGGCAACCACATCGCCAAGTACCAGGCGCTGCGGCTTGCCAAGATGCTGATGGCCTATGACTTCGAGCGGCAGATGAACCCGTTCGTCGAGCTCGGCGGCTTTCTCTTTACCTTCATCGGCGACGGCATGCCGGGCACCGGCAAGACCATGCTGATCCAGATGCTGGCGGGGTTGCTCGACGAGTATTGCCGGGTGGCCGGCTATCCGTTCCACTACGAGAACTTCGGCGTCGACCAGATCTCTTCCTATCAGGGCAAGTCAGGCCAGAACTGCAAGGACTTCGTCAACAACGTCGTCAACCCGCGCGCAATCGGCTTCGGCACGATCGACGATGTCGACCAGGTGGCCGCCAAGCGCTCCGACGACCGGGCGTCGGCCGGCCAGCACGAGGTGACGGCCGTCTTGATGGAGAGCTTTGCCGGCGCCTCGACGGTGGTGCGCGGCAACTGCACCTTCGGCATGTTCTCCAACTATCCCGAAAACGTCGACGACGCGCTGCGTCAGCGCGCGGGCGCCCGCTGGCTGGTCGACGGGCCGCAGTCGCGCGCCGATTATGTCGACATCTTCGCGCTGCTCGTCGGCAAGAACCATTCGATCCCGCTCGGCGAGCATGCGCTTCTGGCCGGACAGGAGATCAAGACGGCGGTCTCGACTTCCTACGGGCAGCACGCGCTGCCGCAGGAAGACGGACTTCTCAAAGTGTGGGAACGATACCAGAAGGCGCACGGCAAGATGGCGACGCTCGCCGACGTCGGCGCCTACCTGCACATGATCAAGGAGGCCGAGCCGCGCTTCACGGGACGGGCAATCAAGAACGTCACCGACGCGATCAAGATGCGGGCGATGGACGTCGATCTGCCCGACGACTGGTTCGCCACCCCCGACGCCTTCATGCACAAGTCCTACGACGAGAAGAAGAGCATGATCGAAGACCTGCGCGGGCCGATCACGATGGAGATGGTGCTGCAGGAGATCAATCGCTACGCCGACAGCGAATTCCGCTACGCCGACAAGTCCGACGACGCCGCGGTGACCGACATCATCCGAAAGGAACGGCTGCGGGAGCGGGCGGTCGCGGAGATCGAGGCGATGAAGGCGGAGGGGAGGTGGTAGGCGCGACCCTTTGTGGAATATTCGCTGAGGGCGAATTCAATTGCCGAGTGCGCGGGCTCGGCTTATGATGAAGCAGATCGTCTACAGCCGGCAGGCCTTACGGAAACTGGCGCGGATTCCCGGAGCCGATGCCCGCCGCATACGGCTAAAGATCGAACAGTACGCTGTTGACCCGGCGTCGCAGGCAAACAACGTGAAGAAGTTGCAGGGATTGAATTACTACCGGCTGCGCGTCGGCGACTGGCGTGTGATCTTCCGGGAGGATGGCATGATCATCGACGTCGTCAGGGTCGCAGCGCGCGGCGAAGCTTACGAAGGGATTTGAACATGAACGGCATGACATCGTTCAAGACGCCCAATGGCGAGGACATGGTGGTCATCAGCCTCAAGGACTACGAGACGCTGCTGAAGCTTGCGGAGCGACTCGAGGATCTCGAGGACGGTCTCGCCATCAAAGCCTTCGAGGAGCGTCTCGCGCGTGGCCAGGAAGAGTTCATCCCCGCCGAATTCGTCAACCGGATGATCGACGGCGAGAGCCCGGTGCGGGTTTGGCGGGACTTCCGCGGACTTTCGGCCAAGGATCTCGCCGCCTCGGCTGGCATCAGCGCCGCCTACCTGTCGGAAATCGAGTCCCAAAAGAAGGAAGGCAGCATCTCGGTGCTGAAGAAGATCGCGCGGGCGTTGAAGGTCGATCTCGACGATCTCGTGGCCTGGGGCGAAGAGACTGAAAACGGCACTGCCGCCTGAGAAAAGCCGCTAATATGAAACACCTCCTCGAAGCTGAGCTGATCTACGGGCGGCTGCTCGACGTATCCGAACCGCATCTGGTCGAGCGCTACAACAAGGCGCTGGAAGCCTTCGGGCTGCCGCGGACGAACCTTGCGCGCTTCGGCATCGACATGACCGGGTTTTCGCCCGAGATCGCAGATGAGCTCGGCGACCGGGACTATCTCGATCCAAACCGGGTGAACCGCCGCTTCATCATCCTGACGCCGGACCAGGTCGACCTGCCGGTGGTGCACACGAGTTTCTCCAATACCGCCGCCCTGATGCATGAATTCTTCAACGCAAATGCGCGTGCGATCAATGCGGTGACGATCCGCGACGCGCTCTACGGCGAGATCGAGGACAGCGTCTCCGTCATCAATGACATCGACGACCTGCTTTCGATCAACGAGGTGCGCTTCCGGGTTCTGTCGGCGGAGGACGTGCTTGGCAAGGCGGCGGAACTTCGCACACTGGTCGACCGGTTGAAGACGGTGCCGAACGCCTGGGCGGACGACGCGATGCTGAACCGGATGGTGGAACTGTCCAAACAGACCGGAGACATCCGCCAGAACGCGCTCGTGCCCGACCAGCTCGTGTTCCGCCACGAGGCCTTCTGGGCCAATCATTTCGGCGGGGTCTACGTATTTCTCGACGGCCGGCAGACGACGGTGATCTGCGATCCGTCCGTGCCCGGCTTTCGGCGTTCGCGCCCCTGGCAGGTCAGCTACATCGCGCTCGACGACTATCCGCGCATCTTCGAATTTCTGGCCTCGACGAAGCGGCTGGAGCTGCCGCGGGCGTCCTGGGTGGAGGCTTCCGGGCTCTTGCAGCACCGTGCGGACATGGCGATCCTGAACCTGGTCAACAAGGCGGATCCGCGCGCTGATCTTGCCAAAGCGGACCGGATCTGGATCCAGACCTGGATGCACCGCAACGCGACGCTGATCGCTGAAGACGGCATCTATCCCTTCCTGCAGGAAGCAATCCGCATCATTTCCGCCACCGGCGAGATCCGCATCAAGGACGTGGCGCCATGGCCGCGCTTCCTGCTGGTGCGGGCAGCGCCCGCCCATCCGGACCAGTGGCTGGTCAACCGGCTTATTTCGCAGATCACGCCGTTCGATTTCGTGTCCCGTTTCGTCTTTGACAAGCAGGGCTTCTACGAATCCTATGAAAAGCTCAGCGAAAAGTTTAGAGAATTCGTGGTTGAAACGCTGACGCGTACCTATCTTGAGAACAAGCCCGCCTTCCGGCAGAGGCTCTTCGGAATTCGAGAGGAAAATGCCAATGCTTGACCCGATCGTCGCGTTCTTCCAGCGCGTCTTTGCTGCCATCGGACGGGGCATCGGGCTCTTCATATCATGGCTTGTCTGGCCCTTCGTCGCGGCGGCGAACTGGTATCGACAGCGCAACTGGCTGATCAAGGGGCCGATCGGCATTGTATTGATCGGGCTTGTTGCCCTCTACGGCTACTTCATCTGGCAGACGCAGGTCTGGACCAACTTCAACATCGACTACGTCAACGCCTACAATTTCCCCGCGCGCAAAAACGACGCCGGCCTGCCGGTGAAGAGCGCTGCCCCGTCTTCGGGCGCGACGACGCCGACCGGACAGACGGCGGGGCAGGCAGCTCCGGCAAATGCCTGCGAGCGCTCCGCAATCGTCGATGTCGCCGCCGACCTGATCGACTTCAACGTCAACCAGAACGCTTGGATCTCGTCGATGGTGCTCTACAAGCTCGGCCTGTTCGGCATCGACTGGGACGACACGCCGTGGCTCGACAACAAGGCGTCGTTCCAGCGCGGCGTCAACCAGGCGGTTCGCCGTACGACGGTGGAACTGGTGGATTCGCTCGGCCGCGTGCGTGGCACTTCCGGGGTCAACAACGACCTGCAGTCTGCACGCGGCAACATCCAGTTCGACGAGGAGACCTGGTACTTCAGCCTGAGCCCGTTCGGCCCGAGGACGCCGACCCCCAGCATCTACCGAGCGGCGGCGCGCGACCTGCAGAGGTTCAACGCCTCGCTGACCGCCTGCAACTCTACGTTCGATGCGCGGTCCGACAACCTCGTGGAGTTTCTCGACCGCATCGCCAACGACATCGGCAATACGTCGGCGATCATCCGCGAGCGCTCCGAATTCCACAACGGCGGCTGGTTCGACGTCCGTGCGGACGACCGTTTCTGGTTCGCCTTCGGCCAGCTCTACGGCTACTACGGCATCCTGTCGGCAGCCGGGGCCGACTTCGACAGCGTCATCGCCCAGCGCGGCCTGACGCAGATCTGGAACGAGACGCTGAAACAACTGCGCTCGGCCCTGAACATCCAGCCGATCATCATCTCAAACGGCCGCGAGGATGGGTGGATCATGCCGACGCATCTGGCGACGATGGGCTTCTACATCCTGCGCGTTCGCTCCAACCTGGTGGAGATGCGCGATATCCTCGCGCGCTGAGGGTACAGGGCCGCTCTGTGCCGCGGTGGACGCCGCCCTTTTCGCGGGCGGCTTCCCATTCTGTCGTGCTGTGCCTCAGACCGGTAGCCAGCCTGTGCTCTTGACCTCTTCCATCACCGCATAGGTGTGGGTCTCGCGCACGCCGGGCAGCGACAGGAAAACATCGGAGAGGAAGGTCCGGTAGGCTTCCATGCCGGCAACCCGCGCCTTGACGAGATAGTCGAAGCCGCCGGCGACCATATGGCACTCCATCACGTTGTCGCTCTGGCGAACGGCCTCGGCAAACGTGTCGAACACGTCGGGGGTGGTGCGGTCGAGCTTGATCTGCACGAAGACGAGCAGGTTGCGCCCGAGGCGTTCCGGGGAAAGGATCGCCATGTAGCCGGTGATGTAACCGTCGCGGGTCAGGCGCTTGACGCGCTCGGCGGTTGCCGTCGGCGACAGGTTCACCTTCTCGGCCAGTTCGATGTTGGACAACCGCCCCTCCTGCTGCAGCGCGCGGAGAATTTTGCGGTCAAGTCGATCAAGTTCCTTCATGATTCCCTACCCATCTTGTCCTTGGTCGTCATATTCGCGGGGAAAGTGCATGATTGCTGGTGATCCTCTCTCCATATTTTGCGGACGGCTGCAAGCGATTATCGCCGGACAGACGCAAATGTGAGCGGGATCGGCGCAAAACACTGTGGCTTCGGGCGGCCTTTGCGGGTCTAAATATGCGTGATGCGCGTCACGGTGGTCACAACCGCAAAGACAAGAACAGAGCGGGACGTAAGGCGCAATCGACGTCATTTCCATTCGAAGGGGAGGAAGAATGGGCAATACCGGTTTCACATCCGACATTGAGATCGCCAGGGCGGCCAGCAAAAGGCCGATCCTCGAGATCGGCGCAAGCCTCGGCATACCGGCCGAAGCGCTGCTCCCTTACGGCCACGACAAGGCAAAGATCAGTGCGGACTTCATCGCCGCGCAAAGACAGAAGAAGGATGGAAAGCTCATCCTCGTCACCGCCATCAATCCGACGCCCGCAGGGGAGGGCAAGACGACGACCACGGTCGGCCTTGGCGACGGGCTGAACCGGATCGGCAAGAAGGCGATCGTCTGCATCCGCGAGGCGTCGCTTGGACCATGCTTTGGCGTCAAGGGCGGCGCTGCAGGCGGCGGCTATGCGCAGGTGGTGCCGATGGAGGACATCAATCTCCATTTCACCGGCGATTTCCATGCGATCACTTCGGCGCACAACCTGCTTGCCGCCCTGCTCGACAACCACATCTACTGGGGTAACGAACAGAATATCGACATTCGCCGCATTGCCTGGCGCCGGGTCATGGATATGAACGACCGGGCGCTGCGCGATATCGTCTGTTCACTTGGTGGCGTGGCGAACGGATTTCCCCGCGAAACCGGCTTCGACATCACCGTCGCCTCGGAGGTCATGGCCATCCTCTGTCTGTCGGAGGATCTGGCTGACCTCGAAAAGCGGCTCGGCAACATCATCGTCGGGTATCGCCGCGACAAGAGCCCGGTCTTTGCCCGCGACATCAAGGCGGACGGGGCCATGGCGGTTCTGCTGAAGGATGCGATCCAGCCAAACCTCGTCCAGACGCTGGAGAACAATCCGGCCTTCGTGCATGGCGGTCCGTTTGCCAACATCGCGCATGGGTGCAATTCCGTTGTGGCGACCAAGACGGCGCTGAAGCTTGCGGACTACGTCGTCACCGAAGCCGGCTTCGGGGCGGATCTGGGCGCGGAGAAGTTCTTCGACATCAAGTGCCGCAAGGCCGGTCTGAAGCCCGATGCCGCCGTGATCGTCGCAACCGCGCGGGCGATGAAGATGAATGGCGGGGTGAAGAAGGACGCGCTCGGCGAGGAGAACATCGCAGCGGTGCGCAAGGGATGCGCCAATCTCGGCCGACACGTGCAGAACGTGAAGAAATTCGGCGTGCCCGTGATCGTGGCGATCAACCATTTTTCCAGCGATACGGAAGGCGAGATCCAGGCGATCAAGGATTATGTCGCGACGCTCGGAACGCAGGCCGTGCTGTGCCGGCACTGGGCGGAGGGATCGGCCGGCATCGAGGAACTGGCGCACAAGGTCGTGGCGCTCGCCGAATCCGGGCGATCGCAGTTCGCCCCGCTTTATCCCGACGACATGTCGCTTTTCCATAAGATCGAGACGATCGCCAAGGACATCTACCATGCAAGCGAGGTGATCGCGGACAAATCGGTGCGCGACCAGTTGCATGCCTGGGAGGCACAGGGCTATGGCCATCTGCCAATCTGCATGGCCAAAACGCAGTATTCGTTTTCGACCGATCCGAACCTGCGCGGCGCACCGGAGGGGCATACGGTGCCGGTTCGCGAAGTGCGGCTTTCTGCCGGCGCCGGTTTCGTCGTCGTCATCACCGGCGAGATCATGACCATGCCCGGCCTGCCGAAGGTGCCGTCGTCGGAGAAGATCTTCCTGAACGAGCAGGGGCAGATCGAGGGCCTGTTCTAGGGGGCGGTACACGATAGTTTTGCCGCCCCTCATTCGCCTGCCGGCACCTTCTCCCCGCTTGGGGAGAAGGAAACAAGCGGAAACGTCTTCCTTCTCGCTCTCGCTGCTTGCGGGGAGAGGGCCGGCCTGAGGGGCAAATGTAAATCTGTCGTGTGCTGTGGTTCCTGTCGCTTCGGCTGGGCGGCGACGGGGTGAACGGAGGCTCCCGATGCCGGCGCCACTGCTGTACCGTCACCCCGGACTTGATCCGGGGTCCAGCGGTGCCACGTCGGCGGCGCTGGACATGTTCATTTCGCGCAAGGACTTGCGCGGCTGGACACCGGCACGGGGGCCGGTGTGACGGGTTGTGGTTGCGGGCAGGCGTTCAGGCGGAGTGCGTGCCTGCATGCAAAACGCCGCAGCGGGGCCACGGCGTTTCTGTATCGATCCGCCTATCGCGGAAGCTCAGAAGGTCTTGGTGAGCGACACGCGGAAGGTGCGGCCGGCCTCGCTGTAGAAGTCGCGCGCTTCCTGCGTCGTGCCATCCGGCACGTCGATGGCATTCCAGTACTTCTTGTCGAAGATGTTGAAGACGCCGGCCTGGACGCGCAGACCCTCGACCTGCTTCGGCTGCCACCAGGCCGTCATGTCGACGATGCCGTAGCCCGGGGCCTTGAAGCCGCCGTCGCTGACCTTGTCGCGGGCCGCTGCCGTCGTCAGCGAGACGTCGGAGCCCCAGCCTTCGGTCGCATAGCCGAGGCCGATGATGGCGCGCAGCGGTGCCACCGAGTTCAGGTACTGGTCAGTCTCGGTATCCTTGCCGTGCGACCAGGCCACCGAACCCCATGTGCGCCATTCGTCCGTGAAGCGCCATTCGCCGGCGAATTCCACGCCGTAGATACGGACGCGATCCAAGTTCTCGTAGCCGATGATGCCATTGACGGGATATTCGCCGCCGGGCGGGGCGAGCTGCACCTGATCGATGAAGTTCCGATAGTAGTTGTTGAAGACCGTCGCCGACACCGTATAGGCGTCGGAAGCGTAGTTCGTGCCAATCTCGAAGCCGTTGCTCGTCTCGCTCTTCAGATCCGGATTGCCAATGCGGGCATAGGAGCCGGGAGCGCCGAAGTTCTGGTAGAGCTCGGTGGCGCTCGGAGCGCGAAAGCCCTGCGCCCACTGGGCGAAGAATTCGAGCTCGGACGTCGCCTGCCAGGCGGCGCGCAGCTTCGGCGAGAAGCGGGAATCGCGGGTGCCGTCAAGATATGCAGCGTCGAAATTCGGGCTGCGCTCGTATTCTGCGGTGGTCTTCGGCGAATGGCGGTACCAGTCGAAGCGCAGGCCGGGGGTAATCGTCAGGCGGTTGTCGACCAGCTTGATGTCGTCCTCGACATAGGCGCCGAAGAAGATGCTGTCGACGTCGGGCATGTCGGAGGCATTGGTGTGCAGCATGCGGCAAGACTGCGGGCCGAACGGCTGCGGCACCGTCAGCCAGTCGACATCCGGGCAATTGTCGCGGCCGGACGAATACTGGTGCGTCTTCTGGCCGTAAAGTTCCGCGCCGAAGCGGAAGGCGTGTTCGATGCCGCCGAACTGCACCGCCTTGGCCGCATCGCCGTTGATGCCGTAGCTGGTCTGCTCCAGCATGTTGTCGCGGTAGTAGTCGCCCGTCGGATAGCCGTAGTAGAATGGGTCGCCTTCAATGATGCCGGCGCGCGCATCACGCAGGCGGAAACCGTTTGTGCGGTTGTTCAGCCGCTGCCTCTGCCAGTAGGTGACGACGCTGGCCTGGTCGAGCCAGTCAGTGCCGTCGGGCGAAATGAAGTCGTAGGAGGCGGAGACGCGCTTGCGGTCGATCTCCTCACCGGATTTCAGCGAGCCGGGCTCGTAGCTTGAGGTCGTGCCGCGCATGTTGTCGATATCTTCGTCACGGTTGAAGATTTCGCCGGTCAGGCCGAAGCGGTGGCCGCCATCGATATACTGATGGATCTTGGCCAGCATGTTGCGCTGGTCGAAGTCCATCGGATTGGCTTCTGTGCGGGTGGTGCCGTAGCCGCCGACGTCGCCGCGGTTGTCGGTCTCGTGCCCCTTCTTGTAGCCGCCCTGGAGCAGCAGCCAGGTATCGTCGAAGCGGCCGGCGATCGCGCCGTTGCCGACAGCGCTCTTGTCGGTGCTGTCATAGGTGGTCTTGGTGATCGCGCCGAACGTCTTGCCTTCGGAGATCAGGTCTTCCGGGTTCAGGGTGCGCAGTTGCACCACGCCACCGAGCGCGCCGGAGCCATAGCGCGACGAGTCGGTGCCCTTGGTCACGTCGATGCCGGAGAGGCTGTCGAAATCGAAGCCGTTCAGCCCACCCTGCGCGGATTCGCGCGGATCGGTGAGCCAGGGCACGCGGATGCCGTCGAGGGTCGTCAGGACGCGGTCGTTCTGCAGGCCGCGAATGTTGATGCTGTTGTTCTGGGTGTTGAAGTTCACGCCCGCATCGACGCGTCTGGCGAAATCCTGAAAGTCGGTGACCATTCGGTCTTCCAGCTTCGCCCGCCCGGTGGTCTGCGTCAGCGGCGATGCATTTGCGTTTTCGGCGGGGGCTTGGACGGGGATGGGCCTGAGCGCTGTCGGGTGGACGGTCGTGGTGTCTGCTGCCTCCTGGGCGAGTGCGGGTGTGCTAGCGCCGACGACGATGGCGATGGCTGTTCCCCCCAACAGTCGCCGCGACAAGGATGAGAATGGTATCATCGAATTTCCCCTGTAAAATGCACGCGAAAAGCCGTCGTACGCAGCGTGAATGCCGCGTCCGTCGCTCTTTCTGGAATCCCTCTGGAAGGAGGCCCGGGGCGATACCTATTTAATCTGGACTTCTTTCATCAAGTTTAAATATGACTTTTGTGTTCAAGTTTTTGTGAGGACAAGTGATCGTGCGGAGCTTGCCGTCTGTTGCTCTCTTTGCTCAGCCGAACGGGCCGAGGTAGTCGCGCTTGCCGATCGCCACGCCGTCGTGGCGAAGGATGTCGTAGGCGGTGGTGACGTGGAAAAAGAAGTTGGGCACGGCGAATTCGAGGAGATAGTTCACGCCGGTAAAGGTCACGCCGAGGCTGCCGACCGCCAGGTTTACCTCGCGGGTCTCGCTGCCCTGGAGATCACGTTCCGAGATCGTTTCGAGATAGGCGATGGTCTTTTCGATACGCGCGGCAAGCTCAGCGAAGGTCGCTTCGGTGTCGGGCAGGCTGGGCGCCGGCTTCGGGGTGAGGCGGCCGAGTGCGTTCTTCGATGTATCGCTGGCGCGCTGGATCTGGCCGCAGAGCGACAGCATGTCTGGGGCGAGGCGGGAGTTCAGCATGATGCCAGGCTCGATCCCGTTTTCGGCGGCATGGGCCTCCGCCTTGTCGAGCAGAGTAGAAAGCACCTTCAGGCCGCGGATGAAGACCGGGACGGAGAGGCGATACATGGATACGGTCATGCCGGGTATTCCTTGTGTGTGCAGGTTTGTCTCGCAGCCAATATAGGCCGATCCGCTGTTGAGTTGAGCCCGCTGTCGCATCTTGCCGAAAGAAATGGTCTTACCAGCAATAGCGATAGCCGTTTTTCCGCTTGATGACGTCGAGATGCAGATGAGCCTCGTGCGCTGCATCGCTGCCCGGATCTAGCACCGTGGTGAAATAGAGGCAGGCGGTCGCGACGGCCGCGCGCTGCAGGGCTCCCTCAATAGTCGAGTCCTTTTCGCGCGGGGCGATGTCGAGGCGGCTTCCGTCCGAGAAGGTGAAGGCGGCGATATCGACCGCATTGCCAAAGGCGTGCTCGGAAACCTTGCCGTTGGACGCGTTGTTGCGGTTGCGGCAGACATAGGCCGATGCCTGTACAAGCCCGGTCAGATTTTTGTCCGGCATCGCCGCCTTGACCGCCGGCACCATGGCCTCCCGCGACCACCGCTGCAGTTGCAGCGCGGTCTCGCAGCGAAGCGTCGCATTCGGCTCCAGCGCGATATCGGCGGACAGGCGGGACAGTTCCACCGGCCGGGCAATGCCGCAGCCGTTCTCAGGAACGATCGGATCGATTTCCTTTACGATCGCGCCGGCCGACTTCAGTTCGCCGAGGCAGGCGGCGAGGGCGTCGTCGTCCTCTCTTTCCAGCGGCCGGGGCGGCTCTTTCGCCTCCTCCTTCTTCTGCTCCGCTTCTGTCGGTGCCGGCGGTCCCTGCATCTCCCGTGGTGCGGATCTGTCCGCAGCTTCGGCATGCGGGCTCGCTGCCGCATCAGGGCGAGGCAGCGGGAGCGGTCCGTTTTTCGGAAGGCTGGCACCGGTCAGGGACAAAAGGCTCAGGATCAGGATGGTCGTCTGGCGCGGATCGATGTTGTGGCCCTCCGGTTTCGTACGAGCGATGAGACGAAAACGCGCGACGAAGGTTTCGGTTTCCCGCAAGCAAAAAGAGCGGCGGGCAGGCGGCAGGAGCGCGGAAATCGCGGTTGCGTTCGCCATGGCTTCGCGCTAACAATTCGGCCGATGAAAAACGCACGCAACATTTCGATCTGGTGGTGGGCTCGCTGAAGCGGCCTCGAGCAGTCATGCGTGATTGAAACGAACAGCCGCCCGGAAACCTCGAGGCGGCTTTTTCTTTTCGGGCCGCAGGTAGACCGGGCCGAACAGGAGAGCAGGGAATGGTGACGAAGCAACTGGAGGATGGCGCGGAGTCTTACGAGACGCGGGGTGGCATTACCGTTACCCGCCGGCGCCGGGACGCCGACTACGCCAACGCGATTTCCACCTATGTGGACAAGCTCGACGAGCGCCGCGGCGCGGTCTTCTCGTCCAACTACGAATATCCCGGCCGCTACACCCGCTGGGACACAGCGGTCGTCGATCCGCCTCTCGGCATCTCCTCCTTCGGCCGCAACGTCTGGATCGAGGCCTACAACGGTCGGGGCGAGGCGCTGCTGGAAATCATCAAGCCGCGCCTGCAAAGCGTCGCCGAGCTTTCGCTGGGGGCATCGACGCCGCGCCGGCTAGACCTGCAGGTCAACGAGCCGGACCGGGTCTTCACAGAGGAAGAGCGCTCGAAGATCCCGACCGTGTTTACGGTGCTGCGCGCGGTGACCGACCTGTTCCATTCGGCGGAAGACGCGAACCTCGGCTTCTACGGCGCCTTCGGCTACGACCTTGCCTTCCAGTTCGACGCGATAGACCTGAAGCTGGAGCGGCCGGACGACCAGCGCGACATGGTGCTGTTTCTGCCCGACGAAATCCTCGTCGTCGACCACTATGCCGCCAAGGCCTGGATCGACCGCTACGATTTCGAGAAGGACGGCGTCAGCACCGAGGGACGCGAGCAGGCGATCGCCTCCGAACCTTTCCGCACGTCGGATACCATTCCCCCGCATGGTGATCACCGGCCGGGCGAGTATGCCGAACTGGTCACCAAGGCGAAGGAGAGTTTCCGCCGCGGCGACCTGTTCGAGGTGGTGCCGGGACAGAAATTCTTCGAGCGCTGCGACAGCAAGCCGTCGGAGATCTCGCGTCGGCTGAAGGCGATCAACCCGTCGCCCTATTCCTTCTTCATCAACCTCGGCAATCAGGAATATCTCGTCGGCGCTTCGCCGGAGATGTTCGTGCGCGTGTCCGGCCGCCGTATCGAGACCTGCCCGATCTCGGGTACGATCAAGCGCGGCGACGACCCGATTGCCGACTCGGAGCAGATCCTCAAGCTCCTCAATTCCAAAAAGGACGAGTCCGAACTCACGATGTGCTCGGACGTCGATCGTAACGACAAGAGCCGCGTGTGCGAGCCCGGTTCGGTCAAGGTGATCGGCCGCCGTCAGATCGAGATGTATTCGCGGCTGATCCACACGGTGGATCATATCGAGGGCCGTCTGCGCGACGATATGGATGCCTTTGACGGCTTCCTCAGCCACGCCTGGGCAGTCACCGTCACCGGGGCTCCGAAGCTGTGGGCGATGCGCTTCATCGAGGCGCACGAGAAGAGCCCGCGGCTGTGGTATGGTGGGGCAATCGGCATGGTCGGCTTCAACGGCGACATGAATACGGGGCTGACGCTGCGCACCATCCGCATCAAGGACGGCATCGCCGAGGTGCGGGCGGGCGCGACGCTGCTCAACGATTCCAATCCGCAGGAAGAAGAAGCCGAAACCGAACTGAAGGCATCCGCCATGATCGCAGCCATCCGTGACGCCAAGGCCGGAAACGCTTCGAAGACGCAACGCGACGTCGCTTCGGTCGGCGCCGGCGTCAACATCCTGCTCGTCGATCACGAGGACAGTTTCGTCCATACGCTGGCGAACTATTTCCGCCAGACCGGGGCGACGGTGACGACGGTGCGCACGCCGGTCGCCGAAGAACTGTTCGACCGGCTGAAGCCCGACCTCGTCGTACTTTCGCCCGGCCCCGGCAACCCGAAGGACTTCGACTGCAAGGCAACGATCAAGAAGGCGCGCGCGCGCGACCTGCCGATCTTCGGCGTCTGCCTCGGCCTGCAGGCGCTGGCGGAAGCCTACGGCGGCGAATTGCGTCAACTGGCGGTGCCGATGCACGGCAAGCCGTCGCGCATCCGCGTGCTGGAGCCGGGTATCGTCTTCTCTGGTCTCGGCAAGGAGGTGACGGTCGGCCGCTATCATTCGATCTTCGCCGATCCGGCGACGCTGCCGCGCGATTTCATCATCACGGCGGAGAGCGAGGACGGCACGATCATGGGCATCGAGCATGCCAAGGAGCCGGTCGCCGCCGTCCAGTTCCACCCCGAATCGATCATGACACTCGGCGGCGATGCCGGCATGCGGATGATCGAGAACGTGGTGGCGCACCTGTCCAGAAAGGCGAAGACGAAGGCCGCATGAGCCGATTCCACCTTTGACTTTTCGGCCGAACTGGCCGATAGAGATGCCGATCACAACCGCCTGCGCGACCCCGCGCGGGCGGTTTTGCGTTGAAGGGCGCAGCTTCTGCAATTCGTTCGCATCCGCACCGGAGGCCACATGGCAAGCAACGGCAATCCTACCGTCAATCGGCTGGCGCTGATCGGCATTCCGATGGCCATTTTCGTGCTGGGACTGAAGACACTGGCATGGTGGTTGACTGGTTCCGTGGCGCTGCTCTCGGACGCACTGGAATCGACGGTGAACGTGGTGGCGGCCTTCGTTGCCTGGGGTGCGATCCGCTACGCCTCGCGGCCGGCCGATGCGACCCATCCCTTCGGTCATCACAAGGCGGAATACGTCTCGGCGGTCATCGAGGGCGTCCTGATCGTCGTCGCCGCGCTGCTGATCCTGCAGGAGGCGATACCGAAGCTTTGGGCGCCGACGGTGCTCGAGCAACCCGTGCTTGGGCTTGCGGTGAACTTCCTGGCCGGTGTCGTCAACGTCGTCTGGGCGACGATCCTCATCCGCGCCGGGCGCAAGCACCGCTCGCCCGCTCTGACCGCCGACGCACATCACATCATGTCCGACGTCGTCACCTCCGCTGGCGTTCTTGCGGGCCTCATTCTGGTCGTTCTCACCGGCTATGCGATCCTCGATCCGGTCATGGCGATCCTGGTGGCGATCCACATCGTCTTCCAGGGCTGGAAGATCATCATGAATTCCGTCAACGGGCTGATGGACCATGCGATCGAGGCGGAGGAGGAAGCGGCGATCAAGCAGGCGATCGCAGTCAATGCCGACGGTTCGCTCGGCGTCCACGACCTCAAGACGCGCCGGGCCGGGCAGGCGATCTTCGTGGAATTCCATCTCGTGGTGCCGGCGAGAATGGCGGTCGGAGACGCGCACGACATCTGCGACAGGCTTGAAGCGGCGATCGAGGGTGTCCATCAGGGCGCGCAGGTTGCCATTCACGTCGAGCCGGAAACGGAAATGGCACATGGTATCAAGGTGAAAGTGGAAAAGGCCAAGGCATGAGCAAGACCGACGTTTCAAATCTTTCGCAACTCGGCCGCAACGTCGATCTGCCGACCAGCCCGGAGGAGGCGGTGCTGGAAAAGGTGCCGAACGGCAACCAGGGGACCGACTATGTCGTGCGTTTCACCGCGCCGGAGTTTACCTCCCTCTGCCCGATGACCGGCCAGCCCGATTTCGCCCATATCGTCATCGACTACATTCCCGATGCGTCGCTGGTGGAATCGAAGTCGCTGAAGCTGTTCCTGCACTCCTTCCGCAACCACGGCGCCTTCCACGAGGACTGCTCGATCTATATCGCCAAGCGCCTGGTGGAACTGCTTGCCCCGAAGTGGCTCAGGATCGGCGCTTACTGGTATCCGCGCGGCGGCATCCCGATCGACGTGTTCTGGCAGACGGGGACGGTGCCCGATGGCGTCTGGCTGCCGGACCAGGGCGTGCCGACCTATCGCGGGCGTGGCTGACGTTACGAAAGAGGCCGAAGCGCGCGGCCGCGGTGGACATCTGGCAGCGCAGGGCGGGGATTGACCGGCAAAAGAATGCGCCGCTCGTCGGTTTGCGGCGGGCGGCGCCGGCATGGGGCGTTCGGCGCATTCGGCCGGAACGCCTGCTCGGTTATTTCCCGACAGGCCGTTTCCGGCCCGACGGGTGCCGTCAGGCGTGCGAATGCGGGTGGCGGAAGTCCCAGACTGCCCATGCCGACAGAGCGGCGGTGCAGATACCTAGGATGACATGCGTCCACATCGCGTTCGTATTGGCCATGAAGCCGAGCATCCAGGGCGAGGCGATCAGCCACAGGCCGATCACCATGTTTACCCATTCCTCCCATTCCGCGAAGGCGGAAAGCGTCATGATCGCGCAGGCGCCGAGGACGATGGCGGCGATCCAGGCGTTCCAGCTTGGCGTCAGGTCGGCGGAGAAACCGACGACCCAGGGAGAGATGAACAGGCAAAACGCCAGGATCAGAGTGACCAGATCCTGACCTCTCCGTCCAGACATCATGTTCATGCTGCAACCTCCGTTGCTGAGGCATTTTCGCGCCGCACAGGGTTGTGTGGCGTAATTTCAGTATACTCTAAAAAATACTTTATTTCAAAACGTTAAGTGCCTTCATCTCGCGCTTGTGAAGCCGCCACGCACCAAGACCGTGTGTCGGGCAGCAAGCGTTGGGAGGGGCTCGACGCTGCGGCGGTGGCCGCAGCGTCGATGAAAGACCAGCGCGCTCAGCCGAAGGCGAGGGCAACGCCTGCCAGTGCTGTGGCAGCGCCAAGAATGCGGGTCAGGGTCCGGCCGCCGGCGATCCGGGCGATACCAAGGCCAAGCGCGATGCCGGCGACATGCAGCAGCGCGGTTGCGATCACGAAGCCGGTTGCAAAGGGCAGTGCACCGGCGACGCCGAGCTCGCCGCCATGGGCGTGTCCGTGGAAGAGTGCGAAGACGCCGACGATCGCGGCGGAGGTGGCAGGATCGAGGCGGACGGCCATGGCGACCAGCAGTCCGAGTGTCACGACCGAAGCCAGGATCACCGGCTCCACGAAGGGCAGCGAGACGCCCGCGACGGCAAGGCCGAAGCCCAGTGCCATCATCGCGACGAAAGCCGCCGGTACCGCCCACATCGCCCTTCCGCCGATCTGCGCCGCCCACAGGCCGACGGCGACCATGACGAGGATGTGATCCAGGCCGAACAGCGGATGGGAGAACCCGGCCATGAAGGAACCGTGTTCCTGCGGGTTGAGGTGGGCGAAGGCCGGAGCGGCCGATGCGACGGTCAAGCCGAGCGCGAGCAGAAGGCGTCTGAACATAATGTCCCCAGAGTAAACCCGGCCGTGGGAGTCGGCCGGTTCGTTTCGTCAATACATCCGGCATCTTAGGGGCGAGAACGGCCGTGTCCATACGTAAAGATGCGCAAGCCCGACCGCGCCCGATCCGCCGTTTACCCTTTTTCCCGTTGGCGTTTGGCGCCTCTATCGCCCGGCTAGCGTTTTGTTGCATTGTCTTGGCACGTGAGTCGCACTATCTGACTGCGGCAAGACCTATAAGATAACAGGCGGAGAGTTGCCGATGAGCGACGAAGAAGACAAGAAGACCGAGCTGCCGCTCGGCAAGGAAACCGAGGCGAACCTGTTCAAGTCGCGCTCGATCTTCATCTATGGCGGCATCAACCAGGAACTGGCGCAGAAGGTCAATTCGCAGCTCGTGGCGCTCGCCGCCGCCAGCGACGAGGACATCCGCATCTTCGTCAATTCGCCAGGTGGCCACGTCGAATCCGGCGACAGCATCCACGACATGATCAAGTTCATCAAGCCGAAGGTGTGGATGATCGGCACGGGCTGGGTCGCCTCGGCGGGCGCGCTGATCTATGTCGCAGCTCCCAAGGAGCGGCGGATCTGCCTGCCGAACACGCGCTTTTTGCTGCACCAACCGTCGGGCGGCACGCGCGGCATGGCATCGGACATCGAAATCCAGGCACGCGAGATCATCAAGATGAACGAGCGCCTGAACAAGATCTTCGCCGACGCCACCGGCCAGCCGATCGAGAAGATCGCCAAGGACACCGATCGCGACTACTGGCTGTCGGCCAAGGACGCGATCGAATACGGTCTCGTCTCGCGGATCGTCACGTCGCAGGCCGATATCTGAGCTTCGTGCCCAGGGCGCCCATGCTCAGGTCAACCAGGCGCGGGGTGACGATGCCGGCCGCCGGGCTCTGGGACACCAGCCCCCGGTGAGCAGGCCTCAGGCGAAACATCACGAAGGCCCTCCCGTGACAGCGGGAGGGCCTTGCCGTTCCGGGAGACTACTGAGAATCGCTGACCGCTTGGTGCTACCAGCCGGCCGTCGCAGGTGTGACCTCCATGCCCATCTGGCGGGCATAGACGCAGCTGTCGTAGTTGGTGTTTGAGGCGCCTCCGAAGCGACGGAAGCAGTAGTTGGTCGCGTCGAGCGTCTTCTGGCTCGGCGGATTCGACTGACAGCCGACCGATAGCACGGCCAGGATCGCCAGCATAGCGTAGCGCACCTTCATCGTTTCTTTCCCTTGCGGCGGCTGCCGATCGGCGCCATCGGCAAAGACTATCCCCGGCCTGCGGTTTTCACAAATCATCTTGCCGCGACTTGCGCCCCTGCGGGTTCGCGGCTATAAGCCGGCCATGTCCAGGAGCGCAAGCCATATCGTCGCACGCATATCACGCAGCCGTCAGGCCGCGCGTGACCGTGCGCGCAGCTTCACCTCGCTCCTTCTTCTCGGCCTTACGCGCGGTTGCCGGGTCCTTTGAGGAGCGCCCGGCGGCCGAAAAGCCCGCCGGCACAAGTGCTCCTCGCATTACCCCTATCGTAAATTTCCCGACCGCCCGATCAAGGGCTGCTTTCGCCGTCGCCAAGCGAGCTTCGATCCGCTATGAGGCTGCATGCGAGAGCCGGGACGAGAAGAGACAGGCACATGAGCACCACTATCGACACCCGTAAGAGCGGCATGAGCAACGCCGCCGTGAAATACCAGCCCTATCCGCAGGTCAACATTCCTGACCGCACCTGGCCCGGCAAGACCATCGACAAGGCGCCGATCTGGTGTTCGGTGGACCTGCGCGACGGCAACCAGTCGCTCGTCAACCCGATGGGCCATGACCGCAAGGCACGCATGTTCCAGCTCCTGCTGGACATGAACTTCAAGGAAATCGAGATCGGCTTTCCGTCCGCATCGCAGACGGACTTCGACTTCGCCCGCTGGTGCGTCGAGCAGGGCAACGTCCCCCACGACGTCTCGTTGCAGGTGCTTGTCCAGTGCCGGCCGGAGCTGATCACCCGCACCTTCGAGGCGCTCGAGGGCGCGAAGCGGCCAATCATCCATTTCTACAACTCGACCAGCGAGTTGCAGCGCCGTGTCGTGTTCGCCAAGGACGTGGCCGGCATCAAGCAGATCGCCACCGACGCAGCCAAGATGATCACCGACATGGCTGCGAAGGCCGGCGGCGACTACCGCTTCGAGTACTCGCCGGAGAGCTTCACCGGTACCGAGCTCGAGGTGGCGCTGGAAATCTGCAACGCGGTCACCGAGATCGTGCGGCCGACGGCGGAGAACAAGCTGATCATCAACCTGCCGTCGACCGTCGAGATGGCGACGCCGAACGTCTATGCCGACCAGATCGAATGGATGTGCCGCAAGCTCGACAACCGCGAAAACCTGATCATATCGCTGCACCCGCACAACGACCGCGGCACCGGCATCGCTGCGACCGAGCTCGGCCTGATGGCGGGCGCGGACCGCGTCGAAGGCACGCTGTTCGGCAACGGCGAGCGCACCGGCAATGTGGACGTCGTGACGCTGGCGCTGAACATGTATACCCAGGGCGTCGATCCCGGGCTCGACTGCAGCGACATCGAGCGCATCAAGGCGGTCTACGAATACGCCAACGAGATGGTCATTCCCGAACGCCACCCTTACGTCGGCGAGCTGGTCTACACCGCTTTCTCGGGCTCGCACCAGGATGCGATCAACAAGGGCATGAAGGCGATCAAGACCGCCAACAAGCCGCTGTGGGAGGTGCCTTACCTGCCAATCGATCCGCAGGATGTCGGACGTACCTACGAGGCGATCATCCGCATCAATTCACAGTCGGGCAAGGGTGGCATCGCCTACATCCTGCAGCAGGATCACGGCATCAACCTGCCGCGCAACCTGCAGGTCGAGTTCCGCGAGGACATCCAGCGCATCACTGACGAAAAGGGTGTGGAACTGCCTTCGCAGCGCATCTACGAGCGCTTCGTCGAGCGCTACGTGAGCCAGCCGGATGCGCGCCTGCGCTTCGTCGACCATCACACCTATCCCGACACCGCGCATAAGGGCGTGCGCATCGTTGCGGCCGAGATCACCGATCGCGGAGAAACGAAGCGGATCGAGGGGCAGGGAACCGGGCCGATCGACGGCTTCATCCATGCGCTCTCGATCTATACCGGCATCGAGATGTCCGTGGTCGACTATTCCGAACACTCGCTCCAGAAGGGTTCGAATGCGGCGGCGATCGCCTATGTCGAGATCGCCCATCCCGGCGGAAAGCTCTTCGGCGTCGGTATGAACACCAACATCGTGACCGCCTCGCTGGAGGCGATCGTCTCGGCGGCCAACCGGGTGCTGGAAGAAGCAGGCCGGTGATATAGCCGACCGGTGAAAATTTGACGCCGCTCCGCACGCCGGGGCGGCGTTTTTGCGTTCAGAGGGTGTCGATAAGGTGTGTTGCAGCTGCGCGTCAGATCGTCTCGGCGACGGTCGTGGCGATCGCGTCCAACTGAGGGTCAGAAGAGGGGCCGATGACGACGAAGGCGCCTGCGCCCCGTTGCCAGGAAACGAGGCCGAGGTCGTCGCGGATGCTGTCGGTCATCTCCGTCATTTCCGGCACGGGCTCGCTTTTCTGGAAACAGACGGCGAAGATCTCGCCGTCCTGGTCGCGGTATATGAGCTGTGCCGTCGGCATGCTGCCGGCGACGAGGAGGCGCGCACCCTCGAAGGTCAGGCCCTTCTCGCTCAGGTCCGGTATCGAGAAGTCGACACCAACCGCGGTCGTCAGCCATTGCGTGATGTGCTGGCTCTCGGAAGCGGGCACCTCGACGAGGTGGCGGGACTGGCGCGCATAGAGCCGGTGGTAGTCGGCGACGTCGTCCAGCCAGTTGCGTGCCACGGCAATATGGACCGGTGGGGCAACGGGGTTCTGCCACGCGGCGGCGATGTAGCCGGCACCGATGCCGGCCGCGAGCAGGGCGAGCCCGGCGCCCGCCAGCCGCCATAGCCTGTCCTTGGCCGGCGGCTCCTTGGAGGGTGGCGACAGGGGGGAACGTGCGCGGTCGTGGCCGGCCTCAGCCGAGGCCTGCTTGATGCTCCGGACGAGGTCCAGCGGGACGGGTTCGTGCAGCATGTCCTCAAAGGCCTTGCGGCCGAGGTCACTGCCGAGCTTCAGTCGGTTGAAGAGCGTCCGCGCCTTTTCGTCGCGCGCCAGCATGACGTCGATTTCCCGGATTTCGGTGTGGCTCAGTTGTCCGTCCAGATAGGCCGACAAGCGCACTTCCAACGGGAGACCCTGCGTGCTTTCCAAAGCTCAGGTCCTTCTCTCTGTCTGTTCGGATATCATCGCGGCCAGTCTTATACGGGCGGTCGACAACCTGCTCATCACGGTTCCGATCGGGATGCCGAGAATGTCGGCGGCCTCGCGATAGCTGTGCCCTTCCACGTTCACGAGAAGAAACACGCTGGAGAGGCCCTCCGGCATGGTCATGATCAACTTGTGCAACTGCTTGGCGTAGACGGCCTTGTCTGCCGACGCTTCGATGTGGAGATCGTCCTGTTCGGCGAAATCGACGGTACCCGAACCCGTGCGGACCTTGCGCTTTCGGACCTCGTCCACCCAGAGGTTGCGCGTCATGGCATAAATCCAGCTCTCCAGCCGTCCCTCTCCGTTCCAGAGGTGGCTGCGGGTGATCGCGCGTTCACAGGCTTCCTGGACGAGATCGTCTGCATCGCTGGCATTTCTGGTCAAAGTCATCGCAAAACGGCGCAGCTTCGGCAGAAGTCCAACCAGTTCACGCCGGAATTCGTCTGTTTCTGCCGTCGGACGCATTGCTTCCCCAAGGGAACGTTCGAGATCGGATCGGTATTCGCACTCTGCGGGGCTCGACGCACAGGTATGGAACATTTGCGCGCTCCTGTGCAAGCGCGGGATCTGCGCAGGGAACTTCGGTGCCTTCCGCTCTCGTTCCAGCCCAGCCCTGACGCATGATAGCAAAAGGACCGGCGCTTGCACGCCGGCCCGGACGACTTTTTTCGACGCTTGCGGTCAATATCGGCTGCGTTCGCCGCCAAGGGCTTGCAGAAGGGCGCGATAGGCCCAGGTGCCTTCGCCGCCGCGGTCCCTGATCTCCACGAGCTGGACGCGGGCGCCTTCGATGTCGCCCTGCTGGATCAGGGCCTGTCCCATGTAGGAGCGCGCGAGGATGTAGTTCTCGTCGGCCTGCAGCGCGCGGCGGTAGTAGGACATGGCGGTGTCCATGTCGCCGAGCTTGCGATAGGTGAAGCCGTAATAGTTGAGGATCCGCGGGTCGCGCTGGTTCTCCGTCGCCTTCAGCGTTTCAAGGGCGTGCTGGTATTGGCCCGAATAGGCGAACTCGCGGGCGGCCTCATAGAGGATGTCATCGGGCGTCAGCTCGCTCTTCTTCTGCGAGCCCTTCTTTTTCTCCTCGGACTTGATCTGTTCCGGCGTCAGGCACATCTTGCGCGCCGCACTCCAGATCTTGCCATTGCTGCAGGCGGTCGTCGTCTGTGTGGGCGTGGGCGGCGAGCCGGAGCCGCTGTCTGCTGCGAATGCCTGGCCGATCGGCGTGAACGCCAAAAGCAGGGCTGCCGCAAGGGGCATACGGGTGGCGGGCTTGGCGGGCATGAGGAGCGTTCCTTCCACGAGAAGTTGCCGATCGGAAGAAGACGTTCCCGCCCGGCATCCGGCGACGGAAACGCATTCTCCTGTTGGACGCTGCCGCCTCGCGATTTATTCCGCAGTCGAGAACCGCGTGGTCTCGGCCAGCACGATATCGGTGCCGAACTGGTCGATTTCGTAGCGTTCGCGCATCATGTTCCAGCGCCCCGGCCCACCAGAAATCGAGAAGATGTTGTATCCTGCCGACGGCTTGTGGCCGCCCGGGCCCTGCGAGGCGGAGGAGATGCCGACGACCGGTACGGGAGCCGCGGGGCTCTTCAGCCAGTGCACGGTGTTGAGGTGGGTGTGCCCGTGCAGGACCAGCTCGGCGCCGCCGGCCGATATCGTTGCGGCAAAGCGGCGAATGCCGATCATGCGTTTGTGGAAGGAGGTGGCCCCGTGAATCGGCGGGTGATGGATCATGACGACGCGGAACAGGCCGGCTTCGCCTGCGGCGCGCAGGATATTGACGGTCTCGCGCGCCTGCCGCCTGCCGAAATAGCCGCTGGCGGCGAAAGGGGGCGTGGCGACCGCCGTCGAACAGCCGATCAGTGCGACATTGTCGCGAACGCGCAGATAGGGAAACACATGCCGGTCTTCTGTCCAGGCCATGGGCGCGTCGTCGCCGCGCATGTAGGGGTACCAGCTCTGCGTGGATCGCTCGTAGGCGCCGGGCACATAGGCGTCGTGGTTTCCGGGCACGACGGAGACGTTTTCGGGCTTGCCGACAACGGCAAGCCAGCGGGCAACGGTGTCTATCTCGATTTTGGCCGCGAGATTGACGAGGTCGCCGGTGATCGCAAGATGATCCGGATCGCGGCGCTCGATATCTTCGGTCACAAGATCCAGCGTGTTTGCGAACAGGTGGCGCCTACGGTTTCGATGCCAGTTGACGAAGCCGGTTATCCGTTTCGAGGCCAGTTCCAGAACGGACAGGGCGGGGAGGGGCCCCAGGTGGATGTCGGAAATATGTGCGAGACGGAACATGACCCTCAATAGACCAAGATGCGACGCAAAGGGAATGCCGGCTGCCCGGATTCGTTGCCAAGACGGTCCGGCTTTTCGCTTTGCGGGTGGACAATGCGGGGGCTGGCAATGCGGGTGGATTGATTCCGGCTGGATTTGGGGCGAAGGCTAGCGCGTGCGAGGTGAGGGAAAAGACGACGGGCGAAGGGAGCAGATGGACAGCGATCGACCGCCGGAAATGCGCAACCTGTGGGCCCGCCTCTTCACGCGCGCCATTCACACCTATTTTGCCTATGCGCGCGGGATGACGCTCGGCGTGCGCGCGGCCTGCTTCGATACCGAAGGTCGGATTTTCCTTGTCCGCCACAGCTACGTTCCCGGCTGGCACATGCCGGGCGGCGGCGTCGAGCGGCACGAGACCGCCCCGCAGGCGCTGGCCAAGGAGATGCGGGAAGAGGGCAACCTTCTCTTCGGCGACGCGCCGGAGCTCTTCCATGTCTATTTCAACAGGCAGACCAGCAAGCGCGATCACGTGCTCTTCTACATCTGCCGAAACGTTCGCCAGAGCGCTCCCAAGGCGGCGGACCGGGAAATCGTGGAGGCGCGGTTCTTCGCGCTCGGCGACCTGCCGGCGGGGGTGACGGCTGCGACGCGCCGCCGGCTGGAGGAAGTCGCCGGCAACACGACGCCGGCCGACTTCTGGTAACGGCGCAGGGGGCGGGAACCCGCGCTCTCAGGCCGCCAGCAGGCTGTCGCGCCCGTGCGGGGCGGTGAGATCCTGCTGCGGGCCGACAGGCACGATGCCGGTCGGGTTGATCGTCAGGTGGCTGCGATAGTAGTGCGTCTTGATGTGGTGCATGTTCACCGTTTCGGCGACGCCTTTCACCTGGTAGAGATCGCGCAGGTAGCCGGACAGGTTCGGATAATCGGCGATGCGGCGGATGTTGCATTTGAAGTGGCCGACATAGACGGCATCGAAACGGACCAGCGTGGTGAACAGCCGCCAGTCGGCTTCGGTGATCCGATCGCCGGTTAGGTAGCGGCGGGTCGAGAGCTTCTCTTCCAGCTCGTCGAGGGTGGCAAAGAGCCTGACGACGTTTTCCTCATAGGCTTCCTGCGTGGTTGCAAAGCCGGCCTTGTAGACCCCGTTGTTGACGGTGTCGTAGATGTGGTCGTTGAGCGCATCGATCTCGCCGCGCAGGGCGGGGGGATAGTAGTCCTCGCGGGAGCCCGTGACGCCGTCGAAAGCAGAGTTGAACATGCGGATGATCTCGGCGGATTCGTTGGAGACCGGCTTGCCCTGTTTCTTGTCCCACAGCAGCGGAACGGTGACGCGGCCGTTATAGTGCGGGTCGGCCTTCACATAGACCTGCCACAGCGCGTCCAGCCCGAAGAGGTGGTCGACAGTGCCGCCATCCACCCCTTTGAACTCCCAGCCGCTCGACAGCATCACCGGATCAACGATTGATACCGAGACCAGGTCGTCAAGCTTCTTCAGATTGCGGAAGATCAGCGTGCGGTGCGCCCAGGGACAGGCGAGCGACACATAGAGATGGTAGCGCCCGGCCTCTGCCTTGAAGCCGCCTTCACCGGTCGGGCCGGCGCTTCCGTCCGGGGTGATCCAGTTGCGAAATTGCGAGGGCTGCCGCTTGAAATGCCCCTTCGTCGCCTTCGTATCGTACCAGACGTCCTGCCATACGCCGTCTACAAGTCTTCCCATGCCTGATCTCCTTCGATTTCCTCTTCGTCTTGTCTGAAAAGATAGATAGTGAAACGAGCGCGCGCGAATAGGCTCTATTTTCTGAACAGTGCGTTTTGGGCTTTGACAGCCGGCAATTTTCTGCTATCGGCGCTGTTCAGGAAATTCATGCCGCCGTGGCATGATGAGGAACGCTCGGTTCGAACGATGTTCTTTGCAGGAAACCCGCGACGACGCTGATGCTCAAGACGCCTCCCTCGAGGCGAAGCCATCTCTTGTTGTCTCGCATACGGTTTCCGATCCCATGTCCAAACACGACCTGTCCAAGCACGACCTCGTCTACCTGACCGAAGACGCGTCCCACGACGCAGCCATCGAAATCATCAACGAAGAAGCCTTCGGCCCCGGACGGCATGTGCGCGCCGCCGCCCGCATCCGGGAGCAGGGGCCGCACGACCTTTCGCTTTCCTTCATCTGCGCCGACGATGGCGAGACGATCGCATCGGTCCGTATGACGCCGGTCATGGCAGGGTCGGTGAAGGGCCATCTTCTCGGTCCGCTCGCGGTGCGGCCTTCGCACAAGAACCGGGGCATCGGGCGTGAACTGGTCCGGATCGCCGTCGAAGCGGCAAAGCGGAAGGGCTCGGAGGCCGTCATCCTCGTCGGCGATCCGCCCTATTATGGCCCTCTGGGCTTCGAGAAGGTCGCCTATAACGCGCTGACCTTCCCAGGACCGGTCGATCCGAAGCGGGTTCTGGTCGTGCCGTTTGTCTCCGACACGCATGACCGCCTGAAAGGTACGATCGGCTGGCGGCCGGAGGAGGCTGCAGCCCAGCCGCTGGAGCTTGCGGTCGCGAGCTGAGACAGCGCCTGCCCGCGCGGCCATTCCCGCTGGATTCGTCGCACGCGGTCTCTCCCGCGGCTTGTCCGCTTTCGCCGGATCCGACTGATTTCAATCCATACCATGGTTTATCGTGGCCATGCCTGCGGATGGGGCGGGAGACGCCAGTATAGTTGTCCCGAAATGCCGTTCCTATACTATGGGGCGCAGAAGAAAACGCCGCGGCGGACGCGGACTTGTTCGGGAGTGTCATCCATGAAGACCGTCGCCTTTGCGATTGCCATTGTCGGCGCATGCGTGGCTGCGAGCGGCAGTCCGGCGCGGGCGGCAGGGCTCGAATGCCCGCGGCTTGAAGAACTCGACACGCCCGCCGTTCCGGCGGAGGTCGATCGTCTCGGCGCCAAGGGCCTGATGCTGGAACTGCCGGCCGAGTTGCAGGCGGCTGCCGCTTTCCTGCGCGAGCAGGGACTGTGGTCCGACGACGCCATCAATCACCTGATCGCCTTCTATTGCCCGGCGGTCGCTGCCGAAGAAGGACTGAGCGACGATGAGAAGGCGTCACGCGTGAGGGCGTTCGCAGCGCAGGCGAGCAGGACGGTGCTTGCCGAAAGCAACGTCGAGGATCTGGTGTTTCACGTTCCGCTGGATCCGGACACCGCTGCGGCGGTGAGCGAGCGCGCCAGCCAGGCCGGCGTCACGCCGGAAGAATGGATCGCGCAAGCGGTCGAAGGCGCGCTTCGATAGGCATGGAGGGGGAGGCGGAGCGCCACCCCGATCGGCGAATTCAAGAAGCTTCAACGTCGCGGATGCCCGTGGCGGACCATCTTGCACGCGCGCATATGCGGCCGGGACCTGAAAAAGTCCGGCGTTTTCAGAGGAGAGAGCCATGTCCGAGGACAGCATTGAGCCTATCATCGGGGCGCTTGGCGCCACCATCATGGGGCCGCGCAACACCGAACTGGAGCGGCAGAACCCCGATATGCTGCGTTCACCCTATACCGACGCGGGTACGGTTCCCAACCTGAAATTCTCCTTTTCCGCCGCGCGCAACAGGCTCGCCAAGGGCGGCTGGGCGCGGGAGGTGACGGTTCGCGAGCTACCCATCGCCACCACCATGGCCGGGGTGAACATGCGCCTGGTGCCCGGCGGCATCCGAGAGATGCATTGGCACAAGGAGGGGGAATGGGGCTACATGCTGGGAGGCCGCGCGCGCATCACCGCAGTCGATCCTTCCGGTGCGAACTTTATCGACGACGTCGGACCGGGCGACATCTGGTACTTTCCCGCCGGCATCCCGCATTCCATCCAGGGACTGGAAGAAGGCTGCGAATTCCTGCTGGTCTTCGATGACGGCAACTTTTCCGAGAACGAGACCTTTCTCCTGAGCGACTGGCTGGTGCATACGCCGCGCGACGTGCTTGCCCGGAATTTCGGCGTGGCCGAAGCCGCGTTTGCCAACCTGCCCCTCGATGTCGAGCATGACCGGTGGATCTTTGCCGGCGACATTCCCGGCCCGCTGGACACAGACAGGGTGGTATCGCCTGGCGGAACGATCAGGCTTTCCTACAGCTTCAAGCTTTCGCAGATGCAGCCGATGAAGGTTGCGGGCGGACAGGTCCGCATCGTCGATTCCTCGGTCTTTCCCGCTGCTTCCACCATCGCCGCAGCCCTTGTCGAGGTCGAACCCGGCGGTTTGCGTGAACTGCACTGGCACCCCAACAACGACGAGTGGCAGTACTTTCTCGAAGGGCAGGGCCGCATGACCGCCTTCACCTCCAGCGGCAAGGCGCGCACGTTCGATTTTCAGGCCGGCGACGTCGGCTACGTTCCCTTTGCCACCGGCCATTACATCGAGAACACCGGCAAGGGACCGTTGCGCTTTCTCGAAATGTTCAAGAGCGCCTACTTCGCCGACATCTCGCTGAACCAGTGGATGGCGCTGTCGCCGCAACGCATGGTGCAGCAGCATCTCAACCTCGACGACGCCACCATGGCGAAGCTGCGCAAGGACAAGCAGGTGATCGTGCCGGGGCGCAACTAGGCCGATAGGGTCGAAGGATGCCCGGCGCGCGGACGTGGCTCTGCGCCCCGGGCATCCTTATCGTGTTGACCATCCGTCGGCGCGTCAGCGACCTTCGCGGTACCAGGTGGCCGAGAGCGCTAGCAGCAACAGGCCGACGCCGGCGAAGCCGGCAAACAGCGACAGGCTGTCGATCCCCTTCAGCACGGTCTCGTTGGTCATGCTCAGCGAGAGGCGCTGCGGGTCGGCGGTGCGCACGGAACCCGAGACGGGCAGGATCGGCGGGACCTCCAGGCTGTTTTGCGCCTCGGCCAGCCGACGCACCGTGCCCTTCGTCTTTTCGGCGAGCGGACCAAGCGTCTCGGTGGTCGAAATGGTCGCCTTGAATTCCGGCGCGTCGACGGCGCCGACATGGACCAGGGCGTTCAGCCCGTCGTTCTCGATCTCGTAGAGGCCGGTTTCGGCGGTCTTCACCTCGGCCTTGTAGAGGCCGGGACCACTTTCCTTGAGCTCGACTGCTTCCGTCCGGCCGGAGGGCAGCTTTACCGTTGCGGGGCCTGGCGCATCCTTGATCGTCTGGCGGGTGATCTCCAGCGTCCTGCCGAAGGTGCGCGCCGTCAGCGCCTCTTCCTCAAGCGCCGGTTCCTGCATCAGCCAATGGGCGGTGCGGCGATAGAGCGAGACATGAGGGCCGCCGCCTTCGAAGCCGCGCGCCCACAGCCAGCCCTGGTCGGACAACAGCATGGCGACGCGGCCCTTGCCGTAGCGGTTGAGCACCAGAAGCGGATTGCTGTCGGCCCCTTCCATGACGACATTGCCCTGCGGGCGCGCCACGTCGACGGTGCGGAACCAGCGTCCCCAATGCGGCGGTTCGTCGAATGCGCCTTCGAGGCCGCGGGTGACGGGGTGTTTCTTGCCCTGGTCGGAAAGGCGCGGATAGAAGGCCTTTTCGTTCATCACCCCGGTGGGCGTCGCCGGAAGGACGACGGAGAGCGGCGTGTACGCGATGGAATCGCCGCCGGCATGCTCGGGGCCTGCGGCGATCAGCAGCGCGCCACCGTTTTCGACGTACTGGGCGATGTTGTCGTAGTAGAGGATCGGTAGCACGCCGCGATGCTGGTAGCGGTCGAAGATGATCAGGTCGAACTCGTTGATCTTGTCGACGAAGAGTTCGCGGGTGGGGAAGGCGATCAGCGAAAGCTCGTTGATGGGTGTACCGTCCTGCTTTTCCGGCGGGCGCAGAATGGTGAAGTGGACGAGGTCGATCGCCGTGTCGGACTTGAGCAGGTTGCGCCAGGCGCGCTCGCCGGCATGCGGTTCACCGGAGACCAGCAGCACGCGCAGGTTCTCGCGGATGCCGTCGATCACGTGGACGGCGCGGTTGTTGGCGGTGGTGATCTCGCCTTCGACCGGATCCACGGCAAATTCCAGGACGTTGTTGCCGCCGCGCGGGACGGTGAAGCTGAAGGGTGTCTCCGCTCCCGGCGTCGCCGTCTCGGATGCGATCTCGTTGCCGTTCAGGCGGATGGTGACGCGCGCCGCGGTGCCCGGGCTCTCGCCGTCGTCGGTGACACGGAATTTGAGTTCCTGCGGCTCGCCGACGATGCCGAAGCGCGGAGCGCTCAGCACCTCGATCCGCCGGTCGAACTCGTCCGGACGACCGGTGATCAGGCCGTGCACCGGCGCATTGAAAGCGGAGAACGCCGCGGGATCGGGAATGTCGTGGATCTGGCCGTCGGTGATCATGATGGCGCCACCGACGCGTGACGGGGGCACGTCGGCCAGTGCTGCCGTGAGCGCATCGAACAGGCGCGTGGAAGGGGTGTCGGAATCCGGATCGTCACCTGCCTCCACGATACGCGGCTCGATGCGGGGATAGCGGGCAAGGTTGTCCTTCACCTGCTCCAGCGCCTGATCGGTCATCGCCGTGCGTTCGGCGTTCTGCTGGCTCTGGCTGCGGTCGACGACGACGGCGACGACGGTCGACAGTGGCTCGCGCTCCTCGCGCATCACGACGGGATTTGCGAGGGCCAGCAGGAGAAGGGCGAGGGCGGCGGCCCGAAGTGCGCCGCCGCGCATCCGCCGCCAGAGCCCGGTACCGGCCAGCACAAGTGCTATGGCGGCGATCAGGCCGATGACGTACCAGGGAAAAAGCGGGGAGAAGGTGATGCTCATGCTACTGGCCCAGCCTTTCGAGAAGGGCGGGCACATGCACCTGATCCGCCTTGTAGTTGCCGGTGAGCATGTACATCATGATGTTGACGCCGGAGCGGAATGCATGCTCGCGCTGCACCTCGTCCGGCGGTACGGTCGGCAGAAGCGGCATGCCGTTGGCGTCGATCGCCCAGGCGCCGGCGAAATCGTTGCCGGTGATCATGATCGGAGAGACGCCGTCGCCGGCGCGGGCCGGGCGGTTGGGATCCTGCCTCTGGTCGAGTTCTGCTTCGACCCAGAGGGGGCTGCCGGCATAGCGCCCGGGGAAATTGCTCAGAAGGTAGAAGGACTTCGTCAGCACGTGATCCGGCGGCACCGGCTCAAGCGGGGGGATGTCGAGGTTGGCGAGAATGTCGCGCAGCCGCTGCGTGTTGGGGCTGGTGTCGGCACTGTTCTCCAGCGACGAATACTGGTCGCGGGTGTCGAATAGCACGGTGCCGCCATTGCGCATGTAGGCATCGATGCGGGCGACGGCTGCGGGCGAAGGCATCTGTGCCGTCGCGCTGACAGGCCAGTAGATCAGGGGGTAGACCGCAAGCTCGTCCTTCGTGATATCGACCGGCATCGGCTCGCCCGGCTCCAGCGTGGTGCGGTAGGTGAGAAATTCGGTGAGGCCTGCAAGCCCGCGCTCTGAGATGCGGTCGACCTCGTCCTCCCCGGTCACGACATAGGCGAGATGGGTGGTGTCGAGCCGCTGCAGCAGATCCTCGTCGCCGGACTTGGCGTCTTCGGCGAGCGCTTGCGTCGAGGCGAGCGCCAGCATGGTCAGCGCGACGGCGGCCACCGCCACAAGAGCGGTCGCGCCGCGCGCTGGCGTCACCCGGAAGCGGCGCGTGAAGGCGCCGTTCATGAACAGCACCACCAGGCAGTCGGCGATCAGCAGCAGCGTTGCGATCAGGAACAGGGCAGGTTTCAGCGATTTCGCCATCTGTCCGATCAGGCTTTCGCGCATGAGGGATGCGACGTCTCCGGCTGGGAGCGGCTTGAGGCTCTGCCCGGCGGCCAGCAGATTGTGGGCCACGAACCCGTCCTGCGAGCCGTAGAGGCCGGGCGGGTTGTCGGCGGTTGCAGCCGTGCTGCCGGCCGTGGCGGGGTCGAGAGGCTTTGCCTCGCCGGTGTCGGTTGAAAGCGTGCCGACGGCGGTCAGGAGGCGGTAGGGCGGCAGGGGCTGGCCCTGGGCTTCACCACTTGCCGCAACGCCGCCACCGCGCGAAAGCTGGACGCTGCGGCGTAGCATCTCGACGAAGTCGCCGGACAGGGGCAGGTTCGACCATCCCGTCTCGGCGCTGACGTGGAACAGGACGATACGGCCCGCGCCGACCTTGCCGGTGGTCACGAGCGGGGTTCCGTCTGCGAGGCTCGCCCAGGTGCGCTCCGGAAGGTCGGGCGTCGGCTCGGCGAGAACCTGGCGCTTGACCAGGATGTCGCCGGCGCTCGGCATGCCAGCGAAGGGGCTACCTGGCGGATAGGCGGCCAGCGGCTGCGGCTCCGACCAGGAGAGTGCGCCGTCGAGCGCGCGCTCGCCCTTGCGAAGCACCACCGGTACCAGCGGGTCGTCGGCAGGGGCGGCCGCAAGTCTGGGCCCGGCGAAACGGATCAGCATGCCGCCTGCCTCGAGCCACTTCTGCATCGGGCCATAGGCTTCCTCCGGAAGGCGTCCGATATCGGCCATGATCAGCACTGAGGGACGCTGGTCAAGCAGTTCCGGAATGGCGGCCGCGAGATCGGAAACGTTCGGCCGGATCAGGTCGGAATAGGGGGCGAGCGCCTTTTCGATATAGTGCAGCGGTGACAGCAGTGGCTGGCTGGCGTCGATCGTCTCGCCGCTGAGGAGCGCCACGCGCCGGCGGCGGAACCCGTCGTCCAGAAGATAGGTGCCCCCGGCCGTCGCCAGCCCGTCGACGCTGATCTGCGCAAAATCGTTGCGAAGCTCGAAGGGTGCCGCGATGCTGCCGCTGCCGGTCGTCTCCCCGGCGCGGAAGGCCAGCGTGCCATTGCCAATCGGCCGGCCGCGCGTGTCGTGCGCCGTGACGGCGAGCGTGCGGGCCTCACTGGGCGAAAGCCTGCTTGCAGCCACCACCATCGCCTCTGCGTCGTTGTTGGCGTCGGTCAGCGCGAGCGCGCTGCGGCCGTCGCCCTCGATCAGGCGCATCTGCGCAGGCTTCAGCGCCTGGAGTGCTGCGACCGTGCCGTCGCCGTCGCCGGCGGCGATACCGTCGGAGATGAAGGCGAGGGTGCCGGGCGGCGTGCCGGCGAGCGCGGTATTCAGGGCGGCCACGGCGGCCTGCCGGTTGGCCGGCAGCGGGCGCGGCTGGGCTGCCGCGAGCCGCGTGCGTGCGGTTTGCGCGTCTGTCGGCACGGCGTCGTGCTGGCGGTCCACGGTGAATACGATAGAGATTGGCAGGTCGCGCGCCTCGGCATCGTCGATCATCGTGCTGGCTGTGTCTACCCGGCGCTGCCAGTCGCCAGCAGCCGCCCAGCTGTTGTCGATGACAAGGGCAAGCGGGCCGGAGGCGGCGAGCGTGTTTTCGCGCGGATTGAGCACCGGGTCGGCGATCGCAAGAATGACGGCGGCTGCCATCAGCATGCGCAGCAGCGTCAGCCACCAGGGGCTTCTGGCAGGCGTCTCCTCGCGCTTGAGGATGGAGGCGAGGATGCGGAAGGGCGGGAAGGCCTCGACGACGGGCTTGGGCGGCGTCAGCCGCAGCAGCCACCAGATCGCGGGCAGGAGCACCAGTGCTGCGAGGACGGCGGGATAGGCAAAGGCGAGGCCGCTCATGGGCGTTCACCCCCGGCCTTCATGGCGGGCAGGCCGGAAAGGTACATGTGCACGGCGACGAGGGCCTCGGAGGCGAGGTGGTCTGTGCGGTGGGCGATGAAGCTCCAGCCGAGATGACGCAAGCTGTCGGCCAGGGCCGCGCGCCGTGCCTGATAGGCCCGTGTGTAATCCTCCTTCAAGGTCTCCGCCCGGCCGGCGGTCAGCTTGTCGCCGGTCTCGGGGTCGGTGAATTCGGTCCGTCCGGCATAGGGAAACAGATCCTCGGCCGGATCGGCGATCTCGACCACATGGCCGCGCAGGCCCCGGCGCGCCAGCGGGCCGAGCCGTTCCATCACGTTGTCCGGCGGATCGAGGAAATCCCCGATGAGCACGATATCGCTGGAACCGCGGATCATGTCGGTGCGCGGCAGCCCGTCCGAAAGGGGACTGTGGGCGATGGCGGTGGCCAGCCGTTCTGCCGCATTGCGCGCGGCGATCGGCTCCATGACGCCCGGGCAGCCGATCCTTTCGCCGGAGCGCGCCAGGATTTCGGCCAGCGCCAGCATGAGGACGAGCGCACGGCTTTCTTTCGAGACGCTGCCGAGCGTTGACTTGTACATCATCGACGGCGACAGGTCCGCCCAGAGCCAGATCGTGTGGGCGGCTTCCCATTCGCGGTCCCGCACATAGGTGTGATCGTCTCGGGCGGAGCGGCGCCAGTCGATACGCGACAGGCTCTCGCCGTCCACATAGGGGCGGAACTGCCAGAAGTTCTCGCCGATGCCGCGCTTGCGCCGCCCGTGCCAGCCGGAGATCACCGTGTTGGCCAGCCTGCGGGCCTCGACCAGACAATCCGGCATCAGTGCGGCGCGCGCCTGCGCCCGCGAGAGGACGTCTGCGGAAGGGGTGCGTTCGACGGTGGTGCCGATGGAGGCCATCACGCGCCCCGTCAGCCGCGGGCCTGCGTGACGAGCGAGGCAATCACGTCGCGCACCGATATGCCCTCGGCGCGGGCGGAGAAGGTCAGCGCCATGCGATGCTGCAGCACCGGTTCGGCAAGCGCCAGAACGTCGTCCACCGACGGCGCGAGGCGGCCCTCGTAGAGTGCACGCGCGCGGGCGCACAGCATCAGCGCCTGGCCGGCGCGCGGCCCCGGTCCCCAGGCGACCTGCTTGTCGGTCCGGGCATTGCCATGGCCGGGACGGGCGGAACGCACAAGTGCCAGGATCGCGTCCAGCACGGTTTCGCCGATCGGCATCTGGCGGATGAGGGTCTGGATTTCCAGCAGCCTGCCCTCCGGGATCGCCTGGCTGGCTTCGGCCTCGGCGGTGCCGGTGGTCTCCAGCAGGATACGGCGCTCGGCGGCGAGGTCGGGATAGCCCACGTCGACCTGCAGCAGGAAGCGGTCAAGCTGCGCCTCGGGGAGCGGATAGGTGCCTTCTTGCTCCAACGGGTTCTGCGTCGCCAGCACGTGGAAGGGGCGGGGCAGGTCGTTGGCGCGGCCGGCAACGGTGACATGATATTCCTGCATCGCCTGCAGGAGGGCAGACTGGGTGCGCGGCGAGGCTCGGTTGATCTCGTCGGCCATCAGCAGTTGCGTGAAGATCGGTCCGGGCACGAAACGGAAGGAGCGCTTGCCGTTTTCGTCCTGGTCCATCACCTCCGAGCCCAGAATGTCGGAGGGCATCAGGTCAGGGGTGAACTGGATGCGGCTGGAGGCGAGGCCGAGCACGGTGCCGAGCGTCGCCACCAGCTTCGTCTTCGCAAGGCCCGGCACACCGACCAGCAGCGCGTGGCCGCCGGAGAGGATCGCGAGCATCGTCTGCTCCACCACGCTTTCCTGTCCGAAGATGACCTTGCCCACTTCCTTGCGGACCAGCGCTATATCTGCAAGCGCGCGTTCGGCTGCGGCGATGACGGCTTTTTCGTCCAGAGCTGCTTCGGTGGATGTCATAACGCCCATGATCGTCTCCAGATCGCTTTTTCCGCCGCCCGCCGGTTGGCGGGTGCCGTTCCAATGGCCGATAGTTTTGAGCTTATCGGCTCTCCTGCTGCTGACAAGTCAGCATGAAATGTCTATCTCGTCACAAGAGCTTGAGATAGGGGCCAACCGGGACGGAACAATGGCGAAGGGCGAAATTCAGGCTTCGGGCGATGCCGCCGGACTGGCGGCGCTGATTGCCCGCGCGGCGGCCGACAAAGGCGGGCGGGAGCGCGGTCTGCCGCCGGTCGACAAGTGGAATCCACCTGATTGCGGCGATATCGACATGGAGATCCGCGCGGACGGCACGTGGTTCTACATGGGTACGCCCATCGGCCGCGCGCCGCTGGTGCGGCTGTTTTCCACCGTTTTGCGCCGCGAGGAAGACGGAAAGACCTATCTCGTGACACCTGTGGAAAAGGTCGGCATCCGCGTGGTCGATGCGCCCTTCGTCGCTGTCGAGATGGATGCGCACGGCGCGGGCGACGAGCAGGTGCTGACCTTCCGCACCAATGTCGGCGATGTGGTCGAGGCCGGCGCCGAGCACGCCCTGCGCTTTGTCATCCACGGCAGTAACAAAGAATTGAAACCCTACCTGCATGTGCGCGGCCGGCTGGAGGCCCTTGCGGCACGGCCGGTGATGTACGACATCGTCGCCCTCGGCGAGACGCTGGAGTTCGAGGGCAGGGCGATGTTCGTGGTGCGCTCGGGCGGTATCATCTTTCCGATCATGCCGCAGGCGGAACTGGACGCGCTGTCGCGATGAGCCTTTCCCTCTACAGCGCGGCCGAATTCCGCAAGCGGGCGATCGCGCAGACGCAGACGATCACCGCCGACAGCTGGCGCGATACCGGTGATGCCAAGCTGAACCCGGCGACGATCCCGCATGTGGAGGAAATGAAGCTGAAGGACGCGGCCGTGCTGGTCGCTGCCATCGACGAGGGCGACGATGCGCGCCTCATCTTCACGCAGCGTACCGCCACCTTGCGCAAGCACTCCGGGCAGATCGCCTTTCCGGGCGGGGCGGTGGACGACGAGGACCACGACGTGGAAGCGGCCGCGGCGCGCGAGGCGGAGGAGGAGATCGGGCTGGACCGCCGGCTGGTCGAGCCGGTCGGGAGACTGCCGGACTACATGGCGCTTTCCGGTTTCCGGATAACGCCGGTGCTGGCAATCGTCAGGCCGGGCTTCTCGCTCAGCCTCAATCCGACCGAGGTGGCCGACGTGTTCGAGGTGCCCCTGTCTTTCCTGATGGACCCCGCCAACCACGAAATGGGCAGCGGCGTCTGGCTAGGCAGCGAGCGTCACTATTATCGCATGCCCTATGAGGGGCGAAACATATGGGGCATCACCGCCGGCATCGTTCGGGTGATCTATGAAAGGCTTTACGCATGACATCGGTTGCTGATCGGGACTGGTTCAGGGAGCCGGCGCTCAGGCGCGTGCTGACCATGCTGAACGCCGATGGCGGAGAAGCGCGGATTGCCGGCGGGGCGGTGCGCAACAGCCTGATGAACCTGCCAGCCGGCGACATCGACATCGCCACGACGCTTGTGCCGGCCGAAGTGGTGGCGCGCGCCAAGGCTGCGGGCATCAAGGCGGTGCCGACCGGCATCGAGCACGGCACGGTGACGCTGGTCATCGGTGGCGTTCCCTTCGAGGTGACGACGCTGCGGCGCGACATGGAGACGGACGGGCGCCGCGCGCAGGTGGCGTTCGGCACCAGCTGGCAGGACGATGCGGAGCGTCGCGACCTGACGATCAACGCGCTTTACGCGACAATCGAGGGCGAGGTGGTCGATCTCGTCGGCGGCCTGCCGGACATCGAAAGCCGTACCATCCGCTTCATCGGCGATGCGGCCAAGCGAATATCCGAGGATCATCTGCGTATCCTGCGCTTCTTCCGCTTCTTTGCCCTTTACGGTAGCGGGCGGCCGGATGCGGACGGGCTCAGGGCCTGCGCACGGGCGAAGGACAAGCTGCAGTCGCTGTCTTCGGAGCGCGTCTGGTCGGAGACGAAGAAGTTGCTTGCTGCACCCGATCCGTTCCGCGCGCTGCTGTGGATGCGGCAATCCGGCGTGCTGACGGAGATCCTGCCGGAGACGGAGAAGTGGGGCATCGACGCGATGCCGGGTCTGGTCGCCGCCGAGCAGGCGTTCGGGTGGACGCCCGAGCCGCTCTTGCGGCTTGCAGCGGTGGTGCCGCCCGATGAGGAGCGGCTCGCAGCCCTTGCCGTCCGTCTCAAGCTTTCGCGCGCGGAAGCAGCGTTTCTCGGCGATTGGGCGGCAGCGCCGGAGATACCGGCGACGATCGCAGAGACCGCGTTCGATCGCATGCTCTACCGAAGCGGCCCGCAGGGTCTTGTCGCCCGGCTCAAGCTTGCGGTCGCTTCCGCCAGAAGCAAGGCGGAGAACGATCCGACGCAGATGGCCTATGTCGGGCTGTGCCAGCGCCTCCTTGCTCGCGCGGTGCGCTGGACGCGGCCGAGCTTTCCCTTGTCGGGCGCAGATGTGCTCGCAGCCGGCGTGCCCGCCGGGCCGAAGGTAGGTGACCTGCTTGCCGCGCTGGAAAGCGAATGGGTCGAGGCAAACTTCAACCTCGATCGCGATACCCTGCTTTTGCGTCTGGCCGAAAGCATAGGGCGGTAGCCGGTTCTTTTGCTACGGATGAAGTTTTCGCACCGCCGCGCAACAGGCGGCGGTGTATCGCTTGCAGGTTCGGATGAAGCCTTCAAGTGCAGCTCAGGCGCCGACCTTGTTCTCGTCGACGATTCGCGCCTTGATGTTCTCGACCATGTTTTCGCGAATGACTGTTTCGCCATGCGCGTTGCGCAGGTGCTCGACGGCGCGGCGCACGACTTCTGCGTCGTTGTCGGCGCGTGTATGCCATTCACAACCCGGGACGAGGGTTCCGCATTCGAAAAGTCTCATTGCAAGTCTCCCTTCGTTTGCTGGTTTTCATATCTCGGCACTTGCCGGCCAGGCTCGGCAGCCGGCATGTCTTACGGCATTCAATGAAAACGTGGACCGCGCGGCGAGGTTCCATCCCGCCGCGATCAGCATTGCCCCCGAGCTTCAGTTGCTGGCCCGGCCCTGCTCCGGTTTCGCCCAGGCGTCGAAGCATGCCGACGATTGATATTTCTCGTCCCTCGTCCTGTCCGGTGCCTGCTTGCGGGATAATTGCAGGCGGGCCTGCGCCAGGAAATAGGCTCGCGGGAGATTGCTGCCGCTCTCGATGCGCAATTTCTCGGCGATGGAATTGATGATGTCGGCGTCGTTCGGCATGCCGGCAGTCACATTCGTCATGATAACCCTCCTCCATGGAACCATGCGAGACGATCGTATCATGAAAAAGACTAGCGCGGTATGCGATGGCGTCGTTGATCTGGCGCAAGCCGGCTCAGGCGATGCAGTCTTTCAGGCCGGCTCCTCGACGCGTTAGGCCTCCGATTTCACGTCTGTCGTCATCGAAAAACCGCGACGGCGCCCGGCCTGCATCAGGGCCAGCGCACGACCGGGGGGAGCGAGGACAGGATGGATTCGACGTTGCCACCCGTCTTCAGGCCGAAGATCGTGCCCCGGTCATAGAGCAGGTTGAATTCGACGTAGCGTCCGCGCCTGACCAGCTGTTCGTCGCGATCCTCTTCGGTCCAGCCATTGTTGAAGTTGTTGCGAACGATCTTCGGATAGACCAGGCCGAACGCGCGGCCGACGTCGCGGGTGAAGGCGAAGTCCGCCTCCCAACCGCCCTTGTCCTGCGGCGAATGCAGCCAGTCATAGAAGATGCCGCCCGTGCCGCGCGGCTCGTTGCGGTGCTTGAGGAAGAAGTATTCGTCGCACCAGGCCTTGAACTTCTCGTAGTCGGCGACGGGATGCTGGTTGCAGGCAATCTCCATCGCCCGATGGAACAGCACCGTATCGGGATCGGTCTGCACGCGCCGGCGCCCGAGCATCGGCGTCAGGTCGGCGCCGCCGCCGAACCAGTGGCTCGTGGTGACGACCATCCGCGTGTTCATGTGCACGGTCGGAACGTTGGGGTTCACCGGATGGGCGATCAGCGATATCCCCGAGGCCCAGAAGCGCGGATCCTCGGATGCGCCTGGGATCTGGCTCCGGAACTCGGGCGAGAATTCGCCGTGAACGGTCGACGTATGGATGCCGACCTTCTCGAAGACGCGACCCGACATCAGGGACATGCGCCCGCCGCCGCCCTGGCCCTCGTCGCGCTGCCAGTCGCGCGGGGCAAACCGCCCCGGCTCGCGGTCGCTCAGGGGACCTTCCAGTTCGTCTTCCAGCGTCTCGAAGATGTGGCACAACTGGTCGCGCAGCGCCTCGAACCAGTCGCGCGCCTTTGCCTTGCGTTCTTCGATGTCGTCCGGCAGGCCCATCGGCAGGTCCGGTCTTTCCATTGTCATTTCCCGATTGTCTGGCCGCATTGTACGGCCGATTCGAATTCCGGCACACTTCCCATTTTTTGCCGACGTTTGGCAACTTCGCTGTCGCAATCGCATTTCTGGAAGCGACTCGCCAAAGTCGCCGGGGCATCCTATCTTAGTTGCTTGAATGTGCTGCCGGAGGCTTCTGAATGGCGCGTATTCCAGGTCCTCCGCCGCTCGACGGACTGAAGCGGCGGATCGAAGAAAGCAGGCGGGCTCGCCCCGCAAGACGCAACGGGCAATTCATTCGCGAGACCTTCCTTCTCGAACGGGACGCCGCGCGGCAGAAGGCGCGCGAGTGGTTCGACACCTGGCCGAAGGCCGCCTACTGGACGGAAGTGGAAAGCTGGCGGCCGCTGGAGGGCGACAGGATCGAGTTCACCATGCGTCGGCTGCCAAGCGCCGACTGAGCGCGGTGCACGGCCGTTCCGGTGGTGCGACAGCACCACCTTCCAAAGGCGCCGATGTTCATCGTTCACCGCAGGCCACATGCTCGAGGATAAGGCGCCTATGCTCCGGACGCAAACGCCCGGCGGCGCGGCGCATAAGTCGCGCGACCAAGCCTTGGCGGTTCGGCAAGGGAGGAGCCAGGCCGGCGAGTGATCCGTCGCGTCCCATAATGTCACGCCCCCAAAAAAAGCCGCCCATGCTGCGATGAGCAAGGTGTTACGGCCTCACGCCCGGTCAGTCCGCCGATCGTGAGGCCTGTTGCCGTTAGAGCAGGAAGTCGTCGGCCTTGAAATCGACCAGGCTGTCGATGTGGATGACGAAGTCGGCCTTGCCGTCGCCGTTGACGTCGCCATAGGCGTAGGTGTCGGCCTTCTCCTTGGCATAGCGCAGTTCGCCGGCGGTCTTGGAGAACTTCTCCGTGCCGACGAAGGCGAACGCCTGGTTGCCCGACTTCGTGGTCATCGCATCGATCCCGGTCAGGTCGATCAGGTCCTTCTCTTTCTGGGAGAAGTCGAAGA
>JAEYDD010000052.1 GCA_023404095.1 Pseudomonadota bacterium | reverse complement strand
AATTTTCTCAGACATGGTTTACAGACTCCTTTCAGAATGGTGTGTCGCGACTTCATTCTACCAGAGTTCTGCAAACCATGTCTCTTTTTATCCTCTATTCAATTTGCGCAATTTATTGGACCTTATCGTACTCATTTCCAGCAGAATTAAAAAGGAGCTTCGTCTATGCGACTGGATGCGAACTGCTCATTGTAGCGCAACAAAAGCAGGCAACGGGAAAGAGGTGCTGAGGCATTCTTTTCCGCTGCCTGCTTTTTGAATCATTTTTTTCAACGCTGTTTTTCAAGCAACATTAAAAAAACAGGACTATTCGGGTTTATCGAATTTCAATTCCAGCGGATTATGCCTTTCCACTTCGCACATGATAGCAGCCTGCGCTT
The DNA here is from genome assembly GCA_023404095.1 of Pseudomonadota bacterium. GTDB lineage: Bacteria > Pseudomonadota > Alphaproteobacteria > Rhizobiales > Rhizobiaceae > Mycoplana. The sequence continues at coordinate 4,920 of JAEYDD010000052.1, read as the reverse complement.
TCACATGCTCGGGTTTCATGAACAATTCTCCGCCGTTGAATATGTGGTCATACAGAGCGTGATAAAAACGGTTGGTGATTTTACCGAAAGCGTTCCACATGTCGGCGTGGAGTGTAATCTCTTCTTCATGTCAGACAATGCTGTATGAGCAATAAGCAGGCTTGCCGTCGCCGCTGTGCAGAGACTTATGATCCAACACCGAGATGGGACTCTCACCGTCCAAATAATATTTGACAAGGATACGGGTGGGGAATACTTTCGTTGTGCCGCGTGTACTGTACAAATAAAATAAGGGACTGTCGTTATACGCGTCGGCGGGGTTACACTCCAATTCGCACAGCAGACCGTTGGCGTATTCTATGGAGATGTGGACATAATCCTCCGCGTCGCCGACAGAATTCCAGATAGCGAGTTTTGAATGGATTTTCGGTAGTTCATCGTTGCTGGCGAGGTCCATAATCTGCTCAATGGAGTGAGCAAGATTGTTGCGCATCGCGCCGCCTTCACGGTATAGAAGAGTTTGCCAGTCGTACCGGCGCGCAAAAGAATTCTGGCTGGTGCGAATGAGCTTCAAATCACCGATGATGCCTTGCTCCAGCAGCTCTTTCATTTTGATGTAGTAATCGTTGTATCTGTATTGATGGAATACCGTGAATACCGCGTTGTTCTTTTAGGCGGCATCGATCAGCCCCTGTGCTAATTGAGGTGTTTTGCAAAGCAGTTTCTCGTTGAGGACATTGTGTCCATGGTTCAGAAGATCCAAAGCGACGGCGTAGTGCTCATTGGAATAACAGGCACTAACAACAAGATTGATGTCATCGCGCCGGAACAGCTGTATGTATCGCAGCAAAAATCCGCCTTTGCGGCCGCCTGACGCGCGGGATCGTATTCCACGACGGCAATGACATCACAAATATCATTGTCCTCTTTTTTGAAGAAAGCACCGTGAATCCTCCAGCCGCTGCGGCCATAGCCAATCAAAGCAACACGCATTTTTGTTGCCAAAAAATCTCTTTCTGCAAATTCAAAAATCTTTATCTTTTAAATTGCGGATGGTCGCTGCTTTCCATATATAATTATTATATAACAGCATTGAAAAATTACAAGAATGAATTGGACAGGACAAAGGCATCGGCTAATACGCCGGTATCGGGTTCAGCAGAGTTTGCGGTACAAATGATTGGGCCGTATAAAATCAAAAGAAAACCTGATTCCCAATCGATGCCAAAAATGTTTTTTCTTTATAGGCACATATTTTATATAAATGCGGCTCAATGTTCCACTTGGTTTATATTGTATAAAATTAAATATAAAATATTGTGAAATTTATGCAGATGAATTCAAAGTTTATATTTTTTTACACAATAAACGCAAAGTGTACTGCCTTTTTGCAATGTGAAAATCAACACATATTCTTTATCCTTTAAATTGCGGATGATTGTTGCTTTCCGAAAAATGCAAAGGAGGAATCATTAAAAGTGGAGAATACGGTAAAAACGCAAAGCACTATTCCCAAATTGAAATTTAAAAATGTGATTGGTTACGGTTGTGGCGATGCGGGCGGTGTTATCACCATATATATGGTGGCCATGTATATGAGCCGCTACTTACAGGTGCAGTTGGAAGTAAATGCTGGCATCCTTGCAACGATGCTTCTGGTATGGAACGTGTGGGATACAGTCAATGATCCACTCATGGGTACCATCATGGACATCACTTTTGCAAAAGCAAAACCGGGGAAAGACAAATTCCGGCCCTGGATTCTGGCGTCCATCCCGCTTATCGTGTTTGGCATGATTGCGTTCTACAGTATCCCGGCCCGTATGGGCGGCGGCATCCCGATGCTGGTGGCGCTGTTCATCCTTAAGATCATCTATGAGGGCGGCTACACAATGATGAACATCGGCATGGGCTCCTTGCTGGGCGCCATGGCCACCAACGACACCGAACGCGCCACGCTGGCTTCTGCCCGCGGCATGGGTTCCACCGTCGGCGGTCTGGTTGCCGGTATTATTATCCCGCAGGTTCTGGCCCGCGTGGGTGAAAATACCCAGGGCTACTTTATTGCATCTGTCATCGCAGCCTGTCTGGGCGGCGTCATCATTTTCCTGCACTGGGCGCTGACGTCCGAGCGCAACAAAGCCGCGCTGCAGGCGCAGGCTGTGCAGACGCAGGAGGAAAAAGCCGCTTCCAAATTCAAGCTTTCCGACATCTGGGGCATTTTTGCCCACAACCGCGCGTTCCTGGCGTTGGTGTTGCATTCCATCAGCATCACAGCCGTGCAGGCGCTTGGCCAGGGCGCCACGCTGTATATGTATGCAGACGTTCTGGGCGATGTTGGCATGCAGTCTGTTGCTTCTGGCCTTTCTTCCGCGCTTCAGATCGCGATCCTGCTGTCCGCTCCGCTGCTGACGAAAAAGTGGGATCTGGTGAGCATCATCCGCTTCTGCCTGCTGGTGGGCGCGGCAATGTACGGCGGACTGTTGGCTTATTGCCTGATGATGGCCGAGATCAACGCCCTGCTGTTCGTGGTTTGGAACTCCATTGCCGCCGGTTTGGTAATTATGTCTGTGCAGATGCAGTGGGGCCTTGTGGCGGAATCCATCGATTACAACGAGTACCTCACTGGCAAGCGCAACGAGGGCACGATCTATGGCTTTTTCTCTCTGTCCCGCCGCATCGGCAGCACCATCACCGGTTCTCTCACCGTGCTGCTCATCGCCGCCATCGGCTACAATCCCGAACTTACCAAAGCCGGTCTGGCACAGGCTGCGGGCACGATCACCGGCATTAAGCTGATGGTCATCGGCTTCCCGCTACTGGCTGCTGTACTCTCTTTCCTCAGTTTCACCTTTATCTGGAATATCAACAAAGATGTTCGTGATAAAATGACTGCTTGGAAATTGGGCAAGACTGCGAAATAATTGTTTATCAGGAGGTGAATGGGGGCATCGACAAAGTCTTCCCGCTCATGGATGTCTGCAAACAAAACCCTGTCCCCTTGATATTTCTTTATTGCTGACACAAACCGAAGCCCTGTTGAGAGTCTGCCGCAAAGCGGTGCAAACAGCTCTCAACAGGGCTTTTATCAATGTCTGCGCTGCGCGCGTGTCAGCGGCTCAGTTTGAGTCGTCGATATTCCATAGGTGTGATTCCCCAGAATTTTTTGAACGCAGCGCTCATACTGCTTGCCGACGGAAAAAGTGTTTCCGCTGCAATTTCCGCAATAGGCATCTCGGTGCATAACAGGAGTTTAGCGTATGAGAGGTGCTGCAAGGAGACATAATCGCTTAATGATATTCCAGCGTCCTCCCGGAATTGGCTGTTCAGCTGTTGAGCGGTAAGCGCCAGCTGTTCAGAAATCTGTCGTACGGTAATGGGTTCCATAAAGTGCACATCCAAAAAAGAAAGGGCATGTAGCACCGAATCAGACGGAGCGGTATGGCTCTTTCGAGCGATGCGCACAACAAAGTCATGGGATATTTGAGCATACAACCTACTGACGTCAAAGAGCGTCTCTGCCTGATGGATCTCATCCATATATTTTGTACGCAAGAACCGTATTTCGATATAGTTCATTCCCGCTTCTGTGGCGGCACCGGTCATGAGCGACAAAAAGCCAATCAAATCGTCTTTTCGCATCCGCAGAGTCTGGGGACCAGTGGGCGGCTTCGTGGAAAGATCGATATACAGTGCCATCAACAGCTTCAGTCGTACATGGTTCCCTGTTTTCGTGTACATCGCCAACTGGTTTCGGTATTCAAGCTCCGCATGGAGCGGCTGAACTTTGGAAGAGTACATATTATCATGTCGTGGATGGCGGTTGATATGCAGTGTTTTCAGAGCGCCGGAATCAAGCTGTAGGATGCGGGCACACAGGTGTACGATGGTTTCCAGCTTTGAAAAATTAAATACGGGGAGCAGATTGTGTATCGTCTGAAATCCTTCCAGATCCCATAAAGGAAAATCTTCTCCTCCGGTGGTGGAATCCAGTGTAACGGGCCCTAATATAATATACTGTTGCGAGTTTCCACACAATAATACGCTGCATTCGCCGTATGGAGTCCAATAGAATAATATGCAGCCGTCGTTGTACGGCGTTGCTTTTTTCAACAGTTCGACATCATTGACGAAATGCTTGCACAGCCGTTTGGAGTAAGCGCATGCAATTGGCTTATACCAAAGTGAGAGATATATACGGACCGGCAAGTCAAACCCCTCGCTCAGCAGGCGTACGATCTCGGAGGCGGTCTCCCGATTCAGCAGCAATTCGAATATACCTCCTTAGAACTATTTTATAGTCATGAGCAAAATTCGAAAAACATAGAGATATCAAAGATTTCTAGGCATGGCTAAAACCGGAAATGACTCCACAATTGTAGAAAGGGAGGCGCTGTTTGATAAAATTGACGTAAAACAACACCAATGGAAAGGTTTGTTTGCAATCTACCGACAAGAAATTATTCAGGATGTGACCTTGATCACATTTATTTCAAGAATATGAATATGGTGGCTCACATCTCATCTCTAGCTGTTGCTCTGGCCGCGGTATTGTTCGGCTCTCACTCCTACCGCGTGCCTAAATCTTTCAGACGTTCCGCTTGACCGGTATTCCTATACGCTTTTCTGCCGGGCTTTGCTTCTGCTACGCTTTCTCCAACGTATAGTTTTTCGCTCCTTAACTATTTTGCTTCTGTTTTGCGCATCTCTACTTCACATAAAAAAGCACATATTCTGTATTTTATGGCAAATATAATTCTTATATTTTTGGGGTTAGCGCAACTTGCGGAATAGGATAAATCAAGCGCAACGCCTGGACGCGCTGGGAACGTTTCAAGAAAGACGCTCTTCGTCAGTCATTTGCACAAAAGCCTTTACGATAAGGTTTAGGATGAGCATCAACTGACAGCGCGATTTTGT
>JAEYDD010000056.1 GCA_023404095.1 Pseudomonadota bacterium | reverse complement strand
CGCCCTGGGCGGGCGCCCCCGACCTGGTTACTCGCTCAGGACGAACGGAGCGGTGTACTTGTCGACATTGTCCTTGGTGATCAGCAGGCAATCGAACAGCTGCTTTTCGGTTTCGACACCGGTGCTGCCGGTCTTGATCACGTTGTCGGCCTGCTTGACGGCCTCCTCCGAGAAGACAGCGACCGGCTGCAGCACGGTGTACTGCAGTTCGCCGGCCTTGATCGCGGCGACAGCGTCCGGGGAACCGTCGAAGCCGCCGACCTTCACCTGTTCGAGCTTGCCGGCTTCCTTGAGCGCGGCAATGGCACCCAGCGCCATTTCGTCGTTGCCGCTGATGACGCCGATGATGTCCGGGTTGGCCTGCAGCAGGGACTGCATCTTGGCATGGCCCTTGGTGCGATCCCAGTCGGCCACTTCGCGGCCAACCTTCTCGAGATCCGGGTACTGGGTCAGGACGGTCTCATAGCCGTTCGAGCGGGTTGCCGCGTTGTTGTCGGCCGGCGCACCGAAAAGCTCGACATACTTGCCCTTGTCGCCGACTGCCTCGACCCACTGCTGCGCGCCGAGTGCGGCACCCTGGGCGTTGTTCGAGACGAGCTGCGCCTTGGCGAGACCTTCCTGGTTGATCTCGGCGTTGACGAGAAGCACCGGAATGCCTGCAGCGACGGCCTTCTTGACGGCGCCGACCGAACCGTCGGCGTTTGCCGGGTCGAGGATGATCGCGACCGACTTGTTGGTGATCGCGGTGTCGATCAGGTTGCTCTCGGTGTTGGTGTCACCCTTGTGGGCGGCAACATTGGCGGTGTAGCCGAGCTTTTCGGCGGTTGCCTTGGCCACTTCGCCTTCCGTGTACCAATAAGGGTTGGACGGATCGTTGACGATGATCGTCATCAAACCTTCCGCCCAGGCGGTGCTGAACAGCAACGGCACGACGGCGGTTGCAGCGAAGAGTACACGCATTCCTTTTTTGATCATGGTCTCACTCCCATTGTTGAGTTCGGTTGCGCCGGCTTTCGGCGATACTTTCCGCTGCCGGGCCAATCGGTGGTCCGCCTCTCCCGGTCGCAGTCAGTTCCAGTCGGTCGCCGCTTGGTTAGCGGCGAGCGTATTTGATGCTGTTGAGGAGAACGGCGGTGACGATCACGGCGCCGGTGAAAACCGTCTGCCAGTAAGCCGAGACACCGATGATCACGAGCCCGTCCGAAAGGAAACCGATCACGAAGGCGCCGAGCATGGTTCCGATCACCGTTCCGCGGCCGCCCGTCAAAGCCGCGCCACCGATGACCACGGCGGCAATCGCCGTCAGTTCGTAGGTCGTGCCCGCCGTCGGTCCTGCGGAGGTCAGCTGCGAGGACAGGACCAGGCCGGCTACGGCCGCGCAGATGCCGGAAAGGACGTAGACGATGATCTTCACGCGCCGAACCGGCACGCCCGAGAGTTCCGCCGCACGCTCGTTGCCGCCCGATGCGTAGAGCCAGCGGCCGAAAGCCGTGCGCGTCAGGAGGATGTGGCAGACGACCGCGAATGCGAGAAGCACGATGACGCCGATCGGGATGCCGCCGAGGCGGTTGAAGCCGAGCCAGTCGAAGCCGGTGTTGCCGAGTTCCGGACGGCCGCCGAGATTGTTGTAGGTCAGGCCGTTGGTCATCAGGAGCGCGATGCCGCGGGCGACATAGAGCACGCCGAGCGTGGCGACGAAGGCGGGCACGCGCAAATAGGCGATCAGCACGCCGTTGACCGCGCCGACAACGGCACCGAGCAGGCAGGTCAGGATCACCACGACCCAGACGGACGGATACAGGATCACGCCCAGTTGCGGCAGCACCACGCCCTGCATGAGGAAGCCCGCGACCACGCCCGCAAGCCCGAGCGTCGATCCGACGGAAAGGTCGATGCCGCCGTTGAGGATGACGAGCAGCATGCCGATGGCGAGCAGGCCGAAGATCGCGACATGCGAGGCCATGATCAGGAAATTGCTGACCGTGAAGTAGTTCGGCGACATCAAGGAGAAGACGACGACGATGGCGATCAGCGCGAAGAAGGCGCGCCCTTCGAACAGAAGCTCGACAAGGCTCTTCTTGCGCTTGCTGCCGTTCGCCGCTGCCTTGGTGTCGATTGCGGGTGTGACTGACATTGCTCGGCGCTCCTAATGGGCATGCACGGCTTCGCCGGAGGCGGCCATGATCTGTTCCTTGGTCACGTCGGGACCGAATTCTGCGGAGATGCGGCCGCGCCGCATGACGATGATGCGGTGGGCGATGCTGAGGCACTCGCCGACCTCGGAGGTGGTGTAGACCACGGCCAGCCCCTGCTTCGCCCGTTCGGCAAGCAGCTTGAAGACTTCAGCCTTGGCGCCGATGTCGATGCCGCGGCTCGGCTCGTCGAGCAGGATGACCTCGGGATTGGTCGCCAGCATCTTGCCGATGACCACCTTCTGCTGGTTGCCGCCGGAGAGCGAACCGATCGCGGCATCGCCGCCGTCGGTCTTGATGTGCACCTTGCGGATCGCATTGCCCACCAGATCGAGTTCACGGGCGGCAGACGTGAACAGCCCGCGCGTGAAGGCGCCGAGGCTGGCGAGCGACAGATTGCGACCGACCGTCATGGTCTGCACGAGGCCGTCACGCTGGCGGTCTTCCGGCACCAGCACGAGACCGTCGCGAATACACGCGGCGATCGATTGGCCGGTGACGTCCCTGCCCTTCAGCTTCACGCTTCCGGACGATGGCTTCAGGCGGCCAGCGACGGTCTCGAGCAGTTCGGTGCGGCCGGCCCCCATCAGGCCGTAGATGCAGACGATCTCGCCCGCGCGCACCGAAAGCGAAAGCCCGTCGACGACCGAATAGTCGGCGCCACCAGGATCGGGCACGGTCAGCCCCTCGATCGAAAGCGCCACGTCGCCCTTGTCGTAGCCGGACGGCGGCGATCCGAGGTCGAAGTTGTCGCCGACCATGTGGCGGACGATCCATTCGAGGTCGATGTCCTTGCGCTCGGCATAGGCGGTCATGGTGCCATCGCGGAGGACGACTGCATGGTTGGTGATCTGAAGGGCCTCTTCGAGGTGGTGCGAAATGTAGACGATCGACACGCCGCGGTTGGTGAGGTCGCGAATGACTTTGAACAGCACATCGACTTCCGATGCTGACAGCGCCGAGGTCGGCTCGTCCATGATCAGGATGCGCGAATTGACCGAAAGCGCCCGGGCGATCTCCACGATCTGCTGCTGGCCGAGGCGCAGGTCCTCCACGGGTGTAAGGGGATCGATGTCCTCTTCCAGTTCTTCCATCAGCAGGCGCGTCTGGCGCTCTTCCTCGGCGAAGTCCACACCCGTCGCCGTCATGATCTCGCGCCCCATGAAGATGTTGTCGCGAACGTTCATGTTCGGCGCGAGGCTGAGTTCCTGATGGATGATGGAGATCCCGCTGTCGCGTGCTTGGGAGGATGACGCGAAAGCGATCGCTTCTCCATCGAGAACGATTTCGCCAGACGTGGGCTGCACCACGCCGGAAAGGATTTTCATCAGCGTCGACTTGCCGGCACCGTTCTCGCCGAACAGCGTCGTCACCTGGCCGCGATGAATGTCGAAATTGACGCCCTTAAGGGCGTGGACGTTGCCGTAGGACTTTGCCACGTTGCGCGCGGCGAGCACGACTTCGCCCTTCTGACCGGTTTCGGCGAGCGCGCTCATTGGACGTCGATCCTCACCGGCGTGACGATCCAGCTCTTCGGATTGACTAGCTTGAAGACGCCGACGACGGAAACCGTCTTGCCGGTCAGCGCGGCCGGATCGATGCCGCCGAGAACCACCTTCTTGACCTCGTTGTTGATCGCGGATCCGGCGTCCTGGTACTCGATCTGGTTCTTGAACTGGCCGAACTCGATCTGACCGGTCGCATCGCGCAGGTCGGTGCCGTTGAGGGCCGGGCCAGTCTGGACGCGTACGGTTAGTTCAGCCGGAAGGCCTTCGACGGCGACGACGTTGTAGTTCGCCTTGCGCTCGCCGACGACGCCGGTGAACTTCACCGGGAACACGGGGCCGGTGGAGGTGGCAACCCCGAACTTTTCGCCCGCCGCCTTCTTGTCCCCGGCGATCGCCTGCGCCAGTTCCACCGCATCGGCAGCACGCGTTTCCACGTTCTGCTTGATAACCGGGAACTGCTCGGCGCCGAAGGTTTCCGGAGAAAATTTCTGCACCTGGACGTCGTCTTCGGAGCCGATGCGCACGATCTTCGTGTCGAACGCCATGGCGCCGATGAGGATGACGGCAGCGGCGATGCCGATCCAGCGGTAGCTTCGCGCGGACTGGGGCGATTTCGATAGCGTGGCGTCAGTCATGTCGGTTGGCCTTGCATTTGGATGATGGAAGCTTCAGCGGGAACGCGCATGGAGAGATGGCGGCCGGAATTTGCCGAAAGAACGACCTGCGGCGCGATCGCCCGTCATTAACGGCTTCCAAACAGAACATATCATGATGTCCTCCCCATGAACGGCGCCGGCCAGATCTCCTCACCTGCCTTGCGCTGCATTGCACACTTCTTCGCAATTGCGATATTTGCGTGTTATATGTCGCATTATGTATGTTAAATTATCGCAGCCTGTCAATGGATCTTTTTCGGCGAACCGATCGCCCGACCTTCTCCCTCCATCACAATTTCGCAACGAAGGAGAGAAAAGGAGCCGACCGAACGGCTCACGCCTATCTCGGCAGGCTCCGCCGGAAGGACGACGGAGAAACCCGCTCAAGATACTGATTAACATGATAAAAAATCAGGAGAAAGGGTTCATCGACGCTCCACATCTCCCTCGATGTGACCTACAGGCCCCAAGAGCAAGCCTCATTCGGCACGGCACAACTGCTCTCCCTCATTGCCCGCTATGTCTTCCATCATACCTGAAAAAAAATTCTTGGTGCGAAAATTTTTTCGAGACACACGATAACTTTGTGTTATGTTCTCGGATGACGTTCGGGAGGTTTATGATGGCTCCGTCTGGCCGGCGGGACGCCCGCCCCGGAGCCAATCAGCTTTGCCGAAGAGACGATCGGGAGGATCCAATGCTCTGTTTCGAGAAGGGCGAAGTGACGAAAGCGTTCGCGGGAGCCGCAGGTTCGCGCCATGGCTGAGGCCGCAGACCTCATCATCGGCATCGATGCCGGCACGTCCGTCATGAAGGCCGTGGCCTTCACCCTTTCCGGCCGCCAGATCGCCAGCGCCTCCGTGCGCAACACATACCAATCGGGAGAAAATGGGTCCGTCACCCAATCGCTGGACCAGACCTGGCTCGACTGCACGCGCGCCTTGCGCGGGCTCGCCGAGAAGGTCGAGCGCCTCGCCGATCGCACCGCCGCCATTGCCGTTACCGCCCAGGGCGATGGCACCTGGCTCGTCGGCGCTGGAAACCGGCCGGTGGGCGATGCCTGGCTCTGGCTCGACGCCCGCGCGGCGCCGACCGTCGAACGCCTCGCCGCCTCTGACGTCGACAGTGCACGGTTCGCAGCGACCGGCACCGGCCTCAACACCTGCCAGCAGGGCACGCAGCTGGCCCATATGGATCGGTATTTCCCGGAGCTTCTCGCCGGCGCCGAAACGGCGATGCACTGCAAGGACTGGCTCTATCTGAACCTGACCGGCATCCGCGCCACCGACCCTTCGGAAGTGAGCTTCACCTTCGGCAATTTCCGCACCCGCGACTATGACAGCGACGTGCTTGCCGCGCTCGGCCTCACCCACCGCCGCAACCTGCTGCCGGAGGTGATTGAAGGCACGGAAACAGTCCATCCGCTGACGGCGGAGGCGGCCGCCGCCTCGGGCCTCAAGGCCGGCACGCCCGTCTGCCTCGGCTATGTCGACATGTGCATGACGGCGCTCGGCGCAGGCGTGCGCAGCGAAGGTCGCAACGCCGCCTGCTCCGCCATCGGTTCGACGGGCGTGCATCTGCAGGCGAAAGCCGTCTCCGACGTGGTGTTGAACACGGAGCGCACCGGCTATGTCATTGCGCTGCCGATTCCTGGCATCGTCACCCAGGTGCAGACCAACATGGGCGCGACGATCAACCTCGACTGGCTGCTCCAGCTTGGCGCCGACCTGCTCGGCGAGTTCGGCGTCCCCGTCGGGCTGAACGACATGATCAGCCGCGTCGACCAATGGTTTGCCATGAGCAGGCCCGGCAACATCCTCTACCACCCCTACATTTCCGAGGCCGGCGAGCGTGGTCCTTTCGTCAACGCCCGCGCCCGCGCCAATTTCACCGGCCTTTCCAGTCGCCATCGCTATCCGGACCTCGTTCGCGCCGTCGTCGAGGGCCTCGGCATGGCGACGCGCGACTGCTATGCCGCGATGGGCGCCCTGCCGTCGGAACTGCGCGTGAGCGGCGGTGCCGCACGCTCCGCCTCGCTGCGGGCTACGCTTGGCGCCGCACTCGGCGCACCCGTCCGCGTCAGCACGCGCGAGGAGGCGGGTGCTGCCGGCGCCTCGATGATGGCCGCCGTCGCCATCGGCGCCTACCACACGATGGACGACTGCATCGCCGATTGGGTGACGCCGGAGCTTGGCGCAGCCGAGCGGCCGAAACCTGAAGATACGGAGCGCATGACGCGCCTGTTTTCCGCCTATTCGGACGTGCGCCGGGGGATCGCGCCCGCCTGGGACATCCTGGCCGCACGCTGAAGAACACGTTTGCGCCGCCCCGCAGGTGGCGTCGAAGGAGATTGAGATGAACGAGCCCGAACCTATCGACCTCTTCGTGATCGGCGGCGGCATCAACGGCGCCGGCATTGCCCGCGACGCGGCGGGACGCGGACTGAAAGTCGTGCTCTGCGAGAAGGACGACCTTGCCGAGGGCACATCGTCGCGCTCCGGCAAGCTGGTGCACGGCGGTCTGCGCTATCTCGAATACTACGAATTCCGCCTGGTGCGCGAGGCGCTGATCGAGCGCGAGGTGTTGCTGAATGCCGCCCCGCACATCATCTGGCCGATGCGCTTCGTGCTGCCGCACAGCCCTGAGGATCGTCCCGCCTGGCTCGTCCGCCTCGGCCTGTTCCTTTACGACCATCTCGGCGGACGCAAGAAGCTGCCCGGCACGCGCACCCTGGACCTCACGCGCGACCCCGAGGGCACGCCGATCCTTGACCAGTATACGCGCGGCTTCGAATATTCCGACTGCTGGGTAGACGACGCCCGTCTCGTGACGCTGAACGCGATCGGCGCCGCCGAAAAGGGCGCCTTGGTGCTCACGCGCTCGCCCGCCGTCTCCGCCCGCCGCGAAAACGGCGCCTGGACCGTCATGACGAAGAACAGCGTGACCGGCGAAACCCGCGCCTTCCGTGCCAAATGCGTCGTCAATTGTGCCGGCCCTTGGGTGTCCGACGTCATCAACCGCGTTGCCGGCTCCAACTCCACGCGCAATGTGCGCCTCGTCAAGGGCAGCCACATCATCGTGCCGAAGTTCTGGGCGGGCGCGAATGCCTATCTGGTACAGAACCACGACAAGCGCGTCATCTTCATCAACCCCTATGAGGGCGACAAGGCGCTGATCGGCACTACTGATATTGCCTATGAAGGTCGTGCCGAGGATGTCTCTGCAGATGAGGGCGAAATCGACTACCTGCTGAAGGCGGTCAACCGCTACTTCAAGGAGAAGCTGCGCCGCCAGGACGTGCTGCATTCCTTCTCCGGCGTGCGCCCGCTGTTCGACGACGGCAAGGGCAATCCCTCCGCCGTTACTCGCGACTACGTCTTCGACCTTGACGAAACCGGCGGCGCACCGCTGCTCAACGTCTTCGGCGGCAAGATCACCACCTTCCGCGAGCTTGCCGAACGCGGCATGCAGCGCCTCAAGCACGTCTTTCCGAACATGGGCGGCGACTGGACGGAAAAGGCTCCGCTGCCGGGCGGCGAAATGCCCAACGCCGACTACGAGACCTTCGCCAACAGCTTGCGCGACACCTATCCCTGGATGACGCGCAAGCTGGTGCATCATTACGGCCGCCTCTACGGCACGCGCACGAAGGCCGTCGTTGCCGGCGCCACCAGCCTTGAAGGCCTCGGCCGGCATTTCGGCGGCCAGTTCTACGAGGCGGAAGCCCGCTATCTTGCAGCCCACGAATGGGCGCAGACGGCCGACGACATCCTCTACCGCCGCACGAAACACTACCTGCACCTGACGGAAGCCGAGCGCGCGGCCTTCGCCGACTGGTTCAATTCCGCCCGCCTTGCCGCTGCCTGAGGACGACCATGCCGCTGACGCTCTCGCTCAACACCAATCCGCTGGTCAACCGTTTCGCCGATCCCGACGACCTCATCGAGACCGTCGCGCGCGATCTCAAGCTGCGCGATCTGCAACTGACGCATGAATTCATCAATCCGAGCTGGAACGCCGCAACGATCCGCCGGCTGACGCGGCAGATGGACAAGGCGCTCCAGCGCACCGGCGTGCGCGTCACTTCGGGCATGACCGGCCCCTACGGACGCCTCAACCATTTCGGCCATCCCGATGCCGATGTGCGCCGCTATTATGTAGACTGGTTCAAGACATTCGCAGACATTACCGGCGATCTCGGCGGCACTTCCGTCGGCACGCAGTTCGCAATCTTCACCTACAAGGATTACGACGACCCGGCCCGCCGCGAAGCGCTGATCCAGATCGCCATCGACTGTTGGGCGGAGGTCGCCGAGCATGCCAAGTCTGCCGGCCTTTCCTATGTCTTCTGGGAGCCGATGAGCATCGGCCGCGAGTTCGGCGAAACGATTGAGGCCTGCCTGTCGCTTCAGGATCGGCTGACGGCGGCGAACATGGCCATTCCCATGTGGATGATGGCCGACATCGACCATGGCGACGTCACCTCCGCAAATCCCGACGATTACGATCCCTATGTCTGGGCCCGCGCGGTGCCGAAGGTCTCGCCGATCATCCACATCAAGCAGAGTCTGATGGACAAGGGCGGCCATCGGCCGTTTACGGCGGAGTTCAACGCCAGGGGCCGCATTCAGCCGGAACCGTTGCTCAAGGCCTTTGCCGAGGGCGGTGCAGTCGACAACGAGATCTGCCTCGAACTTTCCTTCAAGGAGCGCGAACCGAACGACCGGCAGGTCATTGCGCAGATCGCCGAAAGCATTGCCTTCTGGGCACCGCATATCGATACCGGCGCGTCTGATCTCAAGCTCGGTTGACCACCGCACGACCACAGACACAGGGGATTGCAGCCAGGAGGCACGGCGAAATTTGCGTGCGGATTTGTGTCAGAACAACGAGGCGGGGCACCTTCGCACAAAAGCGGAAATGCCCTAAGACTTCGCCGCCTCAGGTTGCAGCACAGGACAGGACATCGCGATGACCGACAACGAAGAATCCCTCGCCGTCCGCGCCGCCTGGCTGCACTATCTCGGCGGGTTCACCCAGTCCGCCGTCGCAAAAAGGCTTGGCATTCCCTCGGTCAAGGCGCATCGGCTGATCGCCCGGGCCGTCGCCGATGGCGTGGTGAAGGTCAGTATCGACGGCGAGATCGCCGAATGCGCCAACCTGGAGGTTGAGCTTTCGACCCGTTACGGGCTCGACTATTGCGAGGTGTCGCCGGACATCGACGACGATCCGCTGGCATTGACGACGCTCGGTCACGCAGGGGCGAATTTCCTGAGGCGCGAGATAGAACGGGGCGAAGCGTCCGTCATCGGCTTCGGACATGGCCGCACGCTTTCGGCTGCCGTTCATCATCTGCCGCGCATCGCCGCCGGGGGGACGCGCTTCGTCTCGCTGCTCGGCGGCCTTACCCGCAACTATGCCGCAAACCCCTACGACGTCATGCATCGCCTGGCCGAGAAGACCGGCACGCAAGCCTACGTGATGCCCGTCCCCTTCTTCGCCAATACCGAGGAAGACCGCGAAGTGCTTCTCTCCCAGCGTGGCGTCAGCGAAGTCTTCAACCTTGCCCGCAGTGCCGACCTCAAGATCGTCGGCATCGGCACCGTCGACAACCAGGCCCATCTCGTCAAATCGGGCATGCTGCAGCCGGACGAACTGGAGGAGATTGCAGCCCTCGGCGGCATCGGCGAACTGCTTGGCCACTTCTTCGACAGCAAGGGCCGCATCCTGGAAACATCGGTGACGGCGAGAACACTCGCTGCCTCTTTCTCCGAGACCGGCGATGACCGGATCGTCGCCATTGCGGGCGGCCCGGTGAAGACCGAGGCGATCCGCGCCGTGCTGCACAGCCACAAGCTCCACGGGCTGATCACGGACGAGCGCACGGCGCGCCAACTGCTGCAAAGCTCCACGTGAGGAAAATCACAAAATCACAAAATTCATGTTATAATTCTCGAGGAATAGTGCTATAGCCGGCCGCGGCGTAACATGGAGAACGCGGTGAAACGGGAAGAGCGCAGGCAGGAGATCATCAATCTTCTGGTCGAGAGCCGGGCCGTCGAACTCGACGACATCGCGGCGCGCTTCGGCGTCTCCAAGATGACCATTCATCGCGATCTCGACGATCTCGAACGTGCGGGCGTACTGCGCAAAGTGCGCGGCGGCGCCACCATCGATGCCGGCACGCAGTTCGAAAGTGATTTCCGGTTTCGCGAGTTGCAGGAATCCGGCGTCAAGCGCGCGCTGGCGGAAACCGCCGCAAGCCTGGTCGAGCCCGGCATGACCGTGATGATCAACGACGGCTCGATGGCGTCTGTGCTCGGCGACGTTCTCTGCGAAAAGAAGCCGATCACCATCATCACCAACAACGCCGCGATCATGGAGCGCGCCCGGGCCATATCGGGCGTGACGCTGATGGGTACGGGCGGCATCTATTCTGCCAAGTTCAACGCCTACTTCGGCATCGTCACGGATGCGGCGCTGTCGCGGCTGCGCGCCGACATCGCCTTCATCTCCGCGCCGGCCGCATCTGGCCGGCTCGCCTATCACATGGACGAGGCGGTGGTGCGCTCCAAGCAGGCGATGATGGCCGCGAGCAGCCAGAAGTGCCTCGTGATCAACAGCCGCCGCTTCGGCCACACGGCGCTGCATGTGCTTGCCGATCTCACCGAATTCGACACGATCATATCCGACAAACCCCTGCCCCCCGAAACCGCCGCCGAACTTGGCGGCGGAACGGCGGTCAGGATCGCAAGGGAGATTACGACATGAGCCAAAGCCGGACGTTCTGGGTCGGTACGAGCTGGAAGATGAACAAGACGCTGGCGGAGGCGAAAGTCTTCGCCGAAGGCCTGAAAGCGGCCGACGGCGGCCGCGACACCCGCATTCAGCGCTTCGTCATCCCCCCGTTTACCGCCGTGCGCGAAGTCAAGGCGATGCTGTCCGCCACCTCCGTCAAGGTCGGCGCACAGAACATGCATTGGGCAGACGAGGGCGCCTGGACCGGCGAGATCTCCCCGGTCATGCTGAAGGACTGCAACCTCGATCTCGTCGAGCTCGGCCATTCCGAGCGCCGCGAGCATTTCGGCGAGACCGACGAGACGGTCGGGCTCAAGACGGAAGCAGCCGTGCGCCACAGCCTGGTGCCTCTGATCTGCATCGGCGAGACCCTTGCCGACCGCGAGAGCGGCAACGCGGCCGAGGTGCTGGCCAAACAGGTGCGCGGTGCGCTCGCCAAGCTCGAGGGGGCACAGAAGCAGGCCGAGATCCTGCTTGCCTACGAGCCCGTCTGGGCGATTGGCGAAAAGGGTATCCCGGCGACCGCCGACTATGCCGACGCCCGCCATGCCGAGATCGCCGAGGTGGCGGAAGATGTGCTCGGCCGCCGCATCCCCTGCCTCTACGGCGGTTCGGTAAACCCGCAGAACTGCGAGGAACTGATCGCCTGCCCGAACATCGACGGGCTCTTCATCGGCCGCTCAGCCTGGAAGGTTGAAGGCTATCTCGACATCCTGGCGCGTTGCGCCGCAAAGATCTGAAAGGAGATCTCCCATGAAACTCGCAATAGCCGGTGACAGCGCGGGCGAAGGCCTCGCAAAGGTACTCGCCGATCACCTCAAGGACCGCCACGACGTGCACGAAGTCTCGCGCACCGACGCCGGCCCGGACGCTTTCTACGCCAGCCTCTCCGACCGTGTCGGCTCCGCCGTCATCGCTGGCGAATACGACCGCGCCATCCTCGTCTGCGGCACCGGCATCGGTGTCTGCATCGCCGCCAACAAGGTGCCGGGCATCCGGGCCGCGCTGACGCACGACACCTATTCTGCCGAGCGCGCCGCACTTTCCAACAACGCCCAGATCATCACCATGGGCTCCCGGGTCATCGGCCCTGAACTCGCCAAGGCCATTGCCGACGCCTTCCTCGCCCAGACCTTCGACGAAAACGGCCGTTCTGCCGGCAACGTCAAGGCGATCAACGAGGTGGATGCCAAGTACAACGCTGCAGCAAAGTAACCAGCTTACGCAGCGACGCACAGAGCCCCGGCCGGGTGGCCGGGGCTCCAGCGCCAGCAAACCGGCGGATGCCACCGCCTGTCGCTGTGGCATCCGGCTTTGCCGGGCGCACGGCCAGCGTGCTCATCCCCAGAGAAGCGAGTTCTCGCGCTCCCTTGTGGTCACCGAGAACCGTGAAGGCCCCACCTCTCGGAAGAACCTTTTGAAGATCTCGATAAATAGGCGGACGAACAGCGGTTTCGAACCTCCGTACAAATCAAGGATAATGACCGAGGGCGGCGGCAACTCATCCAGGATTGGTTTGCGCACGATGGCGTGGCCGTCCGCCGTCGCGCGGCCGATCGGACGCATGTTGAGGATCGACATACCGAAACCGGAGGCCACCGCGGAGCGCACCGTCTCGTAGGAACGCGTGTGGAAACGGACCTCGGGGCGCTTTGCGAGAATATCAAACAGCGTCAGCAGATAGGTCGCGGTCTGCGGCATGTCGAGCAGTACAAACGGGCGTGTGGCGATATCCGACAGCCAGACGGCATCCCGTTTCGCCAGCGGATCGTCGACGTGCAGCACGGCATGCGCCGGCACGCGGCATATCTTCGTCATCGTGCCGGTGGCGATGGATCCGATATCATAGAGAACCGCGAGGTCGATCACCCCTTCGGCAAGCCATGCCTGAAGCTGAACCTGGTCCCCCTCGAGAAGGTCGATTTCCACCTCGCCGACATTCTCGACATACATGCGAAGCATTTCCGGCATGAACAAAGCGCCGAAGGGTTCGAAGCAACCGATCCTGAGAACCTTCGGTACGCGATCGGCAAGGTCGCCGATCGCACGGTCGAACTCGGTGGCCGCCGAGAGCATGATGCGTGCAGCGCTGACGAAACGCTCGCCGGCCGGCGTAATCTGCACACCGCGGGCCGGACGCCGTTCAAATATCCGCGCGCCCATTTCCCCTTCGGCAAGGCTGATGGCTGCGAGGATGGAGGATTGGGATATGCGCAGCGCCTTCGAAGCCGCCTGTACGCTGCCGAGGGACGCCACTTCGCACACATAGCGCAGTTGCCGGATCGTCAGGTTCATGCCGAATTGATCCATGAAATGCAAAATATTACGCACAATAATACATTTTGTGAATTTGCTGGAAAGCTCCAATCTCTCCGCAAGGACGACAGCCCTCCGATAGATGGGGGCGACCTTGGGGAACGACAGAATGCCTTTCATGAACCCTCTCGACGGGGCTGGCGAACTATGCCGTATGGATGCCGCTACGCTGGCCGCGGCCTATCGCAAGCGCTCTCTTTCGCCGGTCGAAGTCGCCAAGGCCGCGATGGACCGGGCAGAGGAGACCAACGCCGACTTCAACGCCTTCACTTTCGTTGATCACGGCGGAGCGCTTGCCGCCGCCGCCGCATCGGAGGAACGCTGGAAGAACGGCACGCCGCTCTCCGACGTTGACGGCGTGCCGGCCACGCTCAAGGACATCGTATGGGTCGAAGGCTGGAGCGTGCGCTATGGAAGCGCCACCACGCCGGCGCAACCCTGCAAGGAGGACGCTCCGTCGGTGGCCCTCCTTCGCAACGCGGGGACCGTCTTCATCGGCCAGACGACGACGCCGGAATTCGGCTGGAAGGCCGTTACCGACAGCGCGCTTTTTGGCGTGACGCGCAACCCCTGGGACAGAACAAAGACCCCGGGTGGCTCGTCCGGCGGAGCGGCCGTGGCGGCCGCAGTCGGCGCCGGCGTCTTCCATCTCGGCACCGACGGCGGCGGCTCGATCCGCGTGCCGGCCTCGTTTACCGGCATCGTCGGTCACAAGCCGTCTTTCGGCCGTGTCCCCGCCCACCCGCCGAGCGCTTTTGGCACGGTCGCCCATATCGGGCCGATGGCCAGGAGTGCGGCAGACGCGGCCGCGATGCTCGGGGCGATGTCGGGTCGCGACCTTCGCGACTGGGCGCAAGGTGCAGGCGTGCTCGCTGCGCTCGATGGCGGCGAGGCGCTGAGCCTCTCGGGCAAACGGATCGGCTACTGGTCAAAGCCGGCGGCAGGCACGCTCGACCCGGAGATCGGCAGGATCGTCGCGGCCCGGGTCAGGAGCCTGGAAAAAGCGGGGGCGATCGTCGAACCGGTCGACCTTCCGGGTGAGAACCTCATCGAACTCTTCCATCGGCACTGGTTCACGGGCGCCGCTGCACGGCTGTCTTCGATCCCTGAAACGCAGCGGCGGATGATCGATGCCGGCTTCCTCGAGGTCGCCGGCGCCGGTGCTGCCTACACCTCCACCGAACTGGTGCTCGCGCAGGTCAGGCGCGGGGAATACGGGGCGGCGATGGACCAACTGCTCGCCTCCTACGACTTCATTGTTTCGCCGGGCATAGCACTGCCGGCCTTCGACGCAGGGCTTGAGGTTCCCGCAGGCAGCGCACTTGCGCGGTGGACGGAATGGGCGGGTTTCAGTTTCCCCATCAATCTCAGCCAACAGCCCGCCTGTGTAATCCCTTGCGGCTTCACGACGGACGGGTTGCCGGTCGGTTTCCAGATCATCGGAGCCAGAGGAGAGGACGCCCGCGTGCTTGCCGTCGCTGCCGGCCTGGAGGTGATGTTCTCCGGGTAAGCGCCGCATGACGCATGACGACTATAACCAACCATAAAAGGGGTAACCGTTATGATGAACAGACGTGCAATGCTTCAGGGAGTTCTGGGTGCCGGCACCGCCGGCGGAATGCTCCTTGCCGATATGAACAGTGCCGTGAAGGCACAGGATACCTCGCCCATTCCCGTCGGCTCGGCGCTTCCCATGTCCGGTATAGCCGCCGCCGACGGCATAGAGTTCAAGAACGGCCTTGAGCTTGCTGCCGAAGAAATCAACGCGGCCGGCGGTATTCTCGGCCGGCCGGTAGAGATCCACGTCGAAGACACCAAGGAGATGGGGGCGGACCTCGTGTCGCAGGCGATGCAGCGCCTGGTGGACCGGTTCAATGTGCCCGTCATCATCAACGGCTACAATCTCGGGACCAACATGATCGAGATGGACATCGCCGCCGACAACGATGTCATCATGATGCATTACAACACCCTCATCTCGCACAACGAGAAGTTCAAGACAGATCCGGAGCGCTATTACGGTTCCTTCCAGGGCGATCCGCCGGAATACTGGTACGGCCCGGGCTGCCTCAACTTCCTCAAGACGCTTTCGCAGGGCGGCAAGTGGACAGCGCCGAACAAGAAGATCGCCATCATCCCGTCGGCGAACGAGTATTCGATCGTGATCGCCAACGCGATCCGCGACCAGGCCGCTGAATACGGCTTCGAGGTCAGCCTCTTCGAGACCGTGCCGTTCCCGACCAACCAGTGGGGCCCCACGCTTGCGAAGTTGCGCCAGGATCCTCCGGCCGCCATCATCGTGACCCACTTCCTGCCCCAGGACCTGGCCCAGTTCATGGTTCAGTTCCTGACGCAGCCGACCAACAGCCTCATCTACATGCAATATGGTCCCTCGCTGCCCGCCTTCCGCGAGATCGGCGGCGCCAGCATCAACGGCGTCATCTACTCGACCGTCGTCGGCTGCCTGCCCGATGAATTCTCGAAAACCTACCGCGAAGCCTACCGGACGAAGTTCGGCGCCAATTCCGCCTATATCACCGGCTCGCAGACCTATGACGGCCTCTGGATGTGGGCGATTGCCGCAGCGATCGCCGGCGGCCCCGGCGAGCCCTTCAACAAGGAGCAGGTGAGCAAGGTGGCAGCCGTGATGCGGCGCAACGTCTATCGCGGCGTCAATGGCACCTACCGCGCCGACCCGGCCGGCCAGTCGGCCTACTGCTATCCGACGCAGGTCGCAGATCCCTCGCTGGGCATGCCCCACCAGTTCCTGCAGCACCAGGACTACACGACCGATCCCAAGCTCATCGCCCCGACGCTCTATGCAACGGACGAATTCCTGCTGCCGCC
Source organism: Pseudomonadota bacterium (assembly GCA_023404095.1). Classification (GTDB taxonomy): domain Bacteria; phylum Pseudomonadota; class Alphaproteobacteria; order Rhizobiales; family Rhizobiaceae; genus Mycoplana. Next base: position 69,240 of record JAEYDD010000056.1, on the reverse strand, counting down.
GTGGATCAAATAGTCAGGCGGTTTGGACGATGCTGAAACGCCATGCCGGCCGGGCGACCGGCCGGTGCGGACGGCGCAAGGAGCGGGATTGATGGAAAACGGCGGCGAAGTGTTGCTGGAATGCGAAAACGTCGTGAAGCGCTACGGTTCGCTCGCGGCTGTCGATGGAATGGACCTGCAGGTCGCCCGTGGCGAGATCGTCGGCATCGGCGGTCCGAACGGCGCTGGAAAGACGACCTTTTTCGACGTCGTTACGGGTGTGACGCCCGCGACGGAAGGGCGCATGCATTTCGACGGCCACGACATTGCGGGGCTCGGCGCAGACCGCATCTGCCAACTCGGAATCGCGCGAACCTTCCAGCTCAACGCGGCTTTCGAAAGCCTGACGGTTCGCGAAAACATCGACGTGGCGACGTATTTCGGACGAAGCCGACGTTCCGTGCCCGGCTTCAGGCTCGGCAAGGACGTGCGGGAGCAGACAGAGGAGGCGCTTGCCTTCGTCGGGCTGGCCGACAAGGCGGATGCGCCGGTCGCGCAGCTTCCCGTGCTAGAGCGCAAGCTCCTGATGATTGCCGGCGCGATCGCCACCAGGCCGAAGCTTCTCTTCCTGGATGAACCGGTGGGTGGCCTCAACACCAGCGAAATCGATCACATCGTCGACCTTGTCGAGCGCCTGAAGGCCGGCGGCTTGACCGTCGTGCTGATCGAGCACGTCATGCGCTTCCTGCTGGCCCTGTCGAGCCGCGTCTTGATCATGCATCACGGGAAGAAGATCTTCGAGGGCCCGCCGAACGCGGTAGCCGAAGACCCCGTCGTCGTTGAGACCTATCTCGGCGAGGGCACGCGCAAGCGGCTCAAGTCATACTTCGCCGATAGCGGGGCGCAGCCATGAGCGCTGCTCCAAAGCCAGCCGTCCTCAGCCTCACCAACGTCGTTTCCGGCTACAGGGAACTCGACGTGCTGAGAGGCATCTCCTTCGACGTCGCCGCCGGTGACTTCGTCACCGTCGTCGGCCCGAACGGGCATGGAAAATCCACGCTGCTCAAGACCATTTCCGGCCTTGTTCCGCTGAAGTCCGGCACGATCCGCGTGAACGGCAGCCCCGCGCCTGCGAAACCCGAGGCGATCGCCGGACTTGGTGTCGCCCACGTGCCGCAGGGCGACATGCTCTTTCCGGAAATGAGTGTTCTCGAAAACCTGCTGATGGGCGCCTATCTCACGCGAGACAAGGCGCTGATCGACCAGCGATTGAACGAGGTCTACGCGCTTCTGCCCAAGCTCGCGGACCGGCGCCATCAGGTCGCGTCCTCGCTTTCCGGCGGAGAGCGCCGCATGGTCGGCATCGGCCGCGGCCTCATGATGGGAGGCGAGATCCTGCTCATCGACGAGCCGTCCCTCGGCCTTGCCCCGCTGATCATCGAACAGATCTATGGCGTCATCGCCGAGCTTTCGAAAAGCGGGCGCACCATCCTGCTCGTGGAAGAGAACCCTGCTCGCGTCGCCGATCTCGCCAATCATCTCCACCTGCTCGACGACGGCGTCATCGTCTGGTCCGGCCCACCCGCCGAGCTGCTCGCCCGAGACGAGCTCCTCGCAACCTACCTCGGAGGCTGACGATGCTCGACATCATGACCGCGATCCTCATCGCAGGACTGACGACAGGCGCCCTCTACGCGCTTGCCACCGTCGGCCTGTCCCTCGTCTGGGGGTCCATGGGGATGCTGAACATGGCGCATGCCGCGATGCTCACGCTCGGCGGCTATTCCGCCTTCACATTCTCCTCAACGCTCGGCCTGCCGTTCTACGTGGGCTTTGCCGGTGCGATCGCCGTCGGCGCCGTCGCGGGAGGCCTGCTTTACCTGCTGGTCGTTCGAAATCTCCTGACGAACGACAAGGCGACCTTCGAATCCAACGTCATGATTGCGACGGTCGGCATCGGCATCGCGCTCGAGAACGCGATATTGCTCGTCTATGGCGGCCAGCCGCTGAAGCAGCCGCTTTCGACGACGGGATCGCTGGTCCTCGGCCCCGTCAGCCTCCCCTTCCAGAACATGCTGATCGTATTGGTCGTCATTGTTCTGATGGCCGTCATCGCCCTGCTCCTCGGCCGCACCCGAATGGGCCGCGCCATCCGCGCAACCGCGCAGAACCGCGCGGCAGCGCAACTGATGGGCGTCGCCGTCAACCGGGTATACCTCCAGGTGCTGGTGCTTTCCGGCGCAATCGCCGGCATCTGCGGCGTCATGGTGAGTTCAATGACGCAGCTTTCGCCGCCTCTGGGCAACGACCCCATGCTGAAGGCCTTCATCATGTGCGTCGTCGCCGGTCTCGGCAACCTGCCGGGCGCCGTTGCCGCGGCCTTCGGCCTCGCCATGCTCGAGGCATTCGTTCAATACGTCGCGGGTGCGCGCTGGGGTTTCCCAACGTTGCTCTTCGTCGTCATCGCCGTCCTGATCTGGCGACCTGCCGGCCTGTTCGGCCGCGTCCAGATCCGTCGCATGTGAGGCGTGACCATGACCCAGAATTCAATATCCAGAGTCAGTTCCGGTTCCGCCCGCGTCGACCTGCTGGTCAGCATCCTTCTCATTGCGGCCGCCGTGGCCCTGCCTTTCATGATCGACAGCCGCTATGTGCTCGGCCAGATTGTGCTTGCGCTGTTCTATGCCACCATCGCCTCGCAGTGGAACCTGCTGTTCGGCTTTTCCGGCATCTTCTCGCTCGCCCAGATGGCCATCTTTGCCTTTGGCGGCTACGTCACGGCAATGATCTGCTTCTACTTCGGCTGGAACGTATGGGCAGCGCTGTTGCCCGGCGCGCTGGCGGCCGTGGTCTTTTCGCTGATCGTTGGCCTTGCCTGCCTGCGGCTGACGGGTGTGTACGTCGCGCTGCTGACCCTTGCCATTGCCCAGACAATGTACCTGCTGATCGTCACCGACACAGAATGCTTCACGATGGTAGGCTCGATCTGCCGGCAATTCACCGGCGGGGCAGTGGGCTTCGCCCGTTTCGGCGATCTCGGCACGCGCGCGCTCTTGAAAGGCCAGTGGCTCGTCGGCAACTATGCGATCGTCGCCGCCCTCTTCGCGGGGACGATGATCTTCACATACATCATCGTCAAAAGCCCGATCGGACTTGCCTTCCGGGCGCTGAAGGACAATCCCGGCTATGCGGTAGCGCGCGGCGTCAACCGCTTCCAGGCACAATTGCTCGTCTTCGGAATCTCGGCGTTCTTCACGGGGCTTGCCGGCGGCTTCTATGCGGCCCACTTCCAGGCGATCGGCCCCGGCATTCTGTCCCTGTCGCAGTTGATGTTCATCGTTGCGATCACGGTCGTCGGCGGTGTTGGGACCTTCTGGGGGCCGCTGGTCGGCACGATCGTCCTGGTCGCCGCCGACGAGTTGATGCGTGAGGCCGGTGAATTCCGCACCCTGGGTCTCGGCCTCATCATCACCCTTTCGATTTTGTTGATGCCCAAGGGGCTCGTCGGTCGCTTCGGCGATCTCGTGAACTGGCTGCGCGGCCGCAACGCCGCTCCCACAAAATCCAAACTTCAGGAACATCCGGCCATCGCTGGGGAATGAGGAGTTTCCATGTACGACACCATCATCATCGGTGCCGGGTCTGCCGGCTGCGTGCTTGCAAACCGCCTGAGCGCCGACCCGGACCGCAAGGTTCTGGTTCTCGAAGCCGGCAAGGCCGCGCCGCTAGCATCGGACATCCCTTCCGACTGGGTGACGATGTTCAATACCGGCGCCGACTGGGGATACTACACCGAACCGCAGGCAGGGTGCCGGGGGCGGCGGATCTTCTGGCCCCGCGGCAAGATGATCGGGGGCTCGGGCGCCCTAAATGCCATGATCTACATCCGCGGCCTGCCCTCGGACTACGATGCCTGGGAGGAAATGGGATGCGCTGGCTGGGGCTGGAAGGATGTCTTCCCGGTCTTCCTCCATTCAGAAGCAAACGCCGACATCAAGAACAGCCCCTACCACGGTAATGATGGTCTTCTGCACATCGGCAATGTCCCCTACGTCGACAAGTACGAGCGGCTATGGATCGAGGCGGCGGAAGCGGCGGGCTATCCCTACAATCCTGACTACAACGGCGAAACGCAGGAAGGCGTCGGCCTCTTCCAGTTCACCATCAAGAACGGCGAGCGCTGGGGAACCGGAAAGGCCTATCTGCGCCCTGCCCTCGAACGACCGAACCTCACGCTGAAACCGGGTGTGCTCGTCACGGGCCTCATCATCGAAAACGGCCGGGTGAAGGGAGTGAGATACCTCGTGGACGGCATTCCCGAGACGGCTTACGCTGAAAGCGAGGTCGTGTTGTCGTCCGGGGCCATCGGCTCGGCCCAGCTTCTGATGCTGTCGGGCGTCGGTCCTGCCGACGAACTGAAAGCGGCAGGCGTCGACCCTGTCCATGATCTCCCCGGCGTCGGCAAGGATCTCCAGGACCACCTCAACATCCCGATCACCTTCTACACCAACGAACCGATGGGGATCGGCGCGTGGACGGATGAGATCATTGTCGGAAGCTTCGAGGAATGGCGCGACAGGCGCACCGGGATCCGCACGTCTCCCTGGGTCGCCTCGGGCGGCCATGTGTGCAGCCGCCCGGGCGTGGAGCCCGACCTCCAGCTCTACGGCGCCATCAGCCCGCATCGCGACTATGCGCGCTTCCTCGGCGGCCAGTCCGGCATCACGGCGCATTGCACGCTCCAGCGGCCGAACAGCCGCGGCGAAATCAGGCTGCGCTCGGCAAACCCGATCGATTATCCGTCGATCGATCCGAAGTATTTCGTCAGCGATCCCGAAGGCCTCGACCTCGCCACCATGGTCGAGGGCATCAAGATCAATCGCCGCATCATGGAGCAGTCGCCCGTGAAGGAACTGGTCGCCTACGAGGTGAGCCCCAGCGCCGAATGCCGGACGGATGCGGAGATCGCCGACTACGTACGCGGCCATATGACCACGCTCTATCACCCGTCCTCGAGCTGCCGGATGGGCACGGACCGGATGGCCGTCACCGATCCGGCAACGCTCAAGGTCCGCGGGCTTGAGGGGCTTCATGTCGCTGACGCCTCGGTGATCCCGAAGATGGTGTCCGGCAACCTCAACGCGCCGACCATCATGGTCGCCGAGCGCGCCGCCCAGATGATCCTCGCCGGCTAGGAGACCCCATCGTGAACATTGCATCACCCCAGACGTGGCATGACAAGGCCAGCAGGCTTTCTTTCGAGGGGCGCCTCTTCATCGACGGAACATTCCGCGAGGCTCTGTCCGGAAGCAAGTTCGAGACCGTCAATCCGTCGAACGGCAGCGTGATCGCCGCCGTCTCGCGCGGCGAGGCGGCCGACATCGATCTTGCGGTCGCAGCCGGGCGCAGGGCCTTCAAGTCGGGCGTCTGGTCGCGCATGGCGCCGCGCGCCCGAATGGCCGTCATGATCCGCTTCACTGATCTTGTCGAAGCGCACGCCGACACGTTCGCCCTCCTCGATACGATCGACATGGGCAAGCCCATCCAGGAAATGCTGACGGTCGACATACCGCTCGCCGTCAACTGCTTCCGCTTCACCGCGGAATGCATCGACAAGATCGAAGGCTCCGTTGGTTCCACGTCGAGCGACGTGCTGTCCTACGTCATTCGCCAACCGCTGGGCGTCGTCGGCTGCATCGTTCCGTGGAACTACCCGTTGCTCATGACAGCCTGGAAGATCGCTCCGGCCTTGTCGGCTGGAAATTCGGTGGTGTTGAAACCCGCCGAGCAGTCGCCCCTATCCGCGCTCCTGCTTGCACAGCTTTTCATGGAGGCAGGCGGCCCCGCCGGCGTGCTCAATGTCGTCAACGGCTATGGGGCGGAGGCCGGCAAGGCGCTGGCGCTGCACGAGGATGTCGACAAGATCGCCTTTACCGGTTCCGCCGAAGTCGGCAAGCTGATGCTGATCTATTCCGGTCAGTCGAACATGAAGAAGGTCGCCACCGAGTGCGGTGGAAAATCCCCTCATGTCGTCCTGGCGGACGCCGACAACATCGAAACAGCCGCCTGGTGGGCGGCGATGGGCATTTTCGGCAACCAGGGCGAAGTCTGCTGTGCCGGCTCCCGCATCATCGTGGAGAAGTCCATCGTTCCCGATTTCGTCGACTCCCTCATTGCGCAGGCGAAGGCCGGTTACGTGCCAGGCGATCCGCTGGACGAGAAAACGACGATGGGGCCGCTCGTCACACGTGAACAGCAGCAGCGCGTATTGAACTATATCGCCATCGGCAAGCAGTCCGGTGCGGACTGCGTTCTGGGCGGCAGCGTGCCGGAGGGCCTCGAACATGGCGCCTATGTCGCGCCGACGATTTTCGCCGGCGTGAACAATACCATGACCATCGCACGCGAAGAGATCTTCGGGCCGGTCGCGAGCATCATCCCCGTCTCGGGCTACGAGGAAGCCGTCTCCGTCGCCAACGATAGCCCTTTCGGGCTTGCCGCAGGCATCTGGACATCCGACCTCGGCAAAGCGCACCGCTTCGCCCGCGATGTCGAAGCCGGCATGGTCTACGTCAACAGCTACATGAATGGCGACATGCAGTTGCCCTTCGGCGGCTGGAAGGAAAGCGGCAACGGCCGCGACAAGTGCATGGACGCGCTCATCTCCTACACGCAAGGCAAGGGCGTGTGGGTGACCATAGGCAATTGAAGGCAGGGAGAGAGACGATGACGAAGACGGGCTGGAATTTCCATGAACTCTATCTCTGGCACGACACCGGCAATGCCGCACAGTTCTTTCCGGCAGGCTTGACGGTCGAGCCTGGCGAGCACGCGGAAAATGCCGCCACAAAGCGGCGCTTTCGCAACCTCATGGAAGTGTCCGGCCTGAGCGAACAGCTTGTCAGCGTCAAGTCGGAGCCGGTGACGGAGGATGATCTCGCCCTCTTCCACACGCGGGATTACATACGCCGCATCAAGGCGGAAAGCGACGACCGCGGCGGCGATGCCAGCTATCTCACGCCTTTCGGGCGCGGCAGCTACGAGATCGCATGCCTCGCCGCCGGCGGAACCTATGCGCTGATGGACAAGGTGCTCTCCGGCGAGCTTTCCAACGGCTATGCGCTCGTGCGCCCGCCCGGGCATCATGCGGAGAGCGACAAGGGCATGGGCTTCTGCCTCTTCGGCAACGTTCCCGTAGCAATCCTGAAAAACCGCCGGAAACACGGCTTCGAACGCGTCGCGACCGTCGACTGGGATGTGCATCACGGCAACGGTACGCAGGCCGCATTCTGGACGGATCCCGGCGTGCTGACGATCTCGCTGCATCAGGAGAGATTGTACCCGCACGATAGCGGAGACCGCGAGGAGCGCGGTGCGGAGGCAGGCTTCGGTTACAATCTCAACATTCCGCTTCCCGCCGGCAGCGGTCATGGCGCCTATATCGCCGCCTTCGAGCAGGTCGTGCTCCCGGCGCTTCGGGCCTACAAGCCCGATCTCATCGTCGTCCCGTCGGGCTTTGACGGGTCCGGCGCCGATCCGCTCGGTCGCATGATGCTGCACAGCGACACCTACCGCACGATGACGCGCCTCCTGATGGAGACGGCCGACGCGCTTTGCGGCGGACGCCTGGTGATGTCGCATGAAGGCGGTTATTCGGCGGCTTACGTCCCCTATTGCGGGCTTGCGGTGATGGAACAGCTCTCCGGGATCAAGACGCCGATCGACGATCCTTTCCTGCCGGTGTTCCAGAACTATCACGGCCAGGATTTGCGACCGTGGCAGCAGGAGGCCATTGCCGCCGCTGCAGCGCTTGTGAACGCCATACGGGGTTAGAACATGCCGGTATGGTTGAGACCATACTGCCGGGCTTACTGCATGCCATGTCGCTTCCCGTCTTCCGCGCCGTCAGAACGCGAGCTGGACCTTCATCGATTGCGTTCGGTCGCCGGCCACCTCGAAGGCACGGACCACGTCTTCCAGCGGATAGGTGCCGGTTAGAAGCGGCGTGAGATCTACGCGACGCCGGTTGATCAGGTTGACTGCCAGTCCGAACTCCTCATGGAAGCGGAACGTGCCTTTCAGCTCGATTTCCTTGGCAACCACCATGTTCTGCGGGAAGGAGATATCCCCACCGAGACCAAGCTGGACCAATGTCGATTGAGGCCGCAGGACCTCCAGGCCGGACCGCATGGCGCGCTCATTGCCTGAGGCCTCGAATTGCACGTCGAAGTACCCCTTGTTGACCGTATAATTCGAAAGTTCTTCGGGGTTTTCGGCACTGTTGATCACCCGGTCGGCGCCGACGTGCAGGGCTTTTCTCAGGACAGCGTCCATTACGTCCGTGGCGACGATCTCCCGCGCGCCATGCGCCCGCGCGGCAATGATCGCCAGCGCACCGATCGGCCCGCAGCCGGTGACGAAGACGCGCTTGTCTGTGAGGGCGCCTGCCCGCTTCACCGCATGCAGCGCGACGGCAAAGGGCTCGGCCATCGCCGCCTCGTGGATCGAGATGCCGTCATCGACCGGATGGCACTGAGAGGCTTCCGCGACTAGGCGCTGGCGGAAGGCCCCCTGGATATGCGGCATGGGCATGGCCGACCCATAGAAGCGCATGTTGAAGCAATGGTTCTGCTTGCCCTCAAGGCAATAATCGCAGGCATTGCAGGGTCGGCTCGGCGAAACCGCGACACGGTCGCCGATTTCCAGATGCGAGACCCCTGCGCCGAGTGCCTTCACCGTGCCGGCGACCTCGTGGCCGAGGATCATCGGCTCGCGCAGCCTGACCGTGCCGAAGCCGCCGTGATTGTAGTAGTGCAGGTCCGAGCCGCAGATGCCGCCGGCCTCGATCGCGACCTCCACCTCGCCGGGGCCGGGCGCCCCGACGTCGCGCTCTTCGATCCGCAAATCCTTGGCGGCATGAATGACGATGGCTTTCATGAAAAAAGCTCCTCAGATGACCGGAGTCGGCAGTGCCGTGCCGGCAAAGTGGGCGGCAAGGTTGTCGCGTACCAGCTGGCCCATCGCCTTGCGCGTCTCGATCGTCCCGGAAGCATGGTGCGGTTGGACAAGCACGTTGTCGAGTTCGAGGAAACGCGGGTCGAGCTTCGGCTCGCCTTCGAAGACGTCGAGTGCCGCCGCACCGAGCGCCCCTCTCTCAAGGGCCTCTAGCAGCGCCTGTTCGTCGATATTCGACGCACGCGAGATGTTGACCAGCATACCTTCCGGACCGAGCGCCTCGATCACCTGTTTACCGACGATATGACGGGTGGCTGCGGAAGCGGCGAGCGTCACGAACAGGAAGTCGGCATGGCGGGCAAGCTCCACCGGGTCGGCGATATAGGTCATGCCCTCCGCATAGGACTTTTCCGAAACGTCGCTATAGGCGATATCCATGTCAAAACCCTTCAGGCGCTTGGCAACCTCGTAGCCGATCCGGCCGAGACCCAGCACGCCGGCCTTGCGGCCCCAGACGCGACGCTTCAGCGGATAGAGGCCCTTGGCCGCCCAGCTGCCGTCACGTACCCAGCTCTCCGCACCGATCATCCCGCGCGACTGCACCAGCATCATCGCAACGCCGAGATCGGCCACGTCATTGGTCAGCACGTCCGGCGTATTGGTGACGCGGATGCCGCGGGCGCGGGCCGCATCGAGATTGACCGCATCGAAGCCTACGCCATAGACCGAGATGATCTCGAGCTTCGGCAGGGCTGCGATCAGTTCGGCCGATGCGCCCAGTTCGCCACGTGTGGCGATCGCCCGGCTCGCGCCCGCATGGGTGCGGATGAAGGCTTCGCGGTCAGCCGCCTCGTAAAGCCTGTGCACGGTATATCGGTCTTCCAGTTCGACCATATCCCATTCCGGATAGGGCCCGATCAGAAGGAGTTCGGGCTTGCTCATGATGTCCTCCGATGGTTCTCTCAGCTCGTTCCTCGCCTGCGCAGCGCAAGCACGGTCATCGCCCGTCCGACGATGGCTTCAAGCGGTTGATTGATGTCGATCCTCACGACATCGGGCTCCGTCTGTGGCAGTTCCAGCGTCGCGAGCTGACTGTCGAGCAGCGACAACGGCATGTACTCGTGTTGGCGGCCAGCCATTCGCGCCGCAAGCAACGCGCGGTGCCCCTGCAGGAAGACGAAGGTCACCGGCTGGCCTGCTAGTTCCCTCAACCGGTCGCGATAGGCGCGCTTCAGCGCCGAACACGTCACGACCACCGACCGGGATCCATCCGCTTTCGCCGACAGAACCTCTCCGATCGCTGCAAGCCAGGGCCAGCGGTCCGCATCCTCCAGCGGCGTGCCGCGCCGCATCTTTTGAACATTCTCCGGCGGATGCAGGCTGTCGCCCTCGACGAAGCGCGCATCAAGATGGTCTGCGAGCTTTGCCCCGACCGACGACTTGCCGCATCCCGAAACGCCCATAACGACGATAGGACCCGGCAAATAGCCCGTGTCAGAGACTGATGGTGATGCCGCCGTCGACATAGAGTGTGTGTCCATTCACGAAGGAGGAAGCGTTCGACGACAGGAATACGGCCGCGCCGACCAGTTCCTCGACGTCACCCCAGCGACCGGCGGGCGTGCGCTTCTCCAGCCAGGGGGAGAATTCTGGATTGTCGACCAGCGCCTGGTTGAGCGGCGTCCGGAAATACCCCGGGGCAATCGCATTCACCTGCAGTCCATACTTGGCCCAATCGGTCGACATACCGCGTGTCAGGTTCTTTACCGCCCCCTTGGTCGCCGTGTAGGGCGCGATCCCGGGACGCGCGAGCTCGCTCTGGACAGACGCAATGTTGACGATCTTGCCGCGCCCGCGAGGGATCATGTGGCGGGCCACTGCCTGGCCGACATAGAAGACGCTCGAGATGTTCGTCTTCAGCAACTGCTCCCAGCGATCCGCCGGGAAGTCCTCTAGCGGCGTGCGGTACTGCATGCCGGCATTGTTGATCAGGATATCGATCGGACCGATCTCCGCCTCAATCGCCGCAACGCCGGCCTTGACAGCCTCGCCATCCGTGACGTCGAAATCACTGGCAGAGGCCGTAAAGCCGGCATGCTGCAACGTCTTGACCGCAGCATCGAGCTTCACACGGTCACGGCCGTTCAGCACCACATCCGCGCCATGCGCCGCAAGGCCTTCAGCAAGCGCAAAGCCAATGCCCTGCGAAGAACCCGTGATCAGGGCACGCCGACCCGAAAGACTGAACAATGGGCTGGTCATCTCGACATCGTCTCCTGTTTACCCGAAGGTTCGCCGCTCATTGTTCAACTATCAGGCTTCGACCGTCAGGCCCTTGGCCTTCAGGACGGCCTCTAGCTTGGAGACTTCGATGACGGATTTGCCGGCCTTGTAGTCCGCGATGTAACGGGCTTCCGCATCTTCACGGGCCTGGGAGAGTGCGGAGACGTCAGCTGCTTCCTCGCGGCGCACGACCACGAGCCCATCCGCATCGCCGACGATGATGTCGCCCGGATGCACGATCTCGCCGCCGATGACGATCGAGTCATTGGTCGTGGTCAGCGTTTCCTTCACGGTGCCCTTGATGCAGAGGCTGAGCGAGAAGACCGGGAAGCCGAGATCCCGCAGCTGCAGGCTGTCTCGCACGCCGCTATCGGTCACGAGACCACCGATGCCCTTGGCGAGGCACGCATTGGCGAGCACGTCACCGAAGGATCCCGCCTCTTCATACTCGCCGCCGGAGACGACGATGATATCGCCAGCCTGCGCAAAATTGATCGCAAGCTGCAGCATGATGTTGTCGCGAGGTGCGCAGCGCACGGTAAAGGCCGGGCCGCAGAGCTTCATGCGGTAGTCGACCGGCTTGATGCGGGATGACAAGGCACCCCGGCGCCCCTGGGCTTCATGGATGGTGGCCGGCGAGAATTTCGCCAATGCCTCGACCTCGGCCTTTGCCGGACGGACGGGGATTTTCTTGATATGGGCCAAGTTTCCTCGCAGGTTGTCGTTCGGCGGGCATGCCTGCCCGCCACGTTGTCTGGGTTGGTGTCTGGAAGCCGCCTGAGAAGCGGTAGTCAGTTCCGATCAGGGGATCGGGTCGAACTTCAGTTCGGAGAGCGGCAAGACCTTGTCGGTGCGGGTCATCTTGTACTCGGTGTTCGGGCCGAGCCACTTGTCCCAGATCTGGTTGATCTCGCCCGAATCATCGAGCTTGCGCAGGACCTCGTTGATCTTGGAGGTCAGTGCCGGCTGATCCTTCGCCATGCCGATGCCGATCGGCTGATAGAGCATGGGCTCGGGGATCATCCGCATCTCCTTGCCTCTGGTCTTGGACTCGTTCACGAGCTTGGTGGTCGTCATCGTGTTGGCCACCATGCCCCGCGCCTTGCCCTGCTGAACGGCGAGATAGGCGGACGCCGTATCCTGGAAGGTCAGCGGCTCGGACTTGTTGAGCTTGATCGACATTTCCGAGGTCGAACCTTTGGTGGAGGCAACGCGCTGGCCGACGTAGTCCGACTTCGACTTGCCCGTATCGTCGACAGGCACGATCAGCATTTCCTTGGCCAGATAGTAGGGATCGGAGAACTGGATCTGTTCCGCGCGGCTCTGGGTATAGGCGAGATTCGCGACAGTGATGTCGACGCGACCAAGCTTGACTTCCGGCACGCGGGCTTCGACGGAGACCGGCTTGACCTCGGCCTTGACACCGAGCTCGCGGGCGATGGCATTGCACAGGTCGACGTCAAACCCGACCATCTCGCGGGTGTTCACATCCGGTGAGGCAAAGGGCGGGACGTCGGCGAATGTTGCGCAACGCAGTGTCTTGTTTGCCTCGATATCGGCGAGGACATCGGCTTTCGCCACGGTTGCGAGGGCTGATGCGGCAAGCAGGCTGGCGAGGATGACGGACTTGCACTTCACGACTGTTCTCCTTGGTTTATTGTCAGGCACTTACTGTTCAAGACATGGTCCACAACCGAGGTGACGGGCGTGGTTCTCCTCCCAGGCCGCGAAGGACCGGGAAAACTCTGCAGTCTCTTGCGGCTCTCAGTGCCGCAGGTCGGAAAGGAAGCGTTGCGCGCGCGGGTGCTTGGGGTTGGTAAAGAACTGTTCCGGCGTCGCGGTTTCGATGATCTGTCCAGCGTCGATGAACCAGATGCGATCGGCAACGTCGCGGGCAAAGCCCATTTCGTGGGTTACGCACATCATGGTCATGCCATCGGCGGCGAGAGACTTCATGACAGCTAGAACTTCTCCGACCATCTCGGGGTCGAGCGCCGATGTCGGTTCGTCGAAGAGCATGACCGGCGGCTCCATGGCGAGCGCACGCGCAATGGCCACACGCTGCTGCTGACCGCCCGAAAGCTGGGCGGGATAGGCGTTCGCCTTTTCCGCCAGGCCGACACGGGCCAGCAGGCGAAGGGCCTTCTCATGCGCTTCTGCGGGATTGACGCCCTTCACCTTGACGGGAGACATGGCGACGTTCTCGACCACCGACAGGTGCGGAAAGAGATTGAAGTTCTGGAAGACGAAGCCGATGCGGCTGCGCAGGCGGTTCAACTCCCTGTTCTTCATCGGCGCATGAATGTCCTGGCCTTCGAACAGGATCGAACCTCCGCTGATTTCCTCCAGCCGGTTGACCGTGCGGATGAGCGTCGACTTACCGGAGCCGGAAGGGCCGCAGATGACGACCACCTCCCCGCGGGACACGGAGGCATTGATGCCCTTCAGTACTTCGAAGTCGCCGTAGGCCTTGCGCACATCTGAAATCTGAATCGCCTGTTCGGTCATGGCTGCGGCTCCACTACACTGGAATTCAAGGGATGTACGTCCTCGCGCCGACGGGTGAGGCCGGCGCGTCGGCGCGAGATTCGGCGCTCGACGACATTGGTCAGCCAGGTCAGCGACCAGCAGAGGACGTAATAGGTCAGCGCGAGGATCACGAAGACCTGGAAGGGCTGCGTCAGAAGCTGGTTGTTCACCTGGCTTGCAGCGAATGTCAGGTCCGGAACGTTGATGACATAGCCGAGCGTGGTGTCCTTGATCGTCGCAACGAAGGTGGACAGCATGCTGGGGATCATGTTGTAGAGCGCCTGCGGCAAGATGACGTAACGCATGGCGCCGAAGTAGCCATGACCGAGCGCGCGCGCCGCATCCATCTGTCCCTGTCCCAGCGCTATAATCCCGGCACGCACGATCTCGCTGAGGAAGGCGCCCTGGTAGATGACCAGTGTCACCAGCATCGTCACGAAACTTGGGACATCCGCACCCGTCAGCATCGGCACCAGAAAATAGCACCACAGGATAAGCATCAGGAGCGGCACGCCGCGTGTGACATAGACCAGTACGGTGACCGGCCAGCGCAGGACGCGAAAGCGGGAAAGCCGGGCGAAAGCGAACAGGATGGCCACTGGAAATGCGAACAGGATGGCGAGGGCCGACAGGATCAGCGTGTTGGCAAGACCGCCGAGCGGACCGTTCGGATACTGGCCTATCAGCAGCAGCAGTCCATATTGATCGAGGATGGCGAACAGATCGTGGATCATCGTGCGCCCCCCGTCGCCGGATCAGCGCGCCAGCACAGGTAGGCGCCAAGCCACATGATGGTGAGCGAGATCGCCAGATAGATCAGGGTACCGATAAGGTAGATCTCGAAGGTGCGGAAGCTGAGATTCTCGACTTCCTTGATCGCATGGGTCAGCTCCGGCGCACCGATGACCAGCGCCAGACTGCTGTTCTTGAATAGGGAGACACTGTGGTTGACGAGGGCTGGCAACGCGTTTCGAATGCCTTGCGGCGCAACCACGTAACGCATGGCGGACAGATATCCATGCCCCAGGGCCTGCGCCGCTTCCATCTGGCCCGGGCTGACAGACCTCAGGCCCGAACGCATATCCTCGCTGAAGTACGCCGCCTGGCACAGGCCAAGCCCGAGCACGGCAAAGATCATCTCCGCCGAATGATGGGCCAGCCAGTCCGAGGCCGCCGTCGGCAGGAGCGTGTAGATACCGAAGTACCACAGCATCAGCTGCACCAGGGTCGGCACGTTGCGGTGATAGGACACATAGGCAGCGACTACGCGGTGGCCGACCGGGCCGGGCGAAAATCGTATCGCCAGAAGCAGGAGCGCCAGCGTCATTGCCAGAAGCCATGAGCCGATGGCGATGATCAAGGTCGCTTCAAGCCCATGCATAAGCATGGAGACGTATTCCGGATTGGCCAGAATTACGCCGAGATCGAAACCATTCACGTGCGCCCCTCCCCGGAAGGAGATTGCGGCCTGGCCGTCTGCAGGCCGCCCATGACCTGCAGGGTTGGGGTGATTTCCATGTGGCCGATGTTGACTGCGACCGGCGCCGCGATGGCAAAGGCAATGGCGTCTGCAATATCCGACGCCTGCGGCAGCTCGAAGCCGTCGATGAAGCGCTCGCGGACGGAAGGGTCATCGCCATGCACATGGGTGAAGATGTCCGTGGCAACTCGCCCGGGGCAGACCTCGGTCACCCGCACGCGCTTGCCGAACGTATCGAGGCGCAGCTGGTTGGACAGCATGGCGACGCCGGCCTTGGTGGCGTGATAACTGGAGTTGCCGCCGAAATTGTAGTTCCCGGCGATCGAGGAGATGTTGACGACGTGGCCACGGTCGCGGGCGGCCATGCCGGGAACGATCATCCGGCAGAGATGCAGTACGGCCCTGAGGTTGACGTCGACCAGGAGATCGATATCGCCCTCTTCGGCCTCAAGGAACTTCTTCGGGCGGTCGACACCGGCGTTGTTGACGAGGATATCGAACACCACGCGGCTGGTCAGTGCCGCCAGGGCCTGGCGATCCGTCACGTCGATTGCATGGGGAATGCAGCCGGTTCGCGCAGCAAGCGCTTCGAGTGCCGCCGCATTGCGGGCGACCACATGGACTTCGATATTCTCCCGACGGAGACGCTCGGCGATGGCAGCACCGATGCCGCCCGAGCCGCCGGTTACGAGAGCTGTCCTGTAATCCGAGAAAGACATTCTGTTCCCCTTGTTTGTGGAAGGAAGATTAGCGGAGCGCAAAGGCTCTGCCTAAGACCGATTGAATCTGGATGGATAAAAAAGCCCTATGGAGCGCGGTGCACCAGGCATTTTCTGCGCTGGAAAGCCCTTACGGCATACCGCCTCGAACCCTAAAACGGACATGCGAACCGGCAGCGAGGTGTTGCAAAGCCGCCTCCGGCTTGCGACATTCCGGCCTTAGGAAAAGGACGGAATTCATGGACACACGGCGCCTCAGATCGTTCATCGTCATCGTCGATACCGGGAGCATTACCCGTGCCGCCGACGTTCTGCATATCGCCCAGCCCGCCTTGAGCCAGCAGCTCGCCGCCCTGGAGGACCATTTCCAGCAGAAGCTGCTGCTCCGCAGCCAGCAGGGCGTGACCATGACCGAGGCTGGCCGCGCGGTCTATCGCCATGCCCAGACAATCCTTAGGCAAATGGATCTGGCGCAAGCGGCCGTAAAGGCGGCCGGGGAAACGCTGGTGGGGCGTGTTTCGGTGGGTCTGGTACCGTTTAGCAGTGCCGCCACGCTTTCCGCCGATCTTCTGATCGAGACCCGCAAGCGCCATCCCGGCATCCTCCTTCATCTAACCGAGAGCGTCGGCCAGGCCTACAGCCAGATGATCATGAATGGCAGATTGGAAATGGCCCTCATCCACGGCACGGGGCCAATCAAGGGTGTGCGCTTCGAACCGCTCCTGACCGAGGACTTCTATCTCGTCTCGCACATGAATTTCGGCATCGAGGAAGCGGATGCCCCGCTACCCGTGGCAGCGATCAACGACCTGCCGATGCTTTTGCCGCCGCCTTACAATTTCGTGCGCCGGGCCGTGGAACTCGCCTTCAGCCGCGCGCGCCTGTCACTCAATGTAGTCGCCGAAGTGGAGATTGTTCGCACGCTGGCCCGGGTGGTCAATACCGGAACGGCCGCCACCATCATGCCCAAGGCGATCGCCGAACGAATCTTGAGCGAGTCTACCGAGCCGCTCGTGCTCCGCGCGATCACGCCGAAGATCGAGGAAACCCTGTCACTGTGCGTTTCGGATCAGAGCGAGCTTTCCGCCCCCGCCCTGGCGGTGAAGTCAATTCTGCTGGAACTGACAAACAACCTGAAGCGCTGAGGCGCGCCCCGAGCAGAAGGCCGCGCCTCACCGATCCATCCGCCACGCCACCACGTGACGGACAGGCGCCTTTCAATCAGTGCAGGTCTTCGCAGAACTGCCGGATGCGATTGCAGGCTTCTTCGAGCTGTTCCATGCTCGTGGCGTAGGAAATGCGGAAGTAGGGGCTCATGCCATAGGCCGCGCCCTGAACCGTGGTCACATGTTGCTCATCCAGCAGTGCCAGGACAAAATCCGTATCCGTCTCGATCTTGCGCCCGCCTTTTGAGGTCTTGCCCAGAAGCCCTGCGATGTTCGGGAACACATAGAATGCGCCTTCCGGCTTGTGGCAGCGGATACCGTCGATCTGACCAAGGCGCGTCACGACGAAATCGCGTCGCTGGCGGTAAATCTCGGCGCGTTCCTTTAGAAGATCCTGCGGTCCGTCGAGGACCGCGGCGACGGCAGCCTGGGTGATCGTCGACGTCCCGCCGCTGTTCTGACCATTGACGTTGCTGATCGCCCTGATCAGGTCACGCGGACCACCGCACCAGCCAAGACGCCATCCGGTCATGGCATAGGCCTTGGACGCACCATTGACCGTCAGCGTGCGATCGAGGAGACGTGGCTCGACTTCCGCGATGGTGCAGAATTCGAAGCCGTCATAGATCAGGTGCTCGTACATGTCATCGGTCATGATCCAGACGTGAGGGTGCCGGAGCATGACCTCGGCAATGGCGTTCATCTCGGCTCGCGAGCAGGCAGCGCCGGTCGGGTTGTTCGGGAAGTTCAGGAACAGCCACTTCGTCTTCGGCGAAATCACCTTGTCCAGATCCTCAGCGCGAAGCTTGAAGCCGTTGTTTTCTGGGCAGTCGACCGGCACCGGCACGCTACCGGCGAACTTGACGATATCGGCATAGCTGATCCACGACGGCGAAGGGATCACCACCTCATCGCCCGGATTACAGGTTGCCAGCACCGCATCAAAGATGATCTGCTTGCCGCCGCCGGCGACCACGATCTGGTCCACCGCATAGTCGAGATTATTATCGCGCCTGAACTTCCGGCAGATGGCTTCACGCAACTGAACCGTGCCGTCGAGCGGCGGATACTTCGTGTCGCCGGCCAATGCTGCCGCATGACCAGCCTCGACCGCATTGGCAGGCGTGGGAAAATCCGGCTCGCCGGAAGACAGACTGATCACCTTGATGCCTTTGGCGGCAAGGTCACGGGCGCGCTGTGTCATGGCGGCTGAGGCAGAAACGGAGACGTTCTTCAGGCGGTCTGCAATGGCGGGCATGGTCTTGGCTTTCGGTTACAGGAATAATCGGATCGAAACGGTTTCGGACATCAGTCGAGCAACTGGGAGACAGGCACGATCTCGCCGCCGGCGGCAGCGATTTCGGCCCTGACCAGTCGGGCAAGTTCCAGCGCCCCCGGCGTGTCGGAATGGACAAGAATGGATCGAGCGGACATCGGGATGACCGTGCCGCAGATCGCTGTCACGGTCCCCTCGACCAGGAGTTGCCGCACGCGCGCGCGCACGGCGGCCTCTTCCTTGACCAGATCGCCCGGCTGGCCGCGCGGGACCAGCGCGCCACTGGCCTGATAGGCGCGATCTGCAAGAAACAGGTTCAGCGTTCGGAGCCCCTTGGCCGCCGCAGTTCGCTCGATGATGCTTCCTGCCGTGCAGAAGACGATCAGTTCCGGATCGATGCTTAGGATCGCCTCCATCATCGCGGTCGAGAGGGCCTCGCTGCGATTGACCATGGTGCCCATGGCGGCATGGAAACTGACATGCGAGACGCGGACACCTTCCGCCTTCGCAATCGCAATCAATGCGCCGAGCTGGTAGAGAAACTGCTGGCGCAGTTCGGCATCGCTGAAGGGCAGTTCGCGACGGCCGAAACCTTCGCGATCCGGCAGGCCCGGATGGGCCCCGACATCGACGCCGCGTGCCCTGGCAAGTCTGACCATCGCCGTCATTGTGACAGGATCGCCGGCATGAAATCCACAGGCGATGTTGGTGGAGGAAACGAGACTCATCATCGCCTCGTCATCACAGAGACGATAGGGTCCGAAGCCTTCTCCCATGTCGGAATTCAGATCGACCTTCATATCCAGCTCGCTTTCGTTTCCAGGCCGTTTCAAGCCATCGCGGCCAGCGCCTGCACCAGGAGGGCGCGGGTCTGGCGAATGTCGTCGAGATAGGCTTTGACCGCATGTTCGGCGGCCCTTTCATCGGCATGGGTGGCCAAGCGGAAGCGCAGGCTCGAACCGATGCGGGCCTGGCCGAGACGCCAGAGATCGGATTCGAGCACACCTGCAATCTTTGGATAGCCGCCGGCCGTGTTGGCATCGCTCATCTGCACGATCGGCTCGCCTGCCGGCGGCACCTGAACGACACCGGGCATGACACCATGCGAGCGCATTTCGACCGTCTCGAGCGGATGGATCGGTTCACCGCTCAGGCGAAAGCCGGTGCGGTCACTCCGGGCGGAAACCTTCCAGGGCTGGGACCAGAACCGCATGGCATCCGCACCGAAGAGGTCGTGTTCACCGGCTGGAATCGCGCGGATGGTGAGCACTCCATCTTCCGCAGGCGGGAACACGCCCGACAGCGCCTCGACCGGCGGCTTCACGCCGAAACCTCCCTTGGGAAAGAAACCGGCCGCCGTTGCCGGAATCACCGCGATCTCGTCGCCAACGGTGAGGGATCGGCCTGCAAGCCCGCCAAAGGCCCCGCGCAGCGAGGTGCTGCGCGAACCAAGAACAAGTGCGACATCAATGCCACCGGCAAGGCTGAGATAGGCCCGCGCATCCTTGAGCGGCTGGGCCAGTTCGAGAACCTCGCCAGGCTGCGCCTCCATTGCCCACCAGCCCGGAAGCGACCGGCCATCAAGCCTTGCCGCACAATCAGCACCACTGAGCGCAAAGATGTGACGCTCCTTGAAGCGGATGCGGAAGGGGAATGTCTGGAGCTCGATGCTTGCCGCGCTCACCTCATTTCCGACGAGCAGATTGCCGACGCAATGGGCAAGCGGATCCATGACACCCGAAGCGGTCACACCGATGTTCCGGTAGCCCGGTCGACCGAGATCCTGGATTGTATTCAGCGGTCCCGTCTGGAGGATTTCGATCACAGCTCGATCCTTTCTGCCCGGAAACGCACGATATCCCCTGGAGCCATGATCGCCGGAGAGGCGGCCAGCGGATCGAACATCGTCAGTTCGGCATAGCCGATGGAATTCCACCCATTCGGTCCAGTCAGCACGGCTACGCCGGTCTGCGCGCCGCCGATCGTCACGCAGCCCCGTGACATGTTCAGTGATGGGACGGTCTTTCGCGGCATGTGGATCCGCGGATCAAGCCCGTACAGGTAACCAAAGCCTGGAGCACTGCCGAGCGCAAAGACACGGTAGGAAACCTCTGAGTGAATTCGAACGATCTCGCGGTCGCTCAGGCCGCTCAGATCACAGAGGGCCGGCAGATCAGTCGCATGCTCCCCGCCATAGGTGACGGCGATCTCGATCTCACGACCGGCAAGATCCACCTCGCTGGCCCGCCGCCAGTTCCGCTGCAGATCGGCGACCACGCCCTCCGGATGTTCCGGTGTCTCTCTCAGGATGACCAGGAGGTTCGTCATGCCGGGAATGATTTCGGCGACATCCTCGCGGCCACCAAGCATCCGGGACAAGGCCCAGATGCGCCGCTGGCCAGGCAGATCGAACGCCCCCGGTGCCTCGATCAGGAATGCGCGCGCGCCCATGAAGGAAATTCGGGCAAGAGCGTCACTGTCCGGGCTGACATGCCCCGGTGAAGAAAGAGCCTGTGCATGTAGATGGCTCATGCTGTCGGCTCCAGAGCAAAGAGGGGCGCGCCATAACCGAACAGCCGGCCATTCTCGCCATGAATTTCACGTAAGGCACCGCAGGCGGGTGCCGAGACCGGAAGCCGCAGCGGCCCGATTTCCATCAGACCCAGGATGTCTCCCGCTTCAACGGCGCGGCCAATCAGAAGATCGGCCTGCGCAAGGAAGTGACCCGCAATGGGTGCCTTCACCGTTATCGTCGGCTTCTCGGGCCCGCCGACGCGGCTCGGTTTTCCGATGACGATGGCAAGGCTCTGGCCGTCCGATGCTTGGATTTCGATTTCGCGGGCACCGGAGGCTTCAAGCCATTCGGTCAGTCTTGCGATCAGCTTCGGGTCGGCGAGGTCGCCGAGCCTGTTGCGATGTCGGGGGCCGTCACGCATTGGCGGAGAAGCCTTCCTTCAGGCGTTTTTCCAGATGATGAATGTCGACCGCGCCGGATACAAAATTGGGATCATTGAAGATCTTCACATGCAGCGGGAGATTGGTTGAGATGCCCTCGATCCGGGTTTCGGCGAGGGCCTTTCGCATCAGCAGAATGGCCTCTTCCCGGGTCGGCGCATGCACGATGAGCTTGGCGATCAGCGAATCGTAGTAGGCGGACACCCTGTAACCGTCATGCACATGGGTGTCGACACGGATGCCGTCCCCGGTGGGGAACCGCGCAAGCGTGATGCGGCCCGGAGATGCCGCGAACGTTTCCGGGTCCTCGGCATTGATGCGGCACTCGAACGCATGGCCCGTTGCCGATCCATCAAAGCACGCGAAATCGATGGCTTCCCCTTGGGCGACCCGTAACTGCTGCTGGACGAGGTCCACACCTGCGGTCACCTCGGTTACAGGGTGCTCCACCTGCAGCCGCGTATTCATCTCGATGAAGAAGAATGCGCCGTTCTCATAAAGGAATTCGAAGGTGCCAACACCGCGATAACCGATCTGCCGGCAGGCCTCCGCACAGCGGGCACCGGTCGCAGCAGCCAGCGCGGCGTCGATGCCGGGTGCCGGCGCTTCCTCGACGACCTTCTGATGGCGTCGCTGCAAGGAGCAATCGCGATGCCCGACCCAGACTGCATTGCCATGCTCATCACACAGGACTTGGAACTCGACGTGGCGCGGCCTTTCGAGGAACTTCTCCATGTAGAGTTCCGGTCGGCCGAAGGCATGGCGTGCCTCCTCGCGCGTGATGGACACGGCATCGGCAATCTCGGCGCTGTTGCGAACGACGCGCATTCCTCGGCCGCCCCCGCCACCGGCTGCCTTGATGATCACGGGATAGCCAATCTCTTCGGCCAGCCGGCAGATCACATCGGCGTTCTCGGTGAGGGGCTCGCCCGGACCGGGCACACACGGCACCCCGGCCTCCAGCATCGCGCGCTTGGCTGCGATCTTGTCGCCCATAATCCGGATAGCGGAGGTCGAAGGACCGATGAAAACAATTCCGGCCCGTTCCAGGGCTTCGGCGAAATCTGCGTTCTCGGAGAGGAAGCCGTAGCCAGGATGCACAGCGCCCGCCCCAATGGCACGTGCCGCCAGTATGATCGCGGCCTGATTGAGGTAGCTTTTGGCGACCATCGAAGGACCCACGCAAAGCGGCCCCCCGCTGCTGAATGCAGCCGCTTCGGCCGCATCGGCCTCCGAGGCAATGCTGACGGCTCTGAGAGCCATTGCGCGGCAGGCCCGCCGCACGCGCTCGGCAATTTCGCCGCGGTTGGCAATGAGGACCGTGTCAAAGCGGCGGTGGGCGGAAACGGGCAGTGTCATTCCACGATCTCCAGCAGAGGATCGCCGGCGGACACTTCCTGGCCATCTTCGAACAGAAGCCGGGCAAGCGTACCGGCAATGGGCGCGGAAACCGTGGTGAAGACCTTCATCGCTTCCAGGATGCAAAGCCCCTGGCCCGACTCGACGGGGCCATTCAGGGTCGCGAGAGGCGCCGCACCGGGTCTGGCTGCGGCATGGACGATGCCCGACGTCGGCGCGCGGACGACCGTTCCGCTTTTGCCCGAGCTTGAATGACCGTCATCGAAACTCGGAAGCCCTATTGCCAAGCCACTGTCGGACGTGACCGCCTCGCTTTCAGTCGACTTTCGGTTGCGGATCACAACTGTCGTGCCATCTTGGGTTACGCGCAACTCTGTGACACGCGAGCGCCCCATGTAGTCCAGGAGTGTCTTGATCTTGTCCAGATCCATGTTTGCCTCAGCAACCTGGTTGAGCTCCCGCACCGATTGCTTGTGGCAGGGCTCAGCTTGTCTTTCGCAAAGACTTACACAACGGGGTCACGAATGGGGGCAAACAAAGTTCGTATGCCGGGGGTGAGCGCCTCGTAGCCCCCGTGTTTTCATCACCCTTGAGGTGCGTTGTAGTCCTCAATCCATCCGTCGGTGAGCCGAAGCGCCGTTTGGGCCGGTCCCTGGATATGCGGATATAGTCCCGCTTCAGGTTTTGACGAAGGTGAGGAGGATGCGGTGACGGCGAGCGGTCGAAGACACCGTCTCACCAGATCCGAAACTCTGCGCGTTGATCTGCAGCTTCTGCTCGGTTGTGCACCTGCGGCGATGTATCCCATGATCACCTCAATGAGCAGATAGTCGTTCGGCAAAAGCTTGTCCTCCAGCCTGTGCCTGAGCCCTTCTGCTTATGCCGACTGTCCGATCTAAATGGGGGGCAGTTCAACACGTCAATAGGCCGCACGGCTGGGGCTTTGTGAAGAGCTTCGCCGGTCCTGTCCCCTCGCCCTGTCTGCCTCGTCTCCTGGCGCGCTGACGGTTGTGAATAGATGGAGTGGTTGCCGCTCTTCCCACCCGACAACTCCTGTTGGAGGATCGTCGGGCTAATCCAACGGGACGGAAGGACGGCGAAGATTACGACAGGGACAATGATCGGGATCGACTTGGCGAAGAACGTTTTCCAGGTGCATGGAGCCTCAATGACCGGGGAGCTGAAGTTCCGCAAGAAGCTACCTCGGCTACAATTCCAAAAGTTCATGGCAAACCAACCTGTGGCAACCGTGGTGATGAAAGCCTGCGGAAGCGCACACTATTGGGCTCGGGAGATGGCCAGACATGGCCATCAGGTAAAGCTAATCGCACCGCAGTATGTGCGGCCCTTCGTGAAGCGCCAGAAGAACGATGCTGCGGATGCCGAAGCGATCGTTATCGCCGCGCAGCGACCTGAGATGCGCTTCATCACGCCGAAGGCAGAAGGAAGAGAGCGACTTGTGCGTCAGCGTACGAAGCTGGTGAACGCGCTGCGCTCAATCCTTTACGAGTTCGGGTATCCGACTCCGCAGGGCATCGGGAATCTGAAGCGGATTGAGGTGATCGTCGAAGCTGAGAACGGCGATCTGCCAGTACTGGTTCGCGAGGAGTGCCTTGATCTTCTTCTGCAGGTCTCCGAAAAGACGCAGCGAATTGAGACTAGGACCAACAGATCGCCGCTCTGGCAGCACAGACTGACACCGCACGTCGGTTGCAAACGATGCCGGGCGTCGGACCGATGAGCGCGTTGGCCGTCGAGGCTTTCGCACGGCCAATGGAGGGCTTTCGACGCGGGCGAGACTTCGCAGCGTGGTTGGGCTTGGTGCCGCGGCAGCACTCGTCCGGAGGAAAAGAGCGGCTTGGGCGCATATCGAAGGCCGGACACGCCGACATCAGGCGGTTGCTGATCATGGGAGCAATGTCTCGTTTGAACTGGCTCGGGCGAAAGACGATTTTGGAAAGATCGTGGCTGTCCCGGATATTGGCCAGGAAGCCGAGGATGCTTGTGGCCATTGCGCTGGCAAGCAAGATGGCGCGAGCGATCTGGGCCATGCTGACGAAGAGGGAGGACTATCAAAATCGGGCGCAGCCTGCTGCTGCATGACGGAGGTGTGAGAACGTCGATGACCCATATGGGCAAAATGATCGAACAGATCTGGATCAGGAAAACCAGTTCGGGGCTGGGAGCCATTCAGCTCGCTGAATAGATTTGGACCCGATCCGCTGATCAACCATATCGGCCAGCGGCTTGCAAAGTGCCGCATTTGAAGGCCGGACAGAAGACCGCACTCGATCACAGCTCAATGGCTCAGAAACTTCTTGCATCACGGGCGGCAACCAGAGAAGCGCGTCCAATACGACATCCGTGGTTTGGCGGCTCTGCATCGCCCAGCCGATAGCGCGGCGGGAAAAGAGATCGATGAGAGGGTAGGCGAAGCCCTCGCAGGTTCGAATGTAGGCGATGTCCGTCACCCAGTCAGTGTCTGGAGCCGTTACGTCGAATTGCCGGTCGAGCGTATTATCGACGACGACGACGGTCTGCCACCATAGATGCCGGGGCGGCGCTTATAACCGATCAGCGCCTTGATCCCGACGAGGCGGGTCAGACTGACCTGGCCCTGAGAATTTCCTCCAGAATTGATTAGAGTCCGGCCCATTGAGGACGGACGAATGAAGAAGCAGCGATTTAGGGAAAAGCAGATCATTGCGGTGCTGAAGGAGCAGGAAG
This sequence comes from Pseudomonadota bacterium, assembly GCA_023404095.1. GTDB lineage: Bacteria > Pseudomonadota > Alphaproteobacteria > Rhizobiales > Rhizobiaceae > Mycoplana. Next base: position 43,812 of record JAEYDD010000056.1, on the reverse strand, counting down.
CCGGGGGCGAAAGCGGCCGACTTGTGCCGCAAGCACGGGATTTCTGAGGCGACTTTTTACAACTGGAAAGCCAAGTACGGGGGGGTGGAAGTTTCGGAGGCGAAGCGTCTGAAGGCGCTCGAGGAGGAGAATGCCAAGCTGAAGAAGCGGTTGGCCGAACAGATGCTGGATGTGGCTGCACTTCGCGAGCTTCTTAAAATGGTAGGGCCTGCCGCCGAGCGTGACGCCGTCGCGCATCTGAAGGCCATGATGGGCCTCTCGGAGTGGCGGGCCTGCAGATCATCTCCGCCGACCGAACGACGATCCGCTATCGGTCCTGCCGCCTGCCGGACGTCGAACTGCGGTCGAGGCTGCGCGATCTCGCCAACGAGCGACGACGCTTCAGATATCGGCGACTGTTCATCCTGCTTCGGCGGGAGGGAGAGCCGTCCGGCGTCAACCGCATCTACCGGCTTTATCGCGAGGAAGGCCTTTCGGTCCGCAAGCGCAAAACGAGGCGGCGTGCCGTGGGCACTCGTGCGCCGATGCTGGTGGAGGCGAAGGCCAATGCGCGATGGTCACTGGATTTCGTTCACGACCAGTTCGCCTGTGGCAGGCGCTTCCGCGTGCTCAATGTCGTGGACGACGTCACACGCGAATGCCTCGCCGCGATGCCGGACACGTCGATCTCCGGTCGCCGTGTCACCCGAGAGTTGACGACGCTGACCGAACGGCGAGGCAAGCCCGGCATGATCGTCTCCGACCACGGCACGGAGTTCACGTCGAACGCGACCCTGGCCTGGTCGAAGGATTATAACGTCAAGTGGCACTACATTGCGCCCGGAAAGCCGATCCAGAACGGTTACGTTGAATCCTTCAACGGTCGCACGCGTGACGAGCTCTTGAACGAAAGCCTGTTCTTCGGCCTCGATCATGCCCGCAGCGCCATCGCCGAATGGGCCGACGACTACAACCATTTCCGGCCGCACTCATCGCTCGGATATCAAACCCCGGCGGACTCTGCCGGGGTTATCGCCGCAACCGGCTCCAACGCTGCGCAAGTTGAAGGCTATGCGTTTCCGCCGGTTGCCCAAACCGCGCCATTTGGCGTATCCAAAACCACCGAGGCTCTAATCGCAGCCGGAGGAAAGTTCAGGGGCAGGTCAGGACTGACCGGAGTTGGGGCCCCGGATGGAATTGCGGCCACAGAGCAGGTGAGCTCAATGATCACTTCCGCCTTCATTGCAGTCATGTGCGCGCGAGTCTTTCAGACCCCCAGAAGTTACCCCCCATACGTGCCTCGCTGCTGAAGCTGCGAGGCACAGTCATGTAGTCTATACTAATTATGCGCCTCCTAAGGCCCACCGCCGCATCATTGCGGAAGCCGGCGTTCGGTCCAATGGGCACGTGATGCCCATGCACGAGCATTTCGCAAATCGCGGAGGCGGCTACGACCTTTGGTGATATCTACCGTGGCTCAGACAGATCATATCTATTGGATCCGAGCGAATACACACCGAACGGTACGCACGTGCTTTAGGTGGTGGGCACGGTCCCACCGTCGATCACGTGCTCGGTGCCGGTGATCGATGACGCTCGATCCGATGCCAGGAAGGCGATCAGGTCTGCCACCTCTTCCGGCTTAGCCGGTCGTCCGAGCGGTATGCCGCCAAGCGAGTTCATGATCACCTGGATCGCCGCGTCGTAGCTGATGCCGGCTTCCTCGGCGATACGCAAGGCCAGGCCATTGGCCCCCGGATCGGCAATCCAACCGGGAGAGACCCGCACCACCCGAACGCCCTTCGGAGAAACTTCCTTGGAGATGCTGTTGCTGTAGGTGTTGAGCGCGGCCTTGGCCGAAGCATAGCCGGTCGTCGCTTCGGGTAGCGGGAGACGGTTCTGGATCGAGGTGACGTGGATGACCACGCCGCTTCCTTGAGCGATCATGCCAGGGATGAGAGCACGATCGAGTCTGACCGCCGGAAAGAAGTTGAGGTCAAACTCCTTGTCCCATTCCTCGTCGGTCAGCGCCGCAAAGCCGCCCGACGGTGCCGAGGAGCCACCCAGCACGTTTACGAGGATGTCGAGCCCGCCGAGTTCCTGATGCACCGCATCAACCACGGCCTGCACTCCAGCCTCGGTGGTCAGATTGGCTTCAACAAACGCGGCACCCGAGAAGTCCGCCGGCTTCGAGCGCGCGGTGGTGAGCACACGAGCGCCGAGGTCCCTGAACAGCCTTACGGTTGCCGCGCCCGCGCCCGACGTGCCGCCGGTGATGAGAGCCCGACGACCCTCCAGAGTCAGAAAGGCGCTCATACCGTGATCTCCAGTTCCGCGACCTTGTCGCCTGCGAGGACGAAGAAGAACCGCAGGTCGATCGGGCTGCCTGGGAAGGTGCCCACGACATGGGCCGTCACCTGGCTCTTGTCGTTCTCCGTGCCGATGAAGAAGGGCTCCGCCGTGTAGGTGTAGAGCTGGCCGGCTTCGACCATCCACTCCCGGATAGCGTCGCGTCCGCGATGGGGCTTGCCCTTGTCCTTCACGACGCCGTTCTCCGTAAACGCGGCGGCGACGGCATCCGGGCTGCCTGATCGGTCTGCATCGAAGTAGTCTTCAATGGCCTTCGGTAGTTTGATCGTCATTTGGTTCTCCTTTCCTTGACACAGCCATCTGGGCTGCGGTTTCGACCTCCGTTCGAGCTCGACTGGCCTGAAGGTAGAGCATCCATGTTGACGAGATAAGCGGGATAAAGGACGATGATCTATTGCGAAAAGAGGGACAATGACGCGCTCCGTTCTTGCTGATCTTGATGCCGTTCTCAGCATCGCCCGCCTTGGGTCGTTCAGGGCCGCCGCGCATGATCTCGGCATGTCCACGACGGCCCTGAGCAATGCCATTTCAAAGCTCGAGCAGCGACTGGGCATCCGTCTGTTCAACCGGACGACGCGAAGCGTCGCGCTGACCGAAGCGGGGAAGACCTTCGTCGAACGCGTCGGCCCGGCGATGACCGACATCCACGACGCCATGCTGGCGGCGCAGTCGCTCCAGGAGGTTCCGACGGGCACGCTGCGGATCAACGCGTTTGCCACGGCAGCTCGGGAAGTGATGGAGCCGCTCATCCTCTCGTTCCTTCAGCACTATCCCCAGGTTCATGTCGACCTGGTCACCGAAGGACGGATCGTCGATATCGTCGCGGCTGGCTTCGACCTCGGCCTGAGACCGGCCGACCTCGTCCCTGCCGACATGATCGCCGTACCCCTGGGCATGAAGCGCAGCAATGCCGTGGTCGCATCGCCGGAGTTTCTGCGTACGCATGGCATCCCGACAGTTCCAACAGACCTTTACCGGTTTCGCTGCATCCGCGCGCGTCTTCCCAACAACGCGCTGTTCCGATGGAAGTTTGAGAAGAATGGCGAGGCCGTTCAGATTGACGTGCAAGGTGCCATTACTCTGGATGAGCCTAGTCTTGTCAGCATCGCGGCGCGAAACGGCATCGGCCTCGGATACGTCATGGAGGCGGATGTACGCGATGATATCAGGGCCGGGCGACTGGTGCGCGTCCTTGAAGACTGGACACCCTCTCTAGCACCACTGGCTTTGTACTACCCTGGCAGAAAGAACCCGCCGGCGGCTTTCACAGCGTTCATCCAAACCGCACGTGAATTCGCCGCCATCCAGAACCGAACGACCAAGCATAAAGCGCCAATCTAAGGGATGCTCGAGCCTGGTCCTCGCCCCCCATGAGGGATTCGGTCACTTGCGGCGACCACTCGGCATTGGACGGCCGATGGCATGAGGCCCGATAAACAGACTTCGAAAGCTGGAACTCAGCGATCAATCAAGTCTATCGCTTGCAGGCTCGATAGCGATGCGAGACCCAAGAGTGCCATATCACGATCAATTTCCGTTCTGAGGATTTCGGCACAACGTAGTACTCCGGGCAGTGCGGCTACGGCAGCAGCGTGCAGAAAAGGCCGTCCCACGAAGACAAAGCTCGCTCCCAGCGCCAGAGCCTTCAATACGTCGGTGCCACGCCGAACCCCGCCATCGATCATGACGGGAATCGGCACACGTTCGGCGATATCCGGCAAGACCCGTAGCGGCGAGGCCGTTCCGTCGAGCTGTCGTCCGCCGTGATTGGAAACGATAATGCCGTCAGCGCCAGTCTCAGCAGCCAGTGCGGCGTCTTCGGGATGCATGATCCCTTTCACCACGAGCTTGCCCTTCCAGCGGCGGCGTATCCGCTCGAGATGGGCCCAGTTCAGATGATCGCGCTTACCGAAATCGCGCATGACGTTCGAGGCGATGATCGGCGCGCCGCGTGTCGCATAGGAGTTCTCGAAATGCGGCACTCCATGCCTGACGATGGTCCTGACGAAGGTTCCGATCGTCCACCGCGGGTGAGAGACGCCTTGCCAAGCGAGGCGTATGCTCGGCCGCAAGGGAGTGGAAAAGCCCGCGCGTATGTTGTTCTCGCGATTTGCCAGGGTGGCCGTATCGACGGTAAGCAGAAGCGTTTCAAAGCCGGCGGCGGCAACACGATCCACGAGAGCATCGATGCGATCGGGCTCTCCCGGCAGATAGGCCTGGAACCAGGCATCCGGCGAGGCGGCTGCGACCTCCTCTAGGCGAATGAGCGATGAGCCGCTCATGATCATCGGAATGCCTGCCTTTGCGGCACCTTCTGCCAGCACAAGATCGCCGCGGTAGGCCATTAACGCGCTGATACCCATCGGGGCAATTCCGAACGGAGCGGCATAGGTTTTTCCGAAGAGCGTCGTCTGCGTCGAGCGGGCGGAGACATCTCGCAGGACACGCGGCTTGAAGGCGTACTTCTGGAAAGCTTCCTCGTTCATCCGCAAGGACGAATTGCGCTCGCTTGCGCCGGCGATGTAGCCGAACAGCGGCCTGGGAAGGTGACGTCGCGCTTTTTCTTCGAAGTCATCGAGACAAAGGATGTCTCTCAGGACACGGCTGGTACGGCCGCCAGTTCGGGAAGGTGACATGGCCAACGTCTTTCAGCAATTTATGGGGCGCGGTGCAGGAAGGCGAACCGGTCCTGCACCGCGGATTTTTAATCAGTCTTCGCTGGCCTCGAATGCTTCCTTGCGTCCTTTCCTGATGGCAGGCAGGATCAGGGTCAGGAGCATGCCGGCAGTAATGAGCAGCAAGACGGCGCTGATCGGACGTTCGACGAAGACGAGCGGGTCGCCCTGCGACAGAAGCAGGGCGCGGCGCAGGTTCGTTTCAAGCAGCGGACCGAGCACGAAGCCCAGCAGCAGCGGACCGGCTTCGCACTTCGCCTTGCGCAGCACGTAGCCGAGGATACCGAACAGGATCACGAGCGCGACGTCGAAGCCGCGGTTGTTGACGCTGTAGACGCCGATGCAGCAGAACAGCAGGATGGCCGGATAGAGCAGACGGTAAGGCACCTTCAGGAGCCGCACCCAGATGCCGATCAGCGGCAGATTGATCACCAGCAACATGGCATTGCCGAGCCACATGGACGCGACCAGTCCCCAGAACAATTCCGGCTGGTTCTGGATGACGGACGGTCCAGGGGTGATGCCGTGGATCGTCATGGCACCCAGCATCATGGCCATGATCGAATTCGAGGGAATACCGAGGGTCAAAAGCGGAATGAACGATGACTGCGCGCCAGCGTTGTTCGCCGCCTCCGGCCCGGCAACCCCTGCGATGGCGCCGTGTCCGAATTTCTCCGGAGTTTTCGATATCTTCTTCTCGACCGAGTAGGCGCTGAAGGCGCTCAAGGTTGCCCCGCCGCCCGGCAGAACGCCGAGGACCGTGCCAACGGCCGTACCGCGCAGAACGGCAGCCCAACTTTCCTTGAATTCCTGTCTTGTCGGCCAGAGACGACCGATCGTGCTCTGCAGGACGCCCCGTGCTTCCTTGAACTCGAGGTTGCTGGCAATTTCAGCTACCCCGAAGAGACCGACGGCAATGACAACGAAGTCGATGCCATCGTAGAGTTCTGTCGAGCCGAAAGTCAGCCGCGTCGCCCCGCTGTTGACATCGATGCCGACCATACCGAGGACGAGGCCGAGACAGACCATGCCGATCGCCTTCACGACGGACCCGTGCGCCAATATCGTTGCTGCAAGAAGACCGAAGACGCAGAGCGCCACGTATTCGGCCGGGCCGAACGACAAGGCGAACGAAGACAGGGTGGGGCCTGCGACGGCAAGACCGACGGTCGCCACCGTGCCGGCAAAGAATGACCCGAGGGCTGCGATCGCGAGCGCCGCTCCCGCCCGTCCCTTCCGGGCCATCTGGTAGCCGTCAATCGCGGTCACCACCGCGGAGGCTTCGCCAGGCAGATTGACCAGGATGGCGGTGGTCGATCCGCCGTATTGCGCCCCGTAGAAGATGCCCGCGAGCATGATGAGGGCTCCGAGCGGCGGCAGGAAGAAGGTGACCGGAAGGAGGATTGCAACGGTCGCTGTCGGGCCGATGCCAGGAAGTACGCCGATTAGCGTACCAAGCAGCGCACCAATGAAACAGAACAACAGGTTGGTCGGTGTGAAGGCTTCGGAAAAGCCCAGCATCAAGACATCGAGAAAAGCCATGATTGTGGTCCTTCGGCTATGCCGCTCAGAAGGGCAGGACTGGCATCTGAACGCCCAGGCCGTATATGAAAACGAGAGCTCCGAACGCCGTCAGAAGCAGGGTGGAGACGGCTATCTCCTTCCACCGCGATTCCTGATCGGCGAGGCTGCCGACTACGAGCAGCCAGACCGTGGAGACCACGAACCCGAAACCCTCGGCGAGGAATGCGAAACCCGCTATCGCCGCGATCAGGATCAGCAAGGGTTTGATGTTGCTGTCGCCGATCGGTTCGTAGGACTTCGCCATTGCCTTGACAAAGACGAAGAGGCCAATGGCGATCAGGCAGCCACAGAGGACCTTCGGCAGAAATCCGGAGCCCATCATGGCCGGAGTGCCGAAGGCCAGGTCGCGCCCGGCCCAAAGGCCAAGCGCTCCCAAACCCGTCATCAGTCCACCCGCCAACAGATCGGGGTAATCCCGACGGTTCTTGGAGGAGCCGGTCATCACTGAACCCACGGAGTTTCGTTCCAGATCTTCTGGAACCGCTCAAGACGGGTCGGCATCTGCGCTTCCCAGTCCGGCCCCGAGAGGTAGGCCAACGGCAGGGCCAGTTGCTGTGCCTGCTTCTGGAATTCCGGATTGTCCAACACGCGCTTCATCGCGTCGGAGAACTTCTGCGTGATATCGTCAGGCACGTCGCGTGGCGCTGCCACGCCCCGTTCCGACGTCATCTCGACGTCGAAGCCGGCCTCCTTCGCGGTGGGCACGTCCGGCAGTTGCGGCGAGCGTTCCGTGCCAAAGTGCGCGATCATGCGCAGGCCGGATGTGTCATTGCCTGCAAACTCGCTGATGTTCAGGCCACCGCCCGTGACCTGCGCGCCAAGCACTGCCGTCCGTGTTTCGCCCGCGCCGTTGAACGGAATATGCGTGAAGGTCGCGCCGGTCGCAGACCCAAGCAGGATGATCGCGAGATGGTCGTCGGTGCCCACCCCGGAGGACCCATATGAGACCGCGCCCGGATTGGCCTTCGCTGCTTCCACGAAATCGTTCAGCGTCTTTATTTCCGAGGCGGCAGGAACGACGATTGCCGTCGGGTCGTCGACGATGCGGGCGATCGGCTTGATGCTCTTCGGATCGTAGCCGAGCTTGCGCTGGACCTGCATCGACAGGAAGCCAGGCGTATTGATGTAAGAGAACGTGTATCCGTCCGGCTTTGCCTTGGAGAGCGCCGTGTAGGCGATCTCGCCGGATGCGCCCGGGCGATTTTCGATGACAATGTCGGCTCCCAGCTCTTTTTCGAGGAACGGTTCGATCGCTCGCGCCATCACATCGGTACTGCCGCCCGGTGCGAATGCCACGATCATCTGGATCGGGCGGTCATTCGGCCATTCGGCGTAGGCAGCAGAGGTCGTGGCGGTCAGTGCGGCCGCCGCCAGTGCGAGTTTCAAACACGAGTTCTTCATTATCCAATCCTCCATTGGAGCGTTGCGGGCCCGGCCCCGCGCTATGATCCGGGCTCTCCACCCATGGCGGTCGAGAGTTTTCTCGCGGCCTGCCGAAGAATTTCGAGATGACGTTGAACGGCTTCGCCGTCGAAGCGGACGGGAGGCCCCGTTACGGCCATCGAGCCGAACAGATTGGAACCGTCGCGGTAGAGCGGAACCGCGATGCTGGCGACCTGCGGATCGCGTTCGCCGTAGGTGACGTGAAATCCGGCCTCGCGTATCTGGTCGTAAACCTCGCCGGATCGGCCGGCGAAGGCGAGGATCACGCGGCCCGGAGCGCCGCGGTCAAGCGGCATGGTATCGCCGATACGAGCCGCATGCCGGATCGACTGGTGGGAATCGTGCCTGAACAGGCAGACCCGCTCCTGCCCTTCCCGCACATAGACGGCAGCGCTCTCGCCCGTCTTTTCGACGACCTCGGCCAACAGCGGCTCGATGATGTCGGATGCGCGGAATGTCGATTGATAGATGTTGCCGAGCTTCATGAGCTTCGGTCCGAGACGCCAGCTGGCGTCTTCGTTGCGCAGCAGCAGTCCGTGCTTGGCCAATGATCGGGCAATACGAAGCACCGTCGACTTGTCCAGATCGACGCGACGCGCAAGCTCGCCCAGCGACAGGGAGAAGTCGCGGTCGGTGAACGCTTCCAACAATGAGGCGGCACGCTCGACTGCAGCGACGCCACTCGAATTCCCAGGCATGAAAACCTCCCACAAAGGTGATGTACGTTGTACTAAGTACAACACCTTTTCATTTAGTACAATACGCGATAAATGAGTTTCGTCAACGGGGCGCGGGTTGTCGCTCCAGTGACCGACCTGTGGAGGATGAAATCGTGAATGTTGTTGAGACCCACACCGCTGCATCATGCGCTCGGGGAACCTGTCCCAAGGTGATGGTGACGGGCGCGGAGCTTGTGGAGGAGGCACGCGAGCTGCTGGCCGCCGCAGGCGTGGAGGCGATCTACGCGCCCGCTTACTCCAGTTCAGCGGACTTGGCGAAAATCGCCCGGGAACATGAAGTCCATGCCGTTCTCGTCCGGCAGGGGCAGATCATTGACGAGGTCATCAACGCATCCCCCAACCTGCAGGTGATTGCCAAGCATGGCAGCGGCGTCGACAACATCGATCTGGCCGCGGCAACCGCAAGGGGGGTTCCGGTCCTCAGGGCCCTTGCGGCGAACGCTCAGTCCGTAGCCGAACTGGCGATCGCGCACACCGTCTCGCTGATGAAGGACATCACTGTCCTAAACATCGCCGTGAAGGGGGGAGACTGGCCGAAGACGAAGTATGTCGGTCGCGACCTGGCCGGAGCGGTCTTCGCCGTCATCGGATTCGGTGAGATCGGTCAGCGCGCAGCCGCCCTCGCGCAGGCACTTGGCATGCGCGTCATCGCCTACGACCCGTTTGCCAAAGGTACCGGCGACATTCCCGTCAGCGATGACCTGGAGAGCGTCCTCCGGGAGGCTGACATTGTCAGCCTCCACTGCCCGCTGATGCCGCAGACGAGGCACCTGATCAACGGCACGACACTCCGCGTCATGAAGCCTTCGGCCTTTCTGGTGAACACGGCGCGCGGTGCTGTCGTCGACGAGATCGCACTGGTTGCGGCGCTGCGTGACAACATTATCGCAGGGGCGGCGCTCGACAGCTTCGAGGAGGAGCCCCCGGCGAAGGATAATCCGCTCTGGGGACTACCCAACCTCATCGCCACGCCGCATGTCGGCGGGGCCAGTCGCTCTGCGCTCCGCAACATGGCGGTCCAGAGCGTCAACCACATTCTCGGCGTTCTGGCGGGCAACGGTTTCGAAGACCGGGCTCTCGCGAACCGGGAACTTGTTCATAAACAGTCGGCCCAGGGTTGAAGGAGGCACTTATGGTTGGATTTCGTGTATGCAAGAGGGAACGCAAGGTTGACGCTCGATGGGTAGAGGCATTCCGTTCGCTGCCCGTGGCAAACGTCAGTGACGTGATGGCGCGGATGACCGCTGGTGGTTCGATGCTTCGACCCTTTTACACCGGCGGGACGATGACTGGGCCCGCAATCACCGTCAAATCTCGTCCGGGTGACAACCTGATGGTGCACAAGGCTCTGGATATTGCCGAGCCCGGTGATGTCGTCGTCGTCGATGCCGGCGGCGATACGACAAACGCGATCATCGGTGAACTGATGGTTGCCCATGCGCAGCAGCGTGGGCTCGGCGGCATCGTGATTTTTGGCGCAATTCGTGACAGCGCAGAGATCAGCGCAGGGTCATTCCCGGTCTTCGCATGTGGTGTGACGCACCGCGGTCCCTACAAGGACGGCCCCGGCGAAGTGAACGTTCCCATCGCCATCGATGGGATGGTCATCCACCCAGGCGACCTTATCTGTGGCGATCCCGATGGGTTGCTCAGCGTTCCCATTGACGATGTCGAGACGCTTTTCGTCGCTGCGTCGAAGAAGCACGAGGCGGAGACGAGACAGATGGAGAACATCCGCCTGGGCAAGAACGATCGTAGCTGGGTCGATGCGGCTCTCGCCAAGGCAGGCTGCGAAATCTTGCTGTGACCCAATGATGGGCAAGCCCGCGCGCCTCGGTTGAGTGCGCGCGGGTTGATCTTTGCAGTCGAAAGCCTGCCGTATTGCAGCGCGCTGTCGCCTAGAATTGCCACTGGCGACGTCTGCTTCCGGGCGGCGGCCAAGGTGACGTCTATCGCCGACATGAAGGCGCGAAGCGGAAATCATCTCCGCTGCGGCGGGCTGGTTCGACAACCGCCGCCTTCTGGAGCCCATCGGAAACATCCCACCAGCCGAGGCGGAAGACTGATATTACGCCAGGCACCAGCCATAGCCGCGTCACTTAAACCAAACGGTCTCCGGTAAAGCCGGGGCGGTTCAAGCCGCGTGTGTTCCGCTGTCGGTCGAGAAGGCCGAACGTGGGTCTCGGTCCATATCGACTTCCCCAAGCGCACGGTCTATGCCGCGCCTAGCCGTTTAAGCCAAGCACGCGCTATAGTGCCGACTTGCTCTCAAAAGCCCTACTTGGGAAAGGACTGGATAGGCGATCGAGACCAGCAGCGAATTGACCTCCTTGATGTCACGCATCGTGTCGATATGGAGCGAGGATGTCTCAATGCTGGCTGTATTGCCGGTGGCGAGCCTGCGGATTTGCTTTTCCTCGCTTTCACGAACCAAGTCCCGCACGATTTCTTTTTCGCGCACGAGTTGTCGCGCCTGCTCTACATCGCGGTTAACGATCAGGTTGAAGGCCAGCCGCGCATTGCGGACAATCCGCTGGTGCACCGCGGTCAGCTCCTTCCCCCCTCGGAGAAGGACGTATTTCGTGAATGCTTCTTCTTGGCCTTGGCCAGCATGTTCCGGGAGATGACGTCGCCGACTTGTTCGAGATTGATGGCCGCTCCGAGAAGCTCCTGTTGGCGACGCGCCGCTTCGTCGCTCAGTTCGCTCCGCGACAAGCGTGCCAAATACATCTTGATTTGCAGATTGTAGCGATCGATCTGGTCATCAAGCTGCTCAACGACCGCGATTTGTTGGGCATCTGGTTTTTCGTACACCTCAAAATCTGGGTTAGCATCAACTCGACCTTATCGCACATCGCAACAACCTCACGCGTCGCGTTGTCGGGCGGCCGAGTTGGGTTATCGACATCTGCGATGTTGAAGGCCGACGCCGCATGTAGCGGTTCGGGTTCATTTTTGTTCGGTCCGGCAAGCCATCGATCGAGCGTGCGCGCGACCCAGAGCTGGTTGGGCCGGTCGGCACGATATCCTTCGCCAGGTTCGGGAAGATCAAGCCATCATGATTGCTGTCGGTGGTGGCGACTAACCTGCGGCGAATCGTCAGATGCAGATCGTGTTGACGCATTAACCGTCTGATCTTCTTGTGGTTGGGCAAAGTGGAAATCATCTTGCACGGCACCAGGAAAAATTTACAAGTCTCCATGTCATCTTGCCCGCGCACCCAAATCATAAGCCCCGCCTCATCATATTCGAAGCGCCCAAATGGGGTATCCGCACACATACGCCTCAAATGGGAGGCCTTGTCGGCCATTACAAAGGACAGGTTCCGTAAGTGCCGGTCCGACCGTTCATTCCATTTCAACTTTCAGCTTGCAATTCGCATGCTTGCCCTCAGGAATTGGCTCGGTATTCACCGCCGTGGTGAAGCAAGGCCCAGATCGCCCTTGCGTTTTTGTTGGCGACGGCAACCGCTGCTCGGTTGTAACCACGCCTCACCCTAAGCTCGTTGACCCATTTGCTGGCAGGGTCAGATTTTTCGTTGCGCAGTACGCACCACAGATCGCCGGCCGTGGACCAGAAGTGTTCGCAGATGTTGGTTGCCCCGCTTGCTGATGCCAAGCAATACGCGTCTATCGCCGCTGGAATGTTGTCGCGATACCAGGCCCATCCAGGCAGCCAGATGCCGGCCATTTTTGAAGTCTCCATGGAGTGCGCCCCTGAGGGCGGGCAGATAGGCTTGATGAATTGACCGGGCTTACCGGGTTTCCGAACGTGGAGCCCATGGCAAAACATCGCATTCACAGTATGGATTTCAAATGGCAGGTCGCGCAGGAGTTTGTCGCGGGCGAGACGCTGCATGGTCTGGCAAAGCGCCACGACGTGTCGCGCAACTTGATCCCGATTTGGGTGAGCAAGTATGAGGAAGGTGCGCTCGACGACGAAGCTCAGGCCGCCGACCTTATCCAGGAATACGAGGCCCGGATTGCAGCGCTTGAGCGCCTCGTTGGCAAACGGGCGCTGGAACTGGAGTTTCTAAAGGGGGCTCTGAAAAACGCACCGCGGCCGAGAAGCGGAGCCACATCCGCCATCACCGGCCCGCCGGTATCTCCATCGCCGAAGGATGCGAGCTGATGGGTATCGCACGCTCGACCTCATATGACAGCCCGGAAAAGCCTGTCGATGATACCTCTATCGTCGAGGCGAGGTTTGCCATCTGCGATGAAATTGAATTCTACGGCTACCGTCGCGTTGGTACCGCGCTACGCCAGCAGGGCTTGGTCATCGGCAGTCGCAGACATGTCCTATTGACGAGTGATCCATATTCAGGCGCAGGCGGCCACTTTGGCTTGTTTCAGGCGGGGATAGTCGTAGGCATTGACCTTCGACGTCGTGTAGCCGGCACCGACCAAAGCTTCGGCTAATTTAATCGCCGCCGTGACTCCATCGATGACAGGAACGCCCGTCGCCTCGCGCAGCCGCTCGCAGAGAGCGGACATGCCGGCACAGCCGAGAATGATGGCCTCCGCCCGGTCCTCATTCTTTGCCCGCTCAATCTCGCGGATCAGCAGTTGCTCAGCCTCGGCCGGATCCTCCTCCAGCCCGAGGACCGGCAAGTTGATGGCGCGAACCTTGCGACAGTGGCGCTCTGCGCCGTAGTCGCTCACCAGGTCTTCGATAATCGGGATCGAACGTGGCAGCGTCGTGATGATCGAGAAGCGGCGGCTGATGGTCATAGCGACCTGCACAGCCGCCTGGCAAATGCCGATGACCGGGCCGCGCGCCACTTCTCGCGCGGCGTGAAGGCCTGGGTCGTCGAAGCAGGCAACCACAAAGGCATCGACACCCAAGTGCTCACCCCTGCGAATCTCATCGAGCATGCCGGGCACGGCCATCGCCTCGTCGGCGCCGCCCTCGATACTGACCGGCGTATCCACGGGGTTGACGGCGGAAACATGCGTATCCTTCTGTTTGACCCGCAAAGCGCTCTCCAGCGCCTGGGCGGTCATGGAAGCCGTAGAATTGGGATTGATCAGACGGATGTGCATGTAGTTGAACCCTTCCAAGCCCTTACTTGACCTTCGGCTTGATAAAATCGGCAATCGGCGGAGCCTTCAGGACGAACTGGCGGTCCGAGGTGATGTAGTTGTCGGCGTGCAGACGCGCGATCGGCTGATATTGCTCGGGGTCGACATAGCGTCCCTCCTCGTCCAGGCATTCCCGACGGACGTGCATATGGACGACCTCGCCAAGGACAAGCGTGCGACGCGGATAATCGATCAACCGCTCGACCCGGCATTCGAAAACACAGGGCGATTCCGCCGCATAGCTGGCGTCGATTTTGCTGCAGGCTTGGGCGGTGAGCCCGGCCATGGAAAGCTCATCGACTTCGTTGTCGAAACCCAGCCCGCAGACAAGCATCTGCTCGGAAAGCGGCATGTCCACCATGTTAATGGCAAACTCCTGCGTGCGGCGAATATTCGCCATCGTATCCTTTTCCTCGCCCGTCAGGCGTGGCTGGATGCCGAGCACCACGATCGGCGGATCATGGGAGAAGACATTGAAGAAGCTCATTGGCGCTGCATTGTTGTGGCCGGCGGGCGAACGCGTCGTTACGAGCGCAATCGGCCGCGGTCCGATGAAGTTCGTCAACAGACGGTAGCGGCTTTGCGGCTCAAGCTCGGTAAAGTCGAATTCCATGGCGCTTTTCCGGATTTATGATGTACAATATAGTATTATATTGTATACAATTCTGCAATCAAAATCCCACTGTTACAGTTGACTTTTTCCACCGCATCACGCTTGTCTAGCCCCAATGGGGAGTGAATCCGATGACCGAGCAATCCGGCCCGTCCACGCAACAAATTGTCGAGAAAGTCTGGCTGTCCATCGCCGAGCGCAGGCTCCGCCCTGGAGTGCAGCTGAAGGAAGAGCAGATGGCGGCGATATTCAATGTCAGCCGCGCCCGCATCCGCCAAGCCCTCACCGTTCTTGAACGCGACGGGCTCGTCACCATCGTTCCCAATCGTGGCGCCTTCGTCTCCAAGCCGTCGGTCGAAGAAGCCCGGGACGTCTTCTTCGTGCGCCGGACCGTGGAGCGCTGCGTCGTCGAGCGACTGTGCAAGTCGGTGTCCAAGGCCGATCTCAAGCGCCTGCGCGACCACGTCGCCAAAGAGCGTGTTGCCAATGCACAGGACGTCACCACCGACATCATCAAGCTCTCCGGCGGCTTCCACCTGCTGCTCGCTGAAACCGTGGGCTCCGATTTCCTGTTCACGACCATGCGGGACCTGATCTCTCGCTCCTCGCTGATAACCGCCGTCTATCGTAACACCAATCGCTTCAATTGCGGGCCGGACGAGCATGCCGAAATCGTCGAGGCGATCGCCGCCAACGATGCCGACAAGGCGACCCATCTGATGGCCCATCATCTCGAGCATGTTGAATCCGAACTCGATCTCAGCGAGATCCGCGATCTTTCCCACGATTTGCGCGCAGCACTTGCCTGACGCACAACGTCAGGCACGCACCGCCTCATCCACGAGGTGGCAGGCGACACGCGTGCCGTTACCCAGCAAGCGCACGGCCGGTACTTCAGCGGAGCAACGCGCCGTGGCGCGCGGACAACGCGGATGGAAGGTGCAGCCGGACGGCGGCTTGAGAGGGCTTGGCACTTCGCCAGCCGCCAGTTCCCGGTCGCGCCGCGGCGCGTCGATATTGGGAATGGTCTGCAGGAGAAGCTGCGTATAGGGATGACGCGGGCGGGCGAAAAGCTCTTCCGTGTCCCCCTCTTCCACGATCCGGCCGAGATACATCACCGCGATGCGATCCGACATATGCCGCACCACGCTCATGTCATGGCTGATGAAGAGATAGGTCAGACCAAGCTCGTCCTGCAGCCGGCGCATGAGGTTGAGAACCTGGGCCTGCACCGAAACGTCGAGCGCCGAGGTCGGTTCGTCGCAGACGAGAAATTCCGGCTCGCTGGCAAGCGCACGGGCAATGGAGATGCGCTGGCGCTGGCCGCCGGAAAACTCGTGCGGAAATTTCTCACCGTCCGAGGGCGAAAGACCGACGGTGCGCAGCAGTTCCTCCACGCGCTCCATGATCTCGGCCGGCGTCGCGCGCAGCTTCAGCTCGCGCAGGGGCTCGGCAATAATGTTCTTCACCCGCCAGCGCGGATTGAGCGAGGCATAGGGATCCTGGAAGATCATCTGGGCCGAAAGCGGAGCCCCTTTGCGACCCGGCGCGAAACGGATTTCCCCGGCGCTCGGCCGGTGAAGCCCGGTTACCAGCCGCGCTACGGTCGACTTGCCGCAACCACTCTCACCGACGATGCTGAGGCAGCCGCCGGCCGGCACGGTGAAATCGATGCCGTTGACCGCCTGCACGAACTGGCGGGGCTTGCGCTCGATGACCCGGTTAAGCCAGGGGGCGGAAACGTCGAAGGTCTTGAATAGACCGTTGACGGTAAGCGCCGGTGCTTTCTGTACGGATGTGGTCATGCGGTTCCTCCCGCGTTAAGCCAGCAGGCGTTGGCGCCATCGCCGACAGCTCTCAGTTCGGGACGTTCACGTCGACACCGCGGACCGGCGGAACGACAGCGCGGATTGAAGGCGCAGCCGGTCGGGATGGCATCAAGCCGCGGCATCGAGCCGTCGATCTGGTTCAGCTTTGCCACCCGCGCGCCGAGCGACGGGATAGAGGCCATAAGCCCCTGCGTGTAGGGATGGCACGGCGCATGCAGCACCTGCTCGACTGGACCGATCTCGATGAGACGGCCGGCATACATAACAGCGACGCGGTCCGCCGCCTCGGCTATCACACCCATGTCATGAGTCACCAGCATCACAGCCGTCTGCTTTTCCTTGCAGAGACGCCGCAGCAGAGAAATGATCTGCGCCTGGATCGACACGTCGAGCGCCGTCGTCGGCTCGTCCGCGATGATCAGCTTCGGGGATGCCGCAAGCGCAAGCGCGATCACCACGCGCTGGCGCATGCCGCCGGAAAACTGGTGCGGATAATGGTTGACCCGCTCCTCCGGCGAGGGAATGCCGACGTCGCGCAGGAGCTGCACCGCCCGCGCCCGCGCCTCGGTCTTGCCGAGTGAAAGATGCTGGCGGATGGTTTCGGTAAGCTGCGCGCCAACCGTGAACAGTGGATTGAGCGAGGTGAGCGGGTCCTGGAAGATCGCCCCGATCTCGCGGCCGCGGATACGCTGCATCTCCCTGTCATCGAGGGCGTCGATGCGCCGCTTGCCGAGCCAGATCTCGCCGTCGGCGATACGGCCGGGGCGTTCGAGCAGGCCCTGGATGGCAAGACCGGTCATCGACTTGCCGGCCCCGGATTCACCGACCACGCCGAGGATTTCCCCGGCGCGGATGGAAAGGCTGACATCAGACAGCGCCGTCACCGTGCCACGTCGCCCGGGAAACTCGACCTTGAGATTGCGGACATCGATCACCGCTTGCTGTGTTTCACCCATTGGCGTCCACCTCGATCGGATAGCTCGGCGGGAAGATCTCCGAAACCGGGGGATTGCCCCAGCTTCGCTCGGGATATTTGGCGATCAGCCCGTCATACTGGGCCTGCGCTTCGATGCGCGCCTGATCCATGTCGATGCCCGCCACCTTGCGCGACAGCATCGAGGCCCGGCCGTCGACGAAGACCGCCCGGGTGATCTTGCCCGAACCGCCGGTGACCAGCGTCGTGATCGGGTCGATGGAGGGCGCCATGACCGTGTCATCGAGATCGAAGACAGCGATGTCTGCGCGGGCGCCGGGCGATAGATGGCCGAGATCCGGCCGGCCGAGCGCCCGGGCACCACCGATCGTGGCGGCGTCGAAGAGATCGGCCGAACGCAGCCGGTCGGGCGCACGGTCAGCGATGCGGCCAGTGATAAGGCCCACCAGCAGGTTCATCCACATGTCCGCGGGCGTCGTATCCGTGCCCATGGCGATGTTGATGCCGCGCTTGCGACAGGCGGAGAAGGAATTCAGGATGCTGCCGCCACGGCCGGACACCAGCGGGCAATGGACGATGGAGACACCGTTTGCCGCGTAGAGCGCCAGGTCTTCTTCGGTCGCATTGGTGGCATGCGGCGCGATCAGCCTGTCGCTGAGCAGGCCAGCCTTGGCGAGCCAGACCGGTGCCGTCGAGCCGTGCAGCATGCGAACCGTATCCATTTCCATGCTGCCCTGCGCCATATGCAGGCGGAACTTGCAACCCAGATCGCGCGCCGCCGCATCCGTGCGCTGGAGCAGCGCCAGCGTGGCGGTTTCGACCCGGTCGGGCGCCAGCATGCCGCGCACGAGATCGCCGTGGCCGCCGTTCTGCCGCTCGATATAGGCGATAGCGTCCTTCAGGCCCTGGAAGCCGCGTTCCTCATCGAACACCGGCACCATGCGGCCCGGCTCTTCCAGCACCATGCCGCCGGAGCGGTAGGCGGGGCTGAGATAGACCCGCAGGCCAAGTTCACCGGCGGCATCTGCCGCCGCATCGAATTCGGCAACCGTTTCGCCCCATTCGCGGTAGAACAGCGAGGCGATCGGGGCTGCCGTGGTGATGCCATTCAAAAGCAACTGGCCGAAAGCGAAGCGCTTCTGGAAGGCCAGTTCCTCCTGGCTGTACATCTCATAGGGGCCGGCCTCGACGTAGGAGCGCGGCCAGACACGGCCCTTCGCCCAGCCGGGATGATGGTCGATGCCGAGAATCGTGGTGTCGAGATCGGACAGCGCATCGAGATCGATCAGACCAGGGCTGATCAGCGCGTTGCCGAAGTCGATGCGGCGGGCGACGTCGCCGGGAAAGCGATGGCCGACGAAAAGGATTTCGCCGTTTTCGAATACGACTTCGCCATTGCGCAGCAGGCGGTGGCTGCCGTCCTTATGGCCGACGACCCAGCTCGCGGTAACGAGCGTGCGGCCTTCGGGACGGCGACCGAGTTCCAAGGTGATATCGCTCATCACGGCATCTCCACGATCGCCTTGCCCTGACGGGCAACGACACGACCGCCCTTGACGACCAGCGGCCGCGGCGCGATGTCGACAACGGCATGTGCAAGCGTCTCGCCCGTCAGTAGCGTGAAGTCGGCATTGCAGCCAATATTCAGGCCGTAGTTTTCGAGCCGCATCACATCGGCGCCGCCTTGGGATACGACGTGGAGCACATGGGCGAGTTCGATATCCGAGCGCAGGCCGTTCTTCATGCCGATCACCTTGGCACGGTCGAGCATATCCGGCTGGCCCCAAGGGCCCCAGGTATCACGGATACCATCACAACCGCCGCCGACACGCACACCGGCTTCCTTCAGCCGCATGATCGAGGGTACGCTGGCCGACGGCGCCCCGGTGGTCAGGATCGCGACATCAAGGCGGGCGATCTCTTCGATCAGCTTGCCGACCCTGAGATAGTCGTTCATGCCGAGCGCGAAGGCGTGGCTGATCGCCACCTTGCCTTCCATGCCGTTGGCGCGGATGCGCTCGAAGATCAATTCCATGGTGAAGGCGCCGAGATCGGCAGCCTCATGCAGATGGATATCGATCGGAACACGGTGCTTGACTGCCAAGGCGAAGAGGATGTCGAGCTGGCCCTTCGGGTCGCGGTCGATGCCGCAAGGATCGATGCCGCCTAGCACCTCGCAGCCCTGACGCAGCGCTTCGTCGAGAAGCTCCACCGTCCCGGGCATGACCATGACGCCCGACTGGGGGAAGGCGACGATCTCGATGTCGATGATGCCCTTAAGCATCTCGCGCGTCTGCCACACGCCCTCGACAAGCGAAAGTCCGTGGGCCGGGTCGATATCCACGTGGCTGCGGATGTGGGTGGCGCCGTTCTCCGCAAGGCCGATCGCGTGGCGCATTGATTGTCGGTGCGGATCGAGGCCAATCGCAAGGCGGTTTTCACGCTCGAAATCGATCCGTTCGCGCAGGATCGCCGCACGATTGTTGACGTGCCAGGGCATGCCCCAGGTCGTCTTGTCGAGATGGGTATGGGCGTCGATCAGGCCGGGCACGACGATCGCGCCATGCCCATCCTCAACCGCCATGCCGGCCTCAGGCTGATAGGTTCCCAGGCCTGCGATCTTTCCATCCTTGATCAGGATGTCGCAGCTTTCGCCGGCCAAGGGCCTGACATTGCGGAGCAGGAGATCGTGCATGGGGCTTACCTCAGTTTGGGATTGAGCGCATCGCGCAGCCAGTCGCCGAGCATGTTGACGGTGACGACCAGCAGGCAGAGTTGAATGACCGGGAACAGAACGATCCACCAGGAACCGGAAAACAGGAATTGATTGCCGATGCGGATCAACGTACCCAGCGACGGCTGGCTCGGCGGCATGCCGATGCCGAGGAACGACAGCGTTGCTTCCGTCAGGATAGCCATGCCGAAGTTCAGCGTGGCGGCGACCATGATCGGCGTCAGCGTGTTTGGCAGGATGTGCAGCACCATGATGCGGCGGGCCGGCACGCCGATGAGCTTTGCCGCCGACACATAATCCTTGCCGCTTTCGACGATGGCCTGCGCTCGCACCGTTCGGGCATATTGCACCCAGGCCGACAGCGCGATGGCGAGAACGAGCACGGCGGAGGCGCCGACTTCACGCAAACTTTCCGGCAGCATCTGCCGCACCACCGTCGAAACGAGGATAGCAACGAGGATGGTCGGGATCGACAGGGTGATATCGCCGATACGCATGAGCAGGTTATCGGTGAAGCCGCCGAAATAGCCGGCGACGAGACCTGCGGCCATGCCGATCACCAGCGACAGCACGACGGAAGCGATGCCAATGACGATGGAAATGCGCGTGCCGTAAAGAATGGCAGAGAGCATGTCGCGCCCCTGGGTATCCGTGCCGAGCAGATAAGGCAGTTCGCCGCCCTCCTGCCAGATCGGCGGCAGCTCCGCCTTCCACATGTCGAGCGAGGCGCCGTCGTAGGGGTTCTGTGGAGCGATCAGCGGCGCAAAGATCGCCGCGAGAATGAGGATCGCCAGCACCAGCGCGCTGATCTGGGCCGATCGGCTCTGGGTGAAGGACCACCAGATGTCGCTATTGCGGATGCGCTTCAGGAGCGGCGGACGGGCGGGCTTTGCCGTCTGCTGAGTGGCCGTTTGCGGAAGGGTCATCGAACCGGTCCCCTTGAGTTAGC
The DNA here is from genome assembly GCA_023404095.1 of Pseudomonadota bacterium. Lineage (GTDB taxonomy): Bacteria > Pseudomonadota > Alphaproteobacteria > Rhizobiales > Rhizobiaceae > Mycoplana. The sequence goes on along the minus strand of JAEYDD010000056.1, from coordinate 22,878 downwards.
GTGCCGTGCGCAGACGGGGATCGATCACCGCATAGGCGATGTCGACCAGCGTGTTGAGCACGACGAAGATGAAGGAGATGATGCAGAGATAGGCTGCCATCACCGGGATATCGAGGAAGGTCACAGCCTGAATGAACAGCATGCCCATGCCCGGCCACTGGAAGACGGTTTCAGTAATCAGTGCGAAGGCGATCAGCGAGCCGACATTCATCGCCGTCATCGTGACGACCGGCATCAGGCAGTTGCGCAGCGCATGGCGGAAATAGATGCGCCAGCGCGGAATGCCGCGGGCCCGGGCGAACTTGACGTAGTCGGAACGTAGTACTTCCAGCATTTCCGCCCGCACCAGACGCATGACCAGCGTGATCTGGTAGAGCGACAGCGCGATCGACGGCAGGATCAGGGCGGCACGGCCGGACGACGTCAGGAGGCCCGTCGACCACCAGCCGATCTGCACCACGTCACCTCGCCCGAAGGACGGCGCCCAGCCGAGGATCACGGCGAAGACGAGGATGAGCAGGATGCCGACGACGAAGCTCGGCAGCGACACCCCGACAATGGAGAGGAATTGCAGACCCTCCGTATACCATTTGCCGCGCTTGATGGCGGTGATCACCCCGAGCGGAAGGCCGATGAGCAGCGACAGGAAAGTCGCGACCAGAACCAGCTCCAGCGTTGCCGGGAAGCGTTCGGCGATTAGCGGCAGAACCTTCTGGCCGTTACGGTAGGAAACGCCGAAATTGCCCTGAGCCGCGTCGCCGACGAAGCGGGCATATTGTGTAATCAGGCCGTCATTCAGGCCGAGGCGATCGCGCAGCGCGTCCCTGTCCGCCTGCGACGTCTGCTCGCCCACCATCAGCTCGACGGGATCGCCCGCCAACCGGAAGATCAGGAAGGCGAGCATGGCGACGGCAAGCATCACCAGGATCGCATTTCCGAGGCGCTTGATGATGAAAACCAGCATGGGAACCTCTCACTCGTTCCGCCCGCCGGACGGCCCGATTCATGACTTCAAGAGCTGGGAGATTGGCACATAGAGAGCGCGACCAAATGGAACGCAGCCCAGACCCCAGCCGCAGCGGCTGCCGGGGCGACGAGATGAGCGCTCCCCGGCGCACAACCTCCCTTGTTCTCGTCTGGTGCCAATTAAGACAGGCTTTCAAAAGTTGTCAACGCCATTGTCGACAATATTGGCGCTTAAAATTGCCGACTTTACCAACATTAAATACCATCCTTGTCCGCCCACAACGGATAGCTCGACGTAAACAATGCCTTGACGGGGGGATGCCCCCAGCTTCTGTCCGGATATTTCGCGACGAGCCCATCGAACTGGTCTTGCGCGCGTCCACGGGCTTGCTGGATGTCCAAACCCGCAAGCCTTCCCTCCAGCATCGATAGCCGGCCATCGACAAAGACGGCCTGGGTGACCTTGCCCGAGCCGCCAAGCACGAGCGTCGTGATGGGATCGATGCTCGGCGTCATCCTGGGATCGTCGAGGCGGAAGACGGCGATATCGGCCCGAGCCCCCGGCGCAAGACGGCCGATATCATCACGGCCAAGCGCTTTGGCGCCACCCAATGTCGCCGCTTCGAACAGATCGGCCGAAAACACTGCGTCGGATTTCTTCTCACTGATGCGACAGGCGACAAGCCCCATCAGCAGGTTCATGAGCATATCCGGCGGCGCAGTATCCGTTGCCATGCCGATATTGATGCCAAGGCTGCGACAGGCGGCGAAGGAATGGAGAACACTGCCCATGCGGGCCGAGACCAAAGGCGAATGGGCGATGGAAACACCATGGGCTGCATAAAGCTCGAGGTCTTGCTCCGTGGCGTAGGTGGCATGGGGCGCGATCAGCCGCTCGCTTAGCAGACCGTGATCGGCCATCCATCGCGGCCCGGTGACGCCATGAAGCTTCTGCATGGTTTCGAGCTCCGTCGGCCCCTGTGCCATATGCAGCCGCACGCGGCAGTCGAGATCCTGCGCCGCCGCCATTGTCCGCTTCAGGAGTTCCAGCGTGCAGGTCTCCACACGATCCGGCGCAAGCAGCCCGTTGACGAGACCGCCATGCCGACCGTGCTGGCGCCCGATGTAGGCAATCGCGTCATCCAGGCCGCGCAATCCCCTGTCCTCGTCGAACACGGGCACCATCCGCCCAGGCGCATCCAGCACCATGCCGCCGGAGCGGTAGGCCGGGCTCAGAAAAACGCGTAAGCCCAACTCGTCGGCGGCATCGGCCGCCGCGTCGAATTCGTCAACCGTCTCGCTCCATTCGCGATAATACAGAGAAGCGATCGGCACCGCCGTTGTGATGCCGTTCAAAAGCAGGAGACCAAAAGCAAAGCGCTTCTGAAAGGCCAGCTCTTCCGGGCTATACATTTCATATGGCCCTCGCTCGAGATAGGAACGCGGCCAGACACGCCCCCTCGCCCATCCCGGCTGGTTGTCGAGCACCAGCGTATAGGTATCGAGGTCGGACAGCGCATCGAGATCGATCAGACCCGGGCTGATCACGGCCGCGCCGAAATCGACGCGGCGGGCAACCTCGCCCGGAAATGCCGGGCCGACGAAGATCACCGCGCCGTTCTCCATGACCATCTCGCCCCGCGGCACGAGTTGATGACCACCGTCTCGCCAGGCAAGCAGCCAATCTGCAGTCAGAAGCGTACGACCTGCCGGCCGCTCGCCAAGGGTAAGCATGTGCAGGGAATCAGATATCATGGCACATCCGGATGATGTATTTGAAATCCATATAAAAAGAGCGCTTCATGGCTCATGAAACGCTCTTCGCCCGTCAAAGCCTAAGTCTCTGGCGATGCAGTCAGTCACCCATCTGGGTCAGCCAGTGGCGCGGCTTGTTGTCGGCGCGGAAGTCGACATTCCTGACCGTGCCGAGCATGGCCCAGGCGATCGGCTGCTGGTGCAGGGGGATCAGCATGACTTCATCTTTGGCGATCTTCAGGGCCTGGCCCTCAAGCGCAAGGCGCTTGGTATTGTCGGGCTCCTGCGCGGCTGCAGCGACGAGCTCGTCGAGCGCCGGGTTGGACCAGTTGCCGTAGTTGGAAACGCCCATCGCGCCCTGCTTGGTCGACAGCACCTGCGCCAGCATCGAATAGGCATCGAGCGTCGGCTCGTTCGCCCAGCTGAGGTTAAACATGTCGGCCTTGCCGGCGCTGCGCTTCGGCGTCTGGACGGCGCGCGGAGCGATATCGATCGTCGGGTTGAAGCCGCCGCGCTTCAGCATGTTGGCGATGCCCGAGCAGATGTCTTCCTCGTTGATGCTCTCGTCGTTCATGCAGGTATAGGTGAAGGCGAGACCCGAATGGCCGGCTTCGGCGAGCAGCTTCTTCGAGAGTTCCGGATCGGCCGGAGCATAGGTGTCGAGCGAACCGTCATAGCCGGAGATTTCCGGTGCGATCAGCGAGCCGGACGGACGGGCCAGCCCGCGCATGACCTTCTTGTTGATAAGGTCCCGGTCGACGGAGGCTTCGACGGCCTGGCGCACGCGGATATCGTTGAAGGGATTCGGGCGGCCGTCTTCCAGTTTTTCCTTGCGGTTGAAGTTGAGGAAGACCGTGCGGAGCTCGGTGCGCTTCTTCACGGTGAGGCCCGGCGAGGATTCGAGCCGCGGCAGGTCCTGGATCGGCGCGGAATCGATCAGGTCGATCTCGCCAGAGAGAAGAGCGGCAACGCGGGTTGCGGCAGAAGCGATCGGCGTGAACTCGATGCGGTCGAGATTGTGCTTCTTCTCGTCCCACCAGCTTTCATTGGCGACAAGCACGGTTTTGCTGTCCGGCACGCGGCTCTCGAGCTTGAACGGGCCCGTGCCGTTGGTGTGCATGGTCGTGTAGCCTTCAGTCTTCGTGGCGACGTCCGTTGGCTTTTCGCTGTTGTTGGCCTTCAGCCAGCCGGCATCGAAGATGAAGATGTTGGTGATGTCGTTGAGGAACAGCGAGGTCGGCGCGGTAACGGCGATATCGACCGTGTAGTCGTCGACCTTGGTGACACCCCCATAGAGCGGAATGTTGCCACGCAGCGGCGAGGTCGCATCGGCAGCGCGGGTGAAGGACGCGACCACGTCGTCGGCCGTGAAATCGGCGCCGTCGTGGAATTTCACGCCCTTGCGCAGGGTGAAGCGCCAGGCCTTGCCGTCGATCAGCTTCCACTCGGTGGCGAGCGCCGGCTCGATCTGGAACTCCGGCCCATAGCGCACAAGGCCTTCATAGATATGGTTGAGAAAGGCGAGGTTCGAGGTCGAGGGTACCGAATAGGGGTCGAGCGAGTATAGATCGGCGCGTCCGCCCCAACGAAGCGTCTCTGCGCTGGCGGGCACGGCGATGGCAGCCGCGGTCATGGCGGCAAGAATGAAGCTTTTCACACGGGACATTTATCCCCCCTTATGGATCGTTGATGAGCCTGCGCGGCCTAGACCCCAGGCAACGCGAGTATTGTTTCCCTCCCCACTATTGTCAATTATATTGTTGACAATTATCGTGGCCAAAAATTTCCATTAAAGTCGCCAATAAATTGAACCCCGAGAGGGAGGATACAATGGGAAGCTTCCTGCTGCTGCACGGCACCATGGTTACCGTGGACCGCGAAAGGCGGATCATCGAGGACAGTGCTTTGGCGATCCAGGGGGACAGGATCGTAGACATAGGCACCGCAGACGAACTCGCCCCGCGTCACACGGAAAAGCAAGTCATCGATTGTCGCGGCAAGCTGATCATTCCCGGCTTGATCGACGCGCATGGCCACGCCGGCCACGCCTTGATCCGCAGCGTCGCGGCCGACACCAATTCCATGTGGATGAAGATCGTCACTCCCACCTACTACCACTATGTCACACGCGACTATTGGTATGCTGACGGCTTTGTCTCCGGTCTCGAACGGCTGCGTGCCGGGGTGACGACAGGCGCCAGCATCATCACCTCGATGCCGCGCGCAGATGATCCCGTCTTCGCGATCAACCACGCCCGCGCCTATAGCGAGCTCGGATTACGCGAAATCATTTGCGTCGGCCCTTCGGGCCTGCCCTGGCCGCATCCTGTGACTCGCTGGGAAAGCGGCTCGCCGGAACGACACCACGTGAGCTTCGAAGAAATGATCGAAGGCTCCGAGGCCGTCATAGAAACGCTGAACGGCAGTGCGGATGGCCGCATCAAAGTGTTTCTTACCCCCTTCACGATCGTTCCATCGGTTGAGCCGTCGAACGCATCGACGCCGGATCAGGCGGTAAAGCTCACCGAGAACGACCGGATGCAGGCGCGTCGCATTCGCGAGACCGCGCGAAAGTGGGGTATTCGCCTGCACTCCGACGCCTTCGCCGGCCAGATCCGCATGGCCTTTCAAGACAAGGAAAACGCGCTTCTGGGGCCGGATATTCACCTGCAGCATTGCTGGGGCATCTCGCACGAGGAGATCGATATCCTCGCCGAAACAGGCACCCACGTTACCCATGCCCCACCCGGCCGCTCCACGCCGATCATGGAGATGATGTCCAAGGGCATTCGGGTCGCGATCACCACGGACGGCGCCGCCCCCAGCCGCCACTTCGACATGCTCCAGACCGCGAGGCTGGCGCAATTCACCCAGCATCTGCTTCACAATCACGACCGCTACCTGCTGCCGCCCGGCAAGGTCTTCGAGATGATCACCATCGATGCTGCCCGCGCCATCGGCATGGAGCACGAGATCGGATCGCTTGAAGTCGGCAAGAAGGCGGACATCGCCATCATCGACATGAGCAAGCCACATCTGATGCCGATGTGGATGCCCGTTCACCGCCTCGTCCACCAGGTGCTGGGAAGCGATGTCGACACCGTCATCGTTGATGGCAAGCTTGTGATGGAAGGAGGTCGCGTACTGACCACGGACGTTGCAGCGGCTATCTCCTTCGGCCAACAGGAAGCGCTTGCACTGGCTGCCCGTGCCGGCCTTCAAGCCCATATGCATGACCCCGGCTGGGGCCGCTTGCTGCGCACTTTCGAGGAGCCGGTCATTCCGCCCCAACCGCCCGCCTGTTGAACGGTGCGGCAACGGGCTCCCCACAGCTCATCGAAGGCAATTGAGCGAAACTCGGTGTTGTCAATGAAGGAACATTATTGTAAACAAAACTGTACGCATTATCGCATCCAAAGGCAGAGAGGAACTGCCGACGATAATACCGTCAAACGGGAGGAATGAATGAATAGACGGACTCTGGCAGGTTGCCTCGGTGCAGTTCTCGGACTTCTGGGAACGACGGCAGCCGGCGTCGCCCACGCCGATACGCTCGACACGGTCAAGCAGCGCGGCAAGCTTGTTTGCGGCGTCTCGCTTGCGACGCCGGGATTTGCCGCCCCCAACGATCAGGGCCGCATGGAGGGCTTCGATGCCGATATCTGCCGCGCCGTAGCGGCTGCTGTCTTCGGCGACGGCGACAAGGTCGAGTACGTTCCGACCAACATAAACACCCGCTTCCAGGCGCTGCAGTCGGGCGAAATCGACGTGCTGTCGCGACAGACGACCCAAACCTACACCCGCGAAGCCTCGCTCGGCCTCGATTTCGCGCCCGTCGTCTTCTACGACGGTCAGGGCCTGATGGTGTCGAAAACGCTCGGTGTCACCAGCGCCGCCGAACTGAAGGACGCCGCCATCTGCACCCTGCCGGGCACGACGACGGCGCAGAACCTCAGCGATTTCTTCGGCAAGCTGGGCGCGAAGTTCGAACTCGTCGTTTTCGAGAGCCCGGATGAAAACCGCGCCGCCTTCTTCAGCGGCCGCTGCGACGCGATCTCCTCGGATCGCTCGGACCTTGCCTCGATCCGCGCTGTAGCAAACAACCCCGACGACTATGTCGTTCTGCCGGAAACGATCTCCAAGGAGCCGCTTGCACCGGCCGTCCGCCAGAACGATGCCAACTGGCGCGACATCGTTTCCTGGTCCGTCTGGATGCTGATGGCGGCGGAGGAAAAAGGCATCACCCAGGCCAACGTCGACGAGAAGCTGAAGAGCGACGATCAGGAAATCCAGCGCATGCTGGGTGTTGCCGACAATCTCGGCGAGATGCTGAAGCTCGACAACAAATGGGGCTACAACATCATCAAGTCCGTCGGCAATTACGGCGAGGTCTTCGACCGCGCACTCGGCGAACAGACCCGCCTCGGCATGACCCGCGGTCCGAATACCCAGTGGAACGCCGGCGGCCTGCTCTACGCTCCGCCCTTCCGCTGAGATAGAGGTTGCGCCCGTACCCTGCGGGCGCAAACACCTCTCGCGATCTCGACGGAGGGCACCGATGGCTCTGCTGAACAATGCGCGCTACCGCGCGCTTTTCTATCAATGGCTGGCGATCGGCGTCATCGGCCTCATCGCCTGGTCGATGTTTGCGACCGCAAGCCACAATCTCGCCAAGAACGACATTGCGACCGGCTTTGCGTATCTGTCACGACAGGCCGGGTTCGTCATCAGTGAGGCCGCAATCGCCTACGAGCCGAGCGACACGGTTACGCACGCACTGCTGGTAGGCCTTGCCAACACCATCAAGGTTTCGCTGCTCGCCGCCGTCTTCGGCACGATGCTGGGGCTTCTCGTCGGCATCGGGCGCATGTCCCGAAATCCGCTGCTGCAGCGGCTCATGCTGGCTTATGTCGAGGCGTTGCGGAACGTTCCACTGCTGCTCTATCTGCTGTTCTGGTATGCCGTCATCATCAACGTGCTGCCACCCGTGCGCGTAGCCCTTCCGCTGGCGCCGCACGTGTATCTTTCAAACAGCGGCCTAGTCATCCCCTCCGTCACGTTCGAGCGCGGCTCGACCATGGCTGTCGCCGCCGTCTTGCTCGGCATCGTTTCGGCGCTCGTAATCCGACATTTTTCGCTGCGCCGCCGGCTTGCGACAGGCACGCCGAACCATGGCGCCCTCATCGCCTGGATCGCGGGCATCACGCCGATTGCACTGGTGCTTCTCCTGGATGGCATCGCCATGGCATTCGACCTGCCGGAAAAGGGCCGCTTCCGTCTTACCGGCGGTTTGCAGGTTAAGCCTGAATTTGTCGCCCTGCTGTTTGGCCTGGCGCTCAGCGTTTCGGCTAATGTCGCCGAGATCGTCCGCGCCGGCATTCAGGCCGTCGACAAGGGGCAGTGGGAAGCCTCGATGGCGCTCGGGCTGCCCCGACGCCGCGCCATGCGTCTCGTGATCCTCCCCCAGGCGTTGCGGTTGATCATTCCTCCGCTCACCAACACCTATCTCACCGTCTTCAAGAACAGTTCGCTGGCGATCGCCATCGGCTATCCCGATCTCGTGATGGTTTCCAACACCGTCATGAACCAGACCGGACAGGCGATGGAGACCATCGCGATCTTCATGGGCGCCTATCTCAGCCTCTCGATCGCCATTTCGCTGCTCATGAACTGGTACAACAAACGCGTCGCCCTGAAGGAGCGCTGACCGTGACAGAGCTTCAACTCGTGCTCGGTGCCACTGAAAGCGAAGCCCCTCCCCGGCGGGCGTCCCGCTGGTGGCAGGCCTGGTTCGGTACTCCGGGCAATGCGCTGATAACAGTGCTTTGCAGCGCAGCCCTCATAGCCATCGGCTTCTTCGCCATCCAATGGCTCTTCCTCAACGCGACATTCGTCGGCACCCCGGAAGACTGCAAGACGGCCAGCGGCGCCTGCTGGCCATTTCTCGGCGCCAAGCTCCGCTACATGGCATTTGGCTTCTATCCGTTCGAGCAGCAGTGGCGTCCGCTTCTCGCGCTCATCATCTTCATGGGCGCAGCCGTGATCTCCATGGTGCCGCGATTCTGGGGTAACTGGCTCCTGTTGCTCTGGGTCGTAGCGATCCTTCCCGGCCTGTACGCCCTCATGGCCGGCGGCATCTTCGGCCTGCCCGCTGTTCCGACGACACAATGGGGCGGCCTGCCGCTCTCCTTCATGCTCTCCTTTGTGGGGCTTGCCTGCGCGCTGCCGCTCGGCATCCTGCTTGCGCTGTCGCGCGCATCCGAGCTGCCGGTGATCCGCGTTCTGGCCACAAGCTTCATCGAAATCATCCGTGGCGTACCGCTGATCAGCATTCTTTTCATGGCAACCGTGATGCTGCCGCTGTTCATGCCGCAAGGGGTTACGGTCGACAAGCTGCTGCGCGCGCAGATCGCGATCATCATCTTCGCCGCAGCCTATATAGCGGAGATCGTGCGCGGTGGCCTGCAAGACGTGCCCAAGGGGCAGCGCGAAGCCGGTGCGGCGCTCGGCATGGGCTATTGGCTGGTGATGTTCAAGATCGTGCTGCCGCAGGCGATCAAGAAGGTCATTCCCCCGCTCGTCGCGCTTTTCATCGGCTTCTTCCAGGATACCACGCTCGTCACCATCGTTGGCCTGCTCGACTTCCTCGATACCGTGCGCTCGGCTATGCGCGATCCTGCGTGGCAGGGCATTGCCGTGCTGGAAGGCTATGTCTTCGCCGCCGCCGTCTATTTCACCTTCAGCGCACTCATGGGAGCCTATAGCCGCTTCCTCGAGCGCTATTTCAGGACAACCCATGACTAAGTCGATTCAGGTCATTCGCAATGTCGGGACGATCGTCGCCTATGACGAGGTGACCGGCAGCCACGCCTATCTGTCCGATGGCGACATCGCCTTTGACGGCAGCGCGATCCTCCACGTCGGCGGCGGCTACACAGGCCCGTTTGAACACGAGGAGCAGGGTCGCGGCCGCATGCTGATGCCAGGCTTCGTCAACATCCACTGCCATTCCGATGAGGAGCCGCTGTCGAAGGGCATCTTCGACGACATGGGCACTGCCGCCCTTTGGGGGCAGGCGATGTACGAATACTCGACCCTGATCGAGATCAGCGAGGAGGCACGCGAGGCCTCTTTGACGATAATGCTCGGCGATCTCATTCGCAGCGGCGTCACCACATTGGTCGATATCGCCGGCCCACACGATGCCTGGTTGCCGACGCTCGCCAAAAGCGGCGCCCGCGCCTATGCCGCGCCGGGCTTTCGCGAGGCCCGCTGGCACGTCGAAGACAGCCATCGCCTCGAATATCGCTGGGATCCTGCCCGTGGACGCGAAATCTATCAGCGCGCGCTGGCCTGCGTCGATGCCGCGCAGGCTCATCCTTCCGGCCGCCTTGGGGGCATTGTCTCCCCGTCTCAGGTGGAAACCTGCTCTCCCGAACTGCTAATCGAGGCCGCCGCTGCCGCAGGAAGCCGCGGCGTTCCGATCACCATCCACGCGGCCCAGACCATGGCCGAACATGAGGAACTGTTGCGCCGGACCGGCCAGACCGCCGTGCAATACCTTGAGGGCCTCGGCATACTGGATGACAATCTGATCCTCGGCCATTGTATCTTCGTCGACAGCCATTCCTGGACACGGCAGCGCACTGACAGGGACATGTCGTTGCTCGCAAGGCGCGGCACGACCGTGGCCCACTGCCCGGTCACCTTCTCGCGCAGCGGCATGATCCTGGAGTCGATCGGCCGCTATCGCCGGGCTGGCATCAATGTCGGCCTCGGCACTGACAGCTACCCCTACAACATGCTGGAAGAGATGCGCCGAGCTCTGATCTGCGCCCGCATCGCCGGCAAGAGCGTGTTCGACCTGAAGACTGCCGACATCCTGGAGATGGCGACTCTTGCCGGCGCAAAGGCGCTTGGCCGGCAGGATATCGGCCGGATCGCCGTCGGTGCCAAGCCGGACTTCTCGTTGGTCGATCTCAACCACCCCGCCATGCAACCGGTCTACGATCCCTTACGTAACCTGCTGCATTGCGCCGCCGAAAGGGCGGTCGAAGCAGTCTATGTTGACGGCCGCTGCATCGCGCGCGGCGGGCGGCTGCTCGGCCTGGACTATGATGCGGCTGTGCAGGTCATGCGGGAGGCGTCGAAATTCACGACGGGCCGCATTGCCGCGAACGATCCCCGCGGCAGGTCGCTTTCCGAACTTGCGCCTCTGTCCCTGCCAACCAAGCGACTCGGTGACCGGTAGCCCGTAGGTCGCAACTGCGGCCACCCAGCCGGGTGACAGCCATGAACTGTTTGTGAATCCGGCTCAGTCTCGGCCCCTGGCGGCCTCGAGCAGGGCTGCAATCTCGGAAAGGCCGCGGGCGCGAGCGTGCGCCAAGGCGTTCCTACCGTCAAAGTCTTTGATGTCTACGTCGGCCCCCGCTGCCAGCAGCGAACGAACGATACGCTGAGGGATAGGCCCGCCATCGGTCAGGATCGCGACTTCCAGCAAAGCTGTCCATCCCAGCTTGTTGACATGATCGACATCGACCCCGGCGGCAATCAGCATATCCACCGCTTCAGGATGACCTTTTTCGGCAGCCGGGATCAGGGCGGTACCGCCATATCGATTGGTGCTGGTCAAATCAGCGCCGTGCGCAAGGATCATGCGCAAGATTTCCGTTCGGCCCTGTGCCCCAGCCACGAGGAAGGGACTATCGTGAATGCTGTCCTTGGCGTTGACGTCGGCGCCGGCGGCAAGGAGAAGACGCGCAGCCTCTACATCGTTCTTCCAAACGGCCACCAGGAGCGGCGTTTGGCCCTGCGCATTGTGCTCTTCTATTGGATTGCCGGCGACCAACGCTTGTTCCAATGCTCCATGGTCGCCACGCTCCACCGCTCTGAGCACCGAGGCCTGCGCATTCCCGCCCAGTGCCATGATCAATACTGCCGCTACAAGAAAACGTCGCATGGCTGACCTCGGAGCAGAAGGCCCGCGCACCCAGTGAACGCGCGGGCCAAGGATTTATTTCAGGCGCTTGGCGTGGGTTTCAAGGGCCTTCATGGCGCACGCCTCATCGAATTGGCCACCCGGAGCGCCGCCGACGCCGATGGAGCCGATCGTTGCCTTGCCGACCTTGACGGGAACGCCACCAGCAAGAACGAGGAAGCCCGGAATATCGACCAGACCAGCCGCGGCCGGGTTTTCTGAGACGGTCTTTGCCATGCCGCTCGTCGGGTTGCGCGAGGATGCCGACGTATAGGCCTTTGCAGTTGCGGCATTGGCGGTGTGAGCGCCGGCATTTTCCGCACGCACCAGCGCAAGCAGGATCCCCGAGCGATCTGTTACGGCGGCAGCCACGTTGTAACCATCAGCGGCACAGGCGACGACGGCGGCCTGCGCCAGATCGACGGCCAGCCCGGTACCGAGGCTTGGCAAGGCAACAGTATCTTCAGCGAGTGCCGGTGCAGCGATCAGGGCGATAGCGGCGGCGAGAACGGTCTGCTTCATTAAAACCTCCAGAACGGAATCATTTCCTGGCGCGAAGGTAGAAGCTTGCCGCATGCCACGATATTCGCAGCGCAACCGACGCTTATCGGTAGGATTACCGATGCGCGCTCAGCCAAAGCCGCGTCTGCTCTGCCACTGACGGCGTGCCGAGCTTGGCCGCAATGCTGGAACGATGGCTGTCGACCGTCCGAACGGATACATTCAGCGCCGCAGCGATTTCCTTGCTGCCCAGGCCCTTCGACACAAGCTCCATGACCTCCGCCTCGCGCCCGGTCAACTGTTTGAGGAGCGCAATCGTTTCAGCCTGAGCGAGATGTTCTGCAAGCTGCGCTTCGCAGGCAGCGATCGCCTCCATCAGCACATGCTCGTCCACCGGCTTCGTGAGAAAATCGGTTACGCCCGCGTGAAAGGCTCGCCGACAAGCTTCGACGTCACCATGGCCGGTGATCATGATCGTCGGCCAGGAGATGCCCTTCGCCGACAGTTGCGTAATGAGCTGAAGACCGCTGACGGCAGGCAGTCGCAGATCGAGGATCAGAACGCCCGGTCTTTTCCAGTCCGCATGCGCAAGGAGATGCGCGGCATCTGGAAAGGTGGCGACTTCCTTGCCGTAAGTCGCGAGCAGCATCGCCAGCGCTTCGCGCACGGCCGCGTCGTCATCCACAAGATAGATCATCAAGCAGTCTCCAGGGGCAAGCGGATGATGAAACAGGCTCCACCGGCGTTAACTGCCTCTATGCTGCCGTCCATTTTCTCGATCAGCCGTGCGCAAAGAGGCAACCCCAATCCCATGCCCTCTGGTTTGGTCGTGAAGAAGGGTTCGAAAATGTGAGGCAGCGCCGCCGAAGGAACGCCCGGGCCGTTATCGGTAATCGTCAGCACAGCCTGATTGTCCGAGACTTCTGCGCGTATGGAAATACGAGGGTCGTCCTGTCCGGCGAACGCTTCCGCAGCATTGCGCAAGATATTGTGGATCACCTGCTGAAAGCCGATCGTGTCGATACGCAACAGGCGGTCGCCGGATGCAATGACGGTATCGACAGCGATGCCGCGACTTGTGAGATCGGGCTCGGCAAGACGCATTGCTTCGATCAACGCGCGCTTCAGCGAAATCGTCTCGAGCTGCGACGCGCCGCCGGCAATATAGGCGCGCATTCGCCCTAAAATATCGCCGGCGCGCTTTGCCTCGCGCACATTGGCATCCAGCGCCTGCTCCAAGATATCACGCTTCTCAAGCGCCATTGCCCGGCGTGCTGCCTGGCTCTGGCTCAGAAGGGCTGCGACAGGCTGCGCCAGCTCATGCGCAATGCCCGACGCCATTTCGCCCAGGGCATTGACGCGCCCGGCGTGGGCAAGTTTCGTTTCCTGCTCCAGCAAAGCCGCGCGACGCTCTTGATGCCGCTCCGCCTGCACCGCTCGGCGATATCCGATAAGCAGGTAGGTCACCGTAGCAAGCAGGAGGAACAGCGGCAGGACAATCAACGGCGGCAACAGCTCGACGGCGGGAAAACCCCGGCTCAACTGCAGCCGCAATGGCTGGTTGGCGCTGCTGACATCAAGACTGCGAGTAGCAGTGAGCAGCGTCGAAGCACGGAGGGGACGGCTGATCAATCGCGTTTCCCCTAACCGCAACTGATAGCCGTAATCCTGGGGAAACACTCCGTCAGCCACCAGTCCAGCCGCATTGATCTTCATCCGCAGATAGAGCCCGGTCGCCACCAACTTGTAGATCTCGTAGTACCCTTCATCCGTCTGGCTGCGAACCGCAGTGCTGCCCGGCGCCGCAAGAACGGGCAGTTCGGTGGAACTCTGCGTTTCGACATTAGGATCGCTTAGAAGGTTGTAGCGCGTCACTGCCGCGCCCTTGCCGTCCACTCGGATCGTCGCGATTTCTGTGACGCGCGGATAAAAGGAAGCTATCGCCTCTGCGAGCCCCCGAGCACTTTCGGGCTGCACCTGCTCGCCCATGCGGACCACGGCTGCAAGGGCAGTAAGATGCGCCTCATGCTGAGCAAGCTTTTCCCCCAGGCGCGTGCCCGCCACCGACAGACTGCGGGTCAGGTCGTCTACGCCGGCCTGATAGTTGAACGCCGCAACGAGCACCGAGGCAAACATCGCCGTAGCAAGAGCGGCAAGCGGCACCGAAAGGGAACGATGTTCGCGCTTCATCTTCATTCTGTGTACGCGGCACCCTGTGTTCGTATCCTCAGCCCTGGCGGAGAACTGAGCTTTGCCAATCCCGTCCAGGCTAAGTCGGTATCGCTGGTAATGGCAAACAGCTAGGGGAACCGTATATGCGAAGAACCCTAGAAAGTAACCTTCGTCCTGCATGTGTTCCCGAACGCAGAAAGCCCCGCCGGATCTCTCCTGGCGGGGCTTGTGATTTGGTTGCGCCTGATGACACGGAGACTTGTACGGGCCGCTGATGTGAATTGAACGCGGGACCCACTGCTTTTCTCAAGTGTATCTAACGCCCGGCGTTGCTACGCGAAGCCATACTCAGTGAGCTCTTTAGGAAACACCTGCCCATCGAATAGCCTGCGGGCGGTGCGCAGGAACGAGCATTCGCCGATGCCGCCAGGAGCATCCTTGTCGAGGCGCAGCAAGATTTCCATCTTGCCGGTCGGATGCTCGACGGCGACGGCCTTATCCTCGCCTGCCGGAAGGACCGCCATTGAGGCTGCAGGGCTTTCGGGGAACATGCATGCCGTCGCCACACTCAGCGCGCCGAAGACGCCGATGGAGGCGTGCACGCGGTGCGGAATGAAGCTGCGGGTCATGATGGCGCCGCCGCCGGTCGGCGGGGCGACGAGCGTCATCTTGGGCACTGATTTCTTTGCGACGTCGCCAAGGTTCATCAAGGGACCTGCGGCAAGCCGGATGCGCTCGATGCGAGCCTTGACCGTTTCGTTCGATTCCAACTCCTCGCGACTTTCGTAGCCCGTCAGGCCGAAGTCGGTTGCGCGCATGACCACGACGGGCATGCCGTTGTCGATAAGCGTGCAGGTCACGCCATCGATCTCGGTTGCGGCCGAGCCGGTCGGCAGCAGCGCGCCACAACTTGAGCCCGCTGCATCCGTGAAGGCGAGGTAGACGGGTGCCGCCGATCCCGGCACGCCATCGATTTGCGCCTTGCCGGCGTACACTGGCCGGCCGTTCTCCGTGCGCACCCGCGCCACGGCGGATTGCGCGGTGTTTTCCATGAAGATGCGGATCGCGGTCTCGCCCTCGTCGGCCTTGACCAGGCCTCGCTCGATTGCAAACGCGCCAATGCCGGCAAGGATGTTGCCACAGTTCTGGCTGTCACTTACGAACGCCTGATCGACGAAAACTTGGAGGAACAGGAAATCGACGTCGAAGCCCGGCCGGGTCGAGGCCCGCACGACAGCGACCTTGCTGGTCAGAGGATCCGCGCCGCCGATGCCGTCAATCTGGCGTGGATCGGGCGAGCCCATGATGCGCAGCAGAAGCCGATCACGCTCCGTGGGGTCTGAAGGCAGGTCGTCGGCGAGGAAATAGGCCCCCTTCGACGTGCCGCCCCTCATCATCATGCACGCGATGCCATCCGGCGTCATGTCCGTCACTCCTGTCAGATTTCAATTCAGGTCAGGGAAGCGGGAGTTCGAGCAGCTTGCCGAACAGTCCATAGGCAATCGCCCAGAAGCCCGCGCCCGTCGCGATCGCGCGAACAAACGGCTTTTCCCCGGGGAAGAGCAGCGTCGCCACGCCCGTGCCGATGCCAAGGCAGAGCGCAAGACCAATCCAGTTCGCACTGAGCGCGACGGCGACGAAGAGGCCGAGCAGGCCAGCAACACGCGGCAGGTCGATCGTCTCGCTCGAGCCGCCTAGGTCGATGCCACGCAGGACCTGCACCAGATAGACCGCAGAAACGATGAGGCCGAAGACCGAGACCTGCATCGGCAGCGACCCTGGCCCGACATCGCCGCGCGAATGGCCAGCCGGCAGCCCAAGGCTCATGACGAGGAAGCTCGCATTCCAGGCGATAGAAATGCAGGCGGCGACGAAGTTCTGCCGGAAGTGCTTGCGGGTGGCCTCTCCGCCCTGTGAGGGGGAGAGGTGGGAACCCGGAACAGCCGAAGCCTGGTTCGTCATTGGGCGTATCCGTTCGCTTTCAGGAATTCGAGTTGATTGGTGAGGTCGCTTTCAGCGCGCTTGGTGAACTCCTCTTCCTTCCAGTCCGGACTGTCCTGGAACTGCTCGCTCTGGAACTTCTTCCAGTCTGCCGAGGCCGTGACCTTGTCGACCGCCGCCTGAATGGAATCGACCACATCGTCGGGCGTGCCCGCCTTCACGGCGATGCCGCGCCAGACCGCACCCTCGATATCGTATCCCTGTTCCTTGAAGGTCGGGGTGTCGGGCAGGAACTCGCTGCGCTTGTCGGTGGAAACGCCAAGTAGTTTGATCTCGCCGTTCTTGACCTGCGCAAGACCAGTGGACGGCGTCATCATCGCCGCATCGATATGCTTACCGAGCAAAGCGAGCGTCACCTTGCCGGAGGCGTCATGCGGGATCCAGCCGCTTTCGAAGCCGCCCGACTTCATCAACTGGTAGAGCATGTACTGGTGGAAGCCGCCTGGCGCATGGCCGCCGACCTTCAGTCCACTCGGATTTTCCTTCATGTATTTCACGAAATCGTCCACCGTCTTAAACTGGCTGTCGGACAGTACGGCCAGCGAGGATGGCTCCGACTGCATGGCGCGGAGCATGCGGAAGTCCTTGAGCTCGAAGGGGATAAGGCCCTGGGCGATGCCGAAGGTCAGCGTTCCCGTGAAGACGAGGATATTGTAGCCGTCCGCCGGCTGCGTCATGATCTGCGAAACGCCGACCGCACCGCTGCCGCCCGGCCGGTTATCGACCTTGACGCTCCAGCCGGCTTCCTTTTCCAGAAGCTCGGCGAGCTTGCGACCATAGGTATCGAGCGCTCCCCCGGCACCCGCCCAGACCACGAGCGTCACGGACTTTTCCGGGAACCCGGCCGCCGTCGCCGGAGCCGGCAGGGCAACGCTCGAAAGGGCGAGCGTCAGGCCCAGGGCTGCCCCTGCCATGCGCGTGCCGAACGTTCTTCGGTTGATCGTCATATGTCTTCTCCTCCTGTTGAATTTTGATCAGCGTGCAGTGCCGTTCGCCGTGTCGTCGACGTCGATCCGCCGCGTGCGGCGCGCCTGGAGCCTGCGCCAAAGCGGCGTCAGCAGGCTGACGAGGCTGAGGACGAGGAACAGCAGGCTGACCGGATCGGTGATGAAAATCATGTAGTCGCCCTGCGAGGACACCAGCGCCGTGCGATAATTGGATTCCACGAGATAGCCGAGCACCATGGCGAGAACGATGGGCGCGACCGGGAAGCGCAGCTTCTTCATGAGATAGCCAACAACGCCGAAGCCAAGCATCAGATAGACGTCGAACATCAGGTTGCGTATGGCGAAGGCGCCGAGCACGGCAAAGGCCATGATGCCGACCGCGATCACCGCATCCGGCAGGCGCATCACCCGCGCCATCAGCGGCAGGAACAGCGAGCCCGCGGCATATTGCACCAGCGAAGCGATGATTGTGCCGAAGAGGATTGCATAGACAAGCGACGGCGCCTCGGTGAAGAGCTGCGGGCCGGGATGCAGGCCGTGCATGATGAGGGCGCCGACCATGATGGCGGTGGTTGGCGAACCCGGCACGCCGAGCGCGAGAAGCGGAACGAGCGCACCGCCGACGGTCGCGTTGTTGGAGGCCTCGGGTGCGGCGATGCCGTTGGCAGAGCCATGGCCATACTCTTCCGGGCGGGGATCACGCGCCCGAGCATAATCGCGAGCGACCCAACAGGCGATGTTGCCGCCGACGCCGGGCAGGATGCCAAGCAGTGTGCCGATAACCGAGCCGGACAGCATGGAGCGCCAAGTTTCCTTCCACAGTGCGCCGGACATGAAGACGTGCCCGACCTTGTCCTTGATGACGGGAGCTGCCGCCACGCGGTTCTCGATCATCACCAGCGCTTCGGATACGGCGAAGAGGCCGATGAGCGCTGCGAGGAAGGGCACGCCTTCATAAAGTTCGAACAGGCCGAAAGTGAAGCGCGGCGTACCGGCGATGGGATCGATGCCGATCGTTGCAAGCGCAAGGCCGAAGGCTGCGCAGACGAGGCCCTTGACCAGCGAGCCGCCGGAGAGCGCGGCAACGGAGGTGAGCCCGAAAACGCCTACGGCAAAATACCCCGCCGGGCCGAACTTAAGGGCGAGCGACGCCAGCGGCATGGCCAGCAGCAGCAGGGCAAGGCCACCGAAAACGCCGCCGACGGTCGATGCGGTGAGCGAGATCGAGATCGCCTCGTTCGCCTTGCCCTTGCGGGCCATGGCGTATCCGTCGATGGCGGTGGCAGCCGCGGCCGCCGTGCCGGGCGTCGAGAGCAGGATCGCGCTGATCGATCCGCCATATTCGGCGGACGTGTAGAGCGAGATCATCATCAGCATGCTGAGCTCGGGGCCGAGGTTGTAGGTAAAGGGAATGAGCAGGCTCAGCCCGATCGATGGGCCGAGGCCGGGTAGCGCGCCGATGACGATGCCGAGCAGCGCGCCGACGATAAGGACCGCCAGTCCCGAAAACGAGAAGATGACGCCGAGCGACTGGAGTATGCCATCCATGTCAGAGATCCTTTGCCAGGCGGCGTGCCAGCACAGGCACGAAACCGCGATATCCGTCCTTCACGGCAAGGCCCTGATCCTTCATCGCCGCATGGGCGCTGGAGATCGTCGCGCAAGCGGCCCGCGACATGGCAGCCTTCAGCCCGAGCGACTCGATCGTTTCGGCCGCCTCGGTCATCTCGGTCACGCGACGCGCGCCATGTTCGAAGGTTCGCGACAGGTAGTAGTCCGCGACCTGCCGCCAGTCGAGGCCCGGAAAGGTCTCACCTACGGAGTCGAGGATGCGCTCGGTAACGCCAGCCCGTTCCGCTGAGGATAGCGCCTCGATCAGCAGCGCTTCCACACCCTTGATCATTACCGAGCGGATCATCTTTAGCGAAGAGGCCTGGCCAGGCGTGTCGCCGACGGCCTCGAGGTTCATGCCGAGCGCGTTCAGTCGCTCGGCCGCCTCGCCCGCCCGCTTGCCGGCAACCAAAATCGGCACCTTTTCGGCGTAAGGCGGCACCCGCGCCATGACAGCACCTTCCACAAAGGCACCCTTGCCGGTCTCGATTTCCTTCGCTGCAAGCGCCTTCGTATCGGGGCCGACGGAGTTGAGATCGATGAAGATAGCGTTCGCCGAAAGATACGGAGCGGCCGAGGCCGCAACAGCCTTGGTCGCCGCGCCGACGACCAGAGACAGTACAACATCCGCCGAAGCGATATCCGCAATGTCGTCGAGTGGCTGCACGCCCCGTTCGGATGCGATGCCGCGCAGGCCAGCCGAGGCCACCGGATCGTGGAAGCGCAGGTCGTAGGCGGCAAGCCGCGCGGCGTTGCGGCCGTTGAGGCCGCCGGCGATGGATTGCGCCGCCTCGCCGAAGCCGATGAAAGCAATCGTAGTCATTCGTCCTCCCGTGCGGAAAAGGTTCCTCCACCCTCCCCGGCTTCGATCAATCGATGTAGGTCAGCCCTTTCGCGGCAAGCGCCTCGCGCATCATGTAGATGTCGAGGCCCAGTTCGCCTGCAGCGAGCCGCTCGCGCGTCTGCCGCTCCTTCTCCAGCCGTGCCCTGGATGCCTGGAGCGCGATTTCGGCCTTGGCCTTCGGCACGACCATCACACCGTCATCATCTGCGACGATCACGTCACCCGGCGCGATACTGGCCCCGGCACAGACGATCGGAACGTTGACGGAGCCGAGCGTCGCCTTGACAGTGCCCTGCGCGGAGACGAAACGCGACCAGACTGGGAAGCCCATCTGATCGAGTTCCGCGACGTCGCGAACGCCCGCTTCGATCACCAGGCCACGCACGCCGCGTACCTTGAGCGACGTCGCGAGCAGTTCACCGAAATAGCCGGCATCGCACGGCGAAGTCGGGGCGACGACGAGAATGTCGCCCTCCTGGCATTGCTCTACTGCCACATGTAGCATCCAGTTGTCCGCCGGCGGGATCGACACCGTCACCGCCGTGCCAGCCACTCGTGCGCCGCGCCAGATGGGGCGCATATGGGACTGCATCAGGCCGATACGGCCCATGGCCTCGTGCACGGTCGCCACACCGCATTCCGCAAGCTCGTTCACGATGCCGTGCGGCGGCCGCTCAATGGTCCGGTGCACGACGTTCATGCCAGTGCTCCATGGCCGAGCGTGCCGGTAACGTGCGGGAAGACCGCCTCATAGGCCTCGCCATAGGTGACCTTGTAGTCGGAATTGCGCGCGGCCTGCACGCCGCGCTGGAGGGCCACACGGGTATAATATTCCCACAGATGTTCCTGCCCCTCCATGCACTTGATGGCGGCCAGCTTTTTCTCCCAGACATCGGTGATGTCGAGAAGAAAATTGGGTTTCCAGTTGCACTGTTCCGGCTGGTGCGGCTCGAAGAGATAGACGGGAGGCGCGCCGAGCACCGGCACGTCCGGCCGATGGCCATGGGCCTGCGCGATGACCCGAGCATGCTGCGCGAACTCGGTCGCCATCGGGTGGTCGAAATTATAGGGATCCTGACGGGAATGGGTCAGCATGAATTGCGGGCGGATCTCGCGATAGAGATCAACCAGCCGGTCGAAGGCCTCCGGCCTAATCTGCATGGGATAGTCGCCGAGATCGTAGAATTGGATATCGTGGACACCCAAGGCCTTGGCTGCGTTTTCCGCCTCGCGCTTGCGATCGGCCTTTACGGCTTCGAGTGTCATGCCGGGCTTGCGCCACAGCTTGGCGGATTCGCCGCGCTCGCCGAACGATAGGCATACGACGGTGACATTGTAACCCTGCTTTGCGTGGGTCGCGATCGCGCCGCCAGCCCGCCAGACGAAGTCGGCGGAATGGGCGCTGACAACGAGTCCGGTTTTCTGATGCATATCCATGCTCCTCCATTTTCGAGGGTACACTCGCACCGATTGAGATGATGGTGCTAATACGAAAGCCGTGCGATGATATAATTTTTTGCGAATTAGATTGTGAGATTTGAATGATCGCGACCGACCTCAATCTTCGCCATCTGCGCGCCTTCATGCAGGTCTGCGAAACCGGCAGCCTCAATCGCGCGGCAGCGGAACTCAAAGTCTCGCAGCCCTCCATCTCGGTGGCGCTTACAGGCATCGAGACGTATTTCGGCGTGAAGCTTCTCACCCGATATGCCGCCGGCAGCCAGCCGACGGCCGCCGGCGAGGTGCTACTGGCGCGGTTGCGCCGCATGGAGGATCAGCTCGCCTCAGCGCTCGGCCAGGTGCTTGCCGCCAGTTCCCAGCGCGACCCCACGCTGACTTCCAAAGCCCTCGCCCGCATTGGCTTCCGCCAGATCGGGGCGCTGATCGCACTTGCCGGCAGCGGCTCGATCACCGATGCGGCACGCGCCGGCGGCGGCTCGGCAGCAGCCCTCCACCGCACGCTACACGAATTGCAGGCCAATGTCGGCAAGGCGATCCTTGTTCGCAGTCCGAGCGGCGTCGCACCGAACGCGGTCGGCCACCGCCTTGCCATGCGCTGGCAAGTCGCCCTTACCGAGCTCGAACAGGCGGTCGACGAGTTGAAGGAACTCGAAGGCCGCATGGAGGGGCGGATCAAGATCGCAAGCCTGCCACTTGCCCGCACCCAACTTCTGGCACGCGCGCTCAACCCGCTGTTGACCACCCATCCGAATGCGCGCATCGAAGTGATCGATGGTTCCTACGAGCTTCTGTCGCAGCAGTTGCGCGTGGGGGCGAGCGATATCCTGATCGGCGCGCTGCGCTCGGGAAGCGACCTGACAGGTCTGAAAACGGAGGCGTTGTTCGACGACCCCTACGC
Source organism: Pseudomonadota bacterium (assembly GCA_023404095.1). Taxonomy (GTDB): domain Bacteria; phylum Pseudomonadota; class Alphaproteobacteria; order Rhizobiales; family Rhizobiaceae; genus Mycoplana. The sequence goes on along the minus strand of JAEYDD010000056.1, from coordinate 745 downwards.
GATCGTCGGCCGGTCGGAACACCCTCTTGTTTCGCGTGGCAAGGCCGCATCGCTCGACGATCTCGCAGGGCAGGAATGGGTGGCCCAGCGGCCCGGGACTCCCATTCGTGCTGCCTTCGACGCGCTGTTCGAGAAATGCCCCGTTTCGCCGCGCGCCAGCATTGAGACAAGCTCTCTCGTCCTAACCCGCGCCATCATCTTGGAAAGCGACCGCCTGTCGATGCTCTCCCGCCGGCAGATCGCCATCGAGGAGCGCGAGGGCCTGTTGTGCTGCGTGCCCGTTGCTCAGGACGTGTGCGAGCGGCTCGGCACACGCACCATCGGCATAACCATGCGTGAAACATGGTTGCCGAGCAGGCTGCAATCCACATTTCTCGACCACATTCGTCTAGCAGCATTGTCCCTAGAACAGTGACATGCGAGTTTCTCCCTGGAGGCTACCACGACGCGGCAGGCCATCGGTCTATGGCCGGACTAGGTCAAGGCCCGGATCGTGTCGGAGAGATTGCGTCCATGCGTAACGGTAATTTGACTTGGGTTCTATGGAGAGCTTCACGGACCTTGGAGTGCTCTCCGTTTCATCGGACAGATCGGCTAGTTTGATTTAGCCCTGATGAACTGCCGAGGGGAAGCCATCTTGAGGGCGGAATGGGGATGGATTTCGTTGTAATCCTCGATCCATCCGTCGATAAGTCGGAGCGCCGTTGCGACGTCCGGTAGGGCGGAGATGCGGATGTAATCCCGT
>JAEYDD010000042.1 GCA_023404095.1 Pseudomonadota bacterium | reverse complement strand
GGGGGGGTGGTGGCCGCGCTGCCCGCCGCGCCCCCCCGACTGCGTCAGCGCCTTTTCTGCCGGCAGGATGACGTCCTCGTTCCAGTTGACGACGTCCTTGACCTCGTCCCAGATGGTTTCGCCCGAGACCGTGATCGCATCCTTGTGCAGAAGGCCCGCCTCGCCGAGGCGCTTCAGCACGACGGGCAGGCCGCCGGCATAGAAGAACTCCTCCATGAGATACTTGCCCGACGGCATCAGGTTGACGATCGTCGGCACGTCGCGACCGCAGCGGTCCCAGTCGTCCAGCGTCAGGTCGACGCCGACGCGCCCGGCCATGGCGAGCAGATGGATGACGGCGTTGGTCGAGCCGCCGATCGCCGCATTGGTGCGGATGGCGTTCTCGAATGCCTGCTTCGTCATGATGTCAGACGGCTTCAGGTCGTCCTTGACCATCTGCACGATGCGGCGACCTGTCAGTTGCGCCATCACCTTGCGGCGGGAATCGACACCCGGGATCGCGGCGTTGCCGGAGAGAGCCATGCCGAGCGCTTCCGCCATGGAGGCCATGGTGGAGGCGGTGCCCATGGTGTTGCAGGTGCCCGACGAACGGCTCATCGATGCCTCGGCCTCGAGGAATTCGGCCTGCGTCATCTCGCCGGCCTTCACCATTTCGGAGAACTTCCACAGATGCGTGCCGGAACCGACGCGTTCGCCCCGGAAATAGCCATTCAGCATTGGTCCGCCGGTGACGACGATGGAGGGCAGGTCGCAGGATGCCGCCCCCATGATCAGCGACGGCGTGGTCTTGTCGCAGCCGACGAGCAGCACGCAGCCGTCCATCGGCTGGCCGCGGATCGCTTCCTCGACCGCGAGTGCCGCGAGGTTGCGGTACATCATAGCAGTCGGGCGGAAGGTGTTTTCGGAGGCCGAGAACACCGGAACCTCCAGCGGGAAGCCGCCGGCCTCCCACACGCCCGCCTTCACCTTCTCGGCGAGCTCACGGAGATGACCGTTGCAAGGGGTCATGTCCGACCAGGTATTGAGGATGCCGATCACGGGCCGTCCGTCGAACAGATCGTGCGGATAGCCCTGGTTCTTCAACCAGCCACGATGGTAGATCACGTCACGGCTTGTGCCGCCGTACCATTCCTGCGACCTGAGCCTGCGCGGCCATTCTGCTTTCTTCGTCATTTTCCAAACGTCCTTGAAAGGGGCGCCCCGGCGTCAGTGCCGGAACGCTTTGGTCATGCCCGCATGCTGGCGGCCGTGACCGTTGTTCAGACCTCGTTGGCGCACCTGCCCGGGTCACTTGCCCGGCGCAGAACCTGGCGCGGCCCGTCATTGCTCTGACGCTTCGGGCCGACTGGAGACGCACGCCGATCCGCCGCCCCTCAGAGCTGACGGATCTCGATCTCTTCTTCCGCGGCAATCGCCAGCGGATTGCGCAACGCAAGGCCGAAGCCGTCCGCGCCGATCTCGAAAATATCGCCCTCCTGCGTGCGGATGCCGTCGCCGAACGACAGCGTCGCCGTGCCGAACATGTGCACGTGCACCTCGCCGGGCTGGCGGAAGAGCGGATACTTGAAATGGTGATATTCGAGGTTGGCGAAGGTGTGCGACATGTTCGCCTCGCCGGAAACGAACGGCTTTTCCCACAGCACCTTGCCTTCGCGGACGATGCGCGAGAAGCCGCGAATGTCGTTGGGCGCCTCGCCCACGCGGATTTCCGGCCCGAAGCTCGCCTGCCGCAGCTTCGAATGGGCGAGATAGAGATAGTTGACCCGTTCGGTGACGTGGTCGGAGAACTCGTTGGCGACGGCAAAGCCGATGCGGAACGGAACCCCCTTGGCCGAAATGACGTAGATGCCGGCCATTTCCGGCTCCTCGCCGCCATCCTCGGCGAAGGAAGGCGAGGTCAGGGCGGCGCCGGGCGCAACCGCCTGCGAACCGTTGCCCTTGTAGAACCACTCGGGCTGGACGCCCTTCTCGCCGGGCTTCGGCTTGCCGCCCTCGAGGCCCATCTTGAACATCTTCATCGAGTCGGTCAGCGTTTCCTCAGCTGCCTCGCTCGTCTTCTTGTGCATGGCATCGCGGGTCGCGGCAGAACCCAGATGAGTGAGGCCGGTGCCGGTCAGATGCAGATGAGCGGGATCAGGATGGGTGATCGGCGCGATCAGCCGTCCTTCCGCGTAGGCCTTTTCCAGATCGACGGCGTCGCCGAGACCGTGCGCCTCGACCACCGCCTTCAGGCTCTTGCCGCCGTCGGCGGCTTCCATTGCCAGCGCATAGAGGCTTTCGGCATTCTTGACGGCACGCCCGCCCTGCCCCTCTTCGCGCACGACGACGGTGATGGAACCGTCAGCATTCTTGACCTGAGAAACCAGCATCATTCATTCCCTTGCAATCTGGCTGCAATCGACCGCGGGCCTGCCGCGGCTCCGGCGTCCGTCACAGGCCGCCGGCGCTTCGCAGGCAGCCCGTGGGGTCGAGCCGGTCAGCCCTTGTTCTTGTTGTAGACGTCGAAGAATACGGCCGCGAGCAGTACCAGGCCCTTGATGAGCTGCTGGTAGTCGATGCCGATGCCCATGATCGACATGCCGTTGTTCATCACGCCCATGATGAAGGCGCCAATGACGGCACCGGTAATCTTGCCGACACCACCGGATGCAGACGCGCCGCCGATGAAGCAGGCCGCGATCACGTCCAGCTCGAAGCCGACGCCGGCCTTGGGGGTCGCCGAATTCAGGCGGGCGGTGATGATCATGCCGGCAAGCGCCGCAAGAACACCCATGTTGGCGAAGGTATAGAAGGTCAGCCGCTCGGTGTTGATGCCCGAGAGCTTCGCCGCCTTCTCGTTGCCGCCCATGGCATAGATCCGCCGGCCGACCGTGGAGCGCGTGGTGACGAAGGAATAGAGTGCGATCAGCACGCCCATCACGACCAGCACGTTCGGCAGGCCGCGGTAGGTCGACAGCTGGAAGCCGATGAACAGCGCAACGACAGCGATGACGGCCATCTGAATCGCGAAGAAGACGAAGGGCTCGTTCTCCGAACCGTGCATTTCGTTGATGCGGCGATTGCGGAAGCCGGACCAGATGGCGAGTGCGACGAGGATCACGACCGCGACCAGCGCCACCATGTTCTTGATCGTCTCGGGCGCCGGATTGAGGAAGGAGAGGAAGTCGGGCACGAAGCCGGTCGAGAGGATCTGGAACTCCTTCGGGAACGGACCGATCGGGCGACCGCCGAGCACGACATAGGTCATGCCGCGGAAGACGAGCATGCCCGCCAGCGTCACGATGAAGGCAGGGATTTTCTGGTAGGCCACCCAGTAGCCCTGCGCAGCCCCCATGATGCCGCCGACGATGAGACAGGCAGGCACCACCACGATGGCCGGCAGGCCCCATTTCACGAGCATGATCGCCGATATGGCGCCGATGAAGGCGACGATCGATCCGACCGACAGGTCGATATGACCGGCGACGATGATCAAAAGCATGCCCAACGCCATGATGACGATGAACGAGTTCTGCAGCACGAGGTTCGTGATGTTGACGGGTCGGAACAGAACGCCGTTGGTGACGATCTGGAAGAACACCATGATGACGACGAGCGCGACGAGAAGTCCGTACTCGCGGATGTTGTTTTTGAGGTAGTCCGCGATGGACGGTTTGGCGGCAGGAGCGCTTGTATCGGCGACCATTAGTGTTTCTCCCCGGAGCGCATGATGGCGCGCATGATGGATTCTTGGCTTGCCTCCTCCTTGGAGAGCTCCGCGACGATACGTCCTTCGTTCATGACATAGATGCGATCGCAGGTTCCAAGCAGCTCAGGCATCTCCGAAGAGATCATCAGTATGCCTTTGCCCTCGGCTGCAAGCTGGTTGATGATGGTATAGATCTCGAACTTGGCGCCGACGTCGATACCGCGCGTCGGCTCGTCGAGAATGAGGACCTCAGGATTGGTGAACAGCCACTTCGACAGCACCACCTTCTGCTGGTTGCCGCCTGAAAGGTTGACCGTTTCCTGATAGATCGAATGGGAGCGGATGCGCAGTTTCGACCGGTAGTCGGTCGCGACCTTCGCCTCCTTGCGGTCATCGATGATGCCGTTGCTGGACACCGCCCCCAGATTGGAAAGGGTCGTGTTTTCCTTGATGTTGTTCATCAGGACGAGGCCAAGATGCTTGCGGTCCTCGGTCACGTAGGCAAGGCCCGCATCGATCGCCTTGGGGATCGTGCTGACGTCCACCGGCTTGCCGCGCATGTAGACGTCGCCGGTGATCTTGTGGCCCCAGGACTTGCCGAACAGGCTCATCGCCGTCTCCGTACGCCCCGCGCCCATCAGGCCGGCGATGCCGACCACCTCGCCGGCCCGGACCGTGAAGTTGACGTCGTGCAGGAACTGGCGGTCGCGGTGATGCTGGTGGAAGACATTCCAGTTCTTCACTTCCAGTAGCGTCTCGCCGATCTTCGGTTCGCGCGGCGGATAGCGGTCTTCCATGTCGCGGCCGACCATGCCCTTGATGATCCGGTCCTCGCTGATGTCCTCCTTGTGACAGTCCAGCGTTTCGACCGTGCCGCCATCGCGCAGGATCGTGATCTTGTCGGCGACCTTCTTAATCTCGTTCAGCTTGTGCGAAATGATGATCGAGGTCATGCCCTGGTTGCGGAACTCCATGAGCAGCTTCAGGAGCGCCTCGGAGTCCTTTTCATTCAGCGATGCGGTGGGCTCGTCGAGGATCAGGAGCCTGACCTTCTTCGACAGCGCCTTGGCGATCTCGACGAGTTGCTGCTTGCCCACGCCGATGTCGGTGATGAGGGTCGATGGCGATTCGCTGAGCCCGACCTTCTTCAGCAGTTCCTGCGTCCGGGCAAAGGTCTGCGGCCAGTGGATCACGCCGTTGTGGGCGATCTCGTTGCCGAGAAAGATGTTTTCGGCGATCGACAGCAGCGGCACGAGTGCCAGCTCCTGGTGAATGATGATGATGCCGAGCTCTTCGCTGTCGGAGATGGTAGAGAAGCGGCGGACTTCACCGTCGTAGTGAATCTCGCCTTCGTAGGTTCCCGCGGGGTAGACGCCGCTGAGCACTTTCATGAGCGTCGACTTGCCGGCGCCGTTCTCGCCGACGAGCGCGTGGATTTCGCCTTCGCTCACCTTGAAGCTGACGTTGTCGAGCGCACGGACGCCGGGAAACGTCTTGGTGATGCTCCGCATTTCGAGGATGATGTTGTCCATAGTCGTGGCATTCCGGCAGAAATCTGCGAGCGACGGGAGTGGGGCCCGAAGTCTCGGGCCCGCCCGCCAAGGTAAAGGGTCCGCGATCGCGCGGACCCCGTTTCATGGCGATCAGTTGTTGATCTGATCTTCGGTGTAGTAGCCAGCGCCCACCAGGATGTCCTTCGCGTTCGACTTGTCGACGGCGACCGGCTTCAGCAGGTAGGACGGGATGACCTTGACGCCGTTGTCGTAGGTCTTGGTGTCGTTGACTTCCGGCTCCTTGCCGCCGAGGATCGCGTCCGTCATGTTGACGGCGACCTTGGCGAGCTCGCGGGTGTCCTTGAACACCGTCGAATACTGCTCGTCGGCGAGGATCGACTTGACGGACGGAAGCTCGGCGTCCTGGCCGGTGACGATCGCCATCTTCTGGTCGCCCGAGCCGTAGCCGACGCCCTTCAGGGCCGACAGGATACCGATGGAGAGACCATCATAGGGCGACAGCACGCCATGGACCTGCGCATCGGTGTAGGTGGAGGACAGGAGGTTTTCCATGCGGGCCTGGGCAACCGCGCCGTCCCAGCGCAGCGTGCCGACCTGGTCCATGCCCTGCTGGCCGGACTTGATGACGATATCGCCGCTGTCGATCAGCGGCTGCAGGACCGACATGGCGCCGTCGTAGAAGAAGAAGGCGTTGTTGTCGTCCGGCGAACCGCCGAACAGCTCGACGTTCCAAGGCTTGACGTCGCCGAACTGGGCCTTCAGGCCTTCGACGAGGCTGGTCGCCTGCAGGACGCCGACCTGGAAGTTGTCGAAGGTGGCGTAGTAGTCGACATTGCCCGAATCGCGGATGAGGCGGTCGTAGGCGATGACCTTGACGCCGGCGTCGTGCGCCTTGGCGAGAATGTCGGAAAGCGTGGTGCCGTCGATCGCGCCGATCACGAGAACCTTGGCACCCTTGGTGACCATGTTTTCGATCTGCGCCAGCTGGTTCGGGATGTCGTCATCGGCAAACTGCAGGTCCGGCGTGTAGCCAGCTTCCTTGAACAGCTTCTCCATCGTCTCGCCGTCGGAAATCCAGCGGGTCGAAGTCTTGGTCGGCATGGAGATGCCGACGGCGCCCTTGTCCTGGGCGAAGGCAGGCATAGCGAAGGACGCCACGCTGACGGCAGCAGCGGCGAGAAGCGAGGTGATCAATTTCATTAGCAGGTCTCTCCCTTGTATTTGCGGCTCGACCCCCAGGTCCGAACCGTACGCGATGCTTCGTTGCCCGCTGTCGCAGACGACGGTCTCCAGAGGAAAAGGATCATCACCCCTCCCGGCCTCAACTCCCTTGGGCACGAGCGCACCTGGCGGCAACCTCTACCGAATTGCCATAACTGTCAAATACAATAAGCTTCTATTCCCATATCAAAAACGGTATACTGACCGCTAATGATATGATTTTTCGACAGGCCCTTTTACGCTCATGCACGCCAGTGAATTCATCGACGAACATCCGCCCGAAGGTCTGCGGGACGAGCAACTCGGGCTCGGACTGCTGCGCTCGGGTCTGAAACTCAACCATCTGCGCATGATCGTGGCGATCGACCATCACAAGCAGATCAGCGCAGCCGCCGCCGCACTCAACATCTCCCAGCCCGCCGCCTCACGCATGCTGACGGAAATGGAGAGTATAATAAAGGCGCAGCTCTGTGAACGGGTCTCGCGCGGGGTGGAGCTGACGCAGTTCGGCCGCGCCTTCGCCCGCCGTGCCCGCACCATCCTGCTCGAACTGGATGAAGTGGACCGCGAAATCACCGCGCTCAAGTCCGGCGCCGGCGGCACCGTATTTCTCGGCACCGTGACGGCGCCGGCGATCAGTCTCGCGGTGCCTGCGATCCAGCAGGTCAGCGCCGCCTATCCGGGCATCGAGGTCAATGTCCGTATCGAGACGAGCAACGTGCTCGCCCGCGAACTTTTGTCTTCCAAGCACGATTTCATTCTCGCCCGCGTGCCCGACGATCTCGACCCGCGGCTGTTCAACGTACAGGAAATCGGCATCGAGAAGGCCTGCCTGATCGTCCGCAAGGGCCACCCTCTGGCCGACAAGCCGGTTGTTTCGCTCTCGGACCTACCCTCCTACGACTGGGTGTTCCAGCCGCCAGGAACACTGCTGCGCCGGCGTGTCGAAGAGCTTTTCATCGCGGCCGACGTCCCCCTGCCGACGACGGTGGTCAATACCGCTTCCCTGCTTCTCACTGTCGCGCTCGTCTGCTCGTCGAACGCCGTCGCGCCGATCGCCCGCGACATGGCCGAATTCGTCACCGAGAAAGGCGGCGGCCCCAGCGAGGTACGAATCCTCAACACCGACTTCGACATCGACATCAAGCCCTACAGCCTGATCTCCGTCAAAGGACGCGCCCTCCCCCCGAGCGCAAAGCTGTTCTATGATCTCATCCTGCAGCGCAGCAGGATGCTTTTCCCGGAGCGCGCGGAAGACTGAGGAAGAACCCGTGTTCGGCAAAAGCGTTTTTGAGAGTGTGCTGGAGCGCCTGCGGGCGGAAGACGAGTCCGTCTCCGATGGCGGCGGCGCGACGCACGAACCGTCGCGCGGCCCCCTACCGGCCTTCGCGGTCTTCGGCAGGGAGCCTATGGCGGCATCCGGTCATTCGGCCGCATCCGCTTATCGCGAATTCGCGGAAGACGAACCGATGAAAGGCGAAGTCGGGCAGCGAGACAAGCGGGCGATCGACGACGCTCCGCCATCGCCGCCGCATCTGATGCGGACGACGGCGGAAGAAGTGGCTGCCGACCTCGGTCTGCGCGGATCGGAAACAGGTGCGGAACTGGCTGCGATCCGCCGTGCATTCGCACGCGAGAATCATCCGGACGCAGCGCCCAAGGCGTTGCGGGCTAACGCGACGCGCCGGATGATGATCGCAAACATGCTGATCGACGAGACGCTGCGGCGCCTGCAGGCGGAATCAGCGCTCGGCTTGCGCAGGTGAACGGAAGCTATTGCTCCCTGTTGTCCCCGACAGGCTTTTCCTCGGCAGGCTTTTCCTCGGCCGGTTTTTCGGCCTGCTCTTCCGGCGGCTTGTAGAAAAGGAGAAGTTGCGCAAACGCATAGGAGCTTATGACCAGGAAGATCAGTCCCCAGGTCTGCTGGCCGTTGTAGTATTCCACTGCGGTCCAGCCGATGCAGCCCCCGACCAGCACCAGCCGGACCCAGAGCGGGCGGTAGACCGGGTGGGTAGGATCGATGAATTTCATGCGGCGCCTCCGACTGTTCCTCGGAAGCCCTCTTAAGAGGTTTTGCGAAAGAAGGAAACCGCCTGCCGGACGCGCGAGGAACCGCTTGACGTCGGCTCGATGAAATGGAATGAATATTCCAAAATAACATGAAGGCGGCTTACGTATTCCATTTTTAAGGGATGCGGTTGACGCACCATCCTCTTCGCAAGAGAGGCGCAATCGGGGAAAGCGCATGCCCCCGCCCACCGCCGGTGCAATCTCCGGCAGCACCATGAGTTAAAAAACATGACGGTCAGATTTGGTCTTCTCGGCGCCGGTCGCATCGGCAAGGTTCACGCCAGGGCGGTCACCGGCAACCCTGACGCGGTTCTCGTCGCCGTCGCCGATGCCTTTCCCGCAGCGGCCGAAGCCATTGCCGCGCAGTATCATTGCGACGTGCGCACGATCGGAGAGATCGAGGCGGCCGACGATATCGACGCCGTCGTCATCTGCACGCCCACGGACACGCATGCCGACCTGATCGAACGCTTCTCTCGCGCAGGCAAGGCGATCTTCTGCGAAAAGCCGATCGATCTGGACGTCACCCGGGTGCGCGCCTGCATGCGCGTCGTCGAGGAAACGGGTGGGAAACTGATGGTCGGCTTCAACCGGCGCTTCGATCCGCATTTCATGGCCGTGCACCAGGCGATCGAGGCCGGCCGGATCGGCGCCGTCGAGATGGTGACGATCACCTCCCGCGATCCGGGCGCACCGCCGGTGGATTACATCAAGCGCTCCGGCGGCATTTTCCGCGACATGACCATTCACGACTTCGACATGGCGCGATTCCTTCTCGGCGAGGAGCCGGTTTCGGTGACGGCAACGGCGGCCGTGCTGGTAGACAAGACGATCGGCGAAGCCGGCGATTACGACAGCGTGTCGGTGATTCTGCAGACGGCGTCCGGTAAGCAGGCGATCATTTCGAATTCGCGCCGGGCCACCTATGGATACGACCAGCGTATCGAAGTGCACGGCTCCAAGGGGATGGTTGCGGCGGAGAACCAGCGCCCCGTCTCGATCGAGATCGCGACCGGCGATGGCTACACCCGCCCGCCGCTGCACGATTTCTTCATGACCCGCTACACCGAAGCCTATGCCAACGAGATTGCAAGCTTCATCGCTTCGCTGGAGAAGGGCACGCCGCTTTCGCCTTCCGGAGCCGATGGCCTCGCCGCCCTTGCCCTTGCGGACGCCGCCGTCAGGTCTGTTCGTGAGAAGCGCCTGATAGAAGTCGGCTGAGGCGCGCCCGCCGGACCGGCAACGATCCTCCCAGCAACTGGCCGGGCCGTCATGCCCGGCCTTTTTTTGTGGCCCGCACGCTTCAAGCCGTCTCACCTTCCGCAACCGGTCGTTCGGAGGCGAGCAGTCTGTCGATCCGCGTCAGCGCGCGATCGACATGCCCCTCGAAGACCAGCGTCGCCTCCTCCGGCACCATGGAGATTTCAGGCATGCCGTTGAGACGCACCTGCTGCGATTGCCGCAACCCCTCCTCCAGCCCGCGCGACAGGAGGTCGAGGAAGCGCGTTCCCGGCCCGGTGATCGTCACCGGCATGCTTCCGAAAAGACTCAGGACGCGCGAAAGCCCCTGCCCGAGTGCAAGCCCCGCCTGGCGGAAGGCATATTCGGACATGCGGTGCCCCTGTCGCGCCCGCTGGGCGATCTTTTCCATCTCGGCAAGCGGCACGAACTTTGCCGGAATAGTATCCGGCGGCACTTCGAAGGCCGTCCGCAGGATGCCATAGAAACCGGCCGATGCTTCAATGCACCCCTGCGCCCCGCAACGACAGACCTTGCCGTCGGCCGCATGCAGCATGTGCCCGAAATTGGGCGCCGACACCTCGATCTCGCCAGTCGCTTGCAGCTTGGCAATCCCGAGCCCGACGCTGTGGCCGAGCGACAGCGCGGCAAGCTGGCGAGTCACCCCCGATGTCGGTTCCGCGCGCAGACCCAGCGCATGGGCGACCAGCAGCGTCTCGTTGCTGAGGGTGACCGAACGCCATTCGCCCAGCACGCTTGCGAAATCGATCTCGTCCAGCCCGAAGACCGGCGACCAGACGAGCGTGGCACTTGCCGGATCCACGATACCCTTGCTGCTGATGGAGACCTCAAGCACCCGCGCGCGATCCAGTCGCGAACGCTGCAGCGTCTTTGCCAGACCCTCGCGCAGCGCGTCGATGAAGTGCGCCGTCGAGGGGTTCGAATGCTGCCGCGGCTCCTCGAAGCGATCGATCAGCATGCCGGCATAGTCGGCAAGGGAATACTGCACTGCATCGGAGGAAATGCGCACGGTGACGATATGGCCATAGCCGCGCTTCTGGCGGAACAGCACGCGCGGGCGTCCGCGCCCGCCGGCGCTGGCCTGCTCCTGGCGCTCAAGCACGCCGCCCCGCTCCAGCTCGGCCGTGATCGCCGAAACGGTCGCCGAGGCAAGGCCGGTGCGCGCCGACAACTCTGTGTGCGACAGAGCCCCCTGCCGCCGCAGCGCTGCGAGCACAAGCGCGCTGTTCTGCTGACGCACCAGCTCTGTGCTCGATCGCGTCAGCATTGCAGGACTCCGGTTTGAAAAGACAAGCTCAACGAATGCTCCTCCCAAAGCATCTGTTGCGGGCGCCGACAAGTCCTCCACCCCCGTGTTGACAGCCCCCCGAACTTCTGACATCTATTTTCTCGACTGTCGAGAAAAATTCCGGGAGAGCTTGAGGGCGTGGAATTGCGGCAGTGTCAGAGAGCTGGTTGTCGACTGTGACGGGAGGTTCGTCCGGACGGCCGGCATTCACTTGGGAGGATAATATGAAATCAGTTTTGAAGCTGATGGCAGGCGTTGCCGTCATCGTATCGCTGCATTCCGTGGCGCAGGCCAAGGATCTCGTGGTCGGCGTTTCCTGGTCGAACTTCCAGGAAGAGCGCTGGAAAACCGACGAGGCCGCCATCAAGGCAGCGCTTGAAGCATCCGGCGACAAGTACATCTCCGCCGACGCCCAGTCGTCCGCTGCCAAGCAACTGACCGACATCGAATCGCTGATCGCCCAGGGCGCCAACGCCTTGATCGTGCTCGCGCAGGATAGCGACGCCATCGGCCCGGCCATCGAAAAGGCCGCCGCCGAAGGTATCCCGGTCGTCGGCTACGACCGCCTGATCGAGAACCCCGCCGCCTTCTACATCACCTTCGACAACAAGGAAGTCGGCCGCATGCAGGCCCGCGAGGTGTTCAAGGTCAAGCCGGAAGGCAACTACGTCTTCATCAAGGGCAATTCCGCCGACCCGAATGCCGACTTCCTCTTCTCCGGCCAGATGGAAGTGCTGAAGGAAGCAATCGACGCCGGCAAGATCAAGAACGTCGGCGAAGCCTATACCGACGGCTGGAAGCCTGAAATCGCGCAGAAGAACATGGAACAGTTCCTGACGGCGAACGACAACAAGGTCGACGCGGTTGTCGCCTCCAACGACGGCACCGCCGGCGGCGCGGTCGCCGCCCTGGACGCCCAGGGTCTCGCCGGATCCGTTCCCGTCTCGGGCCAGGATGCCGACAAGGCAGCGCTGAACCGCGTGGCACTCGGCACGCAGACGGTATCGGTCTGGAAGGACAGCCGCGAACTCGGCAAGCGCGCTGCGGAGATCGCAGCAGAGCTGGCCGGCGGCAAGAAGATGGAAGAGATCGCAGGCGTGACGACCTTCAACGGCGGTCCGAAGGGCGTTGCCATGCAGTCGGTCTTCCTGTCGCCGCTGCCGATTACCAGGGACAACCTGAACGTCGTCATCGACGCCGGCTGGATCTCGAAGGAAGAAGCCTGCCAGGGCGTCAAGGGTGACGTGGCCGCCTGCAAGTAACAAAGCTCGGACGGGCATGACCCGCCACCTTCGAAGCGCCGCAACGCAATCCGTTGCGGCGCTTGCGCAAGGTGGAGGGGCGGCGGACAATGCCTGGACCATCCTTTGCCGACGCCGTTCGGCAAAGGATGCGACCGGGAAGTACGCGGGCCGAAAGCCGCGCGGACGAAAGTCCCGCAGTCACGTCCGTCATCGCCAGACTTTGCCTCGTCAAACCTGCCCACCGGGCCGGCAACGCGGCGACAACAACAATTTCAGTGGGGGGAAGGCACGTCCATGGCCGACATCACACAAGCTACCCAGACAAATCGGGCCCGGAACGCGGACGAACATCCCGTCAAGCGGTTCTTCCGCGCAACCGAGATCGACACCCGCCTCCTCGGCATGGTGGGCGCACTGGTCATCATCTGGGTTGGCTTCCAGTTTCTCACCGGCGGCCTGTTCCTGACACCGCGCAACCTGTGGAACCTGACGGTGCAGACCTCATCGGTCGCCGTCATGGCGACGGGCATGGTGCTGATCATCGTCACCCGCAACATCGACCTTTCCGTCGGATCGGTGCTCGGATTCTGCGGCATGATCATGGGGGTCATGCAGGCAAAAATCCTGCCGCAATATCTGGGCCTGGAGCACCCTGCGATCTGGATCGTCACGCTCGGCTGCGGCATCCTCGTGGGGGCTGCGATCGGCGCCTTGCACGGCTCCATCATCGCCTTTCTCAACGTACCCGCCTTCATCGTCACCCTCGGCGGCCTGCTTGTCTGGCGCGGCGCCACCTGGTTCGTCACCAGCGGCCAGACCGTCGCCCCTATGAACTCCACCTTCCGCCTGATGGGCGGAGGCACCGAGGGCTCGATCGGCGCCACGGCGAGTTGGATCGTGGGCATCATCGCCTGCCTCGCCATCGTCGGCGCAATCCTTAATTCGCGCAAGCAGCGCAAGCGCTTCGGCTTTCCGCTTCGCCCCGTGTGGGCCGAGTACTTCCTCTCGGTGCTCGGCTGCGCCCTGGTTCTGGGCGCGGTCTCCGTCGCCAACCACTACTACTGGCCGACCAACATCGCCCGCCGCTACGCCGACGCCAATGCCATCGCCTGGCCGGAAGGCGGCCTGCAGATCCCGCACGGGATCGCCATTCCCGTGCTGATCGCGATCGCCGTCGGCATCGTGATGACCTTCATCGCCACGCGCCTGCGCTTCGGCCGCTACGTGTTCGCCCTTGGCGGCAATCCGGAGGCAGCCGAGCTCGCCGGCATCAAGACGCGCTGGGTCACCGTCAAGATCTTCATGCTGATGGGCATCCTGTGCGCCATCGCAGCCGCGATCTCGACTGCCCGCCTCAACGCCGCCACCAACGCGCAGGGCGAACTCGACGAGCTCTACACCATCGCCGCCGCCGTGATCGGCGGCACCTCGCTCGCCGGCGGCGTCGGCACCATCGCCGGCGCCATGATCGGCGCCCTCGTCATGCAATCGCTTCAGTCGGGCATGGTGCTTCTCGGCATCGACAGCCCGTTCCAGCGCATCGTCGTCGGTGTGGTTCTCGTCGTCGCCGTCTGGCTCGACACCGTCTATCGCGCCCGCGCCAAGTAAGGAGTACGCCTCATGACAGATCAACGCACTCCGCTCGTGGAAATGAAGAATGTTTCCATCTCGTTCGGCGGCATCCATGCGGTCGACAACGCCTCGGTCGATCTCTACCCCGGCGAAGTCGTCGCCCTTCTCGGTCACAACGGCGCCGGCAAGTCGACCCTCATCAAGATCCTGTCGGGCGCCTACAAGCGCGATGCCGGCGAGATCCTGATCAATGGCGAGCCGGCCGAGATCAACAACCCGCGCGACGCCAAGAAATACGGCATCGAGACAATCTACCAGACGCTCGCTGTCGCCGACAACGTCGACGCCGCCGCCAACCTCTATCTCGGCCGCGAGTTGCGCACCCCCTGGGGCACGCTCGACGACGTGGCGATGGAGGCGAAGGCGCGTGAGGTGATGGGCCGGCTGAATCCCAACTTCCAGCGCTTCAAGGAGCCGGTGAAGGCGCTCTCGGGCGGCCAACGACAGTCGGTCGCCATCGCCCGCGCCATCCTGTTCGACGCCCGCATCCTGATCATGGACGAGCCGACGGCCGCCCTTGGGCCGCAGGAGACCGCGCAGGTGGGCGAACTGATCAAGCAGTTGAAGAAGGAAGGCATCGGCATCTTCCTGATCAGCCACGACATCCACGACGTCTTCGACCTCGCCGACCGCGTCTCGGTGATGAAGAACGGCCAGGTCGTCGGCCACGCCCGCACGCAGGACGTGACCAAGGACGAGGTGCTCGGCATGATCATCCTCGGCAAATGCCCGCCCAAGGCCATCCCCGGCCCGGGAGCGATGCAGGTCGCCTGACCGCGACGCTCCCTTCGACACAGAGACCGCGCTCACCCGGGGGCGCGGTTTTGCTTTTGTCGTCGATTACCACACGACCGCCTCGCCGTCGTGCGCGTAAAACCCCCCTGACGCCTGCGCCGGCAGGCGATCGACCAGCGCCAGCAGGCGCGCCGCCGACACGCTTGGCGTGACAGAGGGGTGTCCGCCGCGAAAGGCCGCACTGAGCCTGGTCTCCACCGTGCCGGGGTGAAGCGCGAGCACCAGCGATTGCGGATGCGTGCGCGAAAGCTCGATCGCGGCAGTACGGACGATCTGGTTCAATGCCGCCTTGGAGGCCCGATAGGAAATCCATCCCCCAAGCCGGTTGTCCCCGATCGAGCCGACACGGGCAGACAGTGTCGCGAAGATCGCCCGCCGGTCGCGCGGCATCAGTGGCGCAAAATGCTTCAGAAGCAAGGCCGGCCCGATGGCATTGACCGCGAACTGTCGCGCCATGACCGAGGGATCGATTGCCTTCAGCGCCTTCTCAGGGCCGATACCGTCGATGGTCAGCGCCCCTGTGGCGTCAAAGATCAGATCAAACGGGCTTTCTTTGGCGAGCGTAGCGGCGGCATCTGCCACGGAAGGCTCGTTTGTGATATCGAAGCCCGGATGTGTCCTGCGCGACAGACCAACGACGCGCCCGGCATTCGGATCCGTCGAGAGCGCCGCATGAACCGCACCGCCGATCCCGCCGCTCTCACCGACAACCAGCGCTGCATAGCCCTTCCCGATCGACTCCATGGCATTTCCTTCCGCCTTGGCAACATCTTGCGCTGTCCCGCTGAGGAGCGCGGGGCTGTCGGCGCACACCGATCATGCGCCTGCGCCCATAACGTTGCCACGATGCCATCCGATCACCCCTGCCCAAAAATTCCTGTGCGCCTTCGGGCGCTTGACCATTGAACCGGCGACAAAGCTGAGGTATGAACCGCGAACCAGTCGACGCCGGGCTCCGCCCGCGACACGGATGCACCCGTAGCTCAGCTGGATAGAGTGTTGGATTCCGATTCCAAAGGTCACAGGTTCGAATCCTGTCGGGTGCGCCATTTCCGAACAAAACTGGAAACTCCGGCCGGAATAATTAATTAGTAATTAGTAATGCCGCGAAAAGCCGCGCCCTGACCGCACTATTTTTGGATGACAATGTCGCAAGTCTTCGGTGTCCGCTTTTGAGATACCGCGTGGGTGGACTGTATGTCTGAGACGAAGGCGCAAATCGGAAATCATTTCCCCTGTCCGGGCCGCTTGCGGACTGGCCGATTCCACAACAGAATATAATAAGAGCGGTCGAACCACCGTCGTCACTTACGTCTGCATTTGCCCTATGCGTCATCGCAATGCTAACTCCAGACGATGCTACTAATCCCGGCTTCAGCCCAGGATTAAGGTCGCGCTGCGAACGACAAGAAATCGCTACACTCCTGCTCGAAGCTCGCCCCCATGTCCAAACAGAAAACTCTGGGGCCCAACGATGGGGTGCCGCATCTGTTCAAGGGGACTGCCCGCGCTTCCTCTCCGAACTTTCGCTACAGCAACGTGACGAGATTGCCGACGCTGGCTTAGGGCTGGTCCTCGCATCGCGTGCGGACAGCCCCTTTCCTACCCTACTTCATGTTGATAGGCAGCGCCTCGATGCCGATGTCGTCGGCACCCGCCGCAAGCAGGTCCTTCGACAGCAGGCCGTTGATCTGCTCGCCACTGCGCATGACGTGGTAGCCGTTCTCGTCGTGGATCTTGTCCAGATTGTCGCGAACGTCTTCTATCGTCAGATCCAGCTTGGTGTATCCCGCAGTCTCAGCCAGATAGCTGCGGCTTACGTGGCCGCCGGCTGCGTTGAGTATCACGCCCGAATCCTTGTTGTCCTCGTGCATCAGCCACGCCGCGACTGGAGACACGCGGTCCGCACGAAGATACTTCGCCCACCAGGCTTCGGTCTTCCTGGCGTTCTCGTCTTCGCCGAACATTCCCTTGACCATGCGGGTGAAGGCCGCCACGCCAAGTAGGTTTACGTTGATGTTGTGCTTTTCACCCTCGATGCGGCCGACGTTCATGATCCCAAGGAGACCAGTCTTCGCCATGGCGTACGGGGTGTTCCAGGGAACGCCGACGAGGCCGCCGCCGGACGTCACGAATACGAGCCTTCCGTAGTTCTGCGCGACCATGATCGGCCATACTGCCTTGGTGAGATAGAGGGCGCCGTCGAGACTAACTCCCCTGACCGACTCGTAGTCTTCAAGGGCTGTGTCTTCGATCGGTGCGAACCGCGCGATGCCTGCATTGTGCAGGACGCCGTCAACTCGTCCCCAGGCGTTCATCGCGGTATCGATGATGGCCTGTGCGCCTTCCGGCGTGGCAACGCTGTCCGTAGAGGCGATCGCCTCTCCACCGGCTTCGGTGATTTCCTTGACCACGGCCTCCGCCGGAGCGGCGGAGAAATCGCCGCCCTTGGGGCTGCCTGCGCCGATGTCGTTGACGACGACCTTTGCGCCGCGCGACGCCATCAGGATCGCGTGCTCGCGCCCCATGCCGCCGCCTGCGCCTGTCACGACGATCACGCGACCGTCGAAGCGAAGTGTGCTGTCCGAGTTGTTTGTCATGATCTTACCTCCAGTTGATTGAATCCGACGGGGTTCGCCATACCTCCGTCCGCGACGCGTCACGCCGCATGACTGCAGCCCTGGCGTTCGGAACGAGAAGGGGTGGGATGGGGACGCCCGCAAGCCGGTGGGAATGCTTTGGCGTGAAAGCTCCGAAGCCTAAGCGGGCTTCAGACGGCCACAGCGCTCGAAGGCCGGGCCGGCAGCCGGGCTGATACGTGTCACGGGACCATGACCCGATACTGGTTGTCGACGATCCAGTCGTTGAACGACTGCAACGGGACGCCCCACGCATGGAGCCTCGCGACGTCGACCTTGTAGCCCTCGACGTTGTTCCAGTCCTGGCTCTGCACGACGCCCTCGCGGAGTCCGCGAGAAACGGCGTCTTCCGGTGACAGCGATTCCGCGACGACGTTGCGGCCGGTGCCGCGGGAAAGTGCGTCGGCGATCTGCACCATCGTCAAGGATTCGGCTGCGAGATCGATTTCCGCCCGGTCGAACTTTTCGGGATCGTCGAGTGCTGCGGCGGTGAACATTCCGATGTCGCCGGCGGCGATGAGGTCCAGAGGTCTGTCCGGTCGGATCGCCGTGACGAGCCTTCCGCTCTCAAGACCGGGAAACATGAACTGCGCGCGCGGTGCTGCGAAGTTCTCCATCAGGAACGCCGGCTTCAAGATGACGTAATGGGCGAACCCCTTGGCCTTGACTGTGTCGTTGACCGCCGACTTGCTCGTCCAGTAGCCCGCCGCCCACTTTCCGTCGCCCCCGCTCCACGGCGCGAAGGAGGTCTGGTCGCCCGCGCGGGCGACGGACGTATGTACGAACATCCGGACGCCTGCGGAAAACGCCGCGTCGACAAGCTTCGTACCGGTCCTGACTTCAAGTTCCGGATCGTCGCCCGTGGGCGGTACCTGGACCGAGAAAACGGCGGCGGCGCCGTCGAGTGCGCGGTCGAGGCTTGCGCGGTCGTCCATGTCGCCCGTTACCAGCGTCGCGCCAGCCGCCTTCAGCGCCAAGGCCGGCCCCGACGAGGGCTGTCTCACCAAGGCGTGGACGGGCCTGCCGGCTGCGAGCAGCGCCTTGGCGACCGCGCCGCCCTGAGCGCCTGTCGCGCCGATGACCACGACGGGCCCTTCGATCTTCGATACCATTTCATGTCTCCAGTCTTTTTGTTTGAGCAAGCGTGACGGCGCGTCCGGTTACTCGGATGTGTCTTCGTCCAATCGGTCGGAGCGGACAGTCTGTGCGTCGTATGAGGGGCCCGACACGCCGGTCGTCACAAGTTCGAGAAGCCGGGCGACGACCCGTTCACGGGAGATGGGGTCCTGCTCTCGAACCACGGCGCTGAGCATGCCGGTGACGACCGAGACGTCCTCGAGCTTGAAGTCCTCGCGCAGGGTTCCCGCCGCCAGTGCGATCGAGACGGGGTCCTTGAAGACTGCCATGAACCGCGTCTGCGAGGAGGTTATCTCCGGCGAGTCAGACCCGAGCACTCTCCAGGCGTCGACCAGAACGGGGTTCACGGTCAGCATCTCGCCGATGAATGCGAACAGCCGGAAGACCTTGTTCTCGTCATCGGGAATCGAGGCCGCAGCTTCGGAGAGCCGGCTCTGTGCGACATCCAGAAGGGCGACGATCAAAGCCGCTCGGTCCGGGAAGTTTCTATAGAATGTCGCCCGACCCACCTGCGCACGTTCGATGACGACGTCGAGGCGGACGGCGATGCCATGTTCGAGAAAGACCGCGGCCGCTGCTTCCAAAAGCTGCTGCCGATTGTCCCTCGCGTCTGATCTCAAATCTTTTTCCATACCTAACAAATGGACTTTTTTGTCCGCTTGTCAATATCGGCTCTTGATAAACGGACAAAAAAGTCCATTTAATGATTTACGAATGCAGGAAGCGGGCACGCCAGACGTCAGGCCGGGCATCGAAAATCGGCGACGTTCAATGGAGATAAAGTTGCAGTACCTCGTACCCATACCGGATTGGACGCCGGACGAACGGCCGACGATCCCAGGTTCGCCTTCGACGCCGTGGCACCCTCCGGGGCGCCGCGTCGCCTACTTCATCATCGGAATCCTCGTCATTCTGACGGGAGGCCTTGGCAACGCGCTGGTGTCGGCGAACCTTGCGAACATCCAGGGCGAACTTGGGTTGACCCCGGTGGAGGGAGCATGGCTTCCGGCCGTCTACGTGATGGTCAACGTGTCGGCCAACCTGCTGCTCTTCAAGGCGCGCCAGCAATACGGGATGCGGATCTTCGCCGAGATAGGGATCACCGCCTACGCGGTCGTCACCCTCATGCATCTGTTCGTCCATAACTATGAGACGGCCGTCATCATCCGTGCCGTCAGCGGCTTCGCG
Organism: Pseudomonadota bacterium; assembly: GCA_023404095.1. Classification (GTDB taxonomy): domain Bacteria; phylum Pseudomonadota; class Alphaproteobacteria; order Rhizobiales; family Rhizobiaceae; genus Mycoplana. Next base: position 193,962 of record JAEYDD010000042.1, on the reverse strand, counting down.
GCCGCGCCCATGAGCGCGCTCGGCATCTTCTACGTCCTCCAGGCGTTTCCCAAGCCACTGATGGGCCGGGGGATCTGCATAGCGCTCGCGGTCACTCAGCTTCCCACTCCGTTCGCATGGATCCTTTCGCCGTCGCTCATGGACTTCGGCACATGGCATCCTCTCTACACGTTCGAGCTGGGGATGGCTCTGTGCTCGATGGCAGGCATCTTTACGCTGAAGCTTCCGCCCGGCATCCGCATCCAGGTCTTCGAGAAGCTCGACTTCCTGAGCTTCCTTCTGTTCGCCCCGGCGCTCGCCCTTGTCGCTGCGGTGCTCGGGCAGGGGAGGATCCAGTGGTGGACGGAACAGCCATGGATCGCCTTCGCCCTGATTGGAGCGCTCATGCTTCTGCTGACGGGCTTCTTCATCGAACACCATCGCTCCACCCCCCTGATCCAGACGCGCTGGCTCGCAACCAGCGAGATCATCCGCTTCGCTCTGGGCGCGCTCTCCGTGCGGTTCCTGCTCGCCGAACAGACCTACGCCGCCGGCGGTCTTCTCAAGACGCTCGGGATGGGGCCTGACCAGATGCAGACACTCTATGTCATCATCCTGCTTGGGACAGTGGCCGGGGCGCTTTCGGCGGCGCTTGCATTCAGCCCCAAGACCATGATCCCGATCATTCTCACGTCGATCACGCTCATCATGGCCGGAGCGGTTCTCGACCACGGAATCTCCAGCCAGACCCGCCCGCACGACATGTATCTCAGCCAGTTCATGATCGCGGCCGCGGGCGGAATGTTCATGGGGCCGCTCATGCTCACGGGCGTCACCAAGGCGCTCGTCAAGGGCACGCCTTACATCGTAACCTTCGCCGTCGTGTTTGGGATGACGCAGGGCATGGGCGGGCTCGCCGGTTCCGCCTTGTTCGGCACCTTCCAACAGTACCGCGAGCACGAATACTCGAGCCAGATCACGGCCAACGTCGACCCCGCCGACGCCGTCGTGAGTCAGCGGCTCGCCATGCAGGGCCAAATCTACGCGCGCGTGATCACCGACCCGGTTCTCCGTAACGCCGAAGGCGTCGCCCAGCTCTCCCAAATCGCGACGCGCGAGGCGAACGTCCGCGCCTATGCCGACGTGTTCGTCCTCAACGCCCTTATCGCCCTGTGCTTTCTCTTCTGGTCGCTGTTCAACGTGATCGGCGCTGCCCGCGGCAAGAGAACCAGTTCTCCGACAACAGCCGCCGCTTCAGGCGCTCCAGTAGCAGTGTGAACCATGACCCAAGACAACTCTTTGCGCTCCGTCCAGCCCCCGCCTGCCGTCACCAGTCCTGCGCCCGCCGTGCAGGAGGCGCCGCCGGCGGCCGCAACCCCGCCAAAGACGCTGAAGACGTCGGCGACGACGATCATCGCTATGGCCGCCGTCGCTGTCGTCGGCGTTGGGTCGATCCTCTGCGCCTGGGAGCTATGGCCATTCTCAAGCCCGGTGGTCAGTACGGACAACAGCTATGTCCGGGGCCAGATCACGGTGCTGGCACCTCAGGTGAACGGCTACGTGGTCAGCGTCGATGTGAAGGACTACCAGCGGGTGAAGGCCGGCCAGCCCCTCGTCCATATCGACGACCGCATCTACCAGCAGCAGGTCGACCAGTCCCAGGGGAAGCTCGAGGTCGCCATCGCCAACCTTGACAACGTCGAACAGACGCTTGCTCAGAATGAAGCTGAAATCGGATCCCGACAGGCCGACCTGCTGCAGGCGCAGGCAGAACTCGAGCGGGCGCGCGCGAACCTTGCGCGGTCGCAAAGCCTCGTTGGCAAGGGTGTCTCCACCGCTGCCGACCTCGAGCAGATCACGGCGTCGGAGAAAGCGGCGGTCGCGAGCGTGATGCGGGCCGACGCGGCGATCAAGGTGGCCCAGCAGGTGAAGCAGAGCACGATGGTATCCAAGCGCGTTCTCGCGGCGCAGGTGAAGACGGCGCAGGCCGAGAAGGACTTGTCGGTCATCAACAGGAACAACACTGTCGTCGTCGCGCCGAGGGATGGTCAGATCGGCGAGGCTTCGGTGCGTCCCGGCCAATATGTGTCGTCCGGCTCGCAGCTCATGTCGCTCGTCCCGGAGGGGACGTGGGTCGTCGCCAACTTCAAGGAGACGCAGACCAGCAACATGAGGCCTGGCCAGCCTGCCACGATCAGCGTCGACGCACTCGGCGGCGGCGAGCTGCACGGGGTGGTCGACGAAATTTCGCCCGCCACCGGTTCCGAGTTCAGCGTGCTGCGGGCCGACAACGCCAGCGGCAATTTTACCAAGGTCGTGCAGCGGTTGACGGTGCGCATCAAGCTAAATCCCGGCGATGCTCTTCTGGAGAGAATCCGCCCCGGCATGTCGGTGCGAACAAACGTCGACACGTCTCCATCGTTCGCAAGGTGAGGGTTCGACTTCGCCCAATGCCCATGGATGCCGTGGGCAAGCTTCGCGAGCTGCTTCGTAGAGACCACGCGAAGCGCAATGCGGACGGTTCGCTGACGCTCTATGTCGGTGCGAAAAAACCCGGCAGGGATAAGGAGAGCAACTGTTTGCCGTCCCCGGACGGCACGTTCTCGCTCTACATTCGCACCTATTGGGGCAAGGAACCGATTATCGATTGCTCGTGCAACCACCAAAGATCGAGGCGGAGTAAGTCTCAGCGGGGCTCGGTTTGAGCGGGATAGGCAACGACGGGATGAAATGTTCTTCAGTCGTTTCGCTAGCTCCCGTCGCAACCGGCGAGCACAGGTGATGCTTTCGGGCATAGTCAGCAGACCGTCTGCTTCCAAGATGTCGCCAATGTCTCGCCGACGGCCGACATGGCGGCGCGTAGCCGCCAGCTCGATATGCCGACAGGGAGACATTGATCTGTGACGTGCGGCCCCGTTGCATGCAGGCCGCACGCTGTCAAATCTCTACATGCTCCGCCAGCTCCAGCGCATCTTCGATGTCAACGCCCAGGTATCTGACCGTGTTCTCGATCTTCGTATGCCCGAGCAGTATCTGGATTGCACGGAGATTGCCCGTCGCTTTGTAAATCATTGCAGCCTTCGTGCGTCGAAGCGAGTGCGTGCCGTAGTCTTCGCGTCTTAGCCCGATCGCAGTCACCCATTCATCGACCAACCGGGCATACTGACGAGTGCTAAGATGATCGGCATGATCGACACGACTAGGAAAGGCGTAGTCGTCAACTGTCCCACCTCTTCGTTCAAGCCAAGCAAGCAGGCTTGCCCTCACTTCGTTCGTGATCTCAAACTGTACCGGACGACCGGTCTTTTGCTGGACAACCATGGCGCGGGATCGAATTTCTTGACCTGTGACGAGGGTTCCAATTTTGATTCTTACGAGGTCACAGCCCCGGAGCTTACTGTCTATTGCGAGATCAAACAGCGCGCGATCTCTCATACGCCCTTCCCGGTCCAAGAAGAAGCGGATCGCCCAAATCTGGCGCTGTTTCAAAGGCTTCTTGACGCCGACCTCCCGGCCAGCGTTCCATGCCGGTCGACCCACTGCGACAGGATCATATTGTGCAATACCCATTTGAGTTCTCCTTCGGCCACCATTGGCCTTCGAGAAAACGGGTGAGCTCAGGGATTCACGCGGCCGTCACCGGCCTGTCCACTTCTGGCGCGAAATAGTTGGAGGCGGTCGTGCCACCGATGTGCCCACGTCTGGCGTCGGGCCATAGCGGCCGCGTTCTAGCTCTTGCGTAACGACAAGCGCACAGGAAGATAAAGTTCAACTCGGAAGGTATTCTCCACTCCAGCTTTCACTGATCGTCCGACCAGTGATGAGTTCATCGACGGCAGTGTCGGTCAGGCCAAGAGCCTTGACGACTTCTCGGGTCGACGCGCCATACTTTTCGGCGGGCGGTCGCGCGTAGATTTCGCCGTGGACTGGTCTGACTGCGTACGGATCGAGATGGGTAACAGTATGGCCGCTTGGGTGATCCGCATAGATCGAAAAGGAGTAGCTGCCGCGCCCCGTTCCAGGTGTGCCGTCAGCGCGGCGAGCAGTCGCGGCGCGGATCTCCTCAATGTTCTCGCAGATCGCCGCTCCGATGTCCGCCTTCTGAAAGCGCTCCATCCAGACCGTCGCAGGCGCAGTGGCGATGATCGCACTCAGTGCATCGATGCGTTCGTCTTCCATAATCTCGGCCAGTCCCTGCAGGCCTTCAACGTCTCTGAAACGCGGCAGGTCCTTCTCCGAGGCGGCGATGACTATCCAGCGATCCTCGGCCTTATAAAGCCGATGAAGCGCATCGTACCCCCGGGCGGCCGGACCCGACGGCTCGTCGAAAGGTGCGCGGCCTTGGAAATCAAAGCAGAACGGCATCTGCGCCAGCCCGCTCAAGGCCGAGAGGGAAGTGCGTGCACGGCCCACCTTGCCAGTCATTTGCTTCTGGTAGAGCGCGGCGGCAACGCCGAGCGCCGCACCAAATCCGCACATCACGTCGATCGTGCCGACGTGGGCATGCTCCTCCGGGGTCTTCATGGAGCCTCCGAACCGGAGCATGATGCCGGTCGCCGCCTGGACAAGGTCGTCGTAGCCGAGGTAGTTGGTTCGCGGCCCCTTCCGCACGCCGCCGAAGCAATCCAACTGGCAGAAGATGGCATCGGGATTGATTTTCTTCAGGCCTTCTGCGTCGAGGCCCTTCGATTTGACTTGGCGGTCGGTCGCATTCCAGACGACGACGTCGACGGAGCGGACAAGTTGCTCGAACAGCTTCCGTCCATCCGGGGAGCCAATGTCGAGCAGCACCGACTTCTTGCCGCGCATATGGGTCATGCCGAAGATGACGGTGTTCCAGCAGTCAAACAGTGGTGTCGCCGGATCGATCTTGATGACCTCGGCTCCGAAACGCGAGAGATACGAAACCGAATGCGGGCCGGCGATGACGTTACAGAGGTCGAGAACCCTGATCCCGTCCAGCCAGCCCACCTTATTCGCGCTGGCCGCGACGGCATTCTTTGGAAGCGAGGAGCCCATCGCTCGCAAAGTCGACTGGACCTCGTCGAAGTCGGCCTTCCGTCGGGGTGTCGGTGCCAGCATGGCTTCGCCGCTTTCCTCGAGCCAGGCCATCGGCCCAGGCTGGATCATTCGACCGTAGACGGGATCGTCCACCTCGATCATCAGACCCGCCATGTCGGCATGGTCGTCGCTGATCCATTCCTGTAGCCAGCGATGCGGTGCCCCAGGGAATTGCCCCTTGCCGAAGATGCGTTCCCATTCCTTTGCCGTCCGGGTGAGGAAGACGGCCTTCATCCGCTCGGAAATCTTGTCGGCCCAGAACTTGGGCAGGGGATAGACGCCGAGCGAGACGTCTGATGACCATTCCGAAGCAGGGAGATAGGTGTCCGGCTCTTCCCGAAGGCCCTCGGCAACGAGCTCGTCGTAGATGCCGAGCGTCTGCAGGCAGCGCTTGGCATGGAATTTATGGCTCGGGCAGACGACGTAAAAGCTGCGGCCGTCCTTGCATGGGTAGCTCCGGTAGAAGGGATCGAGGAATGTCTGGAGGTCGTCGTATGTGACGTCCATCGGCAACTCTTCGCCACGGCGTCTCTCGATCTCCTGTTCGCGTTGCGTCTGATAACGCAGAGGATAGTCGTCTATCTTGATTGAATTGTAGCAAAGTCCCTCCATGACGGCGCTGGCGAGAGGCACTTCGATCTGGTCGCCAAGGCCAGTCTTCACTCGAGCCTGGAGTGCCAGCGCCGCGGCAGACACGGCCAGCATCGTCCCGTAGGCGGAGGCGAGCGGAAGCGGCGAGAAGGATGGGTTCACCCCCATCAGCACCCGGTTCAGTCCCATATCCGTGAAGACGCCAGAGGACGCCGCGATGACGGATTCGAAAGCCCGCCATTCCCGGCGGAGCTCATCATTGGAGGCGAAGCCTGGAATGGACACGGTGATGAGTTCAGGACGGGCCTGTTGAAGGGCGGCGAAGTCGATGCCGAGGCGCTTCATGACGCCGGGGCGAAAGTTCTCGATGACGATGTCGGCCTGGGCGATCAGCGCCAGGGCTTTTGCCTGGCCGTCTTCGGATTTCAGGTCGAGTTCCACCAGCAGCTTGTTGCGGTTCAGCGTCGCGTTAGCCGGGCTGTCCCAAAGAGGACCGTTGGGCGGGTCAATGTGAATGACGGTCGCGCCGAGATCGCCAAGGATCATGGCGACGGCCGGACCCGCGATGTACTGCCCGAAGTCGACGACCTTGACGCCATGGAAAGGAAGAGCTTCACGCATGGTCGTATTCTCCCAGAAAATGTGTTTTGGGGTTCAGGCCACGGCGACGTGGCGCGCGTCTTCGATGATCATCCCGGCTGCCTTCTCGGCGATCATCAGGGTCGGCGAGTTGGTGTTGCCGCTGACGATGGTCGGCATGACGCTGGCATCGACGATGCGCAGGCCTTTGATACCTCGTACCCGCAGGCGGCTGTCGACCACGGCCATGGGGTCGGCATCCGACCCCATCTTGGCAGTACCCGCGGGGTGGAAAATGGTGTTGGCTATGTCGCCTGCGAGTTTCACCAGTTCGTCGTCTGTCTGGAATTGCGGACCCGGCTTCCATTCCTCCGGCTCATATTTGCGCAGAGCGGGCTGGCCGGCGATCTTGCGGACCTGCCTCAAACTGTCCACCGCGACCTTTCGGTCCTCTGCCGTCGCCAGATAGTTCGGGGAAATCATCGGTGCGTCCTCCATCCGGGCGGAGCGGATTTTGACACTGCCGCGGCTGGTCGGATTGAGATTGCACACGCTTGCGGTCAATGCCGGAAAGTCGTGCAGGGGCTCGCCGAAGGCATCGAGGCTCAGGGGCTGGACGTGGTATTCGAGATTGGCATGGGTCTGGCTGGGGTCGGATCGGGTGAAGGCCCCCAACTGAGACGGTGACATGCTCATCGGTCCGGTACGCTTCATCGCATATTCGAGACCGATCATCGCCTTTCCGATCATTGAATTCGCGATCGTGTTGAGCGTGCGCGCGCCCTTGAGCTTGTAGACGGCCCGGATTTGCAGGTGATCCTGGAGGTTCTCACCGACACCGGGCAGGTCGACCGCGATGTCGATGCCATGCTTTTGCAGGAGAGCGGCCGGGCCGATGCCGGACAATTGAAGAATTTGAGGCGATCCGACGGCACCTGCCGACAAGATGACCTCGCGGCGAGCCGAAAATTCAACCCGGCGACCGGAGTGGTGCAGGATCACTCCCTTGCAGACCTTGCCGCCATTCGGATTGGTGCCGATCACGAGCTTTTCGACCTGGGCCTCCGTCAGGATCGTCAGGTTCTTGCGGGCTCTAGCCGGACGCAGGAACGCCTTCGACGCATTCCAGCGCCAACCGGAGCGCTGGTTCACCTCGAAATAGCCGACACCCTCGTTGTCGCCGCTGTTGAAGTCGTCGGTTCGGGGAAATCCCGCTTGGCCTGCTGCCTCGGCGAAGGCCTCGAGCACGTCCCAACGGAGCCTTTGCTTCTCTACGCGCCATTCACCGCCATGGCCATGCATGTCCGAGAAGCGGCTGTTGCCGCCCGTCTTTGGATCGGCTCCGCCGTCCATCCTGTAATGGTCTTCGTGCGCCTTGAATTCTGGCAACACCGCGTTCCAGGACCAACTGTCGTCTCCAGTCGCCGTCGCCCAGGCGTCGTAGTCGCGGGCCTGTCCGCGCATGTAGATCATGCCGTTGATCGACGAACATCCTCCGAGGGTCTTGCCGCGCGGATATCGAAGCGACCTGCCGTTGAGGCCGGGGTCCGCTTCGGTTTTGTAAAGCCAGTCGGTCCGTGGGTTGCCGATGCAATAGAGGTAACCCACCGGAATATGAATCCAGGGGTAGTTGTCCTTCTTGCCAGCCTCGAGCAGCAGGACACGTGTGGAGGGATCGCGGCTCAGACGGTTGGCCAGCAGGCAGCCTGCCGTTCCAGCACCGATGACGATGTAATCGAATGGTTCCTCAAGCATGATGCTCAAATCCAGATTTCCACCGCAGCAGAAGCGGTCTCCTCGATGCCAAAATCTGCCATGAATCAGACCGATCAGATATGGTGTAAAATATCATGTCGCCATTACTTTTTTCGATGGTAAGGTTATGGCTTGAGTACTGTAGTTTAGGGATCTCGATGCGTGATCTGCCGCCTTTAAAGGCTCTTCGTGTATTCGAAGCATGCATTCGGCTGGGAACGTTCACAGCCGCAGCAAGAGAGTTGAACGTCGGTCAGCCAGCGATCAGCCATCAGATACACGCGCTCGAGAATGACCTTGGCCTTACGCTGTTCGAGAGGAATGGCGGGGTCACCACGCCTACCGCCGATGCTCTCGCTTATCATGCAAGGATCGCATCCGCCCTTGCCGATATCTCAATCGCTACCCGATCATTGCGGGAGCGGGCGAATGGACCCAGCCTGACGCTCGGCACCTATCCGGGCTTGGCGATGTTCTGGCTGATGCCGAAACTTGCGAACCTGCGAAACAGAGATGGGGATCTCTCAGTCAGGGTTGTGACCGCCGAACGCGACCAGCATATTTCAATGGATAGCGTCGACTGCGCAATCCTCTTCGGTAACGGTTATTGGAACGGTATGGAGGCCAGGTTGCTGATCCCGGAAGCGGTGGTCCCGATTGCGGCTCCCTCTGTCGCGGCAAAGCTCATCTCTCTGTCGATAGCGGACATCTTCATGCAAGGGCCTCTGATCCATCTCGAGGACCCGGAGAGGCGATGGTTTAACTGGAATGATTGGAAATCGCGCCGCGCTCCCCACGCAATTCGCGCCGCATTAGGCATCGAGGTTTCCAATCACGGCATTGCCATCCACGAGGCTCTTTTAGGGCACGGCGTCGCTCTCGGATGGCGGGGCGTCATCGACGACCTGGTGTCAAGTGGCCTGCTCGTCGAGCTTGACCACGAGCCGCTGACCTCTGAGCGGGGCTACTACCTCGTCGGGCCAGAAAAATTCATGAAGTCGCATCTCGGCACTGAACTGCTGGCCGCACTTTCCGCCTGAGCTCTTCCAATCGTTCATGATGGGAGTCGCACCTGCATCATCGGCGAATCTCGGCCCTCGGCCGGGCACAAAGTGCGCGCACTTGTATACATGTCGCCTTTTTGGCGCGCAAAAGACATGACGCTACCGCATCGCTACGCCCGCTTTCGGCCGAGCGCGATGAGGGCCGATACGACCGATATAAGGGCGCGAAGGAGCCGAAGCCCTGCAACGGAGGGGCGTCCGCGCTGGGGCCGGCAGCGGACTAGCAGGTTCCGGCCTCCTACCTCACGAAGCGGACAGTCATCGATCCTGGGCCGTCGCGAGTGGATATCTACCGTTGTTACACTCCTCGTTAAGCGGCCTTCTTCTTGCGACTACAGATAAATGAAAGACATTGTGAGTTAGATATCGCGCGGAAGCCGCGAGGTAGACGCGCGTCAATTGGCTCAAGAATACCGATACATGCCTTGCTGTTGCTGCTCCTTCAGCGTCGCCCTTTTTTCCCAGAGGTATTCAATATTGACGGAGGAACTTTTCGTGTCATTATAGGCGTGCGAGGGTATTGGAACCTAGATGAATGGGTATATTATTCACAATACTAGTGTAAATCCTTCCCGATATAATCGTGGCAAAGAGATTTAAAATTCGGCGTGAAGGCGGTGATTGATATAATCTTATTAGCCTCCCTGAGGACCAGAAATAGTAGGTAAGGATAACATCTTAATCGCCGCCTTGTCCTAATGTACAATTCGCGCATATTTGGGGATTGATCGTGAAAAAGCATCTTGCCGCGGCCCTTTTTCTTTCTCTGATCTGGCCAAGCAGTTCGTTCGCCGCAGGTGAAGCAGTCCCGAAGTTCACACCCATGACGGACTGCGACAACGACGCTCTGGCCCAATGCCTGAATGAGGCCGACAACGAATTTTACGATTGCGAACGTGGTTGTCGCAGTGACTATCCAGATGATGCCGGTTCCTATGAACAGTGCAGAAACCAATGCCGAGACTTCAATTTCGGCGTCAAGCAAGAATGCTACAAACTCTATTGTGAGACGCGGTTCGATAAGATTTTCAAGAAGCGGCATACGTAAACATGCCAAAGCCGTCGCAATTGCCGCCTCACTCTTCGGCATTTCGGCGGAATTCACGACAGTGATAGAATAGAGACCAGTGATACGAATTTTATATATATTATTTTATTATTTCTCCCGTCACTTTATTTGCTTTAACAGATACTCTTGATACGCCGGAACCGTTTGGAGCGCGTTGGCTCGCGCTACAACCGCCCTGCCGATTGCTTTGTCGAGTAACAGAATTTTCGCGTCATCACGTAGGTTTTGAAGATAGTCTACCGCGGTTTGGTTCAGTAAGTAGTTATAGCTTCCGCCGCGATATGCCATTGCCAGATATCTGCTAACTTTGCTTGTAAGTTCACAGGCGGGGGTCGCGTCTGCGAAAGGGTCATCGCCCGCATCCTTGTAAAGTTGCTGCTCCGATAGAGGGAACTGTTCAAAAATCGCGGCTTGATCGCGGCAGCCAGGCAACTCCGACTTCCATGCACCGATCGCGCTGACCTCTGACAGTTGTTTTGCGGCACCCACAATCCCTGGATGAATCTTGCTGTGTACGTTATCCGCTGTATGCATATACTCAGCATCAAAATTCGGAAAGATCGGTTTGCTCGCAAGGCGGAGGCTGTCCGACACCGATGTCGCCGGAGCCTCCTTAGGGGCCAGGCCTCTGGTATCCCGTTTTGCCGAAAGCCACACCTTACTCAAAAAATAGCCGAACAACGTTCCATCATTTTGTTGATAGTATAACCTTAGGACCTGTTCTTCCTGTTTCGCGGGCGTCTCGCCGACCATAAAAGGATATAAGTAAGCACTCAGAGGATACCTATCTTCAGGAAAATGCTCCGGACTGTGACACGCTTCGCCAACTTTTGCTCCACATTTGCTGCGTATATAATGGGAGATCGTAGCGCTTCGTTCCTGGAAAAAATTCAATTCGGCGACGTTCGCATCTTTCAACTCGCTTTCCTTTCCAGCGAGTTTGTATGCAGCAAATAGTTCGTTAAAGTTTTTTTCGAACGTAACTCCCGCGAAAAATAGACTAAGAGCTTGCGCAAATCGATCATCCAAGGAAGTGCCTTCTGACCGCAGATAGGCGTCATAGTCATCAACGACTTGGAGGGATATGACCTTAGTGCGAGCGCGGAAATCCGAAATTACGGTCAAAAAGTCCCTTTCTAATTTGAATACCTCCTCGTCGGGCATCGGATTTTCTTTGTAGTATGGCGGCCCAGATCTACCAAATGCAGGCTTCGGGTAATCTGAAATTCTCGCTCCCATCTCATTGAAGACATGTGCCGCCGCTTCCACTTCGGAGGTAATAAGCTTCAGGAGGATCTCGATTTCAGCTTGCCGCTGTGCGTTGACTTTGACTATTGAAGGCAACCCAACAGTCACTGTGTCTATCGCGAGAAAGGAATCGACCTTTTTTGTTGCATAGGCGAATGTGACACACTCCTCTATTGAAGAGCATGATCCGATTGTTCCGCCGTAGTTGCCAAACTCAACTTTAACAATTTGATCAACATCACGAGCGAGATCGCGTATTTCGCTTTCGAATAGTGCCTTCACCAACTGCCGCTGATTTTCAAACAGCGTTTTCCCTCGGATGAATGCCGGGTCGGTCTCACGGCCACTGTGGTACTGATAAAGGATGCTCTGCTGCGGAACACGGTAGAACCTATATGCACCTGCAATTGAGCCAAACCCCGTTAGAAATTTTTGCTCAGCATACGAGCCGTGTCGAATTAGCGCTCTGGCGAGCTTCGTCTTGTAGAGAACCGCTTCAGTGCGGAGATATTCTCGTACGGCAGAAAGATAGACGGGAACTTGAACCTCTAGTCCCGCACGGCTGCCTACTAGCGCCATATTCCTCGTGACGTCCGAGAGTCGCGTTATCTTCTTCTCAAGCTCTGCTCGCAATATGTCCGGATCTTGAATCGCAAGTAGCCGCCGATTGAGAGCCATTGAAGTGGTAAGCGCATGTTGCGGTGAAAAAAGAAGATTGCCGCCGTCGAAATTGAAAAAGCCATTGGCATCCACAAAGCCAGGAAGGCCGATACCGTTATTCTCAACGCCTGCTTCGAGCCGCATTCGTGGCATTGTTTCTGCAGCCGTCGAGAAAAGGGCATTTACACAATGGGCGCTTTTGCCGAAGCTCGGTGAACGCAGGGAACTCTTGAGACGCGACGTTGTCTCCTTCAACCCGTCCGCGGTTGATTGTGCCGCGTAAAGGCCGCGCAAGATTCTTTGCCAGCAATCCGTCGGCCCTACAATGCGAGGATGTGAAAGCCCTGTTCCGGTATTCGTTGAAAGATAGGTCGTGCTGAAGGTATCAATCGCTGTCGACAGTTCAAAGCTGATATTTGTGGAAATTTTCCCGTCGAGTATCGATTCCCAATATCGCGAATTGAATTCGTCTATAGCAGAGGCCAGCTCGTTTTGCCGATATCGATAGTCCTCTTCAGAAGAAGCATTGGCAACTTGAGATACGGTCTCAATTTTGTCCGCAAGAAACTGAAAGTTTTCTATGATAAATCGAAACTGATCCGAAAGTTTTCGGTCTATGCTGTCCAACTGCATTTCAATTCGCTCGAAGCGAGCTCGCATCTCCTTGTGAAGGTTGGCTATATCACGGCGAATTGCTGCCAGATACTTCAATATCGCGGCATTGGAGCTTTGCGCGCCGCCCGAGCCTGTTCCGAAAATTTGGCCCGCGAATTGGACTCCCACTGCCGCAGCGGTTATATAATCTTGAGTGCCTGCAGCTACTGCAAGATTTGTTAATATTTGGACACTAAGAATACCCACTCTCAACGTAGGATCATCCGGCGATACGAGGTCCGCTATACCCATGAATGTATCGTAATATTTTTTCGACTTCCTTTGGTACTCCTCGGAGAATTTCTTCCATTCATCTTGCTTTTTGGCGTTTTCGTCTCCGATCGACCCACCATCTGCGGCATCAGATGGCATTCTCACATTAATTAGGGCGGCATAGCTTTCCGCTCCGTCGGCGAGTTGGGCGGACAATTTCTGTATTTGCTTCTCGATCTCTTTTCGCCGATTTTCGTTCCTTGTTTCCCCGAGTTCGGCATCCAATCTCGCCAACTGTTGCCGGGCTTCCGAGATCAGCCTAGTCAATTGAGCACGCGGGAAGACCCCACTCTCCAGGGCATTCGCGTACGCCGCTGCAGAAAGATTAAGCTGGTTTGACAGCCTCAAACTTGAGTAAGAAGAAAGAAAAGAACGGAATATTGGATCTACCGGGTTGAACCGATCTTGCATTTCAATGCTGGCGCTCCCAGCGTTGAGCAAGCTTATTCCGGCCTCAAGCTCGGCGCCATCATATGACCTTTCTTCGATGTCAAAATCTCTAGTAAGGTAATCGGGTAACTGATACATCACCTTACGAGTCTCGCCGTCGGCGAATTTCAACGTGGTTACACGGGGTATGAAGCCAATTTTGTAGGAGTTTGCCACCACCGACGCAAACGCCCTAAGATCCAATCCGCGATATGCAGTGTAGCGCTGCTCGAAGAAACGTAGCCGTGAACTTTCAGATTTAAATTGTCCCCAGTTAAGCAAAACATCGAATAGCGCCAGCCGAAGTGCACTTTTTGTTTTGGGATTGCCATATTTCAATATTTCCTTATTGAAATACAGACCGGATATAAAGTCGATATCATTTGCTGTTATCTCAGGAGTAAGAGTGGAAAATTTTGCTGAAGACGCCAGCTTCAGGGAATTTTTCTCTACTGTCGCAAAAGGAAGTATTCTATTTGCCGAGGTTATAAAAGGTTCGGCCACGGAAATCGCCGGCGCATAAATTGCACACAGAATAGAGATAAAGACTAATTTTTTCATAGGTGCACCACCCACCCCATCTCGTAGCTTTACCAACTTATATGGTTTTCTAGAAAGCTCCATACTTTAGTACGATTTTTTTTAGTTCGTAGTTGCTCGAAATGACTGACGCGTCATGCGGGCGTCGATTCGCCTCTTGACCAACTCCGATGGATTGTTGCGAGGTGCCGTCGGTGTGCGCTGTCGCACCGCTGACCGCTGTTCTGTAATTTCGCCGATGTCTGGTATTGGATTGCTGATATATTTCTCTGAAAGACGGTGATGCGATGGCGCATCAAGTCGTCCAGCCCTGTCGCTGGCGACGTCTGCTTTCGGGTCGCAGCCAAGCTGGTCTCTAAGCCCGGTTTGAGGGCGCAAAGCGGTCATTCGTGCCAAAATCGCCAAACGGCAGCATTTCAAATGCGGACGTCGCGCCCGCTTTGAGCGTTTCGAATGCAATTTCATTCCCGTCGAGTTGTGTGACGGCGCCTGCCGATGCCGGCCCCGATCTCAGCGTTGAAAATTCAATCGATTTTATTGACCTACCACATCGTGAAGACAGGCCAAAAGTTCGAATAAATTGGACTGATTTGAACTATCCAAAGATTGCCAGCAACAACCAAATGGCGATCAATATAAACACCGACCACAACAGGATGCACTCTCACAAGCTGCAATCCGGCGAGATTGTGCTGACCAGCGCTCCCCTGTTCATGGTGAATTCGAGGATCGAGATTGGCAAAACGCGAAAGGAGCGAGCGCGAGCCGCATACGGTTTGTGAATCCTTTGTCGGTCGCTCCTTGGAAACCCAGCCCTTTGGTAATCGTGTGAACAAAACCGTCCGGACGAGTTATGGGAATCACGTTTGATCGGAGGAACAAGCCGATGACCCGAATAGGACGCCACCAAAACTAGCGGATAGTGCGAACCGCGCTCGGGGTCTTTGCTGCTCGACGAAGCTGTTCTGGGCATGATCTGGCTAGGCCAGTTCAACTGTTTGCTTGAGTCCCCGCGATCGTGGCCCTTACCTTCCGCCCTTAGGCAACTGACATGTTGTCATAGGATTCGCTGCCTTTCGGCGGCGAGGCTTGAGTGGCTTTGCCAACGCGGTCGCCGATAAATGCCGACACAGGCGACTCCTCACCGCATGTAGCGGAGATTTGCAATCGAACTCCGGTCATTCCGGGGATGACGGTGCGCGCGCCCATGGGAACTTTTCCAATTCTTGCCACCACAAAAGGAAACATCATGTCAGTCATCCATTCACGCTCCGTCGCCCGCAAGATCGCAAGACGACGTGCCGGCTTGGGGTTCCTCGATCGGCGGCGTCCGATGAATGTGCGCATTTCAGGCATGCAGGACACGTCGCTGCGCCGCCCTGTACGGCTTCCCGAGGAGCGACTTATCCTGGCCGCTGAGGCGCGGCCCACTCTCACCCCGCAGGGGAGACGGATTCTGTACGATAAAACCCACGGCCTCGCGACACGCGTTCCGCCGCTGAAGAACATGAAGACGGCTCGCGGTTGGACATACTACCGCGGTATCGTCGTGTACCATGAGAGCGAACTGGAACACCGCGTCTCGCTTCGGCTACAGGCCCGTAACGACGTTGCCGAGCTGCACTCTCAGTTTCCGGTGTTTCACTACCACGACGACGATGGAAAGCTTCACAAGCATACCGCCGACTTCTTCGTTGTTTACAAAGATGGTTTCCGGCAAGCCATCATCGTCAAGCAGGAGAAGAAGCGGAAAGAGATGGAGGGGCTGATTGAGCGCATCGAAGCGGATCCGTCCGCGCAATTGGTCGATGGCATCGTCCTACGGACAGAACGATACGGAACGATCGAGGCGGCGGAGAACGCTCAGATGGTTAGGTGGTCGCGTGAATACCATAACCAGGAGGATGTCGACGAGTTGCTCGATATCGTCGGCAAGCTTCACGGCTGGTTCCGTTTCGGCGCACTTCTGAACGACTGCGCATGCATTCCCCGGCGCCGGGTAGCGACTTGGCGGCTGATCGATGCAGGAATCCTGTTTTCCCTCACGGGTGAGAAGATCACCGAACTGTCATGGCTCGCACACGCGCCAGGCGGTAGCGCCACCGGGCTTTGCGGCTGAACGGAGGAGATGTCCATGTGTTCCTCCTCCGAAAGCCTGAACTTCGCGGTCGTCGAGGCACGAAACTTCCTGTCTCGACTCAAGCCACGGAAGGCGGCCGTCTTCGAAGGGTACCGCGCAGCGGCGCACATGGCGAACGGGCTTCTCAAAGCTGAGGGGAAGCTCCAGTTCCATATCTACGGGAGAACGAAGTTCTACTCCATCATCGACTCGTTTCCCACGTTCGATGTGATGGTTGCCCGCGACGGTTACGAAGCCGCCCTCAAGCATTTCGAGCCCAACACAGGATCGTACGACGGACCTTGTTCGGCCATTCGGCCGGAAGGCCGCTCTACCGTGACTGACGTATACTCCCCTAGAACTCCGTCCAAACGGGAAATGGGCGGACACTGACCGCTATCGTGCGGGTACCGTCCTTATGTCAGGAGGTTCTCTTGGACTACTATCCTCTTCCGAAGGTTATCCGACATCCCGTCCCGATCCTTACTAGCGACGATATCCTGCGGATCGGGAACGAACCCTACGTCCCGGCGGGCCGTCGCTTCGACGGCTACGACTTCGTTCATGAAGAGCATCCCGACCGGATGATTTTTCTACGCCATGCTGACATCAATGATCGTTTAGACGCCGAGACGGCGCGCCTCGAATACGGCGGCAACAAGCCAGAGGTGCAGTTCCTCGAGCTTCTCTTCAAGGGAAGGACGTTCAACGAATTTAACCCCAAGGTGCAGAGGGTTGCCAGATTGCGGGTCCGACTCTTCGAGAAATTCGATGAGGAGTGCCTGACTGTGGGCACGATCGCCCGCTCCAGCGAGACGTTTCAGACCTGGATCGATCCTCGATGGAAGAAGTTGCTCAGCCCGGTCAGGTCAGACTCCGTCAACAATGTTGCAGCGCCCAGCGTTTCGACCTTCAATCGACTGTACAAGGAATGGCGTAACGCCTGCGTGGCCCGCTCCGGTGGGCTTTTTTATTGCCTGGATTCTAGGATCAGGCCTATCGCGGCGCGTCAGGTTCATCGCTATCGCGGAGAACCAACCATCCTTGGATTCTGGCAAGGAAGAACATCGCTACAATTGATTTACAATGCTTTTTTCCTATGAAAATCTTTCGCAGGTGCAAACCTACGCGGATCTACTAATAATAGCAAAGTCAGCTTCTCCAGGTCGATACATCCCAGATCATCGCGCATGAAGCTTTTAAGCCAAATGCCGCCCTCGACCTGTTTGATGGCGCCGGCCCGACCGGGAAGACCAGACTGAGACTGTTCCTATTCGGTTTTTTAGCGGACGCGCACGCATTGGGCGACGGGCACCGCCTGGTTGGGGGAAGGATAGCCTAGCAATGCGCTGGCGTTTCTCCATCACCGAAGTCTCTCTCGGCGACATCAGTACCCCCGCCAAGTGCGCAAGGTCTTGCCGTGGCTCCGCTACGAAACGTCACCCATCTCCCAGTCCGGGCACACTACCGCCCTGCCCCCGCTGAGCGGCTGCCTCGGTCTTCCTGGCGAGTTGATGCTCCCGCCAGACGGTGAACAGGCCGGCGCCGACGACGATGAGCGCGCCGGCAACCATGTTCAACGTGACACGCTCTCCGAAGAACAGCACGGCGATGCAGACGTTGAGGACGAGTTGCAGGTAGGTGACGGGCTGAAGTTCCGCTGCCGGAAGGATCGAATAGGCGCGGATCAGGAAATAGTGGCTCAACGTGCCGCAGACGCAGAGAGCCCCCAGCACATACCAGTCCGAAGGCTTGACGTCGGTCCAGTAGAACGGCCCGATCAGCGAGATCGCAAGCGCTCCCACAACGCCCGCATAGAAGACGCTGGTGGTCGAGGAATCCTCATGGCTGACGGCGCGCGTAGCAATGCTGTACAAGGCGAACATGGCCGCCGCCGTCAGCGGCAACAGCAGCGACGCGTCGAAATGCACATCGACCGGGTTGATGATGATCAGCACGCCTACCAGGCCGACGACGACTGCGGAAGCCCGTTTCCAGCCCACTTTTTCACCGAGAAGAGGCACGGAAAGCAGGGTGATGAACAACGGCGTCACCTGGAATATCGATTGGCTCATGGCGAGCCCGGCCGTCTTGTAGGCGAACACGATGACCACGATTTCGGCAACCAGCAGGATCCCCCGGGAAATCTGAAGCCACGGGCGGCGCGTGGCGATCGCGCCGCGGATGCCGCCGGAAGACGTTGCCGCCAGACAGGATACGAACAGTGCGAATGCCCAGAAGCGTATCATGGTCACGAGGATGGGCGGATACCGGTCACCAAGATATTTCGTGATGCCGTCCTGGGCCGCAAAGATGGTCACCGCCAGGAGTGCGAAGAGGTAACCGCGGGACTTGATGTTCATTGCAATGCTTCAAATGGGACTGAGTTCGCCCCGCTCCTAGCATGAGTCTTGCCGCTTTTGGCAAAGACGCGCGGATGCCATCCGAAAATAGAGATCTGAAAGAAAATGATCGTCGTTTCTGTTGCCGGACGGCAGGACCCAACGGGCGTACCGGCGTGGACAATCAGCGTCAGTTGCGCGAGCGGGCATGCCCACGTCGATACGCTCGCCCTGCTGTCCTTTGAAAAACAAAAAATAGGATGCGCGCCACGCTGCATGTGGCGCGCGGTCCTCAGAAGCCTCGCTCGAAGGTGCCGCTAGTGCGGCCGGCCGATGCGGGCGATCTGGGCGTCCTTCATCAGCGCCAGGAAGTTCGGTCCGGTGACATGCACCAGGTTGCGGTGGTCGCCGGCCTCGAAATAGACGTCGCTGACATGGCCGAAGCTCTCGTCGAGCACGACCGGGACGCCATAGGCCATCCCGAGTGGCGGCGCTGCTCCCTCCTCGCAATCCGAAAAGAGCTGGCAGACCTCGTCTTCGGACGCGAGCCCGAGCCTTCGGTCCATGGCGTCCTGCAAGGTGGTAAGTTCCACCCTGTGCGTGCTGGGCACGACGGCAAGCAGATAACCCGCCTCATGGTGGACGACCACGGCTTTCGCCAGCCTGCTGCCGGGGATATGCGCCGCCTGCGCCGATTGGCTTGTCGTTGCGGTGCGATGGTGGGGAACGATGTCGTAGGCGACACCTTCCCGTTCGATATAATGCTGAAGCCTGCCGGCGATACTCATGGAAGCGCCCTTCTTCAGTAAACTGGCCACGCGAGAGATCATTCTCCTCCCATCCTGGTCGAAGTCAACAAAGCGGCGGATGCAAACACCCTTGCCATGAACGGCAACGCTGCGAGAGAATCGAGGCGATCGGAGGGAGGAGCGGACATGGCTGTGTTTCACTCAGGCGCATGCTTTTGCGGCGCCGTGGAGATCAGGGCGGAGGGCACACCACTGGAAATGGGCTATTGCCACTGCACTTCCTGCCGTACCTATTCCGGCGGCCCAATGAGCGGCTACGTGCTGTGGCCGCAGGACAAGGTCGTGCTCTCGCGCGGCGCCGGGCACCTCGGCCGTTTCAACAAGTCCGGCATGAGCGAGCGCCGGCACTGCCTTCAGTGCGGCGGGCACGTGCTGACCGAGCATCCCGGGCTCGGCCTCACCGACGTCCGCCCCGGCATCCTGCGGGACTTCGCCTTTGCGCCGTCCGTCCACATCCATTACGCCGAAGCGGTGCTGCCGGTCCGCGACGGCCTGCCGAAGCTGCGCGACTTTCCATCCGAAGCCGGCGGATCGGGCGAACTCATGCCCGAATGAAGGGTTGTCGGTCCGCATGGCGGCGTGCAACAGGGCCCGCAAGCCGATATGGGGAGAATACCGGTGAACATTCGACTGAAACGTGTCTACGAGCCGGCCGCCGACACAGACGGCACGCGCATTCTCGTCGATCGACTCTGGCCGCGCGGTATCAGCAAGGCAAAGGCGGGTATCGACCTCTGGCTGAAGGACCTTTCCCCGAGCGACGACCTGCGCAAGCGATTTCACGCCCGGCCTGAACAATGGCAGGCGTTCTGCGCCGCCTATGCGGCAGAACTCGCGGGAGACGCGCCGCAGGCAGCACTTTCGACATTGCGCGACAATGCGCAAAAAGGCCCCGTGACGCTGCTCTATGCAGCAAGGGACGAGCAACACAACAATGCCGCCGCGCTGAAAGCGTGGCTGGCACAGCACGGCGGATGAGCCGGACGCAGCCCTTGGCAGAAAAGTGCGCCCCGTGCCTGCCGCCATCAGTCCGCCACCGGATCGGCTGGCCGGCGCACGCCAACAAGCTCAGACGCTGAGTTCGCGTCGCTCCTTCTCCGCTGCGATCGCCAAATCCAGGACCTTTTGCAGGTTCGCCGCATGGCGGAACCCCGGCTCGACGGCATGATGCCGCTCGCGCACCGCCGTGACGAAGCGCTCGTAGTTGGTCGGAACGGCGCCGGCGTCGATGTAGCGCCAGACGGCATTTTCCACATCCTCGCCGAGGCAACCCCGCAAGCTTGAACCCGCGGGCGTGTGGATCACCTCCAGCCCGCCCTGGTCGCCATGCATGCGCAGCCGCAGTTCGTTCAGGTGGCCGGTCCCCCAGCGGCTGGCATGGATCACGCCGAGCGCGCCATTGGCGAATTCAGCCGTCATCGTAAAGCTGTCATTGGCGTCGAGGTCGTACTCGCCGATGCGGTTGCCTGGCGCCTTGTCAAAGGCTTTGGTCCGGGCAAAAAGCGTCTCGACGTCGCTGCCGGTGCCGTAGCTGGCGAAATCGAGGATATGGATGCCAACGTCGCCAAGCACGCCATTGGACCCGTGGCGCGTCGAAAGACGCCAGAGCCATTGGCTCTGGCTCGTCCAGTCGCCCCAAGCTCGCGACACGAGCCAGCTCTGTAGATACGACGCCTCGACATGGCGTACCTTGCCCAGCGCACCGGCAAGCACCAGTTCGCGCGCCTTCTGCAGTGGCGCCACGTTGCGATAGGTGAGGTTGACCATGGCTACCTGCCCGGACGCCTCCGCAACCCCCGCCATTTCCTCGGCTTTTGCGAAATTCTCGGCAAGCGGTTTTTCGCACAGGACATGCTTGCCGGCTGCAAGCAGCGCCAGCGTGGTCGGATGGTGAACGCGGTCCGGCGTCACGTTGGTCGCCGCATCGAACGCGCCCCAGGCGATTGCCGCATCGAGATCGGTAAAAACCTTCGCAATGCCGTGCCGTTCGGCAAACGCCGTCGCCAACGCCGGATCGACGTCCACGGCGGCGACCAGCTCGACGCCGGGGATGGATGAGAAGTTCTCGGCATGGCTATTGGCCATACCGCCGGTACCAAGGATCAGAAGCCTCATGACAGCGCTCACCGATATCCGGCTTCGCCGGCCTGGTGCAGCCGCGGCCCGCGCTCTGAAATCGGCTCCAAAGCGCTTTCAACCGGCACGTTGGGCGCATCGTGAATCGCGTCGTATCGGGCTTGCGGGTTGTACGCCCACGTCACGCCGTTGCGCAGCACCGCCTGCACCGTGGCGTCGTGATAGGTCGGGTAAGTCTCGTGGCCGGGGCGGAAATAGAAGATGTTGCCGGCGCCACGGCGCCAGGTCATGCCCGAACGGAACACCTCGCCGCCCGCAAACCACGAGATGAACACCGTCTCGAGCGGCTCGGGCACGGAGAAGGCCTCACCATACATCTCCTCGTTCTCCAGAACGAAATGCTCCGGCAGGCCGGCAGCGATCGGGTGGCGTGGATTGACGACCCAGACACGCTCCCGCTCGCCCGCCTCGCGCCATTTCAGGGCGCAGGGCGTTCCCATCAAACGTTTGAAAATTTTGGAAAAATGGCCGGAGTGCAGGACGACGAGCCCCATCCCCTCCCAGACCCGGGCGGCGATCCGCTCCACCACCGCATCGGACACCGCGCCATGGTCCTTGTGCCCCCACCACACCAGTACGTCGGCCTGGTCGAGCCGGCCTTGAGGCAGGCCGTGCTCGTCTTCCTGCAGCGTCGCGGTGGTCGCCTCGATCTGCGGGTGTTCGTTCAATGCCTTGGCGATGACCGCGTGCATCCCGTCCGGATAGATCGAGCGCACGACGTCGTTCGTCTGCTCGTGGATGTTTTCTCCCCACACGATTGTCCTGATCGCCATACGCTCCTCCAGAGTGTCGAAAAATGATCCAAAGCGTTTTGGATGGCATTTTTAGAAGCTTTCTGTCGCTTGGCAAGCGCAAATTCGAGCTCACTCAATGAAAGGAGGACTTGGAAAACAGGTTCAGCACCATCACGCCGGCAACGATCAGCCCCAGGCCAATGATCGCCGGCACGTCCAGCTTCTGCCCGAAGACGAAGAGCCCGACCAACGAGATAAGCACAATGCCGAGCCCGCTCCAGATCGCATAGGCGATCCCGACGGAGACATAGCGCAGGCTCCAGGACAGGAAATAGAAGGCGACGGCGTAGCAGACGATCATGACCACGGTCGGCCCGATCCGCGTAAAATGTTGCGCCGCCTGCATCGCCGACGTCCCAAGCACCTCGAACACGATCGCAAGCACAAGCACGGAATAGACGACGGGAAGGTTCATGGATGTCTCCGAGAAATGAGGTGCGTGCTGTTTCAGGATCGCGTGAGGTCGAGGAGGCGCTGCATCAACTTATGCTCGCGCCCCGGCTCCAGCGTGTGGCTTTCCAGCAACGAGGCAAGCCACAGCCCATCGGCGGCGAAGCGCACCAGTTCGCAATCCGGCGAGGAATCGGTCTCTGCGTGCCGTTCGGCCTGCTGCGTGATCCAATCCTGCCAGCGGCGGCGAAGCTGCGGCTCTGCCAGCAGCGCACCGGTCATCGCCTTCCAGCGCGCGCCTTCCTGCATTCCGCCGGGCGCAAAGCACACTTTCAGATAGGCGCGGGTGAAGCGTCCGTGCGGCTCCTTATCCGTCCGCATCTCGCCTTCGATCGCCACCTCAAGCCGTGCGATGAGGTCGTCCAGCATCCCGACAAGCAGATCGGCCTTGCTTGGGAAATGATGCAGCAAACCACCCTTGCTGACGCTAGCCTCCGAGGCGACCGCGTCGAGCCGCAGGCTTGCAGCCCCTTTCTCAAGGCACAGGGATGCGGCGACCTCCAGCAGGAGCTCGCGAACCGCTTCCGGATCTTTCTTGCGCTTATGGGCGTTGCTCATGGCAAAACATACCGGCTGGACGGTTTAATTGCAAGCCCTGTGGGCGCTCTGTGGGCGCGCCCGGTTGTCACAGCCTGCGCTATGTCATTGCTCCCGCAATGCGGCCGGACTATCAGTCGGTACAGGACGAACCGCGGATGACGACAGGTGCAGGAAGACAGCCAGAGAGAAACGATTACGCTGTACGAAGCCGTTGGGGGCGAAGCGGGTGTGCGCGCCCTCACCCGCCGCTTCTACGCGCTGATGGACACGCTGCCGGAAGCGGCCGCCTGCCGCGCCATCCATCCTGAAGATCTCTCCGGCAGCGAGGAAAAGCTCTACGAGTATCTCAGCGGCTGGCTGGGCGGTCCGCCCCTCTACACGCAGAAGCGCGGCCACCCCATGCTGCGGCGACGCCATTTCGTCGCCCCGATCGGCGCGGCCGAGCACGATGGCTGGATGCTTTGCTTCACGCGGGCGCTGGAGGAAACGATCCCGGGTCCGCAACTGCGCGCCCTCATTCTCGAGCCGGTCACGCGCCTGGCGCAACATATGGTCAATCAGGAATAGGACAGACGATCTCATGGCTGCAGCGCGACGGGCGACGCTCTTCTTTGCCGGAATCCTCGGCCTTGCCGGCGTCGTCAGCGCCGCGATGGCCTCGCACGCAACCGGTGACCCGCGCCTGATGGGCGGGGCTTCGGCCATGTGCCTTGCCCACGCACCCGCACTCCTCGCCCTTTACGCAGGCTGGCCCGTCCTGCGGACCGCAGCGATCGCCGCAGCACTCCTGATAACCGGGACGCTCCTGTTTGCCGGTGATCTCGCCATGCGCCATGCGCTTGGCCACGGTTTGTTTCCGATGTCGGCGCCGACCGGCGGCGTCCTGATGATGGCGGGTTGGCTTGCGGTCGCGGCCGGCGCCCTTCTGAGGATCAAGGACGACTGACCCGCAGAGATCCTTTTGAAAAGAGCCGCCAAGGGCGCCCGCAGACGGATCCTGCGATCAGGCAGTACCGCTGCGGCGGCCCGACGACGTTGCCCGGGCGGGAAAGGGGATGAGATTGTCGGGCGCTTCAGCCGGTGCCGCGTCCTCCCCCGTAAAGGGCACCGCACGGGCCGGCGAGCGCGCCTCCCAGACGGGAAGCACCGTCACGTTGGGATTTTCAACCTGCAAGCGCGCCTCCCGCGTAAGAAGCGCAAAAAGCTCCGGAATGAGCCCGTCGCCGTTCTGCGCGGCAAGCTTGTGCAGACCAATCATCATGAAGCCATCAGGCTTGTCGCCGTTCATTGCACCGGTGTTCCTTCGCTCAGGCTCTGCAGCGCGCGCTCGAAGCTGGACTTGCTGCCGTTGCGCAGGGGCACGAAGGCCTTTTCCCACTTCTTGCAGCCGGTCTTCACCCGCAGGCAGGCATCGTGGCTGATACAGTCGATGGGGCAGAACACACAGTCGACGGAGGGCAGCACGTTGTCGATCCGCGAGACCGCCTCGCGCAGGCCGCCGTCGTGATGGATCAGATTGGCGCCGAAGGAACTTGCGATCTGGCGCAAATGCGCCACCTGGCAGTCCCGACCGCCGACATAGAGGAAGTTGCGCCCTTCCAGGCTGGCCTTCGCTGCGGCATCGGACTGGCCCTCGGCCGAATCGCCCTGCTGGCGCTGACGCGCAGCCCGCCTGTCGATCTCGATGCTGCGCCGCTTGACGCGGGTGATCTCGACCGGCCGCTGCGCCCGCATTTCGGGCGAGCCCGCCCGTGTGGCCTGCGCCTTGCCGTCGCCCGCGGTTGCCGACCCGGCTGCCAGGCGCGCCTTCAGCAAAGACACTTCCTTTTCCAGCGCCGCGATGCGCGCGTCGCGCGCCGTGATCATGGCCCTGAGCGCTGCCTCGCGCTGGCCGTCCCTGCCTGAATGCATGCGTCACTCCTCGTGCCGTAACCGGCTTCCTTTTGGATCGACGCGACCCTACAAAACATGAGTTTAATAGTAAAGTATAAACATGAGGATTTTCGTCACCTTTTTCGGTGTCGCAGAACACCGTCCTGACGGGCACGAGGACAGGAGTGACCGCGCCTCAGCGCTTGAAGGAAATGGGCACGCTGAACGGCCACGACGCGCGTCCCGCACCGTCAGGAATTTCCGGGAACGGGGCTGCGCGGCGCACGGCCTCCAGGGCGGCCTCGTCGAGTGCCGGCTGGCCGGAACTTCTGGCGATGCGGATGCTGGTTGCCTGTCCGGAAGCTGACACCACGAAGCTGACGGTCGCAACGCCGCCACCGTTGCCGTTGAAGCGGCGCTTGGCACGGTTGATCTTGTTACGGACCTTGCCCGGATAGTTGCTGACGGCGGCATTGCCCGCCGACGACGCATTCCCCTTCTTCTGCCCGCCAGATGCAGAAGTCTTCGCATCCTGAGAGCCGTCGACCTGGCCTCTGATCAGAGCCTGGGCACTGTCGCCCTTGTCGCCGGCCTTTTTCTTGCGATTCTCGACCTTCTTCTTCTCGACCGGCTTTTCCGCCTTTCGCTCCAGCGGCTTCACCATTTCAGGCGGCCTCTCGACGATTTCCGGCTTGATCTCGGGAATCGGTATCGCTGCGATCTCGACTTCCGCGCCCTGGACCTCGATGGCCTCGCTCATTTCAGGCACGATTTCGGCCGCCTCCGGCGTGGGAGCGACCTCGGTCGGCACCATCTCCTGGGGAACGATCTCCTGCGGTTCGACCGCGGCCACCTCCTGCGTCACCGGCTCGAAAGCCTCCGGTTCCACTGTGTCGGTCGGCTGGATCTCCTCCGGGGTGCCGGCTTCCACCGCCTCGAACGCGCTGTTGCCAAGCATCGCCACTTCGGCGACGACACCACCGGCGATCTGCGAGACATCCGGCTGGGGCTCGGGCGAATAGGTGAGGATCGCCGCCGCTCCGGCATGCGTCATCAGCGAAAGGACGATAGCCGTGCCCCAGATTGCCTTGTTGCCGGACATGATCATACCCTTACTTGTTTCTTCGACGGCGGCGCTTGCGCCAGCCTCAGCCCTCGAAACCGATCGGTGTGCTGCTGCGCGTCACCAGCCCGGACATACAGGCTCCGGTGGCAAGCCCCTCGCCCTCGCAGGAGACGGCATCGTTGACGAGAACGCGCTTGATGCTGTCGCAGTTCGTTCCGGGCAGATCGAACTGGCGCACCTTGGTCTTGCCCTGCGGCAACTCACGGAAGTCCAGCTTCACCATGCGCTCGACAGTGCCGCTTGCATTGAAGAGGACGAACTCGAACGCCGCCTTGGAAACATCCTGCGGCAATTCGTTCCCGACCACGAAGGTGAACATGCACCCCTTCTGCGAAGGCGCCAGCGTATTCAGCTCGATCTGCAGCCCTTTTGCCGCAGTCGCGTCCTGCGCACAGGCCGCGCCGGCTTGCACGACAAGCACCATGGCGGTCAGGGCGGCATTTCGAAACGTCATGGTTCGTAGCTCCTCGAAACAGCTGCTCTTCGACGACAGCCCGGCGCACGGATTCAATCCCGAATTGCACCGAACCTGTGAGCGCCGGGCCGATCCGGTATTGCGTCCATAAATAAATATGACTATGGAAGTCAAGAAAGTTCGACGATTTTGGTCCCCGTAATCCCCCACTCCGGCGCTGGGACTGCAGAAGCGCGAACAGAACCGGA
This sequence comes from Pseudomonadota bacterium, assembly GCA_023404095.1. Lineage (GTDB taxonomy): Bacteria > Pseudomonadota > Alphaproteobacteria > Rhizobiales > Rhizobiaceae > Mycoplana. Next base: position 167,209 of record JAEYDD010000042.1, on the reverse strand, counting down.
TCGGCGACGGACCCTTGAAGTTCCGGCCGGTCCGCGACGTCGTTCATAGTGATTTGATGACTTTTCAGAGACAGGCAGAGGCCATGACGGAAAAAACCCGCCCCACCCCTTCCGCAATACGCGCATACCGCGCCGAGAACCCCAAGTTGCGTGAGCGCGACATTGCAGCCCAGCTCGGCATTTCCGAGGCGGCGCTGGTTGCGGCGGAAGTCGGCATCTCGGCCATCCGCATCGACGGCAGCGCCAACCGGCTGCTGGAAAAGGCAGAGCAGCTCGGCGAAGTCATGGTCCTGACCCGCAACGAAAGCGCCGTCCACGAGAAGATCGGCGTCTACGAAAAGATTACCGCCGGCAAGCATGCCTCGATCGTTCTCGGCGAGAACGTCGACCTTCGCATCTTCCCGTCGGTCTGGGCGCACGGCTTTGCCGTGACCAAGAAAGGCGACGACGGCGAAGTCCGTCGCAGCCTGCAGTACTTCGACGCCGCCGGAACTGCGGTGCAGAAGGTCCATCTTCGTCCCAATTCCAACCTTGCCGCCTACGAGGCCATCGTCAGTGAATTCCGCCTCGAAGATCAGTCGCAGGACTTCGTTGAGGTCGCCGGCAACGCCCAGGATGCCGACGAGACCGGCCCGGTCGATGTCCAGGCCCTTCGCCAGAACTGGAGCGAGATGACCGATACGCACCAGTTCTTCGGCATGCTCAAGAAGCTGAGGATCGGCCGCCAGGATGCCGTTCGCAGCGTCGGCGAGGACTTCGCCTGGCAGGTTTCCAGCAATTCCTGCGAGTTGATGATGCGCGCGGCGGCCGAAAAAGCCACCGACATCATGTGCTTCGTCGGCAACAACGGCACGATCCAGATCCACACCGGCCCCGTCTCCAACATCCAGCCGATGGGGCCCTGGATCAACGTGATGGACCCGACGTTCCATCTGCACCTGCGCCAGGACCACATTGCGGAGTGCTGGGTGGTGCGCAAGCCAACCAAGGACGGCCATGTCACCTCGTTGGAAGCCTACGATGCCAAGGGCGAGATGGTCATCCAGTACTTTGGCAAGCGGAAGGAAGGCATGCTGGAACTCGCCGAATGGCGCTCGATTCTCGACAGTCTGCCGCGCCACAACGCAAGCGTCGCCGCGTAAGGAACAACGACATGACGAGCCGCTTTTCCGTCCAACGTCCGCGTCTTCGGCAATTTGCTCTGGCCGCCTTCGCGCTGACGGCACCCTTCTTGCTGCCGCTCGCCGCAGCGCTGCCCGGTGTGCCTGCGACCGCTGCAGCCGAAGAGGTGCGGAAGGTCGATACCTCGCGGCTCGTCACCATCGGCGGGGCGATTACCGAGATCGTCTACGCGCTCGGGGAAGGCAATCGCCTGATCGCCCGCGACCAGACCAGCACCTATCCCGAAGCGGCGCTGAAGCTGCCCGACGTCGGCTACATGCGGGCGCTGTCGCCCGAGGGCGTGCTGGCGGTCAATCCGAGCGCGATCCTTTCCATCGAAGGCAGCGGCCCACCGGATGCGCTGGCCGTACTCAAGAACGCCGGCATCCCGTTCGAGACGGTTGCCGAAGGCTATGACCGCGCCGCGATCCTCGCCAAGATCACGACAGTTGGCGATTTCCTCGGCGTTCCCGACAAGGCCAGGGCGGTCGCAGACGAGGTTTCCAGCGATCTCGACGCGGCGATTGCCGATGCCGCAAAGCGCCCCGAGGCGGAACGCAAGCGCGTGCTGTTCGTCCTCAGCTTCCAGGACGGAAAGATCATGGCGGCGGGCGCCCATACCGGTGCGGACGGCATCCTCAAGCTTGCCGGCGCGGTAAACGCGACGGACGGCGCCTTCCCCGGCTACAAGGCCATGTCGGACGAAGCCATTGCGAACGCCAAGCCGGACGCGATCATGGTCATGTCGCGCGGCGGCGGCCATGACGGCAGCGACGAACAGCTTCTCGCCCATCCCGCCATCGCGCTGACGCCCGCGGCCGCCACCAAAACCGTCATCCGGATGAACAGCCTCCATCTTCTCGGGTTCGGCCCCCGGACGGCGTCCGCGATCCGCGACCTGAACGAACGGCTGTATGGCAAGGCAGATGTCTCTCAGTGATGCCGGCAAGCCGGGCGCGCGCGGCATGATGCTGTCGAGCCTGCGTGCGGCGGCTGCCGGCGACCGCGCCGGCCTCGCCCGCCTGGTGATTGCCGCCCTCGTCGTTCTCACGCTCCTGGCGCTCCTGCTGTCGACCGCGACCGGCGCCTCCAACGCCTCGGCTGTCGACGTGGTCGTATCGCTATTGACGGGAGAGCAATCCTCCGTGCTGAGCCAGCGCGACTGGATCATCGTCTTCGACATTCGCCTCCCGCGCGCCCTGCTCGGTCTTCTCATCGGGGCAGCGCTTGCCGTGTCTGGCGCGGTGATGCAAGGCCTGTTCCGCAATCCGCTCGCCGATCCCGGCCTGATCGGCATCTCTTCGGGGGCAGCGCTCGGCGCCGTTCTGATGATCGTTCTCGGCGGCACGCTTCCCATGGGCCTGCTCGGCTTCTTCGGTGGCTTCGCCCTGCCGATCGCCGCCTTTGCCGGCGGACTGATCACGACGCTGCTTCTGTACCGCGTCGCCACGCGGCACGGACAGACGTCGGTCGCAACCATGCTTCTGGCGGGCATCGCGGTCGCAGCGCTCGCCGGCGCGATCACCGGCATCCTGATCTACATGGCCGACGACCGCCAGCTCCGCGACGTCACCTTCTGGAACCTCGGCTCCCTTGCCGGCGCCACCTGGGCGAAGGTTCTGACCGCAGGACCGATCATCCTGATCTCGCTGACCGTCCTGCCCTTTCTCTCACGGGGCCTGAACGCGATCACGCTCGGCGAGGCGACCGCCTTCCACATGGGCATCAAGGTCCAGAAGCTGAAGAACATCGCCGTGGTCAGCGTCGCGGGAGCGGTCGGCGCCTCGGTCGCCGTCAGCGGCGGCATCGCCTTCGTCGGCATCGTCGTCCCGCACATCCTGCGCATGGTGATCGGCCCGGACCATCGCTACCTGCTGCCGGCATCCGCCCTCCTCGGCGGCATCCTGCTGCTCGCAGCCGACATGCTCGCACGCACCATCGTCGCGCCCGCAGAGCTTCCGATCGGCATCATAACCGCGCTGGCGGGGGCTCCTTTCTTCCTCTGGGTGCTGCTGCGCGGACGTTCGTCCGCCGGCTTGTGAGCGCCGACCCAACACGCAAGAGACTGCCATGATCCGCGCCCAAAACCTGTCCGTGCGCCTCGCCGGAAACCTGATCGTCGATGCGCTTTCTCTGCAGGCTCAGCCCGGCCAGGTGACGGCGATCGTCGGCCCGAACGGCTGCGGCAAGACGACGACGATGAAGGCGGTGGCGGGAGAAATCGCCAGCACCGGCGAACTGACGGTGAACGGCAGGGACGTGCGCAGCCTCGATCCGCTGCAACTGGCGACACGGCGCGCCGTGCTGCCGCAGTCGACCACCATTGCCTTTCCCTTCACCGTCCGGGAAATCGTCCGCATGGGCCTGTCGACCGGCCTGAACCGCAATGCCGGACGATCCGAGGCGATCGCGGCGGAAGCGCTGGCGTCCGTCGACCTGCAGGGTTTCGAGGGACGCTTCTACCAGGAGCTTTCCGGCGGCGAACAGCAGCGCGTGCAGCTTGCCCGCGTGCTGACGCAGATCTGGGAGCCGGTGCTCGACGGGGAGCCGTGTTACCTGATGCTGGACGAACCGGTGTCCAGCCTCGACATCCGCCACCAGTTGACGATCATGCAGCTGGCCCGGGACTACTGCGCGCGCGGCGGCGGCGTCATCGCCGTGATGCACGACCTGAACCTGACGGCGATGTTCGCCGACCACATGATCATGATGAAGAGGGGCAAGGTCGTGGTCGCCGGCGCCCCCGCCGACGTCTTGACCGACGCGGCAATGGAGGAGGTCTTCGGCTGCCGGATGCGCGTCAGCGGCTTGCCTGCTGCGGGAACTCCGTTCATTCTCCCCCAGACGGCAATCCTCTGAGCCAGCCTGCGCGCGCAGGTGGAACTTTCTTGCGCCGTCCGCGTTGTGCACCACAACATAGTCTTGCGTATGAACAGGCAAAGGAGGGTGAAATGGCATCCGGAATGTTCTCCCGCGGCAAGGACCGCACCGTATCTGAAGCAGCCGAAACGATGGAAGACCAGATCGCCGATCTGCGCGATCAGATCGCAACGTTGGCAAAGCTCGTGGCACAGGAGGCTTCGCACGGCGCAGACGAGGCGCGCAGCCGTTTCTCCATGTTCCGGAAGAACGCACGCCAGGCACGCGACGACGCCGCCGAGAATCTCGACGATCTGATTGCAAGCGGCGAGGATGTGCTGGCGGAACTGACGGCACGCTATCGCGACACCGGTCGCGAGGTTCGCCGCACGGTACGCGAGCACCCGATCGCGACACTCGGCGCAGCAGCGCTGGCAGGTTTCGTCATCGCAGCGATCCTGCGCCGCTAAAGCGGGGCCGCCAAGGCTTTGCCGTGCCGGGGACCCCGCGCACGGCAATCTCGGGCGAACCGGCGGGCAATCACAGGTATCGTAACAAGCCCGCCCCGGATGACGCCCTTGCAATTTGCCCGCGAGCCTGTTCGGGTGAGCGGGCATGATCGGTTCGGCGACCGTCGCAACCGTGCCATGAATCAGCAGAAATTCGGGAGCAGCAGTAAATGGTTTCGATCGTAGCGGCCCTTGCGCAGAGCCTTTTGTTCAGGGTCGAGGACAGGATCGAGGAAACGGTGCAGCGCTCGAAGCGCAACGCGATCTTCGCGTTGCTTGCCGGCCTGCTGCTTCTGACGGCCTACACACTCGCCGTCGCCGGCCTGACGGTGGCGCTTGCGCAGCGCCACGGCGCCATTGCCGCCCTCTTCGGCCTCGCCGGGGGCGCAACGTTGCTGGCCGTTATTCTCGTCTGCATACTCGTCTATCTGAACAAGCGTGAAGCGAAGATACGCCGGAGACGGAGACAGGAATTGCGCGCCCGTGGCCAGCTTGCAGCGCTTGCGGCAGGGTCGGCTGCACGCAATCCCCTTGCCACCGCCGCACTTGGCGTGGCGCTGGCATTATTTCTCAAGCCGTCCTCGCGACGCCGTCGCCGCAACGACGACTGACGATCCCGATTTCATGAGAAACAGCCCGTGCCGTGATCTGGTCTGCGTCCTCGTCTATTTGAACGAGCGTGAAGCGAAGATGTGCCGGAGACGGCGACAGGAATAGCGCGCCCATGCCCAGCCTTCAGCAGGAGGCAGGACTTGGATGCACGGAGTTCCCTTGCCACAGCCGCACTCGGCGTGGCGCTGGCACTGTTTCTGAAGCCGTCTTCGCGAGGCCGTCGCCTCAGCGACGACTGACCGTTCCGATTTCCTGAAAAACTGGAAGCGCCTTCAGATCTGGTCGAGCGGAAGCCTGACCAGTGCCGTCAGTCCGCTCGGCAGGAACTCCAGGTGCACGTTGCTGCCGAGCACCTTGTCGAGGCTGCGTTCGATGAGAACGAGGCCGAATCCATGGCGCTCCGGCGGCTTGACCGTAGGCCCGCCCATCTCGTGCCAGGTCATGTTCAATACCGGATGCCCGTCTTCCTGCACCACGCGCGCGGTAATCACCAGTTTCCCGCCGGGGGCCGACAGTGCCCCGTATTTGCGCGCGTTGGTCGCAAGTTCGTGCAACACGAGGCCCAGTCCGATAGCCTGGTCCGGGCCGAGCTTCACCTCGTCCTTGTGGATTTCGACCTGTGCTGCGAAATCATCGACATAGGGTTTTATCTGGGCCTGCAGCAGAGTGGTCAGACGGATCGTGCCCCACTCGTGATCGCTGAGCAGCCCATGGGCTTCGGAGATCGATTGCAGCCGCCCTGCGAAGGCCTCCATGAAGGCGGCGGGATCCTTGGTCTGACGCAAGGTCTGACGCGCCAGCGATTGCAGCATGGCAAGCGTGTTCTTCACCCGGTGGTTCAACTCGCGGAGCAAGAGCCGCATCCGCTCGGAGGCGATCTGCCCTTCGGTAACGTCGAGCGTGATGCCCAGGAACATGGACGGCTTTCCATCCGCATCCCATTCCTGCACGCGTCCACGGCCCAGAAGCCATCGGCTGGTCGCGCCCGCCCTGAACATGCCGTCATATTCGCCGCCGCTCGAAAGGGCCTCGCGAAGCTTGCCGATTGTGGTTTTCCGCTCTGTCGGGTGGATGGAAGTAAAGATGCGGCGCGCCGTGAGCTTCACACCCGGCTTCAGGTCGAGCATGCGCAACAGTGGCGTGTTTCCCGTCACAGCCCCCGTCTTGATGTTCCACAGCCAGCTGCCGACATTGGCGACATCCAGTGCCGAAGCCTGGCGCTGCTCCTCCCGGGTGATCGTTGCATTGGCCACCGCCCGGCGCCGTGCCTCCTCCTTGAACTGGAGCAGGGATCCGGCAAGCTTGGCAAGCTGCTGCAGATGCAGCAGCGCTTGGTCGCTGACGTCGCTTGCGCGCTTTTCGGTATCGAAGACGCAGATGCTGCCGATCGCCTGCCCTGCGTAGCAGATCGGCGCGCCGGCATAGAAACGCACATGCGGCTCGCCGGCGACGCTCGGCAGCCCGGAAAATCTGCGATCCGCACTAGCGTCAAGCACGGTGATCGGGGCACCTTCCTCGAGCAACAGCCACGCGCAGAGGGAATCCCCCGCGCTGGCGCTCACCTCGGCAATGCCCTTGCGCGCCAAATACCATTGGGTGGACTGGCCGATAATGCTGACGATCGCGATCGGCGCCGCAAACAAGCCCGCTGCGAGTTCCGTGATTTCGGTGAAATCCGCATCCGGCCCCACATGCGCCGGCACGCTCGCCGCAACGGCTTCCAGCCGCTCCGGCGAGGCGAGAGCCGCAGCAAGCGCAACGGGTGCGGATACGCCTGCCCGGTTCATTTGAGATCCTTCCGGGACATCCATACCCTCAATTAGTACCTCTGCCCCGCGCCGGAAGCCTGCATCTCTGTTCTCCGACCAATCCCCTCCACCCGCCCAGGAAACGGGTGGTATCCTCCATTACGATACGAAGGCCCTTGAGGTCAGCGGCGCGGAGATCGCATCCGGTCCAAACTCGCCCTCATGCGAAATCTGCAGGATTTCCTGCAGCTTCTGCCTTGCGCGGTTCACGCGGCTCTTGATGGTGCCGAGCGCGCAACCGCTGATATCCGCGGCCTCTTCATAGGAAAATCCCGAGGCGCCCACAAGTATGATAGCTTCCCTTTGTTCGTCCGGGAGTTGCGCAAGCGCGCGCTGGAAATCCTGCATGTCGAGTGTGCCGTATTGCGCCGGATGCTGGGCGAGATTCGCCGTCAGCAGTCCGTCGCTGTCCTGGACCTCGCGTCCGCGCTTCCTCAGCTTGCTGTAGAGCTCGTTTCGAAGGATGGTGAAAAGCCACGCCTTCATGTTGGTTCCCATCTCGAACTGCTCCTGCTTGGCCCAGGCCTTCATAATCGTGTCCTGAACCAGGTCGTCGGCCTCGTGATGCCGCCCGACGAGCGAGATGGCGAAAGCCCTGAGACTCGGCAGGATCGAAAGCAGCTCGCGCTTGAACGTGTTGGTCGGCTCCATCTTGCTCACCGATCTTCGCTCCCCACCTGCATGCTTTTCTGCTCGGCCAGGTCGAGCTTCTCCAGGAGATCGAGGAACTTCTGCGGGATCGGCTCCTCCTGCACGGACGTGTAGAAGGAACGCAGCTTCTGAGCAATCTGCGCCTCAGCCCCATCGGAAGTCAGCGGATGTTCCGGTCTTTGTTGTTGCTTCACAATATTGAACTCTCAACTTGTCTGCGTTGTCGCCACAAAGGGATTTCGACACAGGTAATGCACGCCCGTCAAAAAGGTTCCTGATCACCGGAACCAAAATTGCGGCCCGGCGTTCTTTGGTCAACCGGCAGTTCTGCCGAATGCATCACAGGGGAGCTCCGATGCCGATTTCCGACCGCATTACACCACACCTGCCGCACCTTCGCCGCTATGCACGCGCACTAACGGGCACACAGGCTTCGGGTGACGCCTACGTCGCAGCCACGCTCGAGGCGATCCTGATGGATCCGTCTGTCTTCGCAAACAGTGAAGACGACCGGCTCTGTTTGTTCCGGCTGCTGTCCAGGATGATCTCGTCGCTTCCGGTCTCCATCAGCGATTCCCTGTCCATCGCGCCGGGAGCCCCCGCAGGCGTGGATCTCAGCGCCGTGCCGCCACGCGTCCGCCAGGCGCTGCTGCTGGTGACGATGGAGAGCTTCCCCACGACCCACGCCGCCGAAATACTCGAAATGGATGAGAGCGACGTCTGCGCCCTGCTCGACACAGGCTTCCGCGAGATCGCCGCCCAGGCCGAAACCGGCATCATGATCATCGAGGACGAACCGCTGATCGCGCTCGACCTCGCCGACATGGTGAACGACATGGGTCACCATGTCATCGGCATCGCCAGGACCCAGACCGAGGCCGAGAAGCTTTGGAGCGATACGCGGCCCGGTCTCATCCTCGCCGACGTGAAGCTTGCCGATGGCAGCTCGGGCATCGACGCGGTAAGCTCCATCCTGTCGCGGGCACAATTGCCGGTGATCTTCATCACGGCCTATCCGGAGAAGCTCCTGACCGGCGAGCGCCCCGAGCCTGCCTATCTCGTCAGCAAGCCCTTCCACCCGGAGACCGTGAAGGTGCTGATCAACCAGGCGCTCCTGACCAACCACAGCCAACCGGCCGCCGCGTAAAGCGCGCGGCCCTCTCCCAAGGCTCCGGCTAAAGCACATCTGAGGACGCGGCATTTGGCCCGTCCTCTTTTTTTCTTCGTTTTTCGGAACTTTTTCGACCGCCTCTCGGAAAGCAATCCGCCAAAATAAGAGCAGCCAGCGCGGGGGGCGCTGGCTGCCTAAAATTCCGCGGGCCGGAGGGGACACGGCGCGCGGCATTTGCACCGGCTCGAGGGCCTCGCACTGGGGGAATGCGCATGCCGGTGACGATGGGAAAACTCGGCGCACCCAAAAAGGTTCCGGCGGTTTCGATTTTTTTCAGACGATTTTTTCAAGCTCGTCGCGATGGCGGTAAAGTGCCAGAAATCGCCGGTAGTCGCGCTCGTAGGCTGCAGCGTGCGCCGGATCGGGCGAGTGCTCGGTGCCGCCGGGATACATCGCTGCCCCCGCAGAGGCGAGATCGGAATGAAGCCTCCCGGCAACCGCAGCAGCCGTCGCCGTGCCGAGCAGCACCGCGTCGCTGGTCTTCGGCACCACCAGCCGTCGCCCGGTCACGTCCCGGTACAGCTCCATCAACAGCGGATTGTGCAGATGGCCGCCGGTCACATGCAGCGCGTCCACGGCGTAGCCGCACTCCCCGAGCTTGTCGATGACGTGGCGGATGCCGAGCACGATCGCCACGCAGGTCTTCCAATAGAGCCGGCAGAGACTGTCGAACGTTGCATCCAGCGACAGCCCGCTGATGACCCCGAGCCCATGCGGATCGGCAAGGGGCGAGCGATTGCCGTGAAAATCCGGCAACACATGCAGCCGTGCAGCGAATTCGTCGCCCTCCAGCGCCCGCAGCTCGCGCACGCGATTGGCGATGCGCTGGTGGGTGGCCGGCGTAGGCTCCCCGCCAGCGCTGTGCAGTCGCACAATATGGTCCAGAAGCGCGCCCGTTGCCGACTGCCCCCCCTCCACCAGCCAGTGCCCCGGCAGCACGGCCTCGTAGTAGGGTCCCCACATGCCGAAGCCGAATTTCTTTTCCTTGGAAAAGGCGACGACGCAGCTCGACGTGCCGCCGATCAGGCCGAGCCGGCGTTCCAGCCGGCGCGGCTCTCCGGCCAGGTGGCCGAGAAGACCGAGCGCGCCAGCATACGCATCGATCATTCCGGCGCCTACGATGCAGCCCGTATCCAGCCCGAGTTCTTCCGCCGCCCGCCTGCTCAGGCGTCCGACCGCGCTTCCGACGGGCAGCGTATCGCCCGGCAGCGCGCTGCGGTCCTGCAGGTCCTCGAGCCCGATCGCCGCGAGAAAGTCCTCCTGCCATCCGCGGCCGTCATGGGCGAGATAGTTCCATTTCGCGGTGATCGTGCAGCGCGAGCGCGCCTGCGATCCGGTCGCCTTCCATGTCATGAAGTCCGCAAGGTCGAAGAAGTACCCCGCCTTCGCCCATTGCTCCGGCCGATGCCGCTTCAGCCACATCAACTTCGGCATCTGCATTTCCGGCGACATTACCTTGCCGGAGTGGTCGAGCACGGGATGCTGCGTGGCAGTACAGAAATCTGCCTCTTCGAGTGCGCGGTGATCGAGCCAGACGATCGTGTCCCAGCGCGGATCCTCCTCGCCCGAGACCGAAAGCTGGGCCGCCCCCATGTCGCGGACCACGAGCGAGCAGGTCGCGTCAAAACCGAGCGCTGCGACCCGGCCTGCGCCGACGCCAGCCGTTTCGCAGGCCGCGCGCACGGCCGAGCACGCAGCCTTCCAGATGTCTTCGGAATCATGCTCCGCAAAATTCTCGCGCGGCCGGCTCATCGCAATCGCGTGCTCGGCGCGCGCAAGCATGGCGCCGGCCCGATCGAAAACGCCCGCACGGGCGCTTCCGGTCCCGATGTCGACCGCAACGATCAGATCGCGCATGAAGTCATGTTCCCGTGGGATTCTCCTCGCCCACAAACTGGAGCAAATCCCGCATGTCGTCAAACAGGACGTCCGGTTCCAGGCTTGAAAGGGCTGCGCGATGGCGCGCGTTTCGCGCATGCGAGCCGCCGGCAAAGGCAAGCACACGCATCCCCGCCGCCTTGGCCGCCATCACCCCTGCCGGACTGTCCTCCACGACGACGCAGGACCCCGGCGAAATGCCCATCGCGCGGCTTGCATGCAGGAAAAGGTCGGGCGCAGGCTTGCCGTTGCGGACCATCGTGGCGCTGAAGATGTTCGGCTCGAAGCGGTCGATCAGCCCGGTCACAGATAGCGAAAGGCGAATGCGCTCGGGTTGGCTGGACGAGGCCACGCAGAACGACACCGGCAGCGCATCGACCACCTGGCGGATGCCGTCGATCGGCTGAAGTTCCTGGGAAAAGCGGGCATAGAGCGTCTTGCGCATTCCTTCCAGGAAGAGGTCATCCACCGCAAGCCCGTAGTCGTCGTGCAGGATTTCCGACATGGACTTGAGGCTCTTGCCGAGAAACCGTTCGGTCGCTTCCGTGGCGTCCATGCTGACGCCCGCAACGTCGAGCGCATCGACGAGGACGGCGAGAGAGATGGGCTCGCTGTCGACGAGCACGCCGTCGCAATCGAAAATCACCAGCTCGGTCGGGCCTGCAGCCATCATTGCCAATCCGTATTCCGGCCCGGACGGTCGCTTCCGACGCGAACCGACCGCCTTGACCTCGTTCATTCCACAGGCGGGTCACACCGCCAGCTTGTCGTCGAGATAGAGCCGCAGCGTGGCGCGCGTGCCCCTGTCCCAAAGGCTCTGGAGGGCATGGGCGAATCGCCGACGGAACAACTCGGAGGCTGCAACCTCGCCGAAGATGTCGGAAAGCGCAAGGAAGGCGGCCGGATCGTCCTTGGCCTTCAGCGCGGCGGCCTGCAGGCGCTCGGCGCTGGCGTCGTTGAAAACGATCGCCTTGCCGCTGTCCGACGTACCTGCGCAATAGCGGCACCACAGCGCTGAGACGAGCGACAGACCGACGACGTCCTCGCCACGTCGCAGCCGGTCGGCGGTCGATGGCAGGATGAACTTCGGCTGTCGGTTCGAGCCATCCTGGGCAAGGCGCGGAATGGTGTCGCCGATCTTGGGATTGGAGAAGCGTTTCTCGATCAGCGCGAAATAGTCGGCAAGGTCGGTATCGGGCACCGGCGGGATCACCGGAATGATCTCGTCACGCTCCAGCTTGGCGAGGAAGGCGCGGATATCGACATCCTCCATCGCCTCATGGACGAAATGGATGTCGAGGAGGGCTGCCGGATAGGCGATGGCCGCGTGCCCGCCGTTGAGGATGCGGATCTTCATGTGTTCGTAGGGCGCCACATCGGGCACGAACTGCACGCCGACCGTCTCCAGCGCCGGGCGTCCCTGCGGGAACTTGTCCTCCAGCACCCACTGCTTGAATTCCTCGCAGAAGACCGGCCACTGGTCCTCGATGCCGTATTCGTCTGCGACGATCCCGATCTCGCGCTGCCCGGTTGCCGGCGTGATCCGGTCCACCATCCCGTTCGGGAAGGCAACGCTCGCGTCGATCCAGTCTGCGAAATCCGGATCGGAGAGCCGCGCGAGACCGGAAACGGCGGCATGCGTCACCTCGCCATTGCCGGGGATGTTGTCGCAGGACATGATCGTAAACGGCGCGATGGCCTTGTCCTTGCGCGCCTTCAGCCCGGCAAGGATGAGGCCGAACACCGTCTTCGGATCGTCCGGGTTCTTTCCGTCCGCCGCGATCGCCGGGTGCGCCGGATTGAACACGCCCGACGCCGGATCGATGAAGTAGCCGCCCTCGGTAATCGTCAGCGACACGATGCGGATGGACGGATCGGCGAGCCGTGCCACCGTCGCCGCCACGTCGCCGGGCTTGAGATAGTCGATCATCGCGCCGGTGACATGCGCGCCGGTGCGGTTGTTGTCCTGCTCGACCACCGTCGTCAGATAGTCCTGGTCTGCAAGCTTCGCCCGCATCGCCTCGTCCGACGGCAGCACGCCCGCGCCGACGATCGCCCAGTCGAAATCCCGCCCGGCATTGAAGAGCGCATCGAGATAGACCGCCTGGTGCGCCCGGTGGAAGTTGCCGACGCCGAAATGGACGATGCCGGCCTTCAGTGCCGACCTGGCGTAGGCGGGCACGCCGGCGGTCTTGCTCACCGTTTCGAGGTTTGCCAGCGACAGTTTGGTGGTCATGGTCTTTTCCTTCCGGTCGTGCGCGGGTCTGCCGCTTCCGGTTATTGCAGAATGCAAAGCCTTTCCGTGCCGGCGTCGTTCAGTCGCCGCCAGCCTTCGTTTCGTCGATTCGGAAGCCAGCGAAAGCCGCGGGCGATCCTTCGTCAGCTCATCCAATTGCCGCCGTCGACGTTGTAGGTCTGGGCGACGACGTAATCGCTCTCTCGCGAGGCGAGGAAGATCGCCATGCCGGTCAGGTCCGCCGCCGTGCCCATCCGGCCGAACGGCACTTCCTGGCCGACCAGTCGCTTCTTCTCGCCGAGCGGCCGGTTTTCGTATTTGGCGAACAGCGCGTCGACGCCGTCCCAGTGCTCCCCGTCGACGACGCCGGGCGCGATGGCGTTGACGTTGATGCCATGCTTGATGAGATTGAGCCCTGCCGACTGGGTCAGGCTGATGACAGCCGCCTTGGTCGCGCAGTAGACGGCGACCAGCGCCTCGCCGCGGCGCCCTGCCTGGCTCGCCATGTTGATGATCTTGCCGCCGCGGCCCTGCGCGATCATCTGCTTCGCCACCGCCTGCATCGTGAAGAGCGTGCCGCTCACATTGATGGAAAACAGCCGGTCGTAGCTCTCGCGGGTGATCTCGACGATCGGCGCAAGATCGAACAGCGCCGCATTGTTGATGACGATATCGAGCCCGCCGGCCGCAGCCACGCAGGCGCCCACCGCATCGTCGATCGACTGCTGGCTGGTGACGTCCATCTGCACCGCATAGGCCGCCGGGCCGATTTCGCCTGCCGTCCGGCGGGCGCGCTCGATATCGATGTCGGCGATCGCCACGCGCGCGCCTTCCCGCACGTAGGCCTCCGCGAAGGCGCGGCCGATTCCACGCGCCGAACCGGTGATGAGCGCACTCTTTCCATCGAGTCTCTTCATCGGATTGCAAGCCCCGTCTCGTCGAAGCGATGCACCCGGCCCTCCTGCGGGCTGAGATAGACCTGGTCGCCGTGGCGCACGGGGAAGTCGCCGCCGACGCGGGCCGTCATGTTTCCGACCTTGTCGACCGCGATATGCAGGAACGTGTCGGAGCCGAGATGCTCGGCAACGCCCACCGTGCCGCGCCAGGCGCCGGCAGAAGTGGAGAGGTTGAGATGCTCCGGCCTCACCCCGATCGTGTGCGCGCCATAGCCCTTCGCGATGTCGCCGGTGATGAAATTCATCTTCGGTGAACCGATGAAGCCGGCGACGAACAGGTTGTCGGGATGGTGGTAGAGATCGAGCGGCGAGCCCACCTGCTCGACATTGCCCCTGTTGAGGACGACGATCTTGTCGGCCATGGTCATCGCCTCGACCTGGTCGTGGGTGACGTAGACCATGGTCGTCTTCAGCTGCTGGTGAAGCTGGCTGATCTCGAGGCGCATGTTGACGCGCAGTGCTGCGTCGAGGTTGGACAAAGGCTCGTCGAACAGGAACGCTACCGGCTGGCGCACGATCGCCCGACCGATGGCGACGCGCTGGCGCTGCCCGCCCGAAAGCTGGCGGGGCTTGCGGTCGAGGTAGTCGGTAAGGTTCAGCACGCGGGCGGCGTCCGCCACCTTCTTGTCGATTACGCCGGTGTCCTCGCCGGCCATCTTCAGCGGGAAGGCGATGTTGGAGCGCACGCTCATATGCGGATAGAGCGCGTAGGACTGGAACACCATCGACAGGCGGCGCTTGGCCGGCGGCAGCTCGGTGGCGTCCTTGCCATCGATCACGATCTTGCCGCCGGAGACGTCCTCCAGTCCCGCGATCAGGCGCAGGAGCGTGGACTTGCCGCAGCCCGACGGCCCGACGAAGACCACGAACTCGCCCTCCTCGATGTTGAGGTCGATGGAAGGAATGACGGTGTGGGCGCCGAAAACCTTCGAGACATTATTGAGGGTGATGCTTCCCATTTCTGTTGTCCTTATTTCACTGCGCCGAAGGTGAGGCCGCGGACGAGCTGCTTCTGCGAGAACCAGCCGAGGATGAGGATCGGAGCGATCGCCATGGTCGATGCGGCCGACAGCTTGGCGTAGAACAGGCCCTCGGGGCTGGAATAGGAGGCGATGAACGCAGTCAGCGGCGCAGCCTTCGAAGCCGTGAGGTTCAGCGTCCAGAAAGCCTCGTTCCAGGCGAGGATGATGTTGAGCAGCAGCGTCGAGGCGATTCCCGGGATGGCCATCGGCGTCAGCACGTAGATGATCTCCTTGGCGAGCGATGCACCGTCCATCCGGGCCGCCTCGAGGATCTCGCCCGGGATCTCCTTGAAGTAGGTGTAGAGCATCCAGATGATGATCGGGAGGTTGATCAGCGTCAGCACGATGACGAGGCCGAGACGCGTGTCGAGCAGGCCGGTGTTGCGGAAGATCAGGTACATCGGCACCAGAACCCCCACAGGCGGCATCATCTTGGTGGAGAGCATCCACATCAGCACGTCCTTGGTCTTCGGCGTCGGCGAAAACGCCATGGCCCAGGCCGAGGGGATCGCGATGATCAGCCCCAGCAGCGTCGAGCCGATCGAGATCACCACTGAATTCATGAAGTGCTTGAAGTAGTCGGAACGCGCCTGCACTTCATGATAGTTCTCCATCGTCCAGTCGAAGAAGAAAAATGCGGGCGGCGATGCGATCGCCTGCGCCTCCGTCTTGAAGCTCGTCAGAAACGTCCAGAGGATCGGGAAGAAGATCAGGATGCCGATCGCCCAGGCGGCGACGGTGACGACGATCTTTCTCTGTGTCGAAACGTTGCGGGCCATGGTCTCACGCCTCCAGGGTCTTGCCGATCATCCGCATCAGGAAGAATGCGACGATATTGGCGAGGATGACGGCGATGATCCCGCCGGCGGATGCGCCGCCCACGTCGAATTGCAGCAAGGCCTGCGCATAGACGAGGAAGGTCAGGTTGGTACTTTGCGTGCCGGGCCCGCCGTTGGTGGTGACGAGGATTTCGGCGAAGACGGAGAGCAGGAAGATCGTCTGGATCAGGATGACGACGGTGATCGCTCGCGACAGATGCGGTAGCGTCAGGTAGATGAAGCGCGACCATGCGCCGGCCCCGTCCATTTGTGCCGCCTCCTTCTGCTCCTCGTCGAGCGACTGCAGCGCGGTCAGAAGGATCAGCGTCGCGAACGGCAGCCACTGCCAGGCCACGATCACGATGATCGACATCAGCGGCGCGTTGTTGAGGAAGTCGAAGGGCTGCAGGCCGACCGCCTTCGCGAGATGGTCGAACAGGCCGTTCACCGGGTTCATGAACATGTTCTTCCAGACAAGCGCCGCAACCGTGGGCATGATCAGGAACGGCGCAATCACCAGGATGCGCACGATCCCCTGCCCGAACATCGGCTGGTCCAGTAGGATCGCCAGCGCGATACCGCCAATCACCGTGATCAGCAGGACCCCGAGCACGATCGCAAGGGTATTGAACAGCGCCTGGAAGAAGGCCGGATCCGTCAGGAAGTACCGGTAGTTCGAAAAGCCTGCCCATTCCTCCATACCCGGCATCAGGAGATTGTAGCGCAGGAAGGAGAAATAGATCGTCATCGCCAGCGGAACGATCATCCAGGCGAGCAGAAGCAGCACCGAGGGTGCCATCATCGCGCGGGCGGCGGATCGGGTATGAAGGGTGGCCATGGCAGTTCCCGGTCAGGTTGCCCGCCCGCCTTCCGAAACTGCCCGGTGGAAATCCGGCTGTCGGAAGAAAGGCGCGTGAGTTGTCTTCGAAAAGGCCGGCGCCGCGTTTCGGGACGCATCCCGCTTGGGCCCGGAAAACGGCCCGACGGCGCCAGCAAGGAGGCTCCCTCCTCCGGAGAAGAAAGGACGGAACCTCAACCCCGGTGCAGCCAGTATTGGCGACTGCACCGGGCCTTGGGAGCCTACTTGATGTAGCCGGCCTTCGTCATTTCGCGCTCGGCGAGCTGCTGCGCGCTCTGCAGCGCCTGGTCGACGCTGACCTGCCCGGCAAGTGCGGCCGCGAACTGCTGGCCGACCGCCGTTCCAAGGCCCTGGAACTCGGGGATCGCAACGAACTGGACGCCGACATAGGGAACCGGCTTGACCGACGGGTTCTTCGGGTCAGCCGCATTGATGCTGTCCAGCGTCATCTTTGCGAACGGCGCCGCCTTCTGGTACTCGGGGTTCTCGTAGAGCGAGGTGCGGGTGCCGGGAGGTACGTTGGCCCAGCCTTCCTTCTCCGCGACGAGGTTCAGGTATTCCTTGCCCGTCGCCCAGGCAACGAACTTCTCGGCCGCCGCCTGCTTCTGCGTGCCGGCAGGGATCGCGAGGTTCCAGGCCCAGAGCCAGTTGCCGCGCTTGCCAAGGCCCGTATCCGGAGCGAGTGCGAAACCGACCTTGTCGGCGACCGTCGATTCCTTCGGATTGGTTACGAAGGAAGCCGCGACGGTCGCATCGATCCACATGCCGCACTTGCCGGTCTGGAACAGCGCCAGATTCTCGTTGAAGCCGTTCGAGGATGCGCCCGGAGGGCCGGCATCGTTCATCAGCTTGACGTAGAAGTCGAGGGCATTCTTCCACTCGGGCTGGTCGAACTGCGGCTTCCAGTTTTCGTCGAACCAGCGCGCGCCGAAGGCGTTCGCCGTCGCGGTCAGGAAGGCCATGTTTTCGCCCCAGCCCGCCTTTCCGCGCAGGCAGATGCCGTAGATCTCGCTGTTCTTGTCGGTGATCTTGCGCGCAGCGTCCGCGATGAACTCCCAGGTCGGGGCGTCGGGCATGGTCAGCCCGGCCTTCTCGAACAGGTCCTTGCGGTACATCACCATCGAGCTTTCGCCATAGAACGGCGCGGCATAGAGCTTCCCGTCCTCGCCGGTCAGGCCGGAACGGATCGCCGGTAGCAGGTCGTCGACGTCATAGTCGGCGCCGAGATTGTCGAGCGGCAGCAGCCAGCCCTGCTTGGCCCAGATCGGCACTTCGTAGGTGCCGATCGTCAACACGTCGTACTGCCCGCCCTTGGTGGCGATGTCCGTGGTGACGCGCTGGCGCAGCACGTTCTCCTCGAGCGTAACCCATTCGAGCTGGATGTCCGGATTTTTGGAGGTGAAGTCGTCCGTCAGTTTCTGCATGCGGATCATGTCGCCATTGTTCACGGTGGCGATCGTCAGGGTTTCCGCATTCGCAAATCCGCACAGGACAACGGCCGAGCACGCGCCCAGCAGCAGCGTCTTCAATTTCATGTCTTCCTCCCAGAAGGGTTATGAGCATTTGCTTCGCTCATGGGCAATTACTCACATTATCGCAGAAAATGTCAACGGCCATTCTGTGCTGCAATGCAGAAAGCCACAGGGAGCCCATTGATATCATTGCAGTCTTTGTGTGCGAACGGAGCCACCGTTGCCGGAACGCACGCCTGAAACCGCATCCGATCCCCGGACTTTCCGGGCGCAGGGAATGTTCGTGACGAACTGTCGGCACCGGCCGCCCCACGTCGTCCTTGGATAGGGCCCGCCTCGGACCCACCGGGGCAAGCGCGATGAAAGGAGCACGCGATGAAGGTCACGCAGCATCTCTGGTTCGAAAAGGACATGGAGCGGGCCATCCGTTTCTACACCTCGCAGATCCCCGGCTCGACGGTCGACTGGATAACGACCCTTCCCACTGAAACGCCGAGCGGACAACCCGGCAGCGTCACGATCGCTGGCTTCACGCTCGGCGACCAGCGTTACATGGCAATCGAGGCCGGACCGCTCGACGCGTTCAACCACAGCTTCTCGATCATCGTCGAGTGCGAGACGCAGGCCGAGATCGACCGTCTCTGGCAGGCGCTTGGCGAAGGCGGCGCGACCGAACAGTGCGGCTGGTTGCGCGATCGCTGGGGTCTTTGCTGGCAGATCACACCCCGCCGCCTCGGCGAACTGATGAGCGATCCCGACCCTGCCAAGGTCAAGCGCGTTACCGAAGCCATGCTCAAAATGTCCAAGTTCGACATTGCGGGACTGGAAGCTGCCGCCCAAGGTTGAGCGAGGGCCAAGCGCGCGTAGCGGCGGGGCGGCGCCCGCCGCCTCACGCCGAAAGCAGATACTTCGCCGTCGCCTCGTCGGTAATCAACCCGTTGATCATCCGGCCTTTCAGCGCCGCTAGGATCGCCAGGTATTTGCGCTGCCCCTTGGCAAGGCCGATCACGGCAGCCTTGTCGCGCGACGGCAGCGGGACGGAGGCCACGCGCTCGTTGATGCTGCCGGAAAGAAGCTGTCCGTTCCGGTCGAACATCCAGCCGCAGATCTCTCCCGCCGCGCCGTTCTTCATAAGTTCGGCCATTTCCTCCCGATCCAGAAAGCCATCCACGCAAAGCGGCGCCTCCGGGCCGAGTTCGCCGATGCCGACGAAGGCGACAGCAGCCTCCCGCGCAAGCTTCAGCGTCGATTGCACGAGGCTTTGTTCGTGCAGCAGGTCGCGCTCCTTGGCCGAGGACACGAGAACCGGCAGCGGCATGGGGAAATGCCGTGCCTTCACCGCATCCGCCATGCTGAAGATGACGTTGTAATAAGCCGCCGACCCGTCAGGGCCGATATTTCCGGTCAGCGACATGATCCGGTGCTGCGGGCATTCCATGGACGGCAACTGGTCGATCGCCGCCTTCAGCGTGCGCCCGGTGCCGACGGCAAGGACGATCGGATCGGGACGCTTCAGCCAGCGCTCGATTTCCGCCGCCCCCGCCTCGGCAATGCCGACGGTGGTCGAGGTGGAATCCGGGTCGGACGGAACCACGTCCACATGGAGAAGATCGAAGCGCTCCTTGAGCTTTTGCGCCAGTTCCAGGCATTCGGCGATCGGGTGGTCGAGCCGCACCTTGATCAGCCGCTCGGCGACGGCGAGCGAAACGAGCCGCTGAGCCGACTGCCGCGAAATGCCCATGGCGGAGGCAATCTCGTCCTGCGTGCGACCGGCGACATAATAGAGCCAGCCCGCCCTCGCCGCGTCGTCCAGCCTGCCGCCCGTCTCGGATCGCCTCGCCATCTGCGCACCCTCTAATCCCTGGCGTTTTGCTGCCATCATTTGCGCCGTGCTGTCAAACATCTCGTCGCGACTACGGCATGGGGCCAATCCGTCGCACACCGCTCCGGTAGACAGAAATATTACCCTTTTTGTCATGTTTTTCATCACCGGACCGCCCGGATTTCCGGCATTTCGTCCCAAAATTTTACCGTTTGATAAAAAAATAAAGCGTGTTACCGTTTCACCATTAAAGCCCAATCAAAATGGGAGACAACAATGGGAACGAACGTATCTGGGATACATGGCGGCAGGCTCGCGCCCGCCGACTATGAGAAGAACTTCTCCGACCTGCATCCGCCACTCGATCATCATGAAGCGCTTGTTGCGGCCGATCGCTGCTACTTCTGCTACGACGCGCCGTGCATGACGGCCTGTCCGACCTCCATCGACATTCCGATGTTCATCCGCCAGATCTCGACCGGCAATCCGATCGGCTCGGCCAAGACCATCTTCGACCAGAACATCCTGGGCGGCATGTGCGCCCGTGTCTGTCCCACCGAAACGCTCTGCGAACAGGTCTGCGTGCGCAATACCGCCGAGGAACGCCCGGTGGAAATCGGCAGGCTGCAGCGCTACGCCACCGACACCGCCATGGAACAGAATGTCCAGTTCTACAGGCGCGCCGAAAGAACCGGCCGGCGCATCGCCGTCGTGGGCGCAGGGCCGGCCGGCCTTGCCTGCGCGCACCGCCTCGCCATGAACGGGCACGACGTCATCGTCTTCGACGCGCGCGTGAAACCCGGCGGCCTGAACGAGTACGGCATCGCCACCTACAAATCGACCGACGATTTCGCCCAGCGCGAAGTGGCCTATCTGCTCTCCATCGGCGGCATCGAGATCCGCAACGGCCAGAAGCTCGGCCGCGACTTCACGCTCGGCGAGCTGACGGAAAACTTCGATGCCGTCTTCCTCGGCATGGGGCTTGCGGGCGTCAACGCGCTGCAGACCGAGGGCGAGCAGCTTTCCGGCGTCGAGGATGCGGTCGATTTCATCGCCGCCCTGCGCCAGGTCGAAAACAAGGCCGACATCGCCATCGGCCGCCGCGTCGTCGTGATCGGCGGCGGCATGACGGCGATCGATGCGGCCGTCCAGTCCAAGCTTCTCGGCGCCGAGGAGGTGACGATCTGCTACCGCCGCGGCAAGGAGCACATGAACGCCTCGGAATTTGAGCAGGACCTCGCCACCTCCAAGGGCGTGATGATCCGCCACTGGCTGCAGCCGAAGCGCATCATCGGCAAGGACGGCAAGGTGGCCGGCATCGAGGTCGAATATACCGCGATGCAGGACGGCAGGCTGATCGGTACCGGCGAGACCGGCATCCTTGCCGCCGACCAGATTTTCAAGGCGATCGGCCAGACATTCGATCCCGCAGGCGTCGGCAACCTCCGCCTGGAGGCCGGCCGGATCGCAGTCGATGCAGAAGGCCGGACGTCGATCGCCCGGGTCTGGGCCGGCGGCGACTGCGTCAAGGCGGGCGAGGACCTCACGGTCACCTCGGTCGC
Organism: Pseudomonadota bacterium; assembly: GCA_023404095.1. Classification (GTDB taxonomy): domain Bacteria; phylum Pseudomonadota; class Alphaproteobacteria; order Rhizobiales; family Rhizobiaceae; genus Mycoplana. Next base: position 145,813 of record JAEYDD010000042.1, on the reverse strand, counting down.
GCAGGGTCGCGACGCGGCCGACTCGATCGACCGGGCACTTGCCGCTGCGGCACATCCCGCCGTTGCCGTCGCTTGAAGGGAGAATGAGACATGGCTGATCTCCGCAACAATTTCGTCGGCATCAAGTCCCCGAACCCCTTCTGGCTCGCGTCTGCGCCGCCGACCGACAAGGCCTACAACGTCGAACGCGCCTTCAAGGCGGGCTGGGGCGGCGTCGTCTGGAAGACGCTCGGCGAGGAAGGCCCGCCGGTCGTCAACGTCAACGGCCCGCGCTACGGCGCGATCTGGGGTGCCGACCGCCGGCTTCTCGGCCTGAACAATATCGAGTTGATCACCGACCGCCCCCTGCAGGTGAACCTGCAGGAGATGAAGCAGGTGAAGATGAACTGGCCGGATCGCGCGCTCATCGCCTCGATCATGGTTCCCTGCGTCGAGGAGAGCTGGAAGGCGATCCTGCCGCTGGTCGAGGAAACCGGCGCCGATGGCATCGAACTCAATTTCGGCTGTCCGCACGGCATGTCCGAGCGCGGCATGGGTTCCGCCGTCGGGCAGGTGCCGGAATACATTGAGATGGTCGTGCGCTGGTGCAAGCAGTACACGCGGATGCCGGTCATCACCAAGCTGACGCCGAACATAACCGACGTCCGCAAGCCCGCCCGCGCCGCAAAGGCCGGCGGCACCGACGCCGTGTCGCTCATCAACACCATCAACTCGATCGTCTCCGTCGATCTAGACAGCTTCGCCCCCCAGCCGACCGTCGGCGGCAAGGGCTCGCATGGCGGCTATTGCGGCCCGGCCGTCAAGCCGATCGCCCTGAACATGGTGGCAGAGATCGCCCGCGATCCCGAAACCTACGGCCTGCCGATCTCCGGCATCGGCGGCGTGACGACCTGGCGCGACGCCGCCGAGTTCATGACGCTCGGCGCCGGCAACGTGCAGGTGTGCACCGCCGCCATGACCTACGGCTTCAAGATCGTCCAGGAGATGATTACCGGGCTGTCCGACTGGATGGACGCGAAGGGACACCGGACGCTGGAAGACATCACCGGCCGCGCGGTGCCCAACGTTACCGACTGGCAGTATCTGAACCTCAACTACGTCGCCAAGGCGCATATCGACCAGGACGCCTGCATCAAGTGCGGCCGCTGCCACGTCGCCTGCGAGGACACCTCGCACCAGGCGATCACCTCCATGGTGGACGGTGTTCGCCATTTCGAGGTGATGGAGGACGAGTGCGTCGGCTGCAATCTCTGCGTCAACGTCTGCCCGGTCGACAACTGCATCACGATGGTCGGCCTGGAAGCCGGCGTCATCGACCAGCGGACCGGCAAGCCTGTCGATCCGAACTACGCCAACTGGACGACCCACCCGAACAACCCGATGGCCCGCCAGGCTGCGGAGTGATGCTGACCGACGACCTCGGCTGCCGGCCCTGCCGGCAGCCGCCCCCGGCCGGACGCATGCAACCCCCGGCATCACCTGCATAGCGCCGCAAAGCGTTCGCCCAACGCCGCTGAGACGGACCATGATGCGGTTTGCGGACGTTCTTCCCGCGCAGCCGACACTACAGATCGAGCATTTCCCTCCCGAAATCCCCGCACTCGAGAATTTCAAGGACGATGAACACGTCCTGCGAAATAGGGCTTTCATTGTCCTGCCGCGACCACCGGACGAATATTTTCGAAAGATCCTGAAATGTTCGCGTATTGCGACACCCGGACTACATTCAGCGGCCATTCAGGACGTATCTGGCAATGGAGCGCGGGCATCGGAGTATAATCCGGCGCCGCGCAGAGGGGATGGGGTGACGGATGCTTGATGAGGGCCGGCGCGACATGGCGTCAACGGTGTGGCGAAGCTTGCCGCGCGATCTGTTGCTTGTCGGCCTCGCCGTCTTCTGTGCGGCCCTGTTCGGAATCATGACCCGCCCCATGGGTGCATTCGCGGCATTCTGGCCGGCCAATGCGCTCCTTCTCGGCCTGATGCTGCGCGCACCGCACCTCTCCACCCTCGGCGGCTGGTTTGGCGCATTCGCCGGATTTGTGGCTGCGGACCTCGTCACCGGCGGCGCGCCCGGAATGACGATATGGCTGACGGCGGCCAACCTGACGGAAGCGATCACCGGTTACGTGCTGTTCAAGGCGCTTCCCGAAGGCCATATCCGCCTGCGGTGGCCGCAGTCGGTGATGGTGGTGTTCGCCGTCTGCTGTTGCGCCGCCGCGGCAAGCGCATTCCTCGGCGCTGCAGCCTACAGCATGCTGATCGGCGGCAATTTCACCGACGAGCTGGAACTCTGGTTCAGCACGGAACTCGTCAGCACCGTCACCGTCCTCCCCGTCGTCCTTGCCGCCCCCAAATGGCGGGACATCCGGTGGTCGAGTGTCCCCACCGCATTCACAGGCGGCATGAGCGAGGCCGCGCCGATGCTGGCGCTCCTTGCCTCGGTCGTGCTCGGCAGCCTCCTTGACGGCCCCGGATCTTTCGCCTTCCCCGTGCCCGCCTTGCTCTGGTGCGCGCTGAGCTATTCTTTCTTTACGACCGCCGTCCTTACCCTGGTCTTCGCGATCTGGGGCATGGTCGCCATTACCGGCAACCTCGCCCAGTTGCCGCCGGAGACCGACCCTGTCGAATGGGGCAAGTCGATCAGGCTGGGTCTGGCGCTGATCGCGCTGGCGCCGCTCGCGGTCGCAAGCGTCAGCGCGGCACGCGACGAACTTGTCAGACGCCTGAAGGATACGCTCGAGCACGACGACCTGACACGGGCGCTGACCCGGAAGACCTTCATCGAACGCAGCGAGCATCTTCTGGAGAGGATGAGCGACAAAGCACGCCCTGCGGCCGTGCTGATGCTCGACGTCGATCGCTTCAAGTCGGTCAACGACCGGCATGGCCATGCCGCCGGCGATGCGGCTCTCGTGGCGTTTACCCTTTCCGTCTCGAACGCGCTCGAAGGCAAAGGGCTTTTCGGACGGCTCGGAGGCGAGGAGTTCGCAATCTTCCTGCCGGGGGCCACCCGCGTCGAGGCGGAAGCGGTCGCCGAGCGGATCCGCAACGCGGTGGAAAAGTGCACCGTGGATCTCGGCTCCGGCATCGTCCTGCCGATCACCGTGAGCGGCGGCCTTGCCCTGCACGCCGGCAACGGACGGGCCACGCTTGATGCCCTGCTTGCCCGGGCGGATGCCGCGCTCTATCGCGCCAAGGAGCAGGGGCGCAACCGCATCGTCACCGCGGGATGAGCCGTCAGCTTGCCGGGTCCTTGATTTCGAGGCCGGTGATGAAGAGCTGCTCCAGGAAGCGCGCCGCATCCTCGAAGCGGCCGTCTCCGGCATTGTCCTGCCCCAGCACCGCGCGCACCTGCACGTCGAAGTCGGCGTAGTGCTGCGTCGTAGACCAGATCGAGAAGATCAGGTGATAGGGATCGCACTTGGCGATCTTTCCCGCCTTGGCCCAGCTGCGGATCACCGCCGCCTTCTCGTCCACGAGTGCCTTCAGCGGCCCCTTCAGCTCGTCCTCGATATTGGGGGCGCCCTGCAGGATCTCGTTTGCAAAAAGCCGGCTCTCGCGCGGAAAATCGCGTGCCATTTCCAGCTTCCTGCGAATGTAACTGCGAATCTCGGCGACCGGATTGCCGAGTGCATCGAACTCGCGCAGCGGGTCGAGCCAGGTGTCGAGCACCCGGGTGATCAGCGCACGGTGCATCGCCTCCTTGGTGCGGAAGTAGTAGAGGAGGTTCGGCTTGGACATGCCCGCGACCTCGGCGATCTGGTCCACCGTGGCGCCGCGGTAGCCGTGAAGCGAAAAGACTTCCAGCGCCGCCTCAAGGATGCGCTCTTCCTTCTCCTCCTGGATACGCGTGCGCCGCTGGGTCCTGGCTGCCCTCGGTAGAACCATTTGCTCCCCTAGCCCTCGCATGGGCGGAAAAGTGCCGTCAAAATCACCAGTTTAGCCCCTGCCATTTTTGTGAGCGAAGCCCGCCGCATTTGTCTTTTTCGACTTGAGTGCCGCAATGGAAGCTGTAATGTTTACCAACCGGTCAAATTATCGGCGAGTTGCGGAACAAACGCAACGGCTGTTCGGAGGCGCACAAAAACAAATCGCGCCCTTTGCCCGGAGGGAACGCATAGGTGGACAAATTAGGTAGTCCGCCCGAAATTTGGGAGCTAGTGACATGGCCGCACCCGGCGAGAACATGCGCGTCAATGCCGACCGCCTGTGGGACAGTCTCATGGAGATGGCGAAGATCGGTCCCGGCGTTGCCGGCGGCAACAACCGCCAGACCCTGACTGATGCCGATGCCGAGGGGCGCACGCTCTTCAAGCGCTGGTGCGAGGCTGCCGGCATGACGCTTGCCGTAGACAAGATGGGCACCATGTTCGCAACCCGGCCCGGAACCGATCCCGACGCGCTACCGGTCTATATCGGTTCGCATCTCGACACCCAGCCGACGGGCGGCAAGTATGACGGCGTGCTGGGCGTGTTGTCCGGCCTGGAAGTCATCCGCTCGATGAACGATCTCGGCATCAGGACGAAGCACCCGGTCGTCGTCACCAACTGGACCAATGAAGAAGGCGCGCGCTTCGCGCCCGCCATGCTTGCCTCCGGCGTCTTCGCCGGCGCCATCGACCTGGACTACGCCTATTCCCGCAAGGATCCGGACGGAAAGACCTTCGGCGACGAGCTGAAGCGCATCGGCTGGGTCGGCGAGGAAGAGGTGGGCGCGCGCAAGATGCACGCCTATTTCGAGTACCACATCGAGCAGGGACCGATCCTCGAAGCCGAAAACAAGCAGATCGGCGTCGTCACCCACTGTCAGGGTCTGTGGTGGCTCGAATTCACGCTGACCGGCCGCGAGGCCCATACAGGCTCGACGCCGATGAACATGCGCGTCAACGCCGGGCTCGCCATGGCGCGCATCGTCGAGATGGTGCAGACGGTCGCGATGGAGAACCAGCCGGGCTGCGTCGGCGGCGTGGGCCAGATGTTCTTCTCGCCCAATTCGCGCAACGTGCTGCCCGGCAAGGTCGTCTTCACCGTCGACATCCGCTCGCCCGACCAGGCGAAACTGGACGGGATGCGGGCAAGGATAGAGGCGCGGGCCGCCGAGATCTGCGCCGCGCTCGGCGTCGGCTGTTCGGTCGAGGCGGTCGGCCATTTCGATCCGGTCACCTTCGATCCCACACTCGTGGCCTCCGTCCGCAAGGCGGCGGAAGATCTCGGCTACAGCCACATGAACATCATTTCCGGTGCCGGCCACGATGCCTGCTGGGCCGCGAAGGTCGCCCCTGCCACGATGATCATGTGTCCCTGCGTCGGCGGCCTCTCGCACAACGAGGCCGAGGACATTTCCAAGGAATGGGCCAGCGGCGGCGCCGACGTGTTGCTCCGCGCGGTCGTCGAGACGGCGGGCATTGCTGAATGAATGGGCGGGCGGTGCGAAAGTGCCGCCCATTTTCATGGCCGGGGCAACCCGCCGGAAATCAATCGCGAGGCTAGATAAGCAATGAGCACAGTCATCAAGGGCGGTACGGTCGTCACCGCGGACCTGACCTACAAGGCGGACGTCAAGATCGAGGGCGGGAAGATCGTCGCGATCGGCCCGAACCTTTTCGGCGACGAGGTGCTGGATGCGGACGGCTGCTATGTCATGCCGGGCGGCATCGATCCGCACACGCACCTGGAAATGCCCTTCATGGGCACCTATTCCTCGGATGATTTCGAAAGCGGCACGCGCGCGGCCCTTGCCGGCGGCACCACCATGGTCGTCGACTTCGCTCTGCCCTCGCCCGGCCAGTCGCTGCTGGAAGCGCTGACGATGTGGGACAACAAGTCCACCCGCGCCAACTGCGACTATTCCTTCCACATGGCGATCACATGGTGGAGCGAGCAGGTCTTCAACGAGATGAAGACGATCGTTCAGGACAAGGGCATCAACACCTTCAAGCACTTCATGGCCTACAAGGGTGCGCTGATGGTCAACGACGACGAGATGTTCGCCTCGTTCCAGCGGTGCGCCGAACTGGGCGCGCTGCCGCTCGTCCATGCCGAAAACGGCGACGTCGTCGCCTCCATGTGCGCCAAGCTTCTCGCTGAGGGCAACAATGGCCCTGAAGCCCACGCCTACTCCCGCCCCGCCGAAGTCGAGGGCGAGGCCACCAACCGCGCCATCATGATCGCCGACATGGCGGGCTGTCCGGTCTATATCGTCCACACCTCCTGCGAGCAGGCGCACGAAGCCATCCGCCGCGCCCGGCAGAAGGGCATCCGCGCCTATGGCGAGCCGCTGATCCAGCACCTGACGCTCGACGAGAGCGAGTATTTCGACAAGGACTGGGATCACGCCGCCCGCCGCGTCATGTCTCCGCCCTTCCGCAACAAGCAGCATCAGGACAGTCTCTGGGCGGGCCTGGCCTCCGGCTCGCTGCAGGTGGTGGCGACCGACCACTGCGCCTTCACCACCGAGCAGAAGCGCTTCGGCGTCGGGGACTTCACCAAGATCCCGAACGGAACGGGCGGGCTGGAGGACCGGATGCCTATGCTGTGGACGCGCGGCGTCAACACCGGCCGGCTGACGATGAACGAATTCGTCGCCGTCACCTCCACCAACATCGCCAAGATCCTCAACATCTACCCCAAGAAGGGCGCGATCCTCGTCGGCGCCGACGCCGACATCGTCGTATGGGATCCGAAGCGGTCGAAGACCATCACTGCCAAGGCTCAGCAGTCGGCGATCGACTACAACGTCTTCGAGGGCAAGGAAGTGACCGGCCTGCCGCGCTTCACGCTGACCCGCGGCGTCGTGGCGATCGAGGAGGCGACCGTCAAGACGCAGGAAGGCCACGGCGAGTTCGTCCGGCGCGAACCGGTGACGGCCGTCAGCAAGGCGCTTTCCACCTGGAAGGAGATCACCGCCCCGCGCAAGGTCGAACGCAGCGGCATTCCGGCAACCGGGGTGTGACGTGATTTATAATTTGCAGGACTGGGCTCCCATTGATTTCCACCCGCTTCACCGGGCGGAATGCACAACGCCAACCGGGCTGCGGCTTGCCGCGCTTATCGACGCGCATGTCGACATCATGAGGAGGGCGAGCGATCTGGGGAGGCCTGCCATAGCTGCCCTGCTGCCGATCCTTGAATCCGATTTGAACCGCGAACTGCTTGGAAACGACAAGCTCATGACCGCCTTCGGTCACATGGCCAAGCTCAAGCTTGAGATGGACGGATACGCCGAAACGCGAAAGAGGGAAACGCGATGGCCGTTCGACGAGAGAACGTCCACCTTGGCCGTTTTCCAGAGGTAGACGATGGGGCACCGATCATCCGCTGCCACGTCTAGCGAAGAACGCACGAGCCATATCGAAGCGGATGTGTTTCGCTTGCGGCCGGAAGACGGCTGTCTCCTTCCGGCATACGAAGGGGAGCTAGAGCGCCACCAACCCATCCAGTTCCGGCAGCAGCACGACGCTTTCCTGCTCGTGCGGATCTGTCCGGGCGATGACGGCCGAGCAAGGCGCGTCCGAAAGGTTGGCCGGCAGATGCGGCACGCCGGCGGGGATGTAGAACATCTCGCCCGCCCGCACGATCACGTGGTTTTCCAGGCGCGCGCCGTACCAGGTATGCGCCTCGCCGGACAGGACGTAGATCGCCGTCTCGTGGCTTTCGTGCAGATGCGCCTTGGCGCGCGCGCCGGGCGGGATCGTCAACAGGTGCATGCAGATGCCCGTCGATCCCACCGTCTCGCGCGCAATCCCCTCGAAATAGGAAAGCCCCTGCTTGCCGTCATAGCTGCCGGCCGGCCGAATGACGCGGCAAGTGGGTGTGTCTTCGGCTTCCATCACGTTTCCTCCAACAAATCGGTGTGAACAGTCCCGTGCCTGATCTGACCATGAAGACAAAGCCGATTGCAATGCATCCGACGGACATGCAGTCTCTTTCCGAACGCAGCATCGAGAGCACGGAAATGAAAAGCCCCGCCGCATCGTCAGTCGTCTGCGCCACGAACCTCGGATTGACCTTCGAAACGGCCGACGGGCCGGTCACGGCCCTGTCCGACGTCAACCTGACCGTCGATAAGGGCGATTTCGTCTCCTTCATCGGCCCTTCCGGCTGCGGCAAGACGACGTTCCTGCGCGTGATCGCGGACCTGGAGAAGCCGACTTCGGGGACGATCACCGTCAATGGCCTCACGCCGGAACAGGCCCGCCACACACGCGCCTATGGCTATGTCTTCCAGGCCGCCGCCCTCTATCCCTGGCGCACCATCGAGAAGAACATCGCCCTGCCGCTCGAAATCATGGGCTATTCGGCCGCCGAGCAGAAGGAACGGGTCGCGCGCACGCTCGATCTCGTCAGCCTCACCGGTTTTGGCAAGAAGTATCCCTGGCAGCTCTCCGGCGGCATGCAGCAGCGCGCCTCGATCGCCCGTGCGCTCGCCTTCGACGCCGACCTGCTGTTGATGGACGAGCCCTTCGGGGCGCTGGACGAGATCGTGCGCGACCATCTGAACGAGGCGCTGCTGAAGTTGTGGGCACAGACCAACAAGACGATCTGTTTCGTCACCCATTCGATCCCCGAGGCCGTCTACCTCTCGACGAAGATCGTGGTGATGAGCCCGCGCCCCGGCCGCGTCACCGACGTGATCGAATCGACACTGCCGAAGGAGCGCCCGCTCGACATCCGCGAGACCCCCGAATTCCTGGAAATCGCCCATCGCGTCCGTGAGGGCCTGCGCGCGGGGCATAGTTATGATGTGTGAGCCAGTGCTGCAAAACACAGCTTTGCCCATCACCCCGCCCCTCTCCCCGCTTGCGGGGACAGGGGGAGAGCAACATTTGCGACGAAGCCCTTTTTCCCGCCTGCGGGCAGAAGGTGCCGGCAGGCGGATGAGGGGAAATGCTGCGGAGGCTGCCCTATGAACCCCCAGTTCCTCATCTGGCTGGCCGGATCCATGGCCGTGTTCCTTTCCGCCGCGACCGCCTCGCGCGCCTATGTCGCAAGCAACAACCTCCTTCTCCTGGTCCTGTCGCTCTTCCTCTATTGCGTCGGCAACCTGATGATGGTGCGCCTGATGCGGGAGGGCGGACTGGGGCTGGCGATCTCGGCGTCTGCCATCGCGCAACTGCTTCTCATCAACGTCATCGCCTTTGCAGTCTTTGGCGAGCGGCTCACCAGCACCCAGCTTGCCGGCGTCGGTCTCGGCGTCGTCGCGATGGGATTGATGCTGCTTCCGGCAGCGGAGCGGAGCTGACATGGAAAGGGAAAGCTTCCTCAAGGACAGGCTCATCCCGATCGGAACGGTGATCGTCGCGCTCATCGCCATCTGGTATGTCGCGGCCGTCTTCCTCAACGCCCCGTTCGAACGCGACACCGCCGCCAGAAACGGCGAAGCGATCACGTTTGCCGAAATCGTGCCGAAGACCATGGCGCAGGAACGCCCGGTCCTGCCGGCGCCGCACCAGGTCGCAGCCGAGCTTTGGGACACCACCGTCAACAAGGCCGTCACCTCCAAGCGCAGCCTCGTCTATCACGCCTGGGTGACGCTGTCGGCCACACTCCTCGGCTTCGCCATGGGGACGGTGCTCGGCATCCTGCTTGCCATCGGCATCGTGCACAACCGGGCAATGGACCGCTCGTTGATGCCCTGGGTGATCGCAAGCCAGACGATCCCGATCCTGGCGATCGCGCCGATGATCATCGTCGTCCTCAACGCAATCGGCCTTTCCGGCCTTTTGCCGAAGGCGCTGATTTCCACCTATCTCAGCTTCTTTCCCGTCGTCGTCGGTATGGTGAAGGGACTGCGCAGCCCCGAGCAGATCCAGTTGGACCTGATGCACACCTATAACGCCTCGTCCGCGCAGACCTTCTGGAAGCTGCGCTGGCCCTCCTCCATGCCCTATCTCTTCACCTCGCTGAAGGTGGCCGTAGCGATTTCGCTCGTCGGCGCCATCGTCGGCGAACTGCCGACGGGCGCAGTGGCGGGTCTCGGGGCGCGGCTGCTCGCCGGCTCCTATTACGGCCAGACGGTGCAGATCTGGGCGGCGCTGTTCATGGCGGCGGGCGTCGCCGCACTGCTCGTCGTAATCGTTGGCCTCGCCCATGCCGCCGTGCTCAGGCGAATGGGAGCGCGCGCATGAACACCGTCTCCCTTCTCTCCGCCGTGGCGTTCTGGCTTGCCGCCTGGGCCTTCAACGAATGGCTCGTCCGGCAGAAGTTCCAAAACCCGATCGCCCGCCATGCCGCCGGCATCGCCGTGCCCCTGCTCTTCGGCATCACCATCCTTGTGCTCTGGGAAGGGATCGTGCGCGGCTTCTCCGTTCCCTCGGTGCTGCTGCCGCCACCAAGCGCAATCTGGCAGCGGCTGATCACGTCTGTGCCGACGCTGTGGGCGGATTTCCGGCAGACCTTCCTCAAATCGGTCATCACCGGCTATGTGCTCGGCTGCGGTTCGGGCTTCATCGTGGCCCTTTTGATCGACCGTTCGCCCTTCCTGCAGAAGGGGCTGCTGCCACTCGGCAACTTCGTCTCGGCCCTGCCCGTCATCGGCGTCGCGCCGATCATGGTGATGTGGTTCGGCTTCGACTGGCAGTCGAAGGTCGCCGTTGTCGTCATCATGACCTTCTTCCCGATGTTGGTGAACACGGTGGCAGGTCTTGCCGCGGCGAGCCACATGGAGCGCGACCTGATGCGCACCTACGCGGCAAGCTGGTGGCAGACGCTCGTCAAGCTCCGCCTCCCCGCCGCCTGGCCTTTCATCTTCAACGCTCTCAAGATCAACTCCACGCTGGCGCTGATCGGCGCCATCGTCGCCGAGTTCTTCGGAACGCCCATTGTCGGCATGGGCTTCCGGATCTCCACCGAAGTGGGGCGCATGAACGTCGACATGGTCTGGGCGGAGATCGCGGTTGCCGCGCTCGCCGGCTCCATATTCTACGGGGTGGTCGCGCTTGTGGAGCGGACCGTCACCTTCTGGCATCCGTCTGTCCGCGGTGGGCAGGCGTAACGAAGCAACGATAATGAGGGAACCGCTATGAAAAGAACGATCGCATCGCTTTTGATGGCAAGCGCCTTCTCGCTCGCCGCCTTCCAGGCCGGCGCAGCCGACAAGGTCGCCTTGCAGTTGAAATGGGTGACCCAGTCCCAATTCGCCGGCTACTACGTCGCCAAGGACAAGGGCTTCTACGAGGAGGAAGGCCTTGACGTCGAGATCAAGCCGGGCGGCCCCGACATCGCCCCCGCCCAGGTGATCGCCGGCGGCGGCGCCGACGTGATCGTCGACTGGATGCCTTCCGCACTCGCCACCCGCGAAAAGGGCGTCCCGCTGGTCAACATCGCCCAGCCCTTCAAGAAATCCGGCATGATGCTGACCTGCCTGAAGGAGTCCGGCGTCAAGGGACCGGAGGATTTCAAGGGCAAGACGCTCGGCGTCTGGTTCTTCGGAAACGAGTATCCGTTCCTCTCCTGGATGAGCCACCTGAAGATCCCGACCAATGGCGGGCCGGACGGCGTGACGGTGCTGAAGCAGGGCTTCAACGTCGATCCGCTGATCCAGAAGCAGGCCGCCTGCATTTCGACAATGACCTACAACGAGTACTGGCAGGTGATCGACGCCGGCATCAAGCCGGATGACCTCGTGACCTTCAAGTATGAAGACCAGGGTGTCGCGACCCTCGAGGACGGCCTGTACGTGCTGGAGGACAAGCTGAAGGATCCGGCCTTCAAGGAGAAGATGGTCAAGTTTGTCCGCGCTTCGATGAAGGGCTGGAAATGGGCCGAGGAGAACCCGGACGCAGCAGCGGACATCGTTCTGGAAAACGACGCCACCGGCGCGCAGACCGAAGCGCACCAGAAGCGCATGATGGGCGAGGTCGCCAAGCTGACGGCAGGCTCCAACGGCGCGCTCGACGAGGCGGATTACAAGCGCACCGTCGCCTCGCTGCTCGCCGGCGGGTCCGACCCGGTCATCTCCAAGGAGCCCGAGGGCGCCTGGACGCACGAGGTCACGGACGCAGCCCTCAAGTAGAGGCCCGCGGGAACCCGACAGGACAGGGGCGCACGGGGAGAGTTCTCCGTGCGCTTTCTTCTTTTCGACCCGCTCCGGCGCCCGTGCCCTTTTCCCGTCCCCTGTCACCACATGCGCGTCAAAATGGCGAATGATCGCCTGTTGCACGGGAACAACGCCGATTGTAAATAGTGAGGCACCATTTTGTGCGCCGCTTGTAAGCGTCTGGGCGCGCAATTACATAGAGCGCGCGGTTTGGAGCGGCCAGCGGCCGATGGCCCAGCCCGGAGGAGATGCGTCGGGAACAGGGACGAGGGTCCGGCGGCGCGCATTCTGTGAATTCATCTGCATCTTGAAGGTCCGCCCATGGCGCTTGGATTGAAGTACGTGCTCTGCCTGTCCGTGGCCCTGACATCGGCGACAAGCCTTGCCGCTGCTGCCTTCGCCGCCGATGGCGCGCCAGCGACCGAAGAGACGCAGAGCCTTCCCGCGATCGTGGTCACCGCCGCCGAAGAACGCACCATCGTCGATCGGGTGATCGCTACCGGCACGATCCAGCCGGTGGAGGAAGTCTACGTGGCCCCGCTCGTCGACGGGCTTTCCATCCGCTCCCTCGGCGCGGACGTGGCCGACCGGGTCAAGGAAGGCGACACGCTGGCCACGCTGAACGACGACGCGCTGGTCTTGGAAAACAGCCGGCTGGCGGCGATGCGCGCCAAAGCGGAAGCCTCGGTGGCGCAGATGCGGGCGCAACTGGTGGAGGCGAAGGCAAACGCCGAGGAGGCCGGCAAGGCACGTGAGCGCGCCGACAGGCTCGTGACCTCCGGTGCGACCTCGCAGGCCGTATTTGACCAGGCGACCGCCGGCGCCAAAGCCGCGATTTCCCGCGTTACGTCGGCCGAGCAGGCCATTTCCGTGTCCCAGGCGGAAATCAAGGTCATGGATGCCCAGATCGCCGATATTGACCTGAAGCTCGCCCGAACAGCCGTCAAGGCCCCGGTCTCTGGCGTCATCGCCTCTCGCACCGCCAAGATCGGTTCGATCGCCATGGGCGCAAGCGAGCCGCTTTTTTCGATCATTCGCGACGGCGAGATCGAGCTCAAGGCCGACGTGTCGGAAAGCGCGATCCTCAAGCTCGCCGTTGGACAAAAGGCGCTCGTCACTCTTGCCGGTGGCAGCGACAGGCTCACGGGCAGCATTCGCCTGGTCGAGCCTACCCTCAACAACGACACCCGGCTCGGGCGCGTCTACATCAAGCTCGACGAACCGGAAAAGGCACGCGTCGGCATGTTTGCGAGCGCCGAGATCATCGTCGAGGAGAGAAACGGCCTGGTGCTTCCGCTATCCGCAGTCACCACCTCGCAGGAGGGCACGGTTGCGCGTAAAGTGGAGGACGGCGTTGTCAGGCTGGTGAAGATCGAGACCGGGATTCAGGACGGACAGGTCATCGAGATCGCGAGCGGCCTGCAGGCCGGTGACGAGGTGGTGGCCAAGGCCGGCGCCTATGTTCGTGACGGCGACCGGATCCGGCCCGTGAAGGCGGATGCTTCCGGGGCCGTGAAGTAGCGCCCGCACGCTGTGCGCAACCGCTGGCGGCGGATCCGTGCGCGGGAAGCTAAAGTGGCCATCGCCACGGCGTTTTGGAAATTCCCGGCCCGCGTGATTGTGCGGCGGGAAATGCGGCGGTCGGGACCGGGTCGGTCGAACCGGCGTTTGGGATGAGGACATCTGGAACATGAATTTTTCTGCTTGGTCCATTCGCAATCCGATCGCGCCGCTGCTCGCGTTTTTCCTGCTGATGGTGGTCGGACTGCAGTCGTTCTATTCGCTGCCGATCACCCGCTTCCCCAATATCGACGTGCCGGTCATCGCCGTTAACGTGACGCAGAGCGGCGCGGCGCCCGCCGAGCTGGAGCTGCAGGTCACCAAGGAGATCGAGGACGCGGTCGCCGGCATCTCCGGCGTCAAGGACATCATGTCGACGGTGACCGACGGCAGTTCCGTTACCTCCGTCCTGTTCGAGCTCGAGATCCCGACCAATCAGGCGCTTCAGGACGTCAAGGACGCCATCGACCGCATCCGCACCGACCTGCCGGCATCGATCGAGGAGCCCGTCGTCACCAAGATCGACGTCGAGGGCCAGGCGATCCAGACTTTTGCCGTGTCCTCGCCGAACATGACGCTGGAAGAACTGTCCTGGTTCGTGGACGATACCGTCAAGCGCGCCGTGCAGGGCCAGCCGGGCGTCGGCAAGGTCGACCGTTTCGGCGGCGCGGACCGCGAAGTCCGCATCGACCTGAATGCCGACAAGCTGGAATCCCTCGGCATCACTGCTGCCGACGTTAACCAGCAGATGCGCAGCATGAATGCCGATGTCGGCTCCGGCCGCGGGCAGATCGCCGGCGCCGAACAGGCGATCCGCGTGCTCGGCGATGCCCGCTCGGTGGAGAAGCTCGCCGCCACCACGATCGCGCTGCCCAATGGACGCTTCGTGCGCCTTTCCGAACTCGGCCGGATCAACGACACCTATGAGGAGCCTCGCTCCTTCTCGCGCTTCAACGGCAATCCGGTCGTCACCTTCGCCGTGTTCCGCTCCAAGGGCGCAAGCGAAGTGACTGTCGCCGAATCGGTCGAAAAGGCTCTGGCGACGGTTCGCGAGAAGAACCCCGACGTGTCGATCAGCCTCGTCGACGATGCCGTCTATTTCACCTACGGCAACTACGAGGCGGCCCTCCATACGCTGATGGAAGGCGCGATCCTCGCCGTCATCGTGGTGCTGCTGTTCCTGCGCAACTGGCGTGCGACGCTGATTTCGGCCGTCGCCTTGCCGCTTTCGGCCATTCCCACTTTCTACGTGATGGACCTTTTGGGCTTCTCGCTCAACCTCGTCAGCTTCCTCGCGATGACGCTGGCGACCGGCATTCTCGTCGACGATGCGATCGTGGAGGTCGAAAACATCGCGCGCCACATCAAGATGGGCAAGACCCCGTATCGGGCGGCGATCGAGGCCGCGGACGAAATCGGCCTGGCGGTGATCGCGACCACCTTCACCATCATCGCGGTTTTCGTACCCGTCTCCTTCATGCCCGGGATTGCCGGACAGTACTTCATCCAGTTCGGCCTCACGGTCGCCGTCGCCGTCTTCTTCTCGTTGATGGTGGCGCGGCTGATCACGCCGGTCATGGCCGCATATCTGATGCGCTCCAGCGACGCCGACGGTCATGACGAAGGCAAGGAAGGCGCATTCATGCGCGGCTACACCTGGCTGGTAACCGTCACCACCCGCCACTGGTATAGCCGCTATGCCACCTTGCTGGCCGCGATCGCGTTTCTGGCCGGCTCCCTGCTGCTGCTCGCCCAGGTGCCCGGCAGCTTCATGCCGCCGGAAGACGCTTCGCGCATCGTTCTCTCCGTCGAGCTGCCGCCGGACGCCATGCTGGAGGACACCGACCGGACCACCACGGAGATCTATGACCGCGTCAGAAACATCCCCGGCGTCGAGAGTGTGTTCGTGCTCGGCGGCTCCTCGCCCAAGGGCGATCTCGAACTGCGGCGGGCTTCAATCACCGTTATACTCGACAAGCGCGACCATTCGCTGGTGAACAAGATCGTCAACGACGTGCTCGGCGGCATCCCCGTGATTGGCCAGTACCTGCCGAAACTGCCGCCTGCGGGACGCACGACACCGCAGTGGGATATCGAGAAGGAAGTCTTCGCAAGCATTCGCGACATCCCGGACGTTCGGATCATCAAGCTCAACGACCGCGGCGAGCGCGACCTGTCGTTCAACCTCCTGTCCAACAGCGAGGCCGATCTCGATCGTACCGTCGCCGTGCTGGAAGCAAAGCTGCGCGCCGATCCCGTTCTTTCGAACGTCAGCTCGGAGGGCTCGCTGCCGCGACCCGAACTGCAGATCAGGCCGCGCGACGACCGCATGGCTCGCCTCGGCATCACCACGGCGCAGATCGCCGAAGTCGTCCGCGTGGCGACCATCGGCGACATCGATTCGCAGCTGAGCAAGATGTCGTTGGACGACCGGCTGATTCCGATCCGTGTCCAGCTTGATCGCGACTTCCGCGGCGATCTGGGCGCGATCCGCAACCTGAAGATCAGGACGTCGAAGGGCCAGTTCGTACCGCTGTCGTCAGTGGCCGACATCGACTATTCGGAAGGTCCGAGTTCGATCAAGCGCCATGACCGCAATCGAGTCGTCTCGATCGGCTCCGACCTCAAGCCCGGCGTCGCGCTCGACACCGCAACCGCCCGTTTCAGGGAGATCGCCGGCAGCATCGACATGCCGGAGACTGTGCAGTTCCTTGAGAGCGGCGACGCCGAGGTTCAGGCGGAGATGCAGCAGAGCTTTGGCAACGCGATGCTGCTCGGCCTGCTCCTGGTGCTGATGGTGCTCATCCTGCTCTTTAAGGATGTCATCCAGCCGTTCACAATCCTGTTCTCGCTGCCGCTTGCGATCGGCGGCGTCGCGGCAGGCCTGATCCTGACGCAAAATGCGTTGTCCATGCCCGTGCTTATCGGCATCCTGATGCTGATGGGCATTGTCACCAAGAACGCGATCCTGCTCGTGGATTTCGCAATCGAGATGATGCATCGAGGTATGGAGCGGACCCAGGCGATGATCGAGGCCGGCCGCAAGCGCGCCCGCCCGATCATCATGACCTCGATCGCCATGTCGGCCGGCATGCTGCCGTCCGCGCTCGGCGTGGGCGAAGGCGGCACCTTCCGTGCGCCGATGGCGATTGCGGTGATCGGCGGCATCATCGTATCGACCGTATTGTCGCTGGTCGTCGTGCCGTCTTTCTTCCTGATCATGGACGATCTCTCGCGCTTGCTGGCCTGGAGCTTCGGCCGCTTCGTCGGCAGGAAGGACGAGGAAACCGCGCCGCTCGACAATGAGGCCCTCACCGAGGCCTCGGCGAAGACGGCCGAGGATCTGGAAGCCCTCGAAGGCAGGGTTTGTGCACTGGAAAAGCAGGGCGACCGCGGAAAGAAGCCGCTAAGCGTGGTCCACCATTCAGCACTTGCCGCCGAGTAGCGGCAAGCAAAACCTGACATCTGTGAGCCGGGCGTCGCACGCGCCCGGCTTTTGCGTGTGAAGCCTCGCGAATATGGACTGCGACCATTTGACCGAAATCAACGTGGTCCGCGCCATTTCTCCTTAACCTTTCCCCATGCACCGGACTGCCGCAACGCCGCTCAGGAGGCGCGGTCCCGCAAGAACAATGGGAAGGGTGGGCGTGACGCAATGAACAGGATGACGAGACCGAGCGCTTGGGAGCGCGAGACGCTGGGATGCTTGCCGCTGCTGGCGGCGCTGGATCTGGACACCTTGGCGGCTATGCTCGAATTCGCCACCGTTCGCTCGGCGGGGCCGCGGCAGATGCTGTTCCGTGAGGGAGAGTCCGCCGAGACGCTCTTCTGCGTGCTGAGCGGTTACGTCCGCACCTACCATCTCTCTCCGCAGGGACGGGAAGTGGACCTGCTGATCCACGAGCCCGGCGATGTGATCGGCAGCAGCGTCTGCCTCGACCGCCAGACCTACTGCGCCAACGCGCAGGCGACAGAAAGCGTCAAGGTCGCGCAGTTCAACCTGCAGCGCGTTCGCGAGCTGGCCGCAAGGAAGCCGGACCTCGGCCTCGCCCTGGCATCCTGTCTCTCCGCACAGTTCGCCAGCAGCCTCTCCATGCTGGCAGATGACCGCCTGCACACCGCCCCGCAGCGGGTGGCGCACTATCTCAAGAAGCAATGCCCGCAGGGGGCTCGCAATGTCAGCTTCCGCCTCCCCTACCAGAAGAACCTGCTGGCCGGGCAACTGGGACTTGCGCCGGAGGCCCTTTCACGCGCCTTCTCATATTTGCGGCGTCATGGCGTCAGCGTGCGCGGGCGCCTCGTACAGGTCAACGACCCCGAGGTCCTGCAGTCGATCTGAGACGGTGAAGGCCTGAAGCGTCGCGAACGACGCGGAGTGAAGGCGGCCCGCTTTGCTTCAGTAGACCGGCTTTGCGTGATTGTCGAAGGCGTAGACGACACTGTCGCTGGCCGCGTTGCGCGCATGCTCTATCGCCCGGCGCGCACTCTCCAGGCTGTCCGCGGCCTGAACATTGGGCGAAATCCGCGCCATTCCGGCAAGCAGCGTCACCCGCAGTTCCCCGGTATCGGCAGCGACCGGCCGGCTCGATACGGAGCGACGGACTTCCTCGACCAGAAGGATACAATCGTCGGCGTTCGGTCCATCGACCGTGACGACGAATTCGCCGGCCACCAGGCGCCCGACATGGTGCGGCGCATGGAACATGCGCGAAAGCTCCTCCGTCGCCATCCGCAGGATGGCGTTCGCAGCATCCGCGCCGTGACGGACGGAAAGAAACGGGAAATGCGCAATCTGGAACAACACGACGAAACCGGGCCTTGCAGCGGCCTCGATTGTGGCCACCACCGTCTCCGGCTGTACGAAGTCGGACATGGGATCATCGAGACCCGCGCTCCGCGCCCGGGCTCGCGCATGCTTCAACGCACTCAGGCCGAGCCCTGCCATGGCCGCCAGCAGCCCGGCCACGCTGGCCGCGATGATGATCGAAGACGTCAGGCCGAGTGCTGTCGGGCTCGGCTCTGGCATCGGCAGCAGCCGGAACGGCGCATGCAGCGCACTCAGCACGAGATGGACGCCGATCGCGATCGCCGCAGCGACGAGAAAGCTGTAGGGCAGGATCGTTGCAAGATCCGCCCCGGCCGACGCGTGCCGGTGCGTGCGCAATCCCTCCTCCGACAGCGATACGTCCCGAAACATTACAGTCTCCGCACTTTCATGCAGAGAACATAACTGGGTGGAATTCACGCCGCCCTAATCGCAATGTTAAAAGTCGACCGATCCGCCGGAATTGTGCCAAGACAGCACCATGAAGCGCTTGCTGTCGAATTTCGAGACGCGACGGGCCGACCCACAAGCGCTTTGATGCGACGCCGTCCGGCCATCACAGGTTGGGTGGACATATACTGGCGGAACATCGAATGCCGTCAGTAGGCCCTTGGAGGCACGAACAGGCAGATGGTCCGCCCATGCTCCCCTCCGGCAACCGAACACCAGTGAAACTCGCCGTCCGGAGAAGGACGCACGCGCGCGTCCCTGTAAGGCACGACCTCGCCGGTCACGTTGATGACGAAACCTTCCGGACGCTCGCTTATCGCCTTGGTCGCAATGGGCCGGCAGTCCTGCATCGAGCAGCAGGAATAGGGGTAGCTCCAGCCACTCGGCGCGTCATGCGCGCGGGCCGGGATGGCGGTCGTCTGGATCACACAGGAAGCGCTGAGAACCAGGAGGAACGCATGCAGGCAATGCCGCACGGATGCGGCAGAGGCAGAAACGGATCGCGGTTTTCCTTCACGGGCAACTGGATGAGGCATAAAAATCTCCATTTCGGGATCATGGCCTTCGCCTTTCCCGCCCTGGAGCGCTCTTCCCTATACGGCACGCGATCAATTCAGCCCCAAACGCGGAGCGGCGCCGGGCAAAATGCCCGGATCCGGTTCATATCCCGGTGCGTCCTGCCCCTAAACCCGCCGACGCGCCAGCCTGCCTTGGACACGGATGGTGGCTCGATTCCTCCCGGCGCGCAAGCAATAGCCCGCCCGCCAGCCACCAGCGGAGACACTTATGACCGGAACTGCAGCATTTCTGCCAGTGCGCAGACGACGCACACTTGCAGGGTTTCCGGTGTCAGGCCACGCGGTCCGGCGGTTCGCGACCGTCGAAGAAGGCAGTCACGTTGTCGACGACCTTCATGCCCATGGCGACGCGCGTCTCGGCAGTCGCGCTGCCGAGATGTGGCAGCAGCACGACATTGTCCATGCCCCGAAGCACCTCGGGCACATGCGGCTCGGCCGCATAGACATCGAGCCCGGCACCGGCGATGCGACGCTCCGAAAGGGCTGCGGCAAGCGCGGCCTCATCGACCACGTCGCCGCGTGCGGTATTGATCAGGAAGGCGGACGGCTTCATGGCCTGCAGCCGCGCCGCATTGATGAGGTTGCTGTTTTCCCCTCCGCCGGGGCAGTGCAACGACACGAAGTCAGACACAGACAGAACCTCCTCGACGCTGTCCAGTTGACGGGCCCCGTAGCGCGCCGCCTCGGCAGCATCGACGCGGGAGCGGTTGTAGAACACCACCTCCATGTCGAACCCGAAGTGGCAGCGCTTCGCCATCGCCTTGCCGATCCGCCCGAAACCGATGATGCCGAGCGTCTTGCCGGTCACCTTTGTGCCGATCATATGCGTCGGACGCCAACCGGACCACGCGCCTGCCCGCACTTCCCGTTCACCCTCGCCTGCGCGCCGGGCGACCGAAAGAAGCAGCGTCATGGCGATATCCGCGGTGCAATCGGTCAGCACGCCCGGCGTATTGGTAACGACGATGCCCTTGCCCGCAGCCGCCGCGACATCGATGTGATTGTAGCCCACCCCGTAATTGCCGATGATTCGCGCCTGCAACGTTCCCTGATCGAACAATGCCGCCGGCAACCTGTCCGATACCGTCGGAAGCACAGCATCGTATGTCGCCAGCGCGGCGGCGAGCGCGGCCTGATCCATCGGCCGGTCGCCAGCGTTCAATGTCGTGTCGAACCGTTCGGCAAGGGCCGCTTCCACGGCGGCAGGCCATCTTCTCGTCAGCAAGATACGTGGCTTCGTCATTCGTTCCTCCAATTCTGCCGAACACCAGACATGAAAAGAGCCCGGACGCAAGCGCCGGGCTCAATCTTGAACCGGTTGGGGCGGTCTTCAGGCCGCCCTTGCCGCCGAAACGACTACTCGTTCTGGAAGTAGCTGAACTTGCCGTCGTCACCCTTCTTCCAGGTGTACATGACGTAGTCCGGACGGGTGATGTCACCCTTTTCGTCGAAGCCGAGTTCGCCGATGGCGGTCTTGAACGGACCCTTGGCCTTGATGGCTTCCGCGACAGCCTGCGGGTCAGTGCCGCCGGCAGCCTTGGCACCGTCAGCGATGACCTGAACGGCGGCATAGGCATAGAGCGTGTAGGCTTCCGGCTCGAAGCCCGATGCGCGGAACTTCTCGACCAGTTCGACAGCGGCCGGGTTCTTGCGCGGGTCCGGAGCGAACGTCATCAACGTACCGTCGACGGCGTCACCGGCGATCGAGGCCAGTTCGTTCGAAACGATGCCATCACCCGACATCATCGTTGCGTTCAGGCCCTGATCCTTCATCTGACGCATGATCAGGCCGGCTTCGGTGTGCAGACCGCCGTAGTAGACGATCGAGACGCCGGCTTCCTTCATCTTCGCGATGAGGGCCGAGAAATCCTTGTCGCCTGCGTTGATGCCTTCATAGATCGCTTCGGTGACGCCGGCTTCGTTCATCGCCTTCTTGGTTTCGTCGGCAAGGCCCTGACCATACGGGGTCTTGTCGTGGATGACGGCAACCTTGGCGTCCTTGAAGTTCGCGGCGATGAAGGCGCCAGCCACAGCACCCTGCTGGTCGTCACGGCCGCAGGTACGGAAGGTGTTCCACAGGCCACGCTCGGTGTAGGTCGGGTTCGTCGAGGCCGGGGAGATCTGCAGGATGCCGTTTTCGGCATAAATTTCCGAGGTCGGAATCGAAACGCCCGAGTTGAAGTGACCGACGACAAACTTCACCCCGTCAGCGACGAACTTGTTGGCGACCGAAACGCCCTGCTTCGGGTCGGAAACGTCGTCGCCGAGCACGATCTTGATCTGCTCGCCGTTGATACCGCCGGCTGCGTTGATGTCGGCAGCGGCCTGTTCGGCACCCTTCTGCAGCTGCGCGCCGAATGCGGCGTTCGGGCCGGTCAGCGGACCGCCGACGCCGATCAGGATATCGGCCCATGCATTGCCGCTGAACGCGACCATTGCAGCCAAAGCAACAGCCGACAAGAGAGACTTCTTCATTTCGTAACTCCCAAGATTTAAGGCAGGTAGGCTTTTTTAACCGATCGCAATACCCACCGTCATTGCGCCGGTGTCTTCTTTCCAGCACGGCGCCAGCACGCCGGGCGTGGGGTTCCCTCTTATCTGGCTTTCCAGGAGAAGGGCGAAGCCTTCTCATAGAGCCAGTAGTAGTTATTGGTCATCTGCCTGGTGCGGTAGAAGCGATAACCGGCCGTAGCAAACAACAAAAGCACCGCGGTGTCCACGAAATAGTACTGCAAAGTCAGCATGCTACCGTTGAACAGCGCGTGGTGGATGAAGCGGATGGCCACCCCCAGCAACAACACGTATAGGACGAGCGTCCTGTAGGTCTGCCAGTTTTCCGCAACGCTCTTTCCCGTCCGCCAGGCCGTCCATCCGCCCATGATGACGGTGACAAAAAGAAACTGGAGGAAAGACGGCTCCTCATAGAGAATTCCCTGCATCTCACATACTCCCTCTACAGCGCCGCGCGTCTTTCAAGACGCGCAATGGTCGCCGTATCGCATTGGTTCTGCACATGGTCCCGAGGGGGCCGTGCGCGCCATCCTCAATGCCGCCCGCCTTCGAGATAGGCGGCGCGCACTTCCGGATTGGCCAGCAATTCCTTACCCGAACCGCTCATCGTCACCCGACCGTTGACCATGACGTAGCCGCGGTCCGACAGCTTGAGCGCCGCGAAAGCGTTTTGCTCGACGAGGAACACGGTCAGCCCCTGCTCCTTGTTCAAGACCTTGATGGCGTCGAAGATCTGCTTGACGATCAGTGGCGCCAGGCCAAGCGAAGGCTCGTCCAGCAGCAGAAGCTTCGGCCGGGCCATCAGCGCACGGCCGATCGACAGCATCTGCTGCTCGCCGCCCGAAAGCGTGCCGCCGCGCTGCGCCTGGCGCTCCTTCAGACGCGGGAACAGCGTGAAGATCTTCTCCACGTCCTCGTTGAAGTACTTCAGCTTGTCCAGGCTGGCCCCCATCTGGAGGTTTTCGTACACTGTCATGCGCGGAAAGATGCGGCGGCCCTCCGGAGACTGCGCGATGCGCAGCCGGGCGATCTCGTGCGTCGGCAACCGGGTGATGTCCTGCCCGTCGAAGGTGATGGAACCCGTGCGCGCCTGCGGGCTGCCGCAGATCGTCATCATCAGCGTCGACTTCCCGGCGCCATTCGCGCCGATCAGGCTGACGATCTCGCCGCGGTTCACTTCCACGTCGACGCCGCCCAGCGCACGGATGTTGCCGTAGTACGTCTCCACGGCATTGACCTTGAGAAGGGTCTCGCTCATCAGTGCTTACCCCCCTGCCCGCCGTCAGTCTCCTGGATCTCCTCGATCTCTTCGATCACCTCTTCGACCTCTTCGTCCTCGACGCCCAGATAGGCCGCGATGACCCTCGGATCGTTCTTCACTTCCTCCGGCGTGCCGTCGGAAATCTTCTGTCCGTATTCCAGAACGATGACGTGGTCGGAGATTTCCATGACCACGGACATGTCGTGCTCGATCAGCAGGATCGACGTGCCGGTATCCTGGCGGATCGACCGCAGCAGTTCGTTCAGGGCAAGCGATTCACGCGGATTGAGACCGGCGGCCGGCTCGTCCAGGCAAAGGAACTCCGGCCCCGTGCACATGGCACGCGCGATCTCCAGCCGGCGCTGCGCGCCATAGGGAAGATCGCCGGCGGGATCGTCGGCGCGGTTTAGCAGATCGGCCTTTTCCAGCCAGTACTTGGCAATCTCGATCGACTCCTCCTTGGCGCGCCGGTAGCCGGCAAAGCCGAGCAGGCCGAGGATGGTGAAGCCGGATGCGCGCATCAGCATGTTGTGCTGTGCGACCAGCAGGTTCTCCAGCACCGTCAGGCCCGAAAACATGCGGATGTTCTGGAACGTGCGGGCGACCTTGGCGTCGCGGGTGATCTCGAAGTCGGGCATGCGTTCGAGCAGGAACTTCTTGCCCGAGCGCTGCGTCATCGAGATCATGCCCATGGTCGGCTTGTAGAAGCCGGTGACGCAGTTGAAGACGGTGGTCTTGCCTGCACCGTTCGGGCCGATGAGGGCGGTGATATCGCCGCGCCGCACCTCGAAGGACAGGTCGTTGATCGCCATCAACCCGCCGAAGCGCATCGACAGATGCTCGACTTTCAGGATTGGTTCGTTGGTCATCATGTTCGTCTCGAGGGCGGACATCAGCCGTGGCCCTCCTTGGTGAAGCTACCCGATACGGCCTTGCGCACATGCAGGAAGGCGGTCGGTTCTCGGCTGCCGACGAACCCGCGCGGCTTCCACACCATCACCACGACCATTGCGAGGCCGAAGATCAGCATGCGGTACAGTTCCGGCGTGAAGTCCGGACCGAAGATCGCCTTGAGGAAGGTCATCTCGCGCAGGAGTTCGGTTCCGCCGACCATGACCGTTGCGGCCACCGCGATACCGACGAGCGAGCCCATGCCGCCGAGCACGACGATCGCCAGAATGATCGCGGACTCCAGGAACACAAAGGATTCCGGCGAAACGAAGCCCTGGCGCACGGCGAAGAATGAACCGGCAAATCCGCCGAACATCGCTCCCGTTGCAAAGGCCGTGAGCTTGGTCGTGACCGTGTTGATGCCCAGCGAACGGCAGGCGATCTCGTCCTCGCGCAGCGCTTCCCATGCACGACCGATCGGCATACGACGCAGTCGGATGCTGACATAGGCCGTCAGCAGCGCCAGAGCCAGGATCACGTAGAACAGGAAGATCTTGTAGTAGGCCGACGACATCGGCAGTTCGAACGCCTTGGCGAAGTTGTTCGCCGCACCCACGTCGAACGACCAGATGCCGAAGACGCTGGCCTTGGGAATGCCTGAAATGCCGAAGGTGCCCTTGGTGACTTCCGTCCAGTTGATGAGGACGAGGCGGATGATCTCGCCGAAGGCGAGCGTCACGATCGCCAGATAGTCCCCCTTCAGCCGAAGCACGGGGAAACCCAGGATCATGCCCCAGAAGGCGGCCAGGATGCCGGCCAGCGGCAGCAGGATCCAGAACGAGAAGCCGAAATGCTGCGACAGCAAGGCATAGGAATAGGCGCCGACCGCGTAGAAGGCGACATAGCCGAGATCGAGCAGACCGGCGAGGCCGACCACGATGTTCAGGCCCCAGGCCAGCATCACGTAGATAAGGATCTGGATGCCGAAGTTGTCGACCCATTTCAGCGAGCCCTGGACGCCGAAGAGCGCCACGGCCACCGGCGGCATCAGCACCAGTGCAAGGATGGCGAGCTTGCTGAAGTTGCGCGCAAGGAACGTCTCGGGGACATCCTTGTCGGCAACCGCAGCCTTTGCGGCCTTGCGTGACGCGAGCCACGGCTGGACATAGAGGACACCCAGGAAGCGACCGGCGGCGGCGACCGCCACGAAGATGGCGAGAAGGCCCCAGCGCTGGTTGAGCACCAGTTCGTTACGGATGTTCTGCGTCGTCTCGAGGCCGACGAAGAGGAAGAACAGGCCGAAGGCGACGAGACCGGCGAAAAAGCCCTCGCGCAGAGCCCGCGCCGTCAGGGACCCGCCGGCGCTCTCTTTGGAGTAGGTTGTCGTTGCCATTGAATTATACCTTCTCGACTTCCGGTCGTCCGAGGATGCCGGACGGCTTGAAGATCAGGACGATGGCCAGGATCGAGAACGTGGCGACATCCTTGTAGTCGATCGTGAAATAGGCCGACCACAAGGATTCGATGAGGCCAATCAGCAATCCGCCGAGAACGGCACCCGGCAGCGATCCGATGCCGCCGAGAACCGCGGCCGTAAAGGCCTTGACCCCCGGAACGAAGCCGTCGGTGAACACGATCACGCCATAGTACATCAAGTACATGGTACCGGCGACGGCCGCGAGGGCTGCGCCCATGATGAATGTGATGGAGATGGTGCGATCGACGTCGATGCCGAGCAAAGCCGCCATCTTGCGGTCCTGTTCGGTGGCGCGCTGAGCACGGCCAAGCGAGGTCTTGTTCACGATGTACCAGAACACGGCCAGAAGCGACACCGTCAGGATCATGATCAGGATCTGCTTCAGCGAGATCGAGAGACCGAAGACCTCGTAGACAGACGACACAAGCGGCGGAATCGGTTTGTTGCGCGGCCCCTGGGTCACCTGGATGAAGTTCGACAGCGTGATCGACATGCCGATCGCGGTAATCAGCGGCGCCAGGCGGAACGAACCGCGCAAGGGGCGGTAGGCGACCTTCTCGATCGTCCAGTTCCACAGCGACGCCGTCAGCATGGCTGCGGCCATCATCACCAGCAGCAGGATGACGACGGGAAGCCCGACGAAGACGCTTGTGAGGATCAGAAAGATGATGAGGGCGGCGAAGCCGCCGAGCATGAAAATATCGCCATGAGCGAAGTTGATCATGCCGATGATGCCATAAACCATCGTATAACCGATGGCGATCAGCCCATAGATCGAGCCTAGAGTCAGCCCGTTTATGAGCTGCTGGACAAAGTATTCCATTGTCTATCCCCTGGATGCGATCCGTGTGGCCGCATCTCTTGTTATTTGAGCTTTTGGAAGAGCCCTTGAACAGGGGGATTCCATACTGCTTTCCGGTCAAAAGGGAAGCGCAAAATGCCGAAGCCCTCAACTTCTTCGGCATTTTGGTGGATTTGACGATTAATTCGGCAGGAACGACAAAAAAACTGCGCTTTGCTCGCAAATACGCCTGTCGATACGGTGGATTTCACCGTTTCGCCGAAAACGGCGCCACAGCAACAGTGCCAGCCAAATGCCGTATCCGCGCCAACAAACTTGACCGGGTCCGATTGCAGCCTTTGTGCAAAGCCGAGTAAACGGAGCATGAAATAGGAAGAAGCCGATCTGTCGATCGCCCCATTGCCGAATCCGCGCGCTTTACGGCCAGAGCCGGGAGCGCTGCGCGGGAGTAAACGGAACCAGATAATGTCGCTTGCACACCTTCAACGTCTCGAAGCCGAGGCAATCCATATCTTTCGGGAAGTCGCTGCCACCGCCTCGAAGCCCGTTATGCTCTATTCGATCGGGAAGGACTCGTCGGTTCTGCTGCACCTCGCCCGTAAGGCGTTTCACCCGGCCAAACTGCCCTTCCCGCTCCTCCACGTGGACACGACCTGGAAGTTCCGGGAAATGATCGACTTTCGCGACCGGACGGCGCAAGAGCTTGAGCTGGACCTGATCGTCCACATCAATCCCGACGGCGTGGAACAGAACATCGGCCCCATCAGCCACGGCTCCAGCTTCCACACCCACATGATGAAGACGGTCGCGCTCCGCCAGGCACTCGACAAATACGGCTTCGATGCCGCGTTCGGGGGCGCCCGCCGCGACGAGGAGAAATCCCGCGCCAAGGAGCGCATCTTCTCCTTCCGCACCGCCCAGCACACCTGGGATCCGAAGAACCAGCGTCCTGAAATGTGGAAGACCTACAACACCCGCGTCGCGCCTGGTGAATCGATGCGCGTCTTTCCGCTGTCCAACTGGACCGAATTGGATATCTGGCAGTACATCCTAAAGGAAGAAATACCGATCGTGCCGCTCTACTTCGCAGCGATCCGCCCCGTGGTCCAGCGCGACGGGATGCTGATCATGCGAGACGATGAGCGCATGCCGCTCGCAGACGGTGAATCGGTGGAGGAACGGCTGGTGCGGTTCCGCACGCTGGGATGCTATCCTCTGACCGGCGCGGTCGAATCGGACGCCGCAACCGTTCCCGACATCGTGCGCGAGATGCTGACCGCACGCACATCCGAGCGCCAGGGTCGGCTGATCGACAAGGACGAGGCCGGATCGATGGAGAAGAAGAAACGCGAGGGATACTTCTGATGAACGCGCTTGCATTTGCCGCAACGAGCGACGCGCTCAAGGAATACCTCGCCGAGCAGGAACAGAAGCCGCTCCTGCGCTTCATCACCTGCGGCTCGGTGGACGACGGGAAATCGACGCTGATCGGCCGGTTGCTCTACGATACCAAGCTGATCTTCGACGACCAGCTCGAAGCGCTTGAGCGCGACAGCGTGCGGCACGGAAACGCCGGCGACGCCATTGACTTCTCGCTCCTGCTCGACGGCCTCGAGGCCGAGCGCGAGCAGGGCATCACCATCGACGTTGCCTATCGCTACTTCGCGACCTCTGCGCGCCGCTTCATCGTTGCCGACACGCCCGGCCACGAGGAATACACCCGCAACATGGCGACCGGTGCCTCGACGGCTGACCTGGCCATCCTGCTCGTCGACAGCCGACAGGGCATTCTCCAGCAGACACGCCGCCATGCCTACATCGCTTCGCTCCTCGGCATCCGCCATATCGTGCTGGCCGTGAACAAGATCGATCTGGTCGACTACGACGAGACCGTCTTCGAGACGATCGCGAACGACTTCCGCTTCTTCACGCTGGACTTCGGCTTCCAGACGATCACGCCGATCCCGATTTCCGCGCGCTACGGCGACAACGTGACGACCGCCTCGCAGAACATGCCCTGGTATCAGGGTCCCAGCCTGCTGGGCCATCTCGAGACCGTGCCGATCGCCGATGCGGACCTGAACCGCCCCTTCCGCCTTCCGGTTCAGCTCGTCATCCGTCCGCATCTGGATTTCCGCGGCTTTGCCGGCCAGATCGCGGCCGGGCGTGTCTCCGTCGGCGACCGCATCGCGGTCACCAAGTCCGGGCACACCTCGACGGTGAAAAGCATCGTGACGGCCGACGGCAATCTCGAAAGCGCAGTCCAGGGGCAGGCCGTGACCCTCGTCCTCGACGACGAAGTCGATGTCTCGCGCGGTGACCTGCTTGCCGCCGCAGACAATCGCCCGCAACTGGCCGACCAGTTCATGGCCCATCTTGTCTGGTTTTCATCCGAGCCGATGATGCCCGGCCGCAGCTACGTCCTGCGCACGGAGGTAGACAGCGTCCCGGCGACGATCACCGCACTGAAATACCAGGTCGACATCAACAACTTCTCGCACGAGGCCAGCAAGTCTCTGCACATGAACGAGATCGGCGTTTGCAATATCGCAACGCAATCGCCGATCGCCTTCGACAGCTACAAGGAAAACCGCACCACCGGAAACTTCGTGCTGATCGACCGCTTCACCAACGCCACGGTCGGCGCGGGCATGATCGACCACCCGCTCCGGCGTGCGACGAACATCCAGTGGCAGGCCCTCGACATCAACAAGGATGCACGTGCTGCGCTCAAGCACCAGAAGCCTGCCGTCCTGTGGTTGACCGGCTTTTCCGGCGCCGGCAAATCCACCATCGCCAACACGCTGGAAAAGCTGCTGCACGCTCAAGGCAAGCACACCTACGTGCTGGATGGCGACAACGTCCGTCATGGCCTGAACCGCGACCTCGGCTTCACGGCAGAGGACCGCGTCGAGAATATCCGCCGTATGGCGGAAGTGGCCAAGCTGATGACCCAGGCCGGCCTGATTGTGATCGTCTCCGCCATTTCTCCGTTCCGCTCCGAGCGGCTCATGGCGCGCGACCTTTTCGACGAGGGCGATTTCATCGAAATTTTCGTCGACACGCCCTTGTCGGAATGCACCAAGCGCGATCCGAAAGGCCTCTACAAGAAGGCGATGGCGGGCGAACTTCAGAATTTTACCGGCATCAGCTCGCCGTATGAAGAGCCTGAAAACGCGGAAATCCACCTGCGCACCGTCAACCACAGCCCCGATGAGCTGGCGCTCCGAATTGCCCAATACCTTGCTCGAAGATAACTCCGGCAAGTCGCATTCCCATGCCGCGCCGGTAAGTGCTGGCCGGCATGGCATGCCGCATTCGCATGACGCATAATTAGGAAACATCGATGACCCTGCCCACCGACCTCATGGCGATACTCGAAAAGGCGGCGCTGGGCGCCGGACGCGCCATCCTCGACGTTTATCGTGCGGGGCCATCCTTTGTGCTCAAGAAGGATGCGACGCCGGTAACGGAGGCGGACGAATGCGCCGAGGCGATCATCCTGGCGCAACTCGAAGAGCATTTCCCCGATATTCCGGTCGTGGCGGAGGAGGCCGTGGCCGCCGGCAACGTGCCGGACGTTCGCGGGCGCTCCTTCTTCCTCGTCGACCCGCTTGATGGCACGCGGGAATTCATCGCCAGACGCGACGAGTTCACCGTCAACATCGCGCTCATCGAGAACGGCGTTCCTGTCGCAGGCATCGTCTATGCCCCTGCCCTGGGGATCGCTTACAGCGGTGCGGACGGGCGGGCGGAGAAGTTCGACGTGGACGAGCATTTCAACGTGCTGAACCGCCGGCAGATCGGCTGTCGAACCGGACATGCGGCCCTCAAGGCGGTTATCAGCCGCTCGCATGGCGATCCCCAAACGGAGGAATTCCTGCGCCAGGAGGGAATTTGCGACCACACCACGATCGGTTCGTCGCTGAAGTTCTGTCTTCTCGCGGAAGGGCTGGCCGATGTCTACCCGCGCTTCGGGCGCACGATGGAGTGGGACACGGCAGCCGGAGACGCGGTGCTGCGGGCGGCCGGCGGACGCGTCACCTGCCCGGACGGAAGCCCGTTCCAGTATGGCAAGATCAATCAATCCTGCGACGTCGATTTTGCAAATTCGGCCTTTATCGGCCGGGGTCAGCATTCCTGAGCAACTTTTCCTGGCCCGCACCGTCACAAAATTAACGAAATGACACGTGAACAGGGGTTATGTTGCAAGCGCTGCCTCTATACGGACAGAAACTTCG
Organism: Pseudomonadota bacterium; assembly: GCA_023404095.1. Classification (GTDB taxonomy): domain Bacteria; phylum Pseudomonadota; class Alphaproteobacteria; order Rhizobiales; family Rhizobiaceae; genus Mycoplana. The sequence goes on along the minus strand of JAEYDD010000042.1, from coordinate 115,177 downwards.
CCCATGGTTGAGGATCACATGGGTCGTCATCTTGTAACGAGATGATGTATCGAATAAACTGCCGACCGATCAGGCATTTAGCAAATATTACGTAGTCAACCACGAGAGCATTGCCGTGAAGAAAGACACTGCGCCCGCAGCACCCGAGCTGGAACCAGAAAGCCGAGAGCAGCCGCAGGCCAGCAACCTTCTGGACATGGCCAAGGCCCGGATCGTTCGTCGTGCCGAGCGCCAGAAGCGTCGTTTGATCCGCGAGGCGTCCGCCGCGGCCGATTCGCGGCCGGCACGCGACCCGTTTGATGACGACGACGATCTCCTGCCGGCCAAGAAGGAGCCGGGCAAGAAGTTTTCGACCGCCTCGATCTTCGAGATGCCTGTCCTTGCCAAAAGGAAGAGCAAGATCGCCTGGACGCCGGTCTCGTTCCTGCTCGCCGTGATCGTGCCGACGCTCGTCCTCGGCCTCTACTTCGCATTTGTCGCGAGCCCCCAGTATGAGGTCGAGACGCAGTTTGCCGTACGTGGCGCAAACCAGAGTTCTCTTGGAGCCCTGGGGCTGGGCAGCCTGATGGGTACCACCGCCGAATCCGGCGACTCCTACATCGTGTCCGACTACGTCCAGTCGCAGCAGGTCCTGCAGGACATGCGCGATCAGGTGGGCCTCGATGTCCGTACTCTGTATGCGCGCGACGGCATCGACTTCTTCTACAAGACCGCACCCGACGTCCCGTTGGACAAGTTCGTGTCCTATTGGCGCGACATGATCAATGTCAGCTTCAATTCGACGACCGGCAACGTGACGCTGCAGGTGTACGCATTTACGCCCGAGGACGCCAAGAGGATCACGGATGCGGTTCTGCTCGTTTCCGAGAACCTCGTAAACAAGCTGTCCGAAGAATCGCGCAACCAGTATACCGACGTCGTCAACAAGCAGGTCGAACGCGCCGAGAACCGGCTGGCCAGCGTCCGCGAACAGCTCTCGCAGTTGCGGCAGACCGAGCAGGCCGTCGATCCGAGCACGCTGGCGTCGATGGAGTCGTCGATCATCGGTGACATCGAGAAAGAACTGGCCCAGATCAGAAGTCGCTACAAGGCTCTGACCACGGCGGCGAGCAGAGAGGCCCCTTCGGCCAAGGTGATGGAACGACGCATCGTTGCCCTCGAGGCGCAGCTTGCCGAACAGAAAGCCCGTGTGGGCTCGGGAACGGTGCAGAAGACGGGCCGCAATGCCGAGACCGGCGCTGGCAACCTAACCGACGTCATCGACCGCTTCTCCCAGCTCTCCATCGAACAGGAATTCGCCGTGAAGGCCTATTCGACTTCGCTCGCCGGTCTGGAGACCGCGATGGTGGAAGCGCAGAAGCAGGAGCGCTTCTTTGCAACCTTTGTCGCGCCGCGTGTTCCGGAAATTGCCATCTATCCGAAGCGCTTTCTGAACACGCTGCTCGGCTTCCTGGCATTCTTCGCAGTCTGGCTCGTTGGCTTCTTCGTCTACAAGTCGATCAAGGATCACGCGATTTGACGACGGTTCGCCGCCGGCGAGGTGGAACTCTGGAAACGCCACGATGTACCTGACGGAGAAGAGCTTTCGCTATGCTTTGAGGGAGAATGCGCGCGTCATCGCCGCGCTGGTGGTTCGAAGCGGCGTGACCCGCTTTGGTGAAAGCCGCATCGGCTATCTGTGGACGCTTGCAGAACCTGCGATCTACGTGGGGATGTTCCTTACGATGCATAGCTTCGTTCGCAGTTCGCTACCCTTCGGCGACAGCGCGATGCTGTTCTTCCTTACCGGCGTGATCGGGTTTCGCATGACGAACCTGATTGCAAGAAAGGCGGCCAACGGCCTGTCCCATAACCAGCCGATGCTGGCCTATCCGCTGGTCAAGCCTCTGGACACGATCGTTGCTGCCTTCATTCTGGAAGCAATCATCTGGTTGATCATCTGCGCGCTGTTCCTTTTCTTCATGTATGCCTTTCTCGGCCGCAAGATCATTGTCTATCCGCTGGAGTTCGGTGCAAGCGTGCTCGCGATCAGCTACTTTGCCTTCTCGTTCGCGGTCTTTACGGCAACGTTTGGAACCCTGGTTCCGCTCTGGACCAAGGTGCTCAAGTTCAGCAACATGCCTCTGATGCTTTCTTCGGGCGTGGTGTTTGTGGCAGCGACGTTGCCGCCACAGGCGCTGGCGATCGTCTGGTGGAACCCCTTCCTGCACTGTGTTGAATGGTTCCGTTCGGCAACCTACCTCGACTACGTATCCGTACTGGATAAAACCTACCTTCTATCGGTATCGACCGGCTTCCTCGTGATCGGACTGGCACTCGATCGATTCTACAGAAACAGGATCATCAGCGAATGATCGTGTTCGACAACGTCAGCAAGGTCTTCAAGAATCCGCGCGGCGGCAAGAAGGTCGTGCTGGAGAACTTCACCGCGACTTTCCGGCCGGGACTGAACATCGGCATCCTCGGCCGCAACGGTGCCGGCAAGTCCACGTTGATGAACCTGATCTCCGGCATCGATACCCCGACCACCGGCACCATCTACCGCACCGGCAAGATCTCCTGGCCGCTCGGCTTCAAGGGAGGCGTTCACGCGCGCCTCACCGGTGCGCAGAATACCCGCTTCATTGCCGATATCTACGGCAAGGACCGCGAGGAAGTCCTCGAGTTCGTGAAGGATTTTTCGGAGCTGGGCTCCTATCTCGACATGCCGGTGCGCACCTATTCGGCGGGCATGCGCGCCCGCCTCGCCTTCGGCATTTGCATGGCAATCGAGTTCGAGTACTACCTCATCGACGAAGTAATCGCCGTCGGCGACAGTTCCTTCAAGAAGAAAAGCAAGAAGGTGTTCGACGAGCGGCGGGAGAACGCGACGCTGCTCCTCGTGTCCCACTCCTCCTCGCTGCTGCGTGCCTTCTGCCACATCGGTGGAATCATCAAGGATGGCAAGGTCACCTTCTACGACGACATCGATGAGGCCATCGCCGTCCATGAAGACAATCTGGCCCATGGGAAATAGCCCCCATTGCGGGGACGAAAATTTCCGCATCGAATTCCAGGCCACATGATAAAGACCCGCCCTCCGGCGCGGGCGGCATGTCCAGGCACCCTCGCGCCCTAGAAAATTCACGTGCGGCGTCAAAGGCTTGCCCCCCGCGATCCTGCACTGTCCATAGGATCGTCGGTTTCCATCGGCTGCCGCCGATCCGCTTTCCCGTAGCCATCGCCGGTCGTCACCGTCCTCGCCACGCGCCGTAGGCCTATGCTTTGCACCAGCAGGGCTGCCTTTGCGGCGCCCGTCCTGGCAATGGCCGCGGAGACTATGATGCAGGAACAGACGACGAGACTTGGCCTCCCCTATATTCTGCCCTCGCAGGCGCAAAAGCACGTGCCGCATAACGAGGCCCTGGAAACCCTCGATGCGCTGGTGCAGCTGGTTCTGGCAACCATCGGCAACTTCCCACCGGCAACACCGGAGGATGGGGCTTGCTGCGGCATCAGCGTTTCACCTTCCGGTCTCTGGAGCGCCCGCGCCGGCATGATAGCCCGCTGGTCCGGTGGTGCCTGGCAGTTTATTCAGCCACGGCAGGGTTGGCTCGCATGGTGCGCCGACGAGAACCGGCTGTATGTCCATGACGGCAGCGCCTGGACGCGCTTTGTCCATATCGGCCCCTTGCAGACGCTTGGTGTCAACACGACGCCCGACGAGACAAACCGGCTGGCGCTGGCATCCGATGCCTGTCTGCTGACGCATGACGGAGCCGACCACAGGCTCAAGATCAACAAGGCGGATCAGGGCGACACGGCAAGCGTCGTCTTTCAATCGGATTGGATGGGTCAGGCCGAGCTGGGGCTCGCCGGCAACAACGACTTCTCGATCAAGGTCGCGGACGGCTCGGGCGGCTGGCTCACTGCCCTTGCCATAGGCAACACCGGACACGTCGCCACCCCCCTCAGGCCCGCTACGCACGCCTGGGCCAACGTTGCGCCCACCGCGATGGCCGTAGGCAGCCTCAGCGGTTTCACCGACATGGAGTTCGCGACCGGCGGCTTCGCGCTGGGGACGCCCCTGCCCTCGGGAATCGGCAGCACGCTCGTGGTCCCCACATCCGCATACTATCTCATCTGTCTCGGTGCCATGCCCGGCAACACCAGCCCCATCACTGTCGATGTCATCGCCAACGGCACGAAGATGGTCGTCGGCACAGGCAATCACAGCGGCGGGCCCTCATCCCGCAGGATCTGCGCTTCCGGTATCGTCCCACTGGCACAAGGCGACTGGCTTGCCCTGCATCACCAGGGAAATGCCGTGATCGATTTCGGCTTCAACAAGACCGACTTGTCGATCATTGCTCTGACCTGATGAACCCGCCATGCGGTTCGACCCGGCACGCAGGCGAAAAAACCAGCCGGGAAAATCGGCAGGAAAACCTAGCCTTGGGAAACGTCGGGGAGCGGATTGTCGAAGGCGCCGCTGATGACCTCGGCCTGCCGGCCCTTGTGCTCGACACGACGGCCGGTCGCGACGGCCTCCGTCAGCTTGTCGCGCAGCGCCTGGATCGCAACCTCCACGCCCTCATAGGCGTAGAAGTCACCCGGCTGGAGACATTGCTCATGGAGCCAGGAAAGGTAGCGCATCCGCACTTCGCCCGGCGCGACCTTGTTCCATGTCCAGAAGGCATCGAGATCGATGCCCTTGTTGACGCAGAACGCCAGATCCGGGTGTCGGTAGATCGCCTGCCCCATGACGGCCAGCGGGATGCCGTGATGAATGGCGAACAGGCCGGAGGTGCTGTTGATCGTCACCATACCCGCGGCATGGCGCGTCAAGAGTCCGAGCGAGCCGCCATCGATGATATGGACGCGATCCGCCACGTCGTTCAGCTGGCTGACCTGCCGGATGAACTGCCGATCGCGGCTGTGGCCGCGCTCCATCGGATGGATCTTGAACACAAGCTGGTGCGAAGCTGGCGCGTTGCGAGCGAACGAGACGATGGACTTCAGGATCAGCTTCTGGCTGTTCCAGCTGCCGGCCGCGCGGCCTAGCTGGCTGTCGTCATGCACCTGGAGAGGAATGAGGTAGTACTTGTGATCGAAATGCTCAAGCAGGCGTTCGACGCAGCGGTAGTTGGCATTCAGGTTGCGGAACTTCCGATAGTAGTTCTTGATCCAGTAGAATGCCTCCGAGGCGAGCATGCGCTTTTGCTTATGGAAGAGCTTGCGTTCGCTGGCGGTGGAAAAAAGATTGCGAAGCGAGAAATACAGGAACGCGTACGACGCCATTGCGCCGAACGAGGAGGCGTAGGACACGCCCTTGCGGCGCTCGGAATAACGGCCCGAATAGTCTTCCGGAGGCAGCTTTCCCGCGATCGGCGACCGCCAGTTGTTGCCGCCGAATTCAAGCGTGATGTTGCCGGGCCGCAGATAGCCTTCTTCCAGGCAGATGACGGGAATGCCGAGCTTCTCGCAGCAGGCGATCGCGACCCTGTGGACCTCGCGCTCGCAACCGAAAAGCACGACGAAATCGAAGCCATGCGCCTTCAGCATCTCCGACAGCCAGACGTTCCAGGCATCGGATGTGCCGGAGAAATTCAGCGTCTTGTCGCGATGGGCGAAAAGGCGATCGCCGACATTGAAGCAGACGCGCCACGCATCGAACCCGCTCTGGTTCAGAAGAGTCTGCGCCTTACGGAAGAACGGCCCGACCGGTCCCTGCAAAAGAAGGACCCGGGGAACGCTTTTGGAGGGGAACGAAGCCGACTGCTTGCGCCGCAGATTCAGATAGATCAGGCGCGAAGATCCACGACCGCCGGCCTGCATATCGTCACGCACGCCGTTCTTTGTCGGTCGATCTGTCGAAGCGCGATCGCTTGGCATGAGGCTCCGGCTTTACGTGGGGAATACAAAAAGGTTGCTTGGTCATTGCACAGGCGTCGATTTTTATCAACGCGTTCATACTCAATTATTCTTACCAATCTGTCACTTTTCGAAATCTTCGTGCGTTCGTGCAACGTGACATATCCAAGCTGGCGCAGGAAGCAGGATAGCCTCAGCCGAGCCTGCGGTCCCGGAGCCGGACGGCAATTCTGTTGGCAACCTGCGCAACGCCGCCCAACACGCGGTCGGCCGTCGATACCGGCTGCACACGTCCCTCCGAAATCTCTCTGACAAGATCCTCCGGACGGCACGGCATGCCGCTCAGGGGGTGGATGTAGAATGGATAGAGGATGAGTGTTGCCGCGACCAGCATGTCGATGTCGATACGCCTCTTGCGGCGTTCCAGAGGGTTGCGGTCGTCGGTCAACCCCCAGCCCGCATAGAAGGGCATGCCATGCACTCCGACGGCCTTGTCGCGGATCAGGGCCTCGAATCCGGTCAGGGACGTCATCGTCTCGATGCGATCGGCCCAGGATATCCAGCGCATGATGTCGCCGTCACGCACGATCAGGTCTGCGGCATCCGGAACCTTGCCGCCGGAACGCATACCGGAAACGACGTCCGGATGCTCCTTGTAGACGACGAACGCTTCGGGATAGAGCGCGCGCACCTCAGCGACCAGTGCTGCGTTGGACTTCACCACCGGCGAGCCGAAGCGGATCGAAGCGTCCTTCTCGACCTGCCCCGGCACGAGGACCTTCAACCGATCGGCCGGAGGCTGCGGCAGGTCCACATCCGTGCCGACATTGTATTTGGAAATACCCCGCGTGATCAGCATATGCCGCAACGCCTGCGCCCGCTGCAACAGGGCGGCGTCGAATTCCGCCGTGCCGATGAGCTCCTCCAATCCGCTGGCGCTGCGGGCATCGTAGTAGACGGTGCGCCCGTCCAGGGCGACCGACGACGGCATCACCAACGAGACGCCAAGCCCTTTCGACCTGACGAAGCCGTCCTCGATGCGGATCGCCTCCATCCCGTCCGGCAATCGCCTGTCCGAGCCCCAGACGGCGACAGTTCCGCCGATTTCGCCGGCCCGGCGCGACGCATCCTCAATGCGGCGCGCATGAAGAGGCGCACCGGCCTGTCCTTTCAGGAACGGCGACAGCGCTCTTCGCTTCCATGGCGACATGCCCGCCGTCACCACGCGTCTCGGCAGCCGCGATCGCTGGTCCCGCACGGTTTGCGCCTGCTCGATGGCGCGTTCCAGCGTGCTGTCGGAACGGTCGTGCAGGTCCAGATAGCGCGCGTAGCGGAGATAGGCCGCATCGAAGATCTGCTCCACGCTTGCCGCGGGGCGGGGTGCGGGAGCGGCAACATGGTCCATCGTGGCGCCACGGCCGGAAAAGAACGAGACGCCGAAGCAATGGACCGTCTTCCCGGCCATCAGCGCCTCAAACCCGAGCTGACTGGAAACCGTATAGACCGCATCCGCATCTTCGAGCAGCGGCCAGGGGTTCATCGGGGTCGGCACCACGATCTCCACGCCGAGCTTCTGCGCGGCCTGCCGCAGCAAGCTGCGGTCGCCGGCGGCCGGATGGGTCCGCACAGCCAGGACCTTGCCCGCATGGTGCGCGGCCGCATGCTCCATCATCCGCATGAAGGCGCCTTCATCGGCCAGCGCGCCGGCGATGGAGGCGTCGCCCGCAACCTGATCGACGAGCAGGACGAAGGCCCGCCCGAGCGGCATGCCTGCCTCCCTCAGCCCGATGAGGCGGCCGTTGTTGTACTTGGAAAGCCGAGCCTGCCGGATCGCCTTGATCAGGCCGCGAGAGCGGTCCAGAGCGGCACCGTCAGCCGGAGCGTCGAGGAGCCTCTGCAGGCGCGAAGGGCCGGCGGCATCGAAGTAAATCCCTTCATTGTCAACGACAAACGACTGTGAGGGTTCGCCGGCCCCAGGCGCATACCCCTTGAGGAATCCGTCTTCGACAATGATGCAGGGCTTGCCCGTCTTGGTCGCAAGCGCTTTGGCGCGAAGTCCGGACGGGCGCCACCCCCAGCCGACGAAGCCGTCGAGCCGACGCATGCCGGCAAGCGGCCAGAGCACGATATCCGCATCAAGCAGGCGCGTAATGTCCGCCCGGATCCTCCATAGCCCGGCGGATGTGACGGCATAGGTCTTTCTTTCTCGCTCACCCACGATGCGCTCGATCCCGCTTGCTTCAGGTCAACAGCTTTTTGGTCCGCCGTCGGGCCGGCGGCGAGCGCCGGATTGCGCGGTCAGATACGCCGAGGGGGCATCGGCCCGGCCGACGCCCCCTCGGGATCCAAATCTATACCCTCGCCGACCGATCAGAAAGTGCGGTTGACGTTGTTCACCGCCGTAAACGTGCCGGTCATCATGGACACGAAGCGACCGAAATCGGTTGCCGGATGGCGCGACAGATAGATCACGTCGCGATTGCGGACCGGGAACGCCTGCGCCACGATGTAGCTCTGCGGCTTACCCAGGTCGAGACGATAGATGATCGGGTAGCGACCCTCGCCATCCGACGTCATACCCTTGGCGAGCAGGTCGCGGAACCGGTCGTCGCCGACGACATGGCGGTAGACGCTTTCGTTCTCGTAGCGGAAAATGAAGTAGCCCTTCGGGTCGGCCGTCGTCATGTTGCCGCCGCCGGCAAGTGCGGCCGCCTCGATAAGGCTCAGGCTGCTGGCATTGAACGGTACCTTGCCGGACTTTTCGGTCTGGCCGAGCGCGGAGAAGGTCTGCGGATCGTAGGTGACGTAGATCCGGTCCTCGGGTCGGACGATGATGTCCTCCTTCGGATTGTCCACGATCGTCTGCAGAAGCACGGTGCCGGTGCGGCCGCCGCGCTTCAGCGTCACATAGGTGTCGTAAGGCGCCTTGGAGGCGCCACCCGCACGGGCAAGCACGCCGCTCAGATGCTCGGCATTCAGGCCGAGCGGTATCATCGCTGCCTCGCGAACATCGCCCTGCACCGACACGGCGCGCGATTCGTTGCCGGCGATGGAGACGAGCACATCAGGCTCGACCGCCTTCGCCTTCAACGCATCGACGATTGTCGATCGCGCCGTCTCAAGCGTCATCCCGGCAAAGCGCACGGCGCCGACATAGGGAATCTGGCCGCGGCCGTCCGGCTGGACGACGACGGGAATGGTGGTCGACTTGCGCTCCGTCGTGGAGAAAAGCCCGTCGGGGCCGGCTTCGAAGATCGTCACGTCCAGCTTGTCGCCGACGCCGATGACCGGCACGCCGCCGGCACCGCCGAAACCGAACGTGCGTGCCAGGCTCGGGGTGCCGAGCTTGGTGACGCTGTTGGCCACACGCTGATCGATCTCGACGACGTCGAAGACGGTCTTGGTCTGCGGAATTTTGTAGTTGCCGCCTTCCGCCGCGCCCGATTCCACCACTTCACGGGTCAGAGGACCATCGCTCGGCACAAGGCAGCCGGAAAGCGTCAGGAGCGCAGCCCCGGTCACGAGGCGCATAAAAGACCGTGCAACCCTTTTGCCGGGGGTGCCGTTGCCTTCGATTTTATACATCACACTGCAATTCCCTTTGGCCGCGCCCATACAAGGCACGACGCAGAAACCGGACCACGGTCCGCTCCATCAAACCAACAGGGGTAGAAAGTCAATGTCCCACCACAATCTGTCCCAGAGACCGAGCCAAGGTCTCTCGCGTCACCATGGAGCAAATCCCTTGCACATTCGTTACGCCAAGAAAAGTCGATTTCGCGGCCACCCGCTAAAACCCGGCTTTTCCACGGGATTTTCAAAGGGAGTGCGATAAAAAGAGCGCATTTTAACTATCCATAAACACGTTCCTGCCGCACCGGCGCCGTCAATTTTCCTGGAATCAGCGCCGGCTGCCCCCACCTGTCACCCGCATCCGTCACATACGCACCCGCACGCCGCGGGGGTCATAGAGCGGCAACAGCGAGGGTGTGGCGGCAACACGGATTCCCGCGACGTCCAGCTCGTACTGCCCGGAAAGCACATAGTCCGCATCGACGCCATCGCTGTTTCTGACATAGCCGAGGCCGATCGGCTTGCCGATCGTATGGCCATAGCCGCCGCTCGTCAGCCAGCCCGCCCGCTCTCCGTTGCGGTAGATCGTCTCGCGGCCGAGAAGAATGATGTCGGAACGCTCCGGTGTAAGGCAGACGAGCAGCTTGCGGACACCTTCGGCGCGCTGGCGTTCGACCGCCGCTCGGCCTCGGAAATCCGCCCCGCCCTTCCGCGCGGCCCAGCCAAGCCCGGCCTCGACCGGGGTATGGTCCGGCCCGATGTCCGCCCCCCAGGCCCGATATCCCTTTTCGAGCCTGCACGTCTCGATCGCCCGGTAACCGGCATTGACAATGCCATCCATTCGCCCCGCCTGCATTAAAGCGTCATAGACCGCTTTCGCATGACCGACGGGCACATGCAGCTCCCATCCCAGCTCTCCGACATAGGTGATGCGCAGCGCGCGTACAGAATGACCGGCGACACGGATGTTGCGCATCGTCGCAAAGGGGAACGCCTCGTTCGATACGTCGACTGACGTCACCTTTTGCAGCACGGCGCGCGCGTGCGGCCCCATCAGCACGAGCACGCACCAGGAATCGGTCACGTCTTCCAGCCGCGCGTCGAGCCCGGCGGGAAGATTGCGGGCGATCCAGTCGAAGTCGTGCGTCGCAAAGCCGGTCCCGGTGACGATGTAGTACTCGTCCTCCGCCAGCCGTGCGGCGGTGAGATCGCATTCGATGCCACCGCGATCGTTCAGCATCTGGGTGTAGACGACGGAGCCTGGCTTTCGCGCCACGTCGTTTGCGCAGATCCAGGACAATGCCTGCTCTGCGTCGCGCCCCTTCAGCGAGAATTTTGCGAACGAAGTCTGGTCGAAGACGACCGCCGCCTCGCGAACGGCGCGGTGCTCGCGGGCCACGGCCTCGAACCAGTTCGGGCGACCATAGGTATAGACGTCCCTGGGCGTTTCGCCGGCGGCCGGATCGGCAAACCAGTTCGGGCGCTCCCAGCCGAGCTTCTCGCCGAAACACGCGCCCTGCGCCTTCAGGCGCTCGTAGAGCGGCGAGGTGCGGAAGGGTCGTGCGCTGGCGTGCTCCTCAGACGGCCAGGCCATCGTATAGTGCTTTCCATAAGCCTCCACCGTCCGCCGCCGGATCCAGTCCGCATCGAAATGCGGGCGGCCGAAGCGCCGTATGTCCACCGGCCAGAGGTCGAACGGCGCCTCTCCCCGCACGACCCATTCGGCGAGCGCCATGCCCGCTCCCCCGCCCGATGCTATGCCGAACGCATTGAAACCGGCGCCGACGAAGAAATTGCGCAGGGTTGGCGCTTCGCCGAGGATGAAATTGCCATCGGGCGTAAAGCTCTCGGGACCGTTGAGCAGTTGCTTGACGCCCGCCGTCTGCAGGGCCGGGACGCGTCCGAGCGCCAGTTCCATGATCTGCTCGAACCGGCCGATATCGGGATTGAGCAGCCCGAAATGAAAACCTTCCGGAATGCCGTCCGTAGCCCAGGGCGCCGGGTTCGGCTCATACCCCCCCATCACCAGGCCGCCGACTTCCTCCTTGTAGTAAGTCAGCCTGTCCGGGTCGCGCAGCGTCGGCAGATCCGTCGGCACGCCGAAGGCCTCGGTGATCAGGTACTGATGCTCCATCGGCACCAGCGGCACGTTTACGCCGAATCGCGCCGCGAACGCGCGCGTCCACTGTCCCGCACAGACAACCACCCGTTCGCACTCGATGCGGCCGCGCGCCGTCACGACCGCGCGAATTCGGCCGTCGTCGATCACGAGATCGATGACCTCCGTATCCTCGAAGATCGAGGCGCCTGCCATCGTCGCGCCGCGCGCCAACGCCTGGGTGATGTCGGATGGGTTCGCCTGCCCGTCGGTCGGCAGGAAGGCGGCGCCGACGAGATCGTCGATCGTCATCAGCGGCCAGAGCTCCTGAGCCTCCTTCGGCGTCAGCAATGCCATTTCGAGGCCGAAGGACCGCGCCGTCGTCGCCTGACGCTTCACCTCGGTCCAGCGCTCTCCGTTGCAGGCAAGCCGCAACCCGCCGTTCATCTTCCAGCCCGTCCCAAGGCCTGTCTCCGCCTCCAGCCGCTTGTAGAGGTCGACCGAATAGCCGAGCAACTGGGTGATGTTCGCACTCGTGCGCAACTGACCGACGAGTCCTGCGGCATGGAACGTCGTGCCCGATGTCAGCTTCTTGCGCTCCAGCAGAACGGTGTCCGTCCAGCCGAGCTTGGCAAGATGATAGGCGGTCGAGCAGCCGACGATGCCGCCACCGATGACGACCGCCTTTGCACTGGAAGGAAGCTCTTTCATGCTGAACGCTCTTTATTCTTCGGAATGGCGAAATTGCGCATGGGCGCGCTGGAACCGGTCGAGATTGTCGGCGGTGTAGCGGGCGTAGTCGAAGTCGATGGTCGAATGCAGCTCCGAGACCATGCTCCACAGGGTTTCGCGCAGCAGCGAGGCGCATTTCATCGCCTGATATCGCCGCCACAGTCCGGCATCGAGCGGGCGCTGGAAGTAGAACTCCAGCAGCCAGCGCTCCTGTGCCTCGTCGAGTTCGTTGTTTGAGGCAAGTCCGCCGAGATCGAAAAGCGGCGTGTTATAGCCGGCATAGTCCCAATCGATCAGCCAGAGGCGGTTTCCGTCGTCGAGGAAATTCGCCGCAAGCAGGTCGTTATGTCCGAAGACGATGTCGTGTGGCCCGGCCTGCGCCTCGAGCCATCGCGAGATCCGCAACAGGTCCGGCAGTTTCGAGGCATGACGGCTTCCCGCGGCCGCAAGCGTCGCCGCATAGTCCTCGATGACGTGGAACGCCCAGAAGATCATTGCGCCGCCGCGATAATGCCGCCCCGTCTCGCAGTGGGAGGCGCGCACCAGCGCAACGACACGCTCCAGATAGGCCGGCGAACGGATGTCTTCGGGCGAAAGCGTCTTGCCATCGATGTGGTCGAGCACGAGCACGCCAGGCTGATGATGGATCACGGCCGGCGAAATGCCGGCCGCATGCGCCGCGCGGCTGGCGGCGACTTCGTTTTGGCGGCTGATCTGGTGAACGGGGATGTCATCGCCCAGGCGCACCACGCAGGTCCGCCGACTATCGGAGACCTTGTAGTTGCGGTTGGTGATGCCTCCCTTGAGAACGGAGACCTCCGGCCTACCCTCCCACAGAGGCAGCGAACGGATCATTTCCAGCGCCGCCACGTCCATCTGCCATCGTCCCCGGCGCCTTTGAGCGACGCGCCTCGTTTTGCTTCGAAGTTCCCGCACTCCCGGAAAACTGTCAAGAAAATTCCACAAAAAATAACAAAGACATGGCTTTTTGTTGCATGTACAATCTATCATCGCTTGCATGGCGTGGATTATTTAGGCTTTCTGCCCGAAACGCCTTTGCAACCGCAAAGCCTTGAAATATGATAGATTATCGGATCCGCAGGCGGCGCGCCGTCCGGCCGGATCTCCGGACGGGAAACGGTATGGACACGACGACGACCACCCCCACTCTTTCGAACCATCGCGAGCGCGAGATCCTCGACGAATTGCGCCTCGCGGGCGGGTCCAGCCGCATTCAGTTCCTGGCCGAGCGGCTGAACGTCTCCGAGGAGACGATCCGTCGCAACATCCGCACGCTCGAGGCGAGCGGCCTGGTCACCAAGGTGCATGGCGGCGTTCACATCACAGACAGCGTGACCGAACAGCCGCTGCATTTCCGCATGAATGTGAGCCCTGAACCGAAGCGCCTGATCGCCGCGAAGGTGGCGACGATCGTGAAGAACGGCGACAGCCTGTTCCTGGACATCGGATCGACGACGGCCTTCATCGCCGTGGCCCTGCAGAAGCACCACGATCTCTTCATCGTCACCAATTCGCTTTCGGTCGCCCACACACTGGCCACCCGCAACAACAATCGTGTCTATTTTGCCGGTGGCGAGCTGCGGGCGCATGATGCGGGCACTTTCGGCATCGAGGCGCTGAGCTACATCGAGCGCTTCAACCTGCAGCACGCGATCCTGTCGGTGACCGCCATCAATGCACGCTCCGGCTTCATGCTGCAGGACATGCAGGAGGCGGACATTTCGCGCGCGGCCGCCCGCCAGGCGCAGAACCGGATCATCGTGGCCGACGCGCAGAAATTCGGCCGCTCCGCCCCGATCACCATCGCCCCGCCGGACACCTACGACATGCTGGTAACCGACGACGAGCCGCCCGCCGACATCAGGCGAATGCTCGACCAGAACAGCATTCAGCTTGTATTGGCACAAAACGCGCGCGGCGGCTGAGAAGCCGGCCGGGCATTCCACTGGCGCCCGCACGTACATACAAAAATACCGCCGTCAGGACGGAGCACGTTTTCGGCTCTCTTGTGCTGACGACGGCATTTCCGGAGCGCCTTCGCGGACGCTTCTCTTGGACGGCCCCCTCTGGACCTGCCCTTCAGGAAAGCAGGAAGCATGCCAGATGCCGATTGTGCCGAAACTCAACGGTTTTCCCCTGCCGGCCACAGGGACAATATGCTGCGTCGCCCAAATTCGCGGCAACCTGGACAGGCGGGTTCTTGCGATGCACAAAAACCGCTCATTCCGTAACGGCAGTCGCAGCCGCTGAGAGCAGGCGACGCAGGCTCGAGCCCGCCCGCCGGCAAGGCGTCGTTCACCGAGGATGGACAGTTCGTTCGCCATCTGCCGGCTTCAAGTGAACGCGTGTTGGCGCGATACTGCACCCAACCGGCGCTCCCGGCAGCGCCCCTCGTCACCTGGAGGCAGGAGAACAGACATGACCATGCAACTCACCGGCATTCACCACCTGACTGCGATCACGGCCAACGCACCGGAGAACCTGCGCTTCTATACGCAGACGCTCGGACTTCGGCTCGTCAAGAAGACCGTCAACCAGGACGATACCAGCGCCTACCACCTCTTCTATGCGGACGGTCTGGCTTCGCCTGGCACCGATCTCACCTTCTTCGACTGGCCGGTGGGGCGCGAGCGCCGCGGGACGCACAGCATCACCCGCACCGGCCTCCGCGTCGCAAGCCTCGCCACGCTCGAATGGTGGAAGGCTCGCTTCGACGAACTGAACGTGAAGGCAGGCTCGGTCAGGGAAGTCGCCGGACGCCAGACGCTGGATTTCGAGGATCAGGAAGGTCAGCGCTTCCGCCTGACCGTCGATGACAGCGGAAACCCCTCGCATCCCTGGGAGAAAAGCCCGGTGCCTGCCGAACACCAGATCAAGGGCCTGGGGCCGATCACCATCAGCGTGCCGGACATCCGCAACACCCAGACCATGCTCGTGGACGTGATGAACATGAGGAAGACGTCGACCTATCCCTCGCCGGACGGCAAGGGCGAGGTCCACATCTTCTCGATGGGCGCGGGCGGACCGGCGGCCGAGCTGCACGTGGCCGTCGAACCGGACCTGCCGGCCGCTCACCAGGGCGCCGGCGCCGTCCATCACGTCGCCTTCCGCGTGCCGGACGTAGCCGCGCTGCACGCCTGGACCGAGCGCGTGCACGGATTCCGCGTGCCATCCAGCGGCGAGGTCGAGCGCTATTACTTCCGCTCGCTCTATTTCCGCGAACCGAACGGCGTGCTCTTCGAACTGGCAACCGACGGTCCCGGCTTCGCGGTGGATGAACCGCTGGAGACGCTGGGCGAGAGCCTGTCCCTGCCGCCATTCCTGGAACCGCGGCGCCAGCAGATCGAAGCGCGGCTGAAGCCGCTCGTGAGCGCCTGAACGAGACACTATCGTCAAGCAGGCATCACCGGAAAAGACATCACAGGCACGCTTGCCTGTGTCGAAACGGAATTACCCCGGCAGGAACATTGCCTTCCTGCCGGGGTTTTCGTCTGATATCGGCAAAGACCTGGCGGCCGGTGCGGCCGGTCGGATTTCAAGGAGAGGCAAGATGACGAAGCTGGTCGCGATTTCGGGAAGCCTGCGCAAGGCCTCCTACAACACGGCGCTGATGCGTGCCGCAATCGCGATGGCACCTGCAGGCGTCGAGATCGTCGAAGGAACCATCCGTGGCATCCCGCTCTATGACGGCGACGAGGAGGCCGAATCCGGCGTGCCCGAGGCGGCTGCGAAACTCAAGGACCTCGTCGCCGGCAGTGACGGCGTCATGCTGTTCACGCCAGAGTACAACAACGCCATTCCCGGCGTGTTCAAGAACGCGATCGACTGGATGACGCGGCCGTCTGCCGATATCGCCCGCGTGTTTTCCGGAAAGCCTATCGCCATCACCGGCGCCTCGCCGGGAAACTTCGGCACCCTGCTGTCGCAGGAGGCCTGGCTGCCGGTCATGCACACGCTCGGCACGCGGCCGTGGTTCGGCTCGAAGCTGATGGTGTCGAAGGCCGCTTCCGTCTTCGATGCGGACGGAAAGCTGGTGGATGAGGCGACCGAAAAGCGGCTGCGCACCTTCGTCGAAGGCTTCGCCGCCTTCGTGCAGGATGGGCGCTGAGGCGGGTGTCGGTCCCACACTTGCCCAGACGGCGCGATCCGGACAGATTGCGCCGACAACCCCGTCACCGAGTCTGCATGAAATGGCGAACGGCGGCCACATGGGCCGCCGCCGTCGGTCTTATCGCACGACCTTTTCCATGAACTGCCGCGCCAGCTCGACATCCGCAGGGCCGATGTCATGGCCGCCGGGAAGGAGCCGGTTCTCGACAGTGGCGCCGGCGCCGGCCAGGCGCTTTTCGATCTCGGCGGCATAGACCCCGTAGGGATCGGACTGGCCTGTCACCATCAAGATGTTCGTTCCCGCCAGATCGGCCTTTGGCGCCTCCTCCAGCACGTTCATCGCCCGCAGCAGCACCGCATTGCGGATCACCCCCGGATGGAGTTGCAGCGCGGCGCCCAACATGTTGGCCCCGTTCGAATAGCCGAGGAACACGGTCTTGGCCGGATCCAGGCCGTAGGCGGTATTGGCCTCTTCCATGAAGGCGCTCAGCGCCTCGGCTTCGGTCACGATTTCCTTCTGGTCGAACGACGTCATCGTCAGCCGGCGGAAGAAACGCGGATAGCCCTCGTCGGTGCTGCGCCCCCGGAGGCTGACGAGCATCGCATTTGGCGCGACACGGGCGCCGAAGGGCAGCAGGCTGGTTTCGTTGCCGCCGGTGCCATGAAGCAAGACCAGTGCCGTGCCGTCGGCATTTTCCGGCCGGTGCACGCGGTGGATGAAGGGGAGATCTCGTTCGGTCATTCTTTCTTCTCCTGGAAGCGAAAATTGCGGCAGCCGTACTCGGACTTCCTCCGGGTCGGCACGAAAGTGGGCAGGCACGAACAACTTCGAGCCCAGCGTTTCCTGTGGCTCGTCCACCGTCATGCCGGGCCCGTCAGTCGCATATTCGATCAGCGCTCCCCCCGGTTCGCGGACATAGAGCGAGTAGAAGTAGGTGCGGTCGTGCATGTTGACGTCACCTGCTGCCTCGGCTGCAAGCGCCGCCGCTGTTCGCTCGACCGCAGCCTGGTCGGCGGCCCGCAAGGCGACGTGGTCAATCGTCCCGGTTCCCGGCGCAGCGGTCCAGAACCCGCCGGCGTCCCTGACGTCGAGGACGTCGGCAACGTCGCTGGCGAGCCTGCGGATACCGCCAGCCTCCGCCACAGGGCGAAAGCCGAAATGGCGGGTGATGAAGTCGGCGGTCTCCGCGGGCTTTTCGCTGAAGATCGTCGCCCCGCGAATGCGCTGGATGGCGTCGCCGGCCGGGATGCCCTGCGCCGGCCAGGGATCCCGCACCGTGAGCTCCGCCTCGCCCACGAGCTTGACGATGATGCCGTCCGGATCCTTCAGCCGCAGGACGGGCTCGCCGAATTCCTGCGCTGGTCCGCTCATCTGGATATTGTGCGACAGCGCCCGCGTCAGCCAGAATCCGATTGCCTCGGGCCGGATGGAAAGCGCAATTTCGGCGGCCTGTCCGAGACCGACGCGGCCCTGCGAGCCATCCTCCCAGGCGAGAAAGGTAATCAGCGTTCCGGGCGCGCCGCTGGCATCGCCATAAACGAGATGCAACTGGTCGGCGTCTTCGAAGCCGGCCGTTCGCTTGACGAGGCGCAAGCCGAGAAAGCCGACGTAGAAATCGACGTTTGCCTGGATCTTGCGCGTGATTGCTGTGATATGATGAATACCGCTGCTCATGGATGTTCTCCGTTCGAGCGATAACCAATCAGGATTCCGCGTCGCCGAACAGCCCGCACCGGGTGAATGGACTGTGCACCGTTTTGCGAACGGTGCGCCGGGGTCAATCCCCCTCAGCAACGTCCTTGTCGACGAAAGCCTTGAAGGCGGCGCCGTATTGCGGGTGCCAGCGCGACAGTGGCGGACGGTTCTCCACGATATCGCCTGCCGCCCACAGGATGCGTTTCTCGTCCGTCCTGCGCGCCACCTCGTTGTCCGGGCAAAGAATGTAGAAATCGCCCCTTGCGAGGCTCTGCATCATGAAGTCGACGGTCTGTTCCGGCGTCCAGGCGCCTTCAGGCTTCTCCGTACGCCCGTTTGCCGTCAGCGCTGTGAAGACGAAGCCGGGGATAAGCAGATGTGCGCTGAGCAGACCGCCTTGCCGATTGCGAAGATCATGCTGCAGCGCTTCGGTGAACACCTTCACCCCGGCCTTGGAGACGTTGTAGGCCGGATCGCCCGGCGGCGTCGTGATTCCCTGCTTGGAGCCCGTATTGATGACGATGCCGGCCTCGCCATGCTCGAGCATGCCGGGAACGAAGGTCTGGGTGCAATTCACCACACCCCAGAGGTTGACCAGCAACACCTTCTCCCAGTTCTCCCTCGGCCCCAGGATCGCGCTGCCGGGCTGGATGCCGGCATTGTTCATCAGCACATGCACGCGGCCGAAACGCGACACCGCCGCCTCGTGCAGTCGCGTCACCGAACCGAGGTCCGAAACGTCGGTGGCGACGGCGAGGACGTCGTCGCCACCGCCCTTTGAAAGAGCGCCAACGGCAGCGAAGGCCTCCTCGAGCCGCGGTCCGGCGAGGTCGGCGAGGACGACGCGCATGCCGAGCGTGGCAAAATGCTTGGCGGCGGCCAGTCCGATACCCGAGGCCGCGCCCGTGATGACGGCGACGTTGCGCGGCGAAAATGCAGATTGGCTAGTCATGGTCTGGCTTGTCATGGCGAGGTCCATCCGATCGGGGTATGCTTGCCGAGCATGGCAACAAGCTTCGGAAGCATGCGAAAAATGTGCAAGACAGCACCAGAAATTCTTCCGACCCCGGCGCAGACCCGTGCATACCAACGCGCTTCACCGCGGGCAACGCCCGCGGTGAAGCTGCATTCCGATGGATGTAGGGTGATGGCTTAGAAATTCCACGCGCCGGACGACTGCCGGACGCCTTTCGGCGATCCCTGACGTCAGGCCGCGCTCAGACCCTGCATGCTCCCGCGCGACGCTGCCGCGGACGGGTCGTTCATGAGCTTGCGGATCGCCGCGCGCACCTCGTCGGCGGAATCGAAGCGCTTCGAATCCAGATCCCAGACGTGATACTTGACGGCAACGAACTTCAGCCGATCGTGATCAGGAACAACAACACCGACGGCTTCGCCGCCGATCTCGATAACTTGCTTTTCCATAGTAACTCCTGCCATGCACAGGCACAGCGAATGTCGTTTTGTGCTTAAGTCGAAGTTGAGAGACTAAATTCGGCGACCAGCCGAAAGCATCGTCTCGAATTTCGTTCCGCGACAGGAGATCACATCACCAGCGGAAGCGATGTTGGCATTATGATGCAATGTTCACACTCCCTTGGTTGCTCCACACGCCCAGGTGGCGGCAGAAGGATTTGGACAGCGAAAAATACGTGGGCCTTCACGTATGCTCCGAGAGATAGGCGCTTCACTCCAGCCTGTCAACTCGCGAGCAATATTTTTGGGAAATTTTTGCGCGGCAATTAGTGTGACAATTAAAGGGCGAAAAATGGTTCGCACATGCAGCATTCTGACGAAATGAGCTTGCAAATGTCAAAAAATGGGCGATCGCTCCGGAAGTGGGCAAAATCGTCATTTTGACGCCGCCTATTTTTCACGCAAAAGGCGTAATCGACGCCGGCAAGGTTCCGGCCAAAGGCTTAGGCAAGCCCATGATACCGGGACCAAAACGCAACAGATGATGTGAATTGCTTGCGATTCCACCTATTGGTCGCATGAAAACCCATTGGCAACGTTCTTAGTCTAGATATGGTGTGCGGGATGATTCTGGGCCAGTCCGTACGGGCATGGCCCTGTTGAGGATGCATTAACCATAACGCATGGAAAATGCGCGAATCGCTTTTTGGACTCGAGATTATGGGCCGTTAGTATCGCGGCTCGGGGAAGACCATGAAGATTGCACGATCCCTATTGCCGCTGACCATGCTGTTGCTGTCGGGCTGCGTCGTTGGCCCGGACTACAAGACCCCGGAGACCGCACTGCCTGGAAAGTTCTCCGAGGCAGCAGGTAAGTCTGCCGGCAACACCACACTCGACCCCTGGTGGGAAAATTTCCGCGACAAGCGCATGAACGAGCTCGTCGCGCGCGGCATGAACGAAAACCTTTCGGTCCTGCAGGCAATGGAGCGCATCACCGAAGCGCAGGCGAACGTCGTCGCCGCCGGTGCCGGCGCCTGGCCGCAGATCAACGGCGGCGGCAGCGCCACCGCTTCCGGCTCTGACGGATCGCTGCTCAGGCGGCAGTCGACGACGGTATTGGCCGACGGCACCGTCATTCCGGGTTCCAGCCATACCCAGTCCAGGGTCGCATCCGGCAACGTCGGCGCCTCGTGGCTGCTTGACCTGTTCGGCCAGTATGCACGCTCAAGGGAATCGGCCAACGCCTCGCTCGATGCGGCCTATGACAACGTCAACGTCGCACGCCTTGCCTACCTGAGCGAGCTGACGACCACCTACATCAGCGTCCGCTTCTTCCAGGAAGCGCTGGCGCTCAACCGCGAGAACCTGGCATCACGGCGCGAAACGCTGAAGCTGACGCAGGACATCCGCGCCGCCGGCGCCGCCTCCAGCCTCGACGTTGTACAGGCCGAGGGCCTCGTCAACCAGACGCTCGCCGAGCTTCCGCCGTTGGAAACCGGCTTCTACCAGTCGGCCAACCGGGTGGCGACGCTGCTGGGCGTACCCGCAGCGACGGTGACGCCCGAGCTGATCCGCGCCGGCAGCCAGCCCTACCCGCGCCACTCCACCAAGGTCGGCGTTCCTGCCGATCTCATCCGCAACCGTCCGGACATCCGCGCGGCGGAACGCACGCTTGCCGCAGCAACTGCCCAGATCGGTGTTGCAGAATCGCAGCTCTACCCGGCCCTGACGCTCGACGGCACCATCGGCGCTGCCCGCACGCTCAGCGCCGTTTCGGGCAATCTGACCTCCTGGAGCTTCGGTCCGACGCTGACGGTGCCGATCTTTAACGGCGGCGCGCTGCGCGCCCAGGTGGACATCGCCGACTCCGTCGCCAAGCAGCAGTACTTTGCCTGGAAACAGACGGTCCTGAACGCGGTAGAAGAGGTCGAAAACGCGCAGACCGCCCTCATTCGCGACTACCAGACGGTCGCAGCGCTGCGGCGCCTGGTCGCCTCGAACGAGGAGGCCCTGTCGTTGGCGCGCGAAAGCTACCGCGGCGGCGCCAGCACGATCCTCGACGTGCTCGATGCCGAGCGTAACGTTGCAAACAGCCGCCTGACGCTGGCATCCGCCATCCGTTCGCTTGCCAGCGACTATGTCGCCCTCAACGTCGCGATCGGCGGCGGCTCGGCAATCGAGACGCCCGTACCGACCCCCTCGCCGAACCGCAGCGTGGCGTCCGCCGCTGCAGCCACGCAATAGATCCATTTCGACATGCTGAACAACAACGCCCCGAAGAGCCATGCTCTTCGGGGCGTTGTTGTTAAGGTCTCCCGGGCTCGACAGTGAAGCGGCAAGCCGTGCATCGCAGTCGTCGCGAATGGCGAACGGCATATCCTAACGCCACTGCAGCACGCGCGCCATCAGACGATGCGCCGCGATCACCTCCGCCTCCCATACGCCCCGTTCGATCGACAGCAGCAGCGCCTCGCCTCGCAGAGCTTTCGGTTGGCCGTGATGTCCCTCAGTTCTGAGAGGGACAACTTGCGCGACCCAGCAGCCGCGGTGATCGTCCAGCGATGTGAACCCCTCTGCCATCAGCCAAGACGTGACGGGCACATCGCTCCCACCAGCCGCCGACCCGCACCGATCGTCCGATCGCCGCATGGCGATCATTCATCCGAGCGTTCGGATGACTACGACCTTAGGAGAGCGCAATACCGCGTTTTCCATGCTTTACCCCGAAGCTGAAATACCTTTTCCTACAAGGAAGGGCCTGTCGGACCGACGGTATTAGTTCACCAAGGCCGCGTTCCTGCGCCGATGTACCATGGCAACTGCATATTCCGTTTCAGTGCCAGACTATCCAGACGACGGCCCGACGTTCGGCGCTGTTGCGAAGGATATGCTCATACTGGGAGTTCTCGCATGACAGCAAGCAGTGGCCAACCGGGTCCCGTCGCTCTCGGTCGATCGGACACCGATTCCTTTGGCATGGCCATCGAATTGAGTGGTGGCGGTGGGACGACCGAGACGAACGCATGTAGCGGGCGCTGCTACCCCCAGCCTGCGTCGGTGGGGGCGCCGGCCTGTGAAGGCGGCGGAGACTGCAAGCGGGCGGAAAAGATGCTAACACTGCTCGACGAAACTCTCCTGCCGAGCCTTGTGGCGTAGGAGTGAATAAAGCGAACGACGACCATGTCGTGATTTCCCCGCGGCATAGATGTCACAGGTACTGTATAGATATTTACTTTTTATTTGTTTTTCGATCAAATTCCGCAATACGATCTTGAATTGGGCGTCGAATCCAAAGCCAATTCTGCATGGTTCCGTTCGAAACTGGCAAGAAACTGGAGACGGCCCGCGAGCATCAGTAAATCCCAAATCTCTACAAACCAGGGAAGCTAGCCAATGAATTGCAGCGTCATTCGTTATCTTGGCCATGCCGGCTTTACCGTAGAACATGCGGGCCTTCGAGTCCTGATTGATCCTTGGTTTCACTCGGCGTTTTTGCAATCCTGGTTTCCCTGGCCTGACAACAGCTCTGCGCGCAAAATCGCGGAGGCGAAGTTCGACTATCTATACGTATCGCATGCGCATGAAGACCACTTCGACCGGCGGTTTCTGGAGACGCTGGACCGGACGACGACCGTACTCGCACCGAACTACCGATCGCGCGGGATGCTTCGCCGGTTCAATGAACTGGGCTTTACCAACGTTATTCCGCTTGACCACCGCCAGCCTTTTCAGTTGGCCGACAATTTCACCGCCACGATGTTCCTGGACACGAGCCACAAGGAAGACAGCGGCCTGATGCTGGAGATGGACGGCTTCCGTTTCCTGGACCTGAATGACTGCAATACGCCAATGTCGGAGCTGCCGGATCGGGTGGACCTGCTCGCCGCGCAATATTCGGGCGCCATGTGGTACCCCAACTGCTACGACTATCCACCCGATCAGATGCAACAGAAGGTGAATGCCGTGCGCGAGGGATTGCTCGACACCCTCTATCGCAAGGTGCACCTGACGCACGCGCGCGCCTACCTGCCGTCCGCCGGGCCGGCCTGCTTCCTCGATCCGGTGCTGGAAAAATACAATGATCCGGCCAAGACGATCTTCCCGCAATGGGAGGACATTGCGGCGGATTTCGCCCGCGCCTGTCCCACAACAGACGTCCTGCGGCTGCTCCCGGGCGACACGGTGGAGATAGCGGCAGGCGAGCCGAAGGTCTTGCACTCGGACGAAGCCCTGCGAGACGACGACCTCGCCAGCTATCGGGAGCGGCGCAAGGCCGACTGGGGCAGCTTCTACGAAACCCCGGAGACGCCCATCGAGGCGAGCGAAGTCGAAGACTATTTCGCCTCTCTGCAGCGGCGCAACAAGCCGCTGCTACGCGAGTTTCACAAGCATATCGGCATATCCTCCGGCGGGAAGACCTGGGGCGTTCAGCTCGGCAAACTGGCCGAAGACTTTGTCATCGAGGGTGAGGAACCCTACGATCCCGAATATGTGCTGATCATGTCGCCGCGGATACTGCGCGCGATTCTCGCCGGCGAAACCGGCTGGGAGGAAGCGCTCCTCTCCATGCGTATCGATCTGCATCGCGAGCCGGACGTGTTCGACCTGACGTTCATGAGCCTGTTGCGTTACGGAAACGAGCCGGCGCAGACCCAGCAGATCATGCGGGAGCGGCGCAACACCGAAACGATCGAGCGCGACGGTTTCAGGATTCAACGGTTTTGTCCGCATGCGGGCGAAGAACTGGCCCACGCCACAATCGCGGACGGCATCCTGGAATGTCCGCGGCATCACTGGAAGTGGGACGTCAATACCGGGAGATGCGTCGAAGGCGGGACTTTGCCGTTGAAGATCGAGCGCATCGAACGCTGCCAGAAGGCAGCCGATCCAGCGGTGGATTTGCCGTCCGCCTGACAGGTAATCCCGTCCGCGTTGCGGCGCTTCGTAGGGACACTGAAAACTACGTTCGTCGGCGGTAGGCACAGAGAATCCCGAGGCCAGCTTTCCTGTATCCGTTCACGCCGGTCGTCGTAATCCACATCGGCTGACGGCTTTCAGCCGGTTAGAAGATTGTCCCAATACGAAGATGGAGGCTGATGACGCCGGGTAATCCCCGCGACCAACGCCTGCCTTGTCGCCGCGATCGGCGGCGGCAAGGCCATCGAGACGCCCGTGCCCCCCCCCCCGCGCCGAACCGCCCGCCGGCACCCGCCGCCGCGTCATGTCTGTCCGGTTGCCTGCCCGTCGAAGAATGCCTCCAGTGATTGGGCCGTCTTTTCGTAATGCGCATGCAGCGCTGCGACGGCCGCCGCACCGTCCCGTGCAAGCGCCGCCTCCATGATCAGGCGATGCTCGGCCTCGGCATCACGCCTCGACATCAGCAGGCTGACGGATACCCGCCGGTAGCGGTCCGCGTGGGCGAACAAGCGGCCGCAGGTATCGAGCAGAATCGCGGAGCCGCAGGCTGCGATCAGCGCCCGGTGAAACGCGGCATGTCGTGCATCCCAGTCTTCGCGAATGGCGGACGGCATGTCCTCCCGTCCCTGCGGCACGCGGACCATCAGATGATGCGCCGCGATCACCTCCGCCTCCCATTGCGCGTCGCCCCGTTCGACCGACAGACGCAGCGCCTCGCCCTCGCAGAGCTTTCGGTTGGCCGTGATATCCCGCAGCTCTGCGAGGGATAACTGCGCGACGCTGTAGCCGCGGTGATCGTCGAGCGAGGTAAACCCCTCTGCCGTCAGCCGCGCCAGTGCTTCGCGAACCGGCGTCACGCTCATGGCGCAGAGCGCCTGCAGATCCGCGAAACGCAGCCGGTCGCCCGGACGGAAGCGCCCGGTCCGGATCTCGGCGCGAATCCGCTCATAGGCATCGCCTGCCAGCGTCCGCGCGGCAGGTTTCGGCAATATGCTCATCTCGCCCTCATTTTGCCTAATCGCATGGATTTTCGAAAATCATTGACTCTTTGTAGGACTCGTGGAAGGGAAACCGCAACAGGATTCAATCACGGTCGCATGATCCGGCGCCGAAATCTTTGGGAGGTTTGCATGAAGCTCGTTCGTTACGGAAAGCAGGGCGCGGAAAAGCCGGGCCTGATCGACGCTGATGGCAAGGTGCGCGACCTTTCGGCAGTCGTTTCGGATATCGCGGGCGAGGTCCTCGGCAAGGAAAGCCTGAGCCGCCTGAAGGCAATCGATCCGGCAAGCCTTCCGCTGGCGCCTGAAGGCGAACGCATTGGCGCCTGCGTCGGACATGTTGGCAACTTCATTGCCGTCGGCCTCAACTATGCAGACCACGCCGCCGAAAGCGGCATGGCCGTGCCTCCCGAGCCGGTTCTCTTCAACAAGGCCCCCTCCTGTGTGGTCGGCCCCGATGACACCGTCCTCATCCCGCGCGGTTCGGAGAAGACAGACTGGGAAGTAGAACTCGCAGTGGTCATCGGCGAACGCGCTTCCTATGTTTCGGAGGCCGATGCCCTGGACTATGTCGCCGGTTACTGCATCTGCAACGACATCTCCGAGCGCGCCTTCCAGACCGAGCGCAGCGGCCAGTGGATGAAGGGCAAGGGCTGCCCGACTTTCGGTCCGCTCGGCCCCTGGCTGGTCACCACCGATGAGATCGATCCCGCCGATCTCGCCATGAAGCTGAGCGTGAACGGCGAGTTCGTCCAGGACGGCTCGTCCTCGACCATGGTCTTCAAGGTTCCCTTCC
Source organism: Pseudomonadota bacterium (assembly GCA_023404095.1). Taxonomy (GTDB): domain Bacteria; phylum Pseudomonadota; class Alphaproteobacteria; order Rhizobiales; family Rhizobiaceae; genus Mycoplana. Next base: position 88,964 of record JAEYDD010000042.1, on the reverse strand, counting down.
TCGTGCACTACATTTCCCAGTTCATGATCCTGGAGCCGGGCGACGTTATCACCACCGGGACCCCTCCGGGCGTCGGCATGGGCATGAAGCCGCCGCGCTACCTGAAGGTTGGCGACCGCATGGAGGTCTCGATCGCCGGCCTCGGCGTCCAGCGCCAGACGGTGGCGCAAGGCTGACCAGCGCGTGCCCAAGCACGTCCCGTCTGCATCTCGCGGTTAGCAGGAGCAACGCGCGCAGGATCAAGGCCCCGAGGCGGCAGGAGCGCATCTGAAATGTCGCGACCCGCTTCGGCTGTCGAACTCTCCTTCGACCGACACGACCGCCGGCACACCGATACCGGCGGTCGATCCGCGCGGCGGCCTGGCAAGGGCACGCGGCTTCTGTCCGCCTTCCGCCGCCATGTTCACATCTTCACGCCTACCACGGAACAAAAGCCGTCACGTCGCATTCACGCCGTCAAACACGCACGGAGATTGATACGATGTATGACGGCTTCGTCGAACTCTCAGCCCTCGCCTGCCTCATCCTCACATGCCTCTTCATGCTTCCCGTCTGAGGCTTGATCTGCATGTGGCCGCGCTTGCGGAATACCAACCGGGATCACCCTCGACCCGGAATGCCGCCGCGATGCGAAATCGCTGAGGAACAAGACCGCAGCCGGAACCGACTGGGCGCCCGTCCTTGTGTGCGCGACCCGCGATAACCTGTCGCTTGCAAGGACGTGAGACAAGCACACCGCTTCCCCCAGCCGCCGGCTCGCACGGATCGTCCGCCAAACGGCCTTCGGGAGGCCGTGGCGGTGGTTGCCAACTTGAGTTTGGAACTACGGTTCCACACTGAGTCAGTTGCACCCCAAAAACTGAGGAACTAACGTTTTTTTGAATTTTGCGGGGTTGCCATTTCTCAAGAAGTTAGTCTGCCCTCGTTCCTTCTACAACATTTCTGAACCGATGCGCGTCTGCCATGCGCGTGGCGCAATGCATTTGTGAATTGCGCTTGCCGTTTATAGTTGTAGAGTGTTCAGCACTGATCCCCCGAATGAGACATGCCGGCACGCAAGGATAGTTCAATCCTTGGCGTGTTCGCCCACAGATGCGAAATGCTCTTAACGGCGGAGGTTTTCCCATGCGCTTGTCAGTCTTTTCCATTGCATTGCTTTCATCTGTCCTTTCATTCTCGGCGCCGGGGTCCGGCCAGGAGCGCGTTGCTTGGCCGACACCTGCAACTCCATCTGTGTTGCCACGGCCGGACTTCCATTTCCCCGGCAATGTTGGGCGTACCGTGGAGGACAGTGCTCCGGCGCAATTCCCGCAACCTGTGCAAGCGCCCGAGGGCGCCCCGAACGTGGTGCTGATCCTCCTCGATGACGTGGGCTATGGCGAATTTGCGACCTTTGGCGGCGGCATCGCCTCGCCGACAATGGACGCGCTCGCCAAAGAGGGCTTACGCTACACCCGGTTTCACACCACCGCATTGTGCTCGCCCTCGCGGGCAGCACTCATCACCGGTCGCAACCACCATTCTGCCGCCAGCGGCGTGATCGGCGAAGCGGCCACCGGTTATGATGGTTACACCTCGATCATCCCCAAGAGTGCTGGGTCCATCGGCGAGGTGCTGCGCCAGAATGGCTACATGACCGCCTGGATCGGCAAGAACCACAACACGCCGGCGTGGGAAATCAGTGCTGCCGGGCCGTTCGATCGCTGGGCGAACGGCCTCGGCTTCGACTATTTCTACGGCTTCAATGCCGGCGACATGAACCACTGGAACCCAATCCTATATGAGAACCGGGATTTGGTGCCGCCCTCAACCGACCCGAACTACTACATGACCACCGACTTGGCCGACAAAGCCGTCGCCTGGGTCCGCAAGGTCAAGACCATCGCGCCTGACCGCCCGTTCTTCCTTTACGTTGCCCCCGGCGCCACCCATTCACCGCATCAGGTGCCGGCCAAATGGATGGAGCCCTACAAGGGCAAGTTCGATGCCGGATGGGACGCCTATCGCGAGGAGACGCTGAAGCGACAGAAGGCTCTCGGCGTCGTGCCGCAGAACACCGACCTCACGACCCGTTCTGCAGGTCTTCCCGCCTGGAACACGCTCAACGCCGACCAGAAGCGGCTCTATGCGCGAATGATGGAGGTCTTTGCAGGCTATGGAGCGAATGTCGACCATGAGATGGGACGTGTTGTCGATGCCGTAAAGGCCCTGCCCGGCGCAGAAAATACCATCTTCATCTACATCGCCGGCGACAACGGGGCGAGCGCAGAGGGCGGGCTTGAAGGCTCAACCAACGAAAACCTGTTCTTCAACGGCATCCCGGAGACATGGCAGGAGAACATCAAGTACATCGACGAACTTGGGGGACCGAAGCACTTCAACCATTTCCCGTCGGCCTGGGCGCATGCCATGGATACACCGTTCCAGTGGACCAAACAGGTGGCGAGCCACTTCGGCGGCACCCGCAATCCGCTGATCATCTCCTGGCCGGCAAAGATTACCGACGCTGGCGGCGTTCGCGGCCAGTTCGCACACATCATCGACATCGTGCCGACGCTCTATCAGGTAATCGGCATCACGCCACCCGAAACGCTGAACGGGGTGCCGCAGAAGCCGATCGAAGGGACAAGCTTTGCTGACAGCTTTCTCGACGCCAACGCGCCGGAGCACCGTACCAAGCAATACTTCGAGCTTCTCGGTAACCGCGGCATCTATCAGGATGGCTGGATGGCGTCGGCTCCGGCTTCCGCGCCCTGGATCCCGATCCGCCAGAAGTACGATCCCGACGTCCAGAAATGGGAACTCTACAACATCAATGACGACTTCTCGCAGGCGCATGATCTCGCGGCGCAGAACCCCGAGAAGCTGAGACAATTGCAGGATCTCTGGTGGGCCGAAGCGGCGCGCTACAACGTCCTGCCGCTCGATGGACGTGCGGTGGAACGGCTCAACGCAGAGGCGATGGGTCGCCCGGTTCTCAGCGGCAAGGCCACCAGCTTCACCTACTATCCTGGCCAGATCGGCCTGCCGGCCGACGCGTCGCCCCGCATTCTCAACAAGTCCTGGACGGTGACCGCCGACATCGAGGTGCCGGAGGGTGGTGCCGAGGGCATGGTCGTCACGCAGGGCGGGCTGGTCGGCGGCTATGGCCTCTATGTTCGCGATGGCAAACCAAATTTCGTCTACAACTATCTGGCGCTCGATCGGCCGACGATCACGGGAAAAAATCCATTGCCGACGGGCAAGGTGAAGCTTGAGGTCGACTTCGACTACCACGGTGCGGCCGGCGAGATGGGTAAGGGCGCTACCGTAACGATGAAGGTAAACGGCAACGAGGTAGCAAAGGGCGAGCTGGAAAAGACCATTCCGATCCAGATATCGCTCGGCGAGGGGCTCGACATTGGCATGGACGTGGGATCGGCGGTGGACTTCACCTATAAGCCACCATTTGCCTTCACGGGCGCGATCGAAAGCGTAACCGTCGCACTAAGGTAAAGCGGCCTGCATCCTATGTCCGGTCTAGGCCCGGTAGCGGAAGTCCGCTGTGCGCCCCATTGCGGACTTTGCGTCTCGTTCAGACTGCGGCCAGAGGTCCTTGGCCGCTTTAGCGGCGACCAATCAGTTCCCGAATTTTGATTTTCCGGATTCAGCGGTCAAAATTCCGAACATTCGCGTCCGGTGTTGTTTGACACTTGGTTCCGGAAACACCGGGATGTCGCGGTATTAAACGGGATTTGCTGAGAAACATCGGACTATCAAAGGGTTACGCGGCATGGCGTGAATGAGCTGTCACCGCGAATTTCGACTGTGGAACCCCTTAACGCGCTGGGCTCGGCGGTGGAGCCGCGAACAATGGTCCTCGCTTCAAGTCCACCCGCAAAATCAACTCGAACGCGTTTGAGGCGCCTTCAAACCACTGACAAACTGGGAAAGAGCCTCCTGAGGGTAGATCGCTTTTTTGCCTCATATATCGAGCGCGACCGAGGCATACTTCTAATTTGAGGTTGGAACTCCCGTTCTGACCTCGCCCGCTGGCTTTCCAACCTCGTAAAACCAACGCCTGCATTCAACGTAGCTCCGCATTGTGCAGTCGACGAGGTTGGAACGGGAGACAATAAGGAACAGCCGAGGTCGGAACAGGCAGGACAACGTGGTCGCTTATATCCTTCGTGCCGCCGTTAGACGGCACGAAGTCGCAAGGACACGCTCAAGGTGTGACGATGTTGAACCAGAACTCGAATGTGTCGAGCATGGAAACAAGCTGACCCAGCTTGGCGCTGTCGCCCGTCACTTTGACCTTGCCGTCGGCGACGGCCTTGTCCAGCGTCGTCTCGCCCAGCATGATACCGTCAAGGCTAGCGCGATCCAGCGTGACGGTTGCGTCCGCTTTCTCAGCTTGCTTGCCGGACGTGTTGTTGAGAACGCCGTTTTCGAGCTCAAGAAGGTACTTTCCCTGGTCACCGAAGTCAAAGTTGAGCGTCATCTTTGCGTCGCCCGCCTTATCAGCATTCAGTCGGACGCCTAGATAGTCGAAGAAGAGATCAAGCGACATCGCTCGGACGGTATCGGGGCTGGCTGTGTTCGGCGTCGGCAGCTTAGCCACGCCGTTGCGAAGTTCCTGCGCACCAGTCAGATAGAAGTTGCGCCATGGGCCGCTCTCGGCCTGATAACCGAGCTGCTCGAGTGCATCGGCCGTTAGGTCCTTTGCCGCCTGATTGTTGGGATCGGCAAAGACGACATGGTTCGTCACCTCGGCCACCCATCGATAGTCGCCTTGGTCGAAGGACTTCTTCGCCTTTTCGAGAACAGCGTCAGCACCGCCCATGAACTCGACATACTTCTTGCTGGCTTCGACAGGCGGCAACTCATGCAGGGTTGACGGGTTTCCGTCGAACCAGCCCAGATAGAGCACGTAGGTCGCTGCTACGTCGTGATAAACCGACCCATAGTAGCCACGGTTGGCCCAGAACTTGGCAAGGCTGTCGGGAAGTTTGAACTCCTCGGCGATCTCACGCATGGTCATCCCTTGGTTGACCATGCGAAGAGTCTCATCGTTGATGTAGCGATAGAGGTCACGCTGCTTCGTCAGCAGTTCCTTGACTTTGTCGTTACCCCAGTTGGGCCAATGGTGCTGGGCGAAGATAACCTCAGCCTTGTCGCCCCACATCGTCAGCGCCTGGTTTAGATATTTCGACCAGGGCAAAGGCTCGCGTATCTTTGCGCCGCGCAGCGAATAGGTGTTATGCAGCGTATGTGTTGCATCTTCTGCGGCGGAGATGGCTTTCTTCTCCTCAATGAACCACAGCATCTCGGAAGGTGCCTCGGAACCCGGAGCCATGAGGAACTCGTAGGTCAGGCCGTCGATCATTTCCTTCTGGCCCGTCTCGGTGATGGTGTCGGTTGGTGGGATCAACGTCACGGTTCCAGCGGACGTCGTGGTGCCTAGGCCAGCGCCAACCTGCCCCTTGGGATCCGGCTTCAGCAGGTTGCCGTACATGTAGCTAGCGCGACGGCTCATGGCGTTGCCTGCCATAACATTTTCGGCAACCGCCGCTTCAAGGAAGCCATCCGGCGCGTAGATTTTGACCTTACCGGAGGTGACGTCCGCCTCGTCAACTACACCACGTACGCCACCATAGTGGTCAACATGGCTGTGCGTGTAAATGACAGCCTTGACCAGCTTGTCACCGCGATGCTTCCGATAGAGCTCCAGGCCCACCTTAGCCGTTTCAGCCGAAACGAGCGGATCGACAATGGTGATGCCTTCCGTCCCCTCGATGATGGTCATGTTGGAGAGGTCAAGATTACGGACCTGATAGATGCCGTCAGTGACCTCGAACAGGCCGCTCATGTTGATGAGTTGGGACTGCCGCCACAGGCTGGGATTGACCGTAGCCGGAGCTTCGGACCCTGTACTGCTTGGGGTTCCAAATTGCGTTTCCGCTTTCCCCCTCGATGAGTTCTGGTGGCAAGGGAGCAATGAGCCCGCGCTTCGCGTCCTCAAAGTCCGAAGTGTCCCCGAACGGCAACTCGGAAAGCAAGGCGTTGTTGGCGGCGCGCGTTGCCTCAGTTGCGTCCTTTGGTTCCTTGCTCTGCGAGTATGCGGGTACAGCCACGCTCACAATAATGGCAATTGTCGAGAGCCCACTTAAAAAGTTGCGAATGCGCATTCTCTCTACTCCACCAATAAATTGAATGAACTTGAACGGTGAGTGTCACCGTCGATCGAGATGCGTATGCTTGCCCGTCGCGCAACTTTGGCGACAGGCTATAGTTGTAGGGCGGGCAGAGGTGAATCAAAGAGCGGTGATGAAACATACTTGAGCAGACTTGGTTGATCGGGCGTTAGTTTCTATTTTGGCTCCTGAGGCGTTCCTTCAGCTCACGGCGCTTCCCGCCAACGTCCCTTAAAGATCTACGCACACTGCGAGCGCTTGACGTAGCGCTGCACGCGATTAGTGTGGTGGTTGGGTAGTGAGGAATATTATGAGTGCTGCATATTAGCCGTCTGGCCATCTGATTTCTTCGGGCCGGCGATTCCTCGTGCGAGCCCTTCCATTACATCGTCGAACCACGCCTTTGCTGGCTCTCCGCCGCGTGAGTTGGGCTGCACGCGAATTTCTGCCTGATCCAAGCTTGGCTTGACGATCATCAGGCCGAGCGTTTGCCTGAACCCGGCGCGTTCTGTTCAGCCTCGAGCCGCTTCTTAAAGCCGTAGCGGATCTGCGGAATAAATGCCTGGACTTCCATGGCCGATCCGCTATCGGCCCTCCGGTCAGCGGCGATCGCCTCAGCCGCCCGAGAACTATCGGCGACCTCCCACGATGCGGCAACGCCAAAAAGCGGTCGGAGCTGATAAGGCTTTCGCGTTCTTTGCAGCCTACGCACGCTATGAGTACGCTGCAAAGGCGCTCGGCTGGGTACAGAACAAGAATGATGGGGCGAGGTGACGATCTGCCTAAAGACAATCGCCGCTGAGATCACAGGCAAGTTTGAAAAGCTGATCGCCGAGGACCCCCCGCTCAAAACTGCAGTCGCCTACTACACGGATCGCCCTCCCAAGAGGCAAGTGTGGGAGGATGGTGGGCCGAGCTGGGTTGAGATAACCCATACTGAACCGGCCACTCATCGGCTGCTGGTTCAACTTGCCCAAGCCCGCAACAACCTGTTCCATGGTGGCAAAGGCTGGAAGCCTGAAGGTGAAGCTGACCGGGACAACAAGATAGTCGAACACGGGATCTTAATATTGGAGGCAGTCGTCAAATCCAGTGAAGCAATGTCCGAGGAGTTTTCATCGTACGCATAACCGCGATTTTTGACACCTCGTCCAGAATTTCCATTTTTCCGGATCCTGCTGTCAAAATTCCGGATTTTCGCGTCCGGCCACAACGGAGCTAACTACCAAATCGCCAAGTCATTAATTTTATTGGGAATTTTTGGTAGCGGAGGCCCGCTCCGATCACACTCCCCCTGAAAATAGCATCCCGAGAGAAGCCTCAGCGACGATAACTTTTTCAGGAATTCGCGCGTAGCATTGCTTCCCACACTACGGCGTTGCCTTCGAGATTTCCCCTGAAATATCGCACCTACTGCATTCACCCCGGCTTCCACAATCGCAATTTCAATGTAGCGTTGTGCTGAACGGATCGGAAGGGCGCGATGACCAAACAACCTCTACTGGAAGTCAACTTGGGTGAACCTAACGGCAGTTTGGTCTTCTTTTCGTTGCAAGAACTTCAAGAGTTCCATGAGGAAGAGCAATCAGCCTGGGCCTGGCTCTCCAGGCCCCCCGTCAACGGCAATTTAAACGCGCCGTGGAACCACATCGTCCCGCAACTCACGCAGATCCGCAACAATCTAGCGAATGTGAACGATGGTGATATGACACGGATCAGCACTGTCAAAACGGCAATCGTGCACGCCTTCGTCAATAATCGCTTGCCTCTTTCGAACTCGCCTATCGGGAGGTTCGTCTTGGATCTCAAGGAGGAGGAGCCAATAGTGGCAGCAGCAGCCTTGGCTACGTGGATGAATTGCGGTGGGGTCACCATCTCAAACTTCGAACACTTCAAGGGCGCAACCCTAATGGCCGCGTTCGACGCAAACATCACATCGAAAGTTCCAGCCGCGGTGAAGCGCTCGCTGCACACGCTTCAGGAACAGTATCAAGGGGATCTCGCAAAAAACAAAGCTACTGACTTGGCACAACGCGAAGATCAAAAGACGCAGCAATCTCGTCAAATCAGGGCGACAGCCCGAATGATTTTTCAAGGAAGGAAACGCATCAAAGCCTTCTCAGAGGCGAACCGGGACGAGGTTGAGGAAGCCATTAAGAGCATCCGACAGACAGAAGATTTGTATCGGGAACACATGAGGCTTAAGAGCCCCGTGGAATACTGGACGAGTAAGGCCGGGGCACACAAAAACGCCGCAAGAAAATATCGTAACGTTCTAATGTGGTTCTCGGTAGTGGCCGGAGGGGCCCTAGTCGTGGCTCTCTCATTCTTGGCGCATCGCACTGTAGAAATCGCCAGCAACAACAAGCCTGCGGCAATTTACCTGACGCTCGTCACGATAGGTATCGTGCTCTCTACGATGGTCTTTTGGGCAGCACGGATATTGACACGGCTATTCCTCAGCGAACACCATCTCGCGATTGATGCAGACGAGCGCGCTGTAATGGCCCAAACATATCTTGCACTTACCGCGGAAGGGCAGGCGACAAGTGACGAACGATCGATAGTACTCGGATCACTGTTCCGCCCCACGGCCGATGGCATCGTGAAAGACGATGCGGCACCAGACATTTCCCCCGCTTCGCTTCTTTCCCGCTTGGGCGCCAAGTGACTGCGGATCAAAAAATAGCCCCCTCGCCGCAAAGTGGCAGCGGTGTTAACTTGCAATCGCCACACTTCTTACGTGCGACGCATCATTCGTTAGCTGTATGGAGTATTGAAGTAACTACACCTCCCATTTGATAGAATTCCCTTCTCTACCTGATTGAAACACAATATTGCGTCGATCAACACTAATTGCGAGGGATAATGATGGGCGATAGAGAAGAAGTTATTAAGCACTTGAACTGGTCATGCAATGATTGGGGAATAAACGAAGGCGCAGACGAAGCAATTACGATGATCAACGCAGCAGCGTCCGCGGGCTACGGCGCACATGTGGCAGGCGTAGTCAGCTTGATTAACGGAATTCCGGGGCTTTCACAGAACATCCTTAAGCGCCCTCCGGTAATGGACGCAGCAAAGGCTTTGGTTTCGGTAGCTCCAGACCTGGCCGTCGATCTGGCACTAACAACCCAAGCCCACAATGGTGGAGTTGTTCGTAATTATCTGAACACACAACGCCCTTTGGTCGTTGCTTATCTGCGGGGACAACTATAGCGAACTTTGGAACCCGATATACCAAACAAAAAAAGCCCCCTCGCCGCGATTGCAGCGAGGGGGCTTTTCGTTTTTCTATTTTTCACTATAGGGTTGCACCGACGCTTTTCTCGCGGGGCAACGGAATGAAAAGAGCTTATCTGACGTTCGCAATGCTGGCCTTGACGGCCGACGCCGCCGACGCGGCCGATCGCTCGGAGAGGCTCCGAAACGCTCTTGCCGTTGAGTTCATGATGGCTCGTTGCGACGGGGATATCCCAGAAATGGTCGTCATGACAGCCGGCATGGTCATCAATGGGAACGAGGCTCGCGTCGTAGAACGGAACCGCGAAGCCTTCCAGAAGGAACTTCAAGAGCGCTTCAAGAGCCCGGGCGAGGCATGTGCAACGCTCTGGGCCTCCGTCAAACAATAGAGGGGAGGGCGACGACCGGCAAGGAAACGGCCGCCGCCCTCTGCGCATCCAACCCGCCGCGTCGGACGCGCAATCTCATGACCAGGGCATCCCGAACTTTGCGGCCAGCCACTTTCCGATCGCCGACGCCGAGGCGCCCAGGGCGCCGGCAACCAAGACGGTCAGCATCCATGCGCCTATGAAGCGTTCTTTCCATTTCTTGATATCAGCGATTACCGGCCCGGCCGCATCCATCTTCGCCTTGAGGTCCGCGACCTCCCGCCGGCTCTCGGCGGCGTCTTCTCGAACCTTCTCAAGCTCCGAGTACATCCTCTGCCGGCCTTGCTTGTTGTCCTCTGTCCCAGTTTTTACGGCGTCGACCAGCGCCTTAACTTCACCCTCAAGCCGGCCGATCGCCCTTTCAGTGCTGTCTACCACCGCACCGCCCCTTTCCTCGTATCTGGCAGGGGCCGCCGACGATTGTCGACGGCCACGGGTGTTGATCAGCCGGCAGTGTGCTCGACGCTGACCGCTATGGGAACGGGCGGGAGGAATTCTACGAGCTTTGCATCGATCGCCTCAGAGATCCGGTGCTCGTCGACGCCGAAGTAACTGATGGCGTCGGGGACGGCTGCGAGGACATAACGCAAGCCCTCGGCGACGAGTTCAGAACGGACGTCGACTTTCACCTTCCCTGCATGCCGTTGGGCGTATGCCAACCCCGCGAGGGCACCGTTCCGGATCGCCGTCTGAAAGGCCTCGCGATGCCTGGCCTCGACCGACACGCGCATGTATCGCTCGACCAGCATGTAGAGACGCCCGATCACGATGCCGGCAACCGCCGTCACGGCCTCGACGATGTAGGGGCGAAACGGATCGATCAGGTCCGACAGGCTGAACACAGTGCCCGACGGCTCTGAGGCGATCGCGGCCGGGGCGCTCGCAATTAGTATCAGGCACGACATGGCTAGGCATCCGAGCGCAGCGCAAAGCGCCGCCCCGAGGCGGGTGAACTTCATGGTGGGTTCTCCTTGAAAGCGGCCCGCGGGGTTGCAAGCCGAGGTTAGGCGGTCACGCGGCGAGGCCGAGTTGATCCTCCCGGACGTTGAACGACGGGCACGCCTTCGCGGCGTACTCGTTATGGCCGACGACTTTCTTGATACCGCGATGCTTGGCGCGCAGCTGGGCGGTAAGCCAGAGGAGGGAGGCGCGTTGCTGCGCCGTCCGCGTGTCCTTGGCGGTCTTCCCGTCGGCCGCTAGGCCGCCAACATACGAGATCCCGATGGTCCCGGTGTTGTGCCCTTCGACGTGGGCGCCGATCTGCCCGACGGGCCGGCCTACCATCACCCGGCCATCGCGATATATAACGTAGTGATATCCGATGTCGGAAAAGCCGCGCTGCTTATGCCAGGCGCGGATGTCCGCGACCGTATAGTCGCGTCCCTCCGGAGTGGCGGTGCAATGGACAATGATCTCGGAGATCAGGCGCGCGGTATCGAGAAGGACAAGACTTGCGACGTTCGGCGGTGCGGCTGCTCGGTCGAGCAGTAACACCGTTGCCGGCACGCTGCCGACCATTGCGCTCTTATCGGGTTCCGGCCGGCCCGGAACCACGGGCGCCGCCGCTCGCTTGAGCGCGGTGAGGGTCTGAGTTCCCGCCCGCCCGTCGACGACAAGCCCGGCGCGGGACTGGAAGAGCCGCACAGCGGTATCGGTGAGGCCGCCGAAATCACCGTCGGTCTTGAGCCTGGGCACCGCGCCGGCGGTGTTGAGTAGCGCTTGCAGTTCGCGGACGCGGGCGCCGCGAGATCCGATTGCGAGATAGGACGTCATGCGGTTCCTTTCAAAACAAAAGGCCCGCCGGAAGGGCGGGCCTGTAGGGATCAGTTGGTTGACATCAGCCGAGATCGGGATCGGTCGGGAGGGAGAAGTCGCCACCTCCGCCTCCCGATGCGCCACCGCCGCGACTGTCCTTGCCGGCGGTCCCTTGTGGTTGCTTGAGCGAGAGCGTCGTGGTGAACCCGCCGCGCGAATACTCGTGATCGACGCTGTCGATGCGGTAGCTGCCGTCGATACCCGGCCGAGCGCCCACGATGAGGCATAGCCCCTCGGGCTGCGCCATCACGTTGCCCTCGATGACAACAGTTCCCTCGCCGGCCCCACGCTCGCTCTCGGCCTTGTCGTTCGCAACCTTCTGCTTCGCCTTTTCCTCGTCTGGCTCGGCATACCGCGATGTGAACTCGGCGTCGGCGTCCTCGATCGTTGTTTCCGCCTCGACCTCTTTCCACTTCGCCTCTTTGGCGTCGTAGAAGCGAGCTCGCACTTTTTTGAAGCGGGCACGTCCGAGGAAGGGCGCCACATCCCAACTTTGCAGATTTAGCCCACGCTGCGCAGTTACTACCGCGAGCGCCGCCCCGCCCGGCGCAATGCCCCCATTCTTCTTCGCCAGCACGGCCGCAGTGCCGCTGATCTTGAACGTGCCACCGAGTTCGCTTGCTAACCGCTCGCCTAAAGCAACAAAGCTCTCATCATCCATGCGCTCGTATGGGCGTTTGATTGAAGCGAATTCGGGGTCGACTTTGACGTCGGTTATCCCTGCATCCTTCCCGGCTTCGGTCAGGATCTCTTGAATGGTCTTCTGGTCGAAATGGCGTTGCTGCGGCTGCCTCGCCTTGCCCTTGGTATCGAACCCCTTCGCGCTGACGATTACTGTCATCCCTCCGCCACGAGTGCCACGGCTCCGGACCTCGTCGACCGTGCCGGAGAACACGAGACCGACGCCAGTCTCGGCAAAACCGAGCGATACCGCCATCAGCGCGCCCGGCTGCGGGAGCGCGATCTGCCCTCCCCGGTCGTCGAGTTCGATGGAAGCGGTATCGCCGGAAGAACCGGCCTTGTCGCTCACCCGGATCGAGATGACGTATTGCGCCATGCCGGCCGTCATGTTCGCGCCATTGATCACGACGGCAAAGATCGCCTTTTTGGTCATCGGCTAGCTCCAGAGGCGGACAACATCGATCGTATTACCGCCACGCTGGGTCGGCACCGGGAGAAGGATCTCGGCGCCTACAGGGAGGAAGCTGGTCGCACTCGCCACATTCGGATTGAGCGCGAGGATCTGCTCGACCAGACCGGGCATCGGTTGCCGGAACCGCCGCCAGACCATAAGCGAGAGCGTCAAGCCCTCGCCCTGGACCGTAATCGTCTCGATAACCTCGTTGCTCATTGGAATAGCCCGATGATGTTGGAGATGACGGAGAAGAAGGCGCCGGCAGCCGGCTTGCCTGCTCTTCGCAGAGTTATCGTGACTTCGATCACCTGACCGACGCCGCGTGCATCGAGATACGTCGATCGCTCGGCGACGCTCTCGATCACATGCCAGCCAAACGGGGTTCCGTCTCCGCGCATGAGATATTGCGGCTGGCCGGACGCCCTCATCTGGTGAAGGTGATCGAGTTCCGACAGGCCACCAAGCTTTCGGGGCAGAAGCTGCCCCGAAAGCGTCATCTTGTTGGCACCCTCCCCGACGTATTCCATCGGAGGTTCGGCGCCGATAACCGGCTTCGCCACGAAATCGGTCGTCGCGTCGCGAGAGACTTGTGAGACGTTGAAAGGGGCGACCTTGATCGAGAGAGATCCGAGCGCATAGATCACAGAACCACTCCATAATCAGCGTGTATCCCACGAATGAGCTCACGCGTTTCCTCTCTCAGAGCGCTGCGAACCGCACGCTCCACCTCCTCCGAGTTCCCTTCCGCCATGGCGAAGTGGAAGACCGGCGAGAGGGTTACATTGGCGGGAGCCGGCGCTTGAGCGGGCCGTGCGGGCTGCAACGCCCGGGGAGCGGCCGAGAAGGATCGCAGTTCAGCGAGAAGGCCGGCCATCTTGTCGAGAACCGCCGATCGCTCGTTCCTGCCCTCGTCGCTGCCGCCTGTCGCGGACGCTGCCGGCGATCGAGCCACATCGGCTCGCCCCAGTTCGTCCACCAGCGGCACCGCTGGCGTCGTCCGTCGCCCACCGCGCCCACCTCTTTTGGGGTCGTCATCGCCGGCGGCCGGATTGGACGACAACATCCGCTTTGTCTCGTCCGCCGGGATGATGGTCCCTGACCGATCGGGGCGGAACAACTCCGCCCCGTCTTCACCGACGAGGTACGTGTCATTTGCCTTGACCGGGCCGCCCGATTTCCGGGCCCCGTCGATCGGCACCGCTGGCACAGATACCGACGGCGTCGCACGGCCCACGGCCGAGCCGACAGAACGGAGTGCCTGGTCAAGACGCTGCACATCGGACAACGCGCCCCTGATCGACGTTGTGTCGATCGTGGGAGCGACTGTTACGCCCAGCTTGGTGAGCATCTCGTTCGCGATCCGATCGGCCTCGGCCCCTGCCCCATCGCCGCCCCACGACAGGGCGGCGACATATGCCTCCATATCGGCCTGAGCCGCGGCGGGAAGTCCCGCGGTCGCCGATCGATATTGCTCTTCCAAGGCTTCGAGTTTTTGAGCTTCGTCTCCCGTCAGACCGAGCCAAGTGGCATCCTCCGCCTGTCGCATCGAAGCGAGTTCTTTCGCGATATCGAGCGCACGCTGTGCGTCCTGTGCAGCGCTACCAGTGGTCGGCATAGGGAGGGGCGCCGGTACGGAGCCGCCCCCGAAGAACGAGGAGAGCGTGTTGCTCAAGTCGATCTTGCCGACGGCATCCTTGATCCGGCTAGGCAACTGCCGAAGCCAGGCGAGAAGCTCGTTGAACTTCCGCTCAAGACCGTCCCACAGCGCTTGCGCCATTTCGACGCCGACGTTGTAGAGGGCCGTCGTCCCACTTTTGATTGCCGAAGCGATAGCCCGGGTGACCTCGTAGGCATTGCCCTCGATTGCCGCCTTCTGGGCGTCGGTCAACACCTCGCGCTCAAAGAACTGCGCCAGCCAACCGGCCGCCGCCGAGACTTTATCCGAGATCCAGCCGAAGGCGTCGCCTACTGCCCTCGCGCTTGCCGCGAGAGGTTCAAGCGCCGGCGACGCCCATTCGATGACAGGAGCGAGCTCATCGCCGATCGCGCGTGCCACGCCGCTCACCACGGCCGTTATCCGGTCCCACCACTTGTAGAGCGAGGCTCCGGCTGCCGCGACCAATCCGACGCCGATTGCAATCGCGCCCCACGCCGGCGCCGAGATGGTCGTAAGCGCGGAGCCGACGAGCCCGAGGGCGGTCGAGAGCGTTCCCATCCCAGGGACAGCGAGAGCCATTCCCTTCAACGCCGTCGTGATCGTCTGGAACCGCGAAGGCTGAACACCTTGCATGGCCGCGAGGGCGCGCTGTAGCGCCGTAGCGCTGCGGGCCGCGACGGTTGCGCCGATCGCAGCCCGGCCGATCGTATTGAAGCCGAGCGCGAGCATAGTGAGCGCGCCGCCGCGACCAATGAGACCGAGCCACTTGAGTGATACGACCGCAGCGCGGAAGCCGACAACGGCCGCCGTCGCCGCGATGATGTTGCGGATCAACTCCGGGTGCGCTTCCGCCCAATCGGAGAGCTTGAGCGCCATCTCACCCATCGGGACCAATAGCTTATTCAGCGCCGGCAGCAGGGAAGCGCCGACGGTCAGCCCGATATCAGCCAACTGCGACTTGAAGCGCTGCAACTTGTATTCGGAGGTCGCGGCGCGCTTCTCGAATTCCCTTCCGACGCTGTTGAGATACTTCTGCTCGTCCGCCGTGAGCGCCAGCGCTTTGCGCAGGAGTTCTGTGTTGTTCAGCAGGGGCGCGAGCGCCCTGGCCTCGTCGCCGAACAGGTCGGACATGACCGACGCCTGCATATGCTCGGGAAGCTGCCCCAGCTTTTCGATAACCTTGACCGTCGTTCCGACCGCGTCCTTCTGCATCGCCTTGGCGACCTTGACGGCATCCATCCCGAGACGCTTCCACGCCCCCCGCTGCGCCTTGGTGGCACTGGCGCCGCGCGCAAGAGCGCGCCCCATGTTCCGGAACGAGGTGGCCGCGACTTCACTCTCGGCGCCGGCCGAGATCATGGCCGCGCCGAAGGCAAGCGTTTGCTCTTTGGCGAACCCGAAGAATTCGCCCTGGGATGCAACCCGCTTGGTGAAGTCGATGAGATCCCGAGAACTCGCCGCGGTGCTATCCGACACATAGTTGACCGCGTCTGCATAGGCGGAAGTCTGATCATTCGTCAGCCCGAGCGCCGTGCGGATCTTTGCCAGAGCTTCGCCGGCCTCGGCGCCGCTCATTTCCCAAGCGACGGCCGCCTTCGCGGTCAACCGGGTGAAATCGAAGAGATCCGCGTCAGGGACGCCGGCCTGTGCCGCTGCGGCGGAGAGCGCAGCGAGGTCGTTGACGGCGAGCGGGATCTCGGTGACGGCGAGCTTCCGCAGCCGTTTGCCGTAGATGTCGAGCCCCTTGTCGTCGAAGCCGGACACTTTCGCGATGTCGGCCATCGCACTCTCGAACTTGACAGCGGCATTGATCGGCGCCCCGAGCGCGGTGCGCAGGGCGTAAACCGACGCGATGGTATCGACCATCTGGCCGCGCACCCGATCGAGCGCGCGGTTATTGGCATCGATCGCAGCATTGAGCCGGTCGCCGAAGCCGCCGCGCCCCGCTTGCTCCGCGGCCTTATTGATGCCGAGGAGGTTGCGAGCAATCGCCCGGGCAGGCGCGGAGGCCTGATCGAGCACGCGAACGATGAGCGAAGAGGTGAGAGTTGCCATTACGGGCTACCTTGCTTTCAGCTGATGGAGGCGAAGCGCCTGGCGGTGCTGCCGCATGAGGAAGTCGATCGGCATCCGCCGGACGGCCGCGAGTGGCGTGGAGAGGTAATGCGCGACGTCCGCGCAAACCGTGTCGGCGTGATCACGGCTCCACTCCAAAAGGTCGAAGACTACGCCGTGCCACTTTCCTCCGGCGGATGCAGCAAAGGGATTGCGACCTCCTGCAATGCGATGAAATCGTCGCGGTGCAGCTTGCCGATTACTGCCGGGGGGACGTCAGCAAGAGCGCAGATAAGTCCCTTCAACTGCCCAATCCGGGCGCGCTCACCCTCTTTGATGCCGAGGTCGTCGATCGCTTCGAGTGCGTCGGCGTCGGGTTCGCGCAGCGTTACGGCGGAATAGGTCTTGTCGCCGATAGTGATCGGGTGCTTGAGCGGGTGAGCACTCGTAGATTGCGCCATCGCCACCGAGATCAAGTCCAAGCACCATGGCATCGCCCGTCAGCTTGTCCTCGATCGACAGGAAGTAGACATAAGGCGCCGATGCCGGCAGCCGCATGAAGAACGACAGCGCGTAGATGCCGGCTCCGGCAAGATTGATCTCCTTGCTGATCCGATGCTTGCCGGCGACCGCCTGGTGCGTCACGACGCCCGCCGTCGGCGTACCGTCGGGAGCGGCAACCGTTCCGCTCGTCGCCATCGTGACACCGGTCAGGTCCCACGGCGCTGCGAAGGCGTTGGCGGTTGTCGGCCATATGCCGAGACCGAGAGCCATACCGGTGACGGGATGGAAATCGATCGCAGGCTCGGCCAAACCGAGCGCCACCAGCGAGCCATTCGGGGCACGACGGAAGCCTCCGGAGTTGTTGACGACCGTATCACGGGTGAAGCCGCTGAACCCCTCCGCCTGAGTGAAATCGAGATCAATCGTCGGTGTCGCCGCCACGCGGCCGAGCACGTCCGATACCAGCCCGGAAAGAGCGGCCGCCGCTGTCTCAGCGCGATCGGCCTGGCCCTTGGCCTCGGTCGCCTTTGCGATCGCCGTCGTCGCATGCACGCCGGCGTTGGTTGCCTGGAGCGCGGCGGCGGCTGCCCTTTCGGTCGCGATGACTGCCTGCGCGGTCGCCTCGTTCCGCGCGGCAATGGTCGCCGCTCTCGCCGACTGTACTTCCGCGCGGAGTTCTTCCAGCCCGTCATTCGAAGCATACGGGCCGATGAGCCAGCTGTTGTGCGTCCCCTCGCCCGAGCTATCCTCGATGAGAACGACGAGTTCGCCGGTCTCGGGGTCATAGGAGGAAAGCCGTCCGATCATGACGGCGTCGAACGAGCCGCCGTCCGCCATGATCAGGAGGAAGCGGCTCGGCGCGAAGTTCGGGCGATGCTGCTCGGGCACCACGAACCGCTTGACGCCAAGGCCAAAGCCTTCAATCGAGGCGGAGGTCGTCGAGAAGATCGTGCCAAGATGCGCGATATCCATGATCCGCTCATAGATCGGTAGAAGCGCCTCGTCGATGCGCTCAAGGCCGACTGCCACCAGCGCGTTGACCTGTGCCTGCCAGTCGGGGGCGAACGCGCGGAGGACCTCGATCGCGTCCGTCAGGATCTTCATCCTGCGGTTAAACTCCTCCTGGCTTAGCTTGGTCGTGCGGGAAAAGGCGACGTCGGAATAGAGTGACATCAGATGGCCTCGTAGCTGTCCAGATTGTCCCTGATCGCCTCGACGATCGACCCGAGCGCACGGTGTTTAACCCCGGCGCGCGGGATGTATTTTCGCCCCTCATGCTCAAACGAGCGCGAGAACGTGATCTTGTACATGCGGTCAGGCTCGATCGCCGCCGCAGCGCTTTGCTGCTTCGCCATAGAAGTTCCTCACGGGGTTTGGATGCCCCGGCCGGTAGCGGCCGGGGTCAAAGTCAGAAAGTCAGATAGGTAAGGCGCTCGACGTGGAAGACTTCCGTCGCTGCCGTCAGCGCGCCGTCGCTCCGGATGGCGATCTGGTTGGTTGCGACCGGGATCTGCGCCGCGGTCCATTCGAAGGTGCGACGGATGCGCTTCCGCGTCCCATCGTTCTCGTCGAGGACCTCGTCGAGGACCGTGCCCGGTGCGATGTTCAGCGTACCGTGCTGGACGTCGTTGAGCCTCACATCGAAGTCGTGGTTCGCCTCATTGAAGAAGTCGAGGATGCAGATCACCTTGACCGACTGCGACGGCGCGGGAAGGTTGCGCGTCTTGGTGAAGTGCCGGAAGGTCAGCGCGGGACGCGAAACCACCACGTCACTGCCCGTGAGCTTGAAGCCCGGCATCAGGTCCTTCGTGCCGACGAACACCGCACGGAAGCGGACGAGAGCGGGAAGTCCCTGGAACGGGTTTCCCTCCCCGCCCAGCCGGTACCATGTGCCGCTACCTTCCGGCCGTATCTCGAAATGCAGTTCCGTGCCCGCGGGCGTGATGCCCTCGAAGGCAATGTCGATATCGTTGATCCCGCCCGACAGGTTCAGCGACGCCAGGTCGAGCTCGACGCGGGTATTGGCGAAGCTGGCGAAGTTCGCCCGCATCATCATGTCGAGCGTGAGGTCGCCCTGGAAGAACGCCCCATCGGTCGAATAGAACAGCGTGCCTGCGCCGTAGTTGGCGCCCTGCGTCAGGCCGACGTAGTGGTCACCGGTCGTGACCAGCACGATCGCGTAGCGCTCGCCGGCTTCGAGAGCCGTCGGCGCCAACGAGATCCGCGTCCAGTGGCTCGCCGTCTTTGGGTTGGAGCCTTTCACCAGATTGCCGGCGGCGATCGTCGTCTCGGCAATGACTTTGGACAGGTCCGGCTTGCCGCCGGCGGTCTTCGTCAGGAGCACGCGAACGTTGCCCGTGGCCGCCACCTGCGTAAAATACAGGTCGAGCGACGTGAGCCACCCCGCCTGCGTATTGAGGAAGGTCTGCGCAACCATCGCGCCGTTGACCGTGTAGTCGGTTGCAACGCGCTCCTGGTAATACTCGACTTCCGTGTCGTACCAGAACTGCTGCAGGCGAATGAACTTTTCCTTGCTGTTCGTGTACGCGCTTCCGAAATCCGTCCCGAGCGCCTGATAGGTGCGGCCGAGCTTGTCGGTGAAGATGCCCGTCGCATAGTTGAACGTGCCCGTCTTCCAGAATTCGGAGTTGTTGCAGCGGGTGAAGGCCAGGCCGAAGCGAAGGCGCTTCGCGCTGATCGCGATCGTCTTGAACTGCACCTCCTGATACTCGTACTGCGACAGGGACAGCGCCTGATAATAGGCGTCGATGTTGAGGCGTCGAACCTCGGTGAATTTCGGAAGGCAGAGCCCATTACCGGCGACGCTGACCGACGGGTCGGCCGGCGTGAACAGCTGAATTGCCGTCGCGGACGCGTTGGCATCGGAAACACGCATTCCCTCCTCGACCTTGCAGTACCAGCCGACCGCGTCGGGGTTGCTGATGCTTTGGTCAAGGGCGAGGAAGTTCTCCGAGCCGTACCCGGAATAGTCGTCTTCCAGTTCCATCATGTCCTTGATGGCGGCCACGTCGACGAAGATCCGCGTAAGAAGCGAGCTATCCGCCATCTGCCGCAGGCGGTCGTTGATGCTGGAGATGTCCGTGCCCAGTGTGGTGATTTGCTCGCCAGCGGCCTCCTTCCAGACTTCGAGCTCGGTCGCGCGCAGATCGAGTTGCTTGAGCGACATGAACTCGAATTCCGTCGCGCGCTCGATCGCATCGACACCGGTCGTCCCGAGTGTCACCCATGCGATGACGACGTTATCCGTCGACACCGTCGGGCGCTGTGGCGCGGAGTTCTCAGCGCCATAAACGACTTGAAACTCGGCGTAGCGGAGGGCTTGCATCGCGACGCTGTCCGGCTCGGTCGCGCCGGTGTCGACATCAATCAGGAAATCGCGAGGCTCGATGTTCGTCTCGATGGTGGTGCCAATGACGACAATAGCTGCGATCTTCTTCGTCACGAGAGGGAGCCGCGAGAGGAAATCGATCTCGTGGGTCTCCTCGCGGATATACCGCTCGCCGTGGGTCCAGTACGTCCCCGGCGCAATAGTGACCGACGTCGCGCCAGTCTTCGATACCGCGAATTCCGAGAACTTCTTCTCGTCGGTCAAGCCTTCGCGGACGAGGCGGTCAAGGGCCTCGGCGCCAAACGTCCCTATGTTGGAAAGGTCGCCCGACTGGAGTTCCTGCCGGTCGCGAAAGAGTACCTGCTTTTCCATATGTTCCTCACAGGTCGCGCACCCAAGTGCCGACATTGATTGTTCCGACCCGGTAGCCGTCGCCAGCGGTGGCGGGGCGCATGGTCTTGTTGGTTACAAGGATCTTGTCCCGGAGGGACTTCGACAGTCGGACGGCTTCGATCGTTCGGCGCATGGCAGACTTATCGGTCGCGACCGGGTAGCCATGAACGAAGCCGTGAATTGCAAAGGGCGAGATCCGCCCCCGCTTCTGGATAGTGAGCCGCGCATGATAGGCGGGCATGCCCAACCGCGTTGCGCCGACAAAGGTGCGAGCGTTGCGCCTGTCAGGCAACCGCGAGGGATCGAAGAGGAAAACCTGCTCGAAAACGCGTAGCCTCGCCGATGAGGCCGGAAGGAAGGTCCGGTGTTCCCCGTCGCTCTTCCGGTTCACGAACTCTGTCGCGACGCCTCCGAGAGAGGGAAATAGCTGACCCGCCACCCGCGGGCCGGGCAGTGCCGCTCGGCGCGGGCGGACTTCGATGGGTTGATCCGACGGCAGGATGCCGCTGACGTGCAGATCCGATATCGTTTCAGAGTAGGTTCCGTCGATCGAGATCGAGAAGCGGCGTCCGCGCGCACCCATGTCCATAGTGAAGGTCTTGCCCGCCGGTTTTCGGCCGGCAAAAGCTGCCCTCCCAATCTTGCCTGGCAGGACGACCTCTTCGAAGGTGACGGCGGCGCGTTCGCTCGTCGTCGTTATCCGTTCCACCCGCTTTACCGGCTCTTCGGCACCGGTCAGCGGGTCGAAGACAAACGCTCTTCGTCCGACCCTCGCAACAGCGTCCGACGCGCCAGGGAATGCTCGGGCGCCGACGAAGAGCGCCGGGAGCCTATAGCCGCTTGAGAGGTACGCGGCGAAAGACGCCGAGCCCCCCGAGCGGTATCGGTAAAACCGGATTTGCCGGAAGCGCGTGAGGTACTTTTCCCGCTCTTCCTTCGTCAACGTCGGATCGGGAATGGTGCCATCGGGAGGCGTGCGGGCCGCAACGACCTCGCCCTCGAAGAAGCGGACAGCCTCTTTGATCCCGGTGAGCGTGCCCTTCTTGCGGTGGAGCCGGTACCACGCTTTCGCGACGGCTCGTTTCTTCTCGATCGGCCAATTCCGATCCCACAAGTCGGTGGAAAAGCCCCACGCGAGGAATGGCACGAACGCTTCCGGAGCCTTTTCCGGATCGTGGATAGTTCGGAGGGCATCGGCCACGCCGTCGAGCCGGAAAACCGCGGCATCGATCGCCTTCTCAAAGGGCGTGCTGCCCGGCATGAGGACGGACTGGATCATTCGTCAACTCCTGCGGCCGCGACCGAAACGCTCGTCACGCGGATGATCTGTCGCGGGCCGACGACAACGTCGGCGATCGGAGATTGCAGCGCCACAGAATGAACCCCGTCGACGTGCAAGCGCGAGTAGATCGCCGAGAGCCGAAGATCCCGGCCAAGCAGCGCGTTCTCTGCCAGCCAGGCTTGCAGCTTCGCACGCGCTTGCTGGACGACGATTGTCCCGTCGGGCCCGGGGAAAACCGTAATCCCCGCAGAGATCTGCACCTCGACGACCGCCGGCGCCAGCACCGAGACGTTGTCGGTCAGCGGCCGGACATCATCCGATCGCAGCGCCATCGCAACGGTTGTGAGCGCCTCTGCGGTCGGCATCGGGTCGGCGCCGCTCGCCATGATAGTGACGACCACCTTTCCCGGCTCCGGCGAGACCGCGGTCGCGTCGCGCAGCGACGGCACTGCCGTCAAGGCGTGATAGACATACGCATCCGCCGGCCCGGCCACCGAGTAAGCCTCGATCGCGAGGAGCACACGGCGCCGAAGCCGGTCGTCGTCCTCCATCACGGCGGGATTGGAAGCCGTCGCCGGCGTGACGACGAGGCGCACGACGCCGAAGTTCGCGGCGATATGGTCGAGGTCGGTTCCGGTCGCTCGGGCCAAGAGAAGCGACCTTGCCGCATCGTTGATCCTCGCGCGCAGGAGAAGCTCGCGATAGGCGCATGCTTCCATGACCTTGAGTGCCACCGAGCTCTCAAGCTGTAAGGTGGGCTCTATCGCCGGGAAGCGCACGATAAGATCCGCCTTCATTTCGGCGAGGATCGTTTCGAACGAAAGCTCCTCGATGACACGGGGAGCGGGAAGAGCCGATAGGTCCACTTGACTGGTCATGCCGTAAGCCTCACTCCCTGATCGGCCCCGTTGAGGACGATGCGTTTCCCGCCCTCGGCGGCGAAATCACCCAGCAACGCGCGCGGGCGATACTCGCCGGTGATTTCGACGCTGAACGCCCCCATCCGATCGAGGGAGAGAGGCGTGATTTTCTTGATCTTGAAGCGCGGCTCCCACTGGTCGACAGCGGAAGCCAGGGCGGTGAAGAACGTGACCAGCGTGTCCTCGTTCATAAGTTCACCGAGAAGGCGCGGGACCATCGAGCCGAACCATTCGCGCATGATCCTTTCGCCGAAGAACGTCGTGAAAACGACTTCGAGCGATTGCACGACGTGGGGCCACCCGACGATCATCTCGCCGGTGTGGCGGTCGATATCCACGCTCGGGTTTCGAAGGTCCGCGGTCGTCGACATTGATCATTCTTTCTTGCGGGAGCTTGTGCGCCGTTCCGGTTCGCTCGGGGCGACGGAAGCTTGCTCCTCCTCCTGCTTCTCTTCACCCTGCTCGGGCTGCGCGCCATCGGCCGCCTCGGGGACGGCCGGCTCCGCCTGTGGTGCGGGCTCGTCCGGCGAAGCCACCTCCGCCGCCGGAGCGAAGTGCGACGGCGGGGCGACCTCATCGCCAACCACCTGTAGGGTCACGCGTCGGTTGTCCCCGACGGCGCCGAAGGTCAGCAGGACGCGGTTCGCGCTGATCGATAGTGCAGCGACAAGGGCGCGCGGATCGGAGAACCGTGCGCGGAGGATGGCTTCGAGGGTTTCGGCTTCTTTCTGCTCGTCGGACATGGGACCTCCTCAAGGGATACGGAAAAACGGCCGACCCGACGTCGAGTGGCCGCAACTGGCCGCGTCCCCTTCCCGGCAAACCGGGATACCGAGGATGCGGAACTTCGGGCTTCCCTGCGCCATCGTGGGCGAAGGGATATGAGGCGGAAGGAAAGGGGTGTGCCCCGCGACGGCGTCGCCGACGACGACCGCAAGATTGCCGCGGACCCTGAACTTGGTGGCCTGCGCGCCAAGCTGAACCCCACCGGCGATGTCGACGCCGACGCAAGCAATTCCGGGCATGGCGGGGACCTCACTGAAAGTCGTAGTCGGGCGCGACCATCTTTAAGCCCCCACCGGTGAGCTCGAAGGTCGAGCCGCCGCAGTCGATGAAGACCTTCGGCCCCTTGATGGTAAGGGCGTCCCCGGTGAGGCTGACCGTCCAAGGCCCGAAGGTGAGGACGTGCTCGTCTCCCTTGCTTCCGGGAGAGGGGTTGCTGTCGCTCCACGTCATCGGAAGAGCGATGGACTGCCGCCAATCGCCGCCGGTGCCAACGATCGTCATTTGCTGGCCCTTGCTCGGGGGCGAGTGAAGCTTGAGAGCCCCGCCGATTTGCGCGTATGGGATCGCCGGCGAGAGGAAAGGCTTGTCATCCGTCCCGCCCAGTATGAGGCGGATCGTTCCCTTTTCGGGGTCGACCTCGTGCACCGTGCCGCTTCGGACCATGCCCGACATGCGCCGTTCGGCATCGACCAGCCGCTTGAGGATGTCGCGCAATTCCCTCATGGCACTTGCTCGCTCGCGGTGGCCTCGTCGACCCCGCCGAGGCCCGCGACCTCGATGGACGTTACCGGGCTCGGCTCTTCCGGGGGAATGATTGCCGGCATGGTACCAAGGCCGGCCGCCTCGACGTCAAGGAGGCCGAGTTCCGAAGCACTGCGGCGCCAAGTCGGGATATCGTCGCCGACGATGACGGCCCGAAGCATCGGCGCCATTTGCCGCAACTCCCCATCAGCCTCGACAGCTTCGAGGAAAGCCGCGATCGAGGTCCCGGGCTCGGGCTCGACCCCGAAATCGGGCTCCGCCACGGCGTCGACGGTAATGATGATCTGCCGGGCAGCAAATTTTGTGCTGTCCTTACCGCCGGCACCGCGACGAGACGCGATCGATTTGATCGAAGGCGCCAGGCGCTTGAAGACGTCAAACCAGACGCTCGGCGCCGGGCCCTTATAGGTCAACGCCCGCATGATCTGCCGCGAGATCAACGAGAGCGAGACCTCAAAGCCGGCGTCAGTCGCCGGGATCACGACGTCGAGAGCCGTCTGCTCTTCGCCGGCGACCATGATCGTCTGCTGAACGTAGGAGGCGACAACGACCTCGAAGACGAGCTCGATGGTTCCGCCCGTCCCGATCACGTCACGACCGGCGACGTTAAATTTCTCATCCTCGGTCGAGATCACGATGGCTGGCGCCGGATCTCCCGCAATCATCTCATCAAGCGGGGCGATCGCGCTATCGAAGACGCGATCACCCGCGAGCGTGGCGCCCTCCACGAGGCGCCGGGCCGCCATGCGCAGCGCCAAGGCTACAACTCCGCTCATGTCATCCCCCGGACGGCGTCGCGCCAGACGCGAACTGGATCAGAAGGCCGCCTCCCTCGGGGAAGACGGCGGTGATGGTGCATTTTTGCCCCCCGCGCTCGGTCAGTTCCAAGACGTCGTTGCGGCGCGGCTGCCAAGGCAGCGCAGCGGCAGCGGCGTGGTCGATCCAGAGCTCGGAGGCCTGCGAGGCGAACTGAGCCGCCCCTGATATTTCTGTTCCTCTCATTTGGCCGCGGAGATCCGCGATGCGAGGCGAGAGAGAGACGGTCGCCACGACCTCGACCGGAGGCCTATCGGGGTCGGCGCCGTGGGTATATTCGCCGCCAACCATCCCCACGAGGCGGATGCCCTCGCCAGTCTGTTCCGATATGTCGACCTGCACTTGCCGGTCGAATTCGTCGAAAAGCGAGGGCATTCCGTTCTCCTTTGCCGAGCCGGCTCAGGTGCGCTTGGCGCGCATTAGCGCGCCGGGGCGCGTGGCGATATGCAAGGTGTTCGTCTGCGTTTCGCCGTTCACACCCTTGCCGTTCTGCATCGGCCACTGCTTGGCGTAGCGCGGTTTGCCGAGGGTGTTGACGGTTTCCATGTAGTCGGCCGGCGCGTAGTACGTCCGGAACAAGCCCGGGACACCCATGGGAACGAACTTGGCGAGGTCGGCCGCGATGCCCAAAAGGGCGCCGTCGCCGGTGTCGTCGATCGCGCCGTAATTCTCCCAGACAATGCCACCAAACTCGAACATCGGGTTCGAGGAGCGGTTCCGGCCGACATAGCTTTCGCGCAGGATCTGCGCCTCGCTCCAACCCTTGTAAGTTTCGCGCACTTCCTTGTGACGGAGGATGTCGTCGAAGAAGTTGTCGCCGACAAACGCGTGAAGGTAATCGAAGGGCACGCCGCCGAGCGCCTTGCGGGTCGAGCGGATAACCTTCGTGCAACGCTCCCGTAGGATGCCGTCAACAGGGGCGGCATTGTCCAGATCGAAGTCGGTCTCCGCCGGCTGCGCTACACCAAACTTCGTGAAGAGGTTCAACGTCTGGCCGCCCTTGTAGGAGACAATTCCCTGCACGGCGCCGATACGGGCGTATTCGTCGGTGAGGTCGAGGTCGGCCAGGTTGAGCGCGATCTTCTGCGCGACGAGCCCTTGCACGGTCATGAGCTGGGTCTCCGAACCATAAGCGCGGATGCCCTGAACCTCGTCGGCTACGACGGACCAGTCGCGCTGGAAGTGCGGGATCGAGATGTTCTCGATCGAGCGCTTTGGCATATCGCGCTGTTCGCCGGAGGAGCCGCGCGGCGACGGCGGAACAAGCTGGATGGTATCGCCGATACGCTCAAGGGCGATCGTCAGCGTCGTGACCGAGGTCGAGGAGAAGAGGCCAAGCTCTCCGAGCCGCCCAGGACGAACCTTGCGGTCGGCGATGGCGTCGGTCAGCGACGTGACCGAGAACGCGTCGTTATTGAAAATATCGAGCATGTCGATGATTTCCCCATAAAAAAAGCCCGTCATCGACGGGCCGGGACTGAAAGGATGGTGGTTGCGGCGTTAACGCAGGATGATGCCGACCGCCGCAAGTTGCGTAGCCTTCGCCAGCTTCTCGGCATCGGTATCGACGGACGCCTCGTAAGTCAGCGTCGAGGCGTTCCACTCCGCGTCCCGGGCGATCGCCGTAACCTTCTGGTCGGCGGTGGTGGCGTCGACGGGATAGAGCGTGATCGCTTTTGCGATCTCGGCGCCTTCGATCCCGGCGGTTTCCGCCGCCGGAGCCGGGGCGAACTTCTTCGAGGCGGTGATTTGGCCGACGACCGTGCCGGGGCCAACAACACCGGAACCTGCCACGATCGTTATGACCTCGCGCGAGCGATGGCCGTTGGCTTCGGAAAACAGGCCCTCTCCGGGGTGACGGCCTTCGGTGAACTTGGTCATTTCGATGATCTCCGTTGATCAGGCCGCAGACTTACGCGGCGTTCGTGGTGCCGAAGGCCTTCGCCCACCCGCTCTTAACCTGCTCGGCGGCAGGCTTTTGATCAGCGGTGGAGGCTCCGAACTCAGGCATGCCCTGGCTACGCTGCTCGATCGTCGGGATCTCGGGCGTGGAAGCGACAGGCTGGCCGGATGGGGCGGCGGCAAGAACCTTGCCGGCTTCCTCGGCGCTCATTGTGGTGTCGAAAGCGAGGGTCTGCGCCATCGCCTCGCGCCCCTTGGCGCCCTCGCATGTGAGGATTGCCTTGATGCGGGCGGTCGCCTCCGCGGCGCCGTCCTTTTTGCCGGCGGCCGTGCCCTCGGCGCGTGCCGCGGCTACAGCCGAGCTATGCGCCTCGGGCGAAATTCCGGTGGCGC
The DNA here is from genome assembly GCA_023404095.1 of Pseudomonadota bacterium. Taxonomy (GTDB): domain Bacteria; phylum Pseudomonadota; class Alphaproteobacteria; order Rhizobiales; family Rhizobiaceae; genus Mycoplana. Next base: position 61,348 of record JAEYDD010000042.1, on the reverse strand, counting down.
TCGGTACGTTTTCATTTCCGTCCATACGGGGTTTCTCCTTTGTGGACTTGCCCCCGCTGGACGCGGCAGGCCGGTTAAGTTCTGACAGGATTTCCTCGAAGGTGCCGATCCGGTCGGCGAGGCCGGCCGTTATGGCGTCCTGCCCGAAATACGTTCGGGCTTCTGTTGCCCGGGCATTCTCCGCTGAGAGGCGGGTCTTGCCGCGGCCTGCCTCGACCGTTTCGAGGAAGCGATCGAGAAGGGTGTTCGCGTCGCGCTGCATAGCGGCGCGGACGTCTTCGGACAGCGGGCCGAACGGATGGCCGTCGACCTTGTGCGCGCCGGCGTGGATCAGCGTGGGGCGATGCCCCTTTTGCTGCATCTCGCCGGAGCGATCCATGTGCAGCATGACGACGCCGATGCTGCCGACAAGCGAGGTGGGCGAGACGACGATCTCGTGAGCCCCGCAAACGATGCCATAACCAGCGCTCGCCGCCACGTCGTTGACGACGGCGATCACGCGTTTCTTTGCCGCCAGGCCACGAACCTTGGCGGCGAGGCCGAACATGCCGGTCGCTTCACCGCCATAGCTGTTCATGTCGATGATGACCGCCTTGATCTCGCGATCGCTACCCACATCGTCGATCTGCGCCCCGATCCCCTCGTAGGAGGTGAGGCCAGAGCTCGCGCCGACCCACGCGCCGCGGTTTACAAGGGAGCCGTCGACCGTGATCACTGCCGTTGAACCGGCGGCGCGAACAAACGAGCCCGGCCGGGTCTGCCTCGCGTTACTGCCGACGAACCGGTTGGCGTCGGGCTGCGGCGCGATCAAGTCGAGATCTGCGACCGCAGCCCCTTCGCCGTCTCCGAGGCCGGGGAGGATGCGGCCCTCAAGGACGGCGAGAACGATCTGCGCTTTCGCGGGATCGATCAGAAGCGGGCGATTGAGCACCCGATCCGCAATTCTCATGAGGTGGGTCATGGCTACCTCGGAACTATGGCGAAGCGCTTCGGGCGCTCGCCCTTGCTGATCGCGCAGGCGCTTTCGGCAGAGCGTATTTCCCGGTCGAGCCGATCGAGGTCCGCCGCCGAGTATCTCGCTCGGCGACGGACGCCGTTGCCAGCTTCCGTCTCAAACTCAGAAAGCGATTGCCCGGTGATCAGCTTGTCGCGGATCTCCCGGAGTTGGGCTGCTCGCGCGCAGGGATCGTTCTGCTCAATCGCCATCCGGTGGCTCCTTTTCTTCCGCCTCTGCGGCTTCACGTTCAGCCTGGGCGACCTCGCGCTCGACCTCATCGGGAAGGCCGTAGACTTGCCGAAGCTGCTTCTCGCGCGCCCGTTGCGCATAGACGTCCTCGATGTCGAGGCCGAGGTCGTTCGCAATCGCCTCGTCGGTGATCACGCCCATCTTGCGATAGGTCTCGTGGGCCTTTGCCGTCTTTAGGTCGTCGGCCTGCGGCTTCGGCGCCCCCTGCCACACTGCCCGGCAAGCGGCGGATCGATTGGCGAGGAATGCTGGCAGCCCGCCAGGGAAAGGGACCGAACCAAGTTCGATCTCTTCCTCAAGCCACGCCTCGTAGATCGGTTGACACCATGGGGTGACGATGAACTTCCGGCGTGCGAGCGTGATCGGGAAGATGTCGTTCACGGACATCCGGACCCCGGTGTAAGTCTCGCCGTTGTGGTCGCCGGTGGCGCTCGAATAGGTCAGCCCAAGGCAGCGCGCCAGCTCGCGCATCAAGTGCAGAGAGAAGTCCTTGTATGCGGTCGCCGGATGCTCTGGCGAAAGAAACTCCATCTTTTGACCGGGGAACATGTGAGCTATGCGCCCACCAATCCCAACGTCGATGGAATTGCCGTCGTACCAACCGGACTGCGCTTCGAACCACGCCTCGAAGGGCGAAATGCCCGTGGCGGCGAGCTTACCCTGCTCCTGCACCGACAGGAGGCCCTGGATGATGTCGTCGGTCGGGCTGTCCGAGGTGACTGCCGCGGCAAACACATTCTGGATCAGCGACGTCATCAAGGTGGCGTCCGCAAGCTGGTCGAACTGCTTCGCCACCTTTAGCGCGGGCACGAGAGGGGTAATGCCGCGAACCTGCCCCGGCAATCCCATGAATACGTGCAGAACTTTCGGCCGCCCGAGCGCGTCGCGCGCCGGCACCCTCACCTCATACTCGCCGAGCAGCGGGTCCGTGCGTTTGGCGAGATACCCGATCGGGAAATTGTCGGCGTCCATTTGAACGCCCGAAACGATCCGCCGATACGGATCTGTGACGTTGTGCAGCCGCGACGGCGGCAGCAGCCGGACCTTTGTCCCATACCGAGAGCCAAATCGACGGCGCCAGGGGATCTCCGACAGGATCTCGCCGGTCACCAACCACGATCTGAATGCCGCATCCTGCTGAGCGGCGAAGGTACGCCGGCCCTCAATATCGCACTCGACGGCATTTTCCGCCCACAGACCGAACCTCTGCTCGACCAGCTTTCGCCAAGTCTGCGCCGATTTCTCGTCCATGCCGAAGAGCTCGTTTTCCGGCATGCAGCGCAGGCGAAGGCCGGTCCCGACCGTGTTTGCGACCGCCTGATCGAACATCCCACTGATCCAGCCACTATTGTGCACAAGATCCGTGGCGCGGGCTGCCGCCTGTTCCCAGGCAGCAGCGACATCGTCGTTGGTGTCGCGAAGTGCCGGCCGCCACCCGGTCATTGTGATACCCCGGCCGCCCTTCATAAATTCCGAGCGAGGGGTTGGCGCAAGAATGCCGCTTCCCGCCGACGCTACATCGGCGAGTGCGGCATCCCGCTTGCGCGGGATGCTGGGAACAGATCGCATGATTACCTCATTCGGCTTCCGAGCGACCGGAAGCGGCTGCGCAGATCCGCACCGGTGGGCGCCGGCGGGGCTGGCGGTTCATCGTCGGGTGGCTGCAGGCCTTCCGGCTCGGCCATCGGTGCGACAGCGATCTCGTCCTCATCGCCCCACTGCCTAACGGTCCCCTCGGGGATCGCGTGCACGTTCAGCGAGTAGCCGGCGGCGGCTGCCATCGCCTCGCAATCGAGGAAATGGTTATCGCGGCGCAACTTCACCCACCTAGGTTTTGCCGAGCCTGCCTCGATCACGCGGTTTTCCGACACCACCTGCCTGGCATACTCCTCGTCGGCCTCATCATGGAGGAAGAAGGCGCCGACCTGATCGAGCGGCGTCTTTACTCGCGAGTGCACGAGGCCTTTGAAGAAGTCCGTATTCAGGTGGACGAGGTTCAGCGAGTACGGCTTCTTCGAGCCGTCCGGCTTCACCTCGATCGTGTTCACATGATAGGGGCGCCCCGCCAGGGTATCTCGCCCCTTGGTAGGAGAGCACAGGAACGAATAGCGCCGGCAGAACTCATAGACCTTGTGCTCGCTGCCGGCGTCCGGTTTATCCGGTCGGAAACCACTGTCGATAAAGACCTTCTCCACCTGCATTCCGCCAACCGGCGACAGCATGATCCCGGCAAGGTCAGTCCACACTTGATCCTCATCGGATCGTCCGTGCAGGACGCCATGATCTACAAGCCAAGATGTGCCGCGAGATCCGAAACCACGGATCACGTAGACGAGGTTCCGCTTGCCGACATCGACGCCCATCGTCAGACGGATTATCTGACGTGTGACCTGCCGAGGCTGGTAAGGCAGCTTGTGCTTGAGGAGTTCCTTCCAATCGGGCAGATCGCCGCCCGCTCCCTCGGAATGAAGCTCGCCAAAGTTCGCGTTGGTGGCGGTCTGGATCTTGTCTTCTTCGCCCGTGTTCAACGCCGTCACCATGCGCTCGGCGCGAAGCCCCCATTTCACGAACGGCGACGCGAGACCGGAGGTCCATTGCGAATAGGTGTTGGTGTCCGGCACATTGCGCTCCGCGCGGGCGTCTTCGATCGTTTGGCCCGGCGCGACCATCAGCCCACGGGCGTTCATTTCGCCCTTCTCGCTCTCGTCGATCACACCGCCGCAAGCTGGGCAGCATAGAAACGCCTCGCGCCGCGCCTGCGCGGGGGTCGCGCCCTTTGGCCAGCGCAAATGCTTTTGCATCGGCACGAAATAGGTATCGCATTGCAGGCACGGCCACGCCCAATGATGGCGCGTGCCGTCCTGCCAGAGCCGCCAGATCGGGCTTTCGATCTCCTCTTTCTTTCCCGGCTTCCAGAACTCAAGGCCGTTGGCCGGGTCGATCTCGGTCTCGACGATCCCCCGCGAAGGGGTCGACACGATCAGCGTAACGAAGTCGGCATAGGTGTCGCCGCGAGCCTCGACTAGACCGAGTGGATCGCCCTGCCCTTTGATGTTCGCGCTCATCTCGTCGTACTCGTCTACGAACGCCAAGGCGGCGGGGTCGGATTTGAGCGCGGTCGACGAGCCGGCATGCGCCAGGCGCACCCGAACGCCGGCAACCAGCTTGAGCGTCTTTTTCATGCGCTTCCCGCGCATCACCTTCGCCGCGAGCGTCTTCGCTTCGTCGAGCAGACCCATAAGCCGGGGCTCAAACTGATCCGTCAGAAACTCTTTCGACGGCCCGACGTAAATCATGGGCGCCGGCCTCGTATCGAGGCGCTCGCCGATGACGTCCATGATGGTTTCCGTCTTGCCTGACTGCGCGGCGGTGATGCCAACAGCCCGCGTATAAAGGCCGGACGTGGCCGCCCGGCCAAGCGGCACCATGTAGGGCGTGAGATACGGGTCGCGCGGCCCCGGCAGCGCAGTGGCCTCGGGATATACGCGGTTGTCACGGCCCCACTCGTCAGGTGTCGTCGCTTCCGGCACCTCCAGGGAGGTCGCCACCCTCTCGAAGAGTTGTGGCAAGTGCCACCATTGCTTCGGCGATGCGGTTGAGGCTTCCATTCACTTCGCTCTCAATCTTCTTTCGCATCGCGAGGTCACGCGTGACACGCTTCGGAACCCCCGAAATCTCAGAGCGGACCTTGCCGACCAGCGTGTCGATAGCGGCGTGAGCTTCTTCGATCGGGATCAGTTCCCGGCGTTTCTCAGCGATACGCATGTCAATTTCGGTGGCTTTCGCCTCCTGCATTCGCGAGGCGGTCGCGGATTTTGAGGAGCGGCGCTCCTCATCCTTCAGAAAGCGAATATAGCCCTGCACGACGCCGACGAGCGGGTACATCCCTTTCCGCACCTTCGGGATGTATTCCATTTTCACAAGCTGTCTGACCCGCTCCTCGGAGATCATCAGAAGGCGCGCGACCATCGCCAGCGGGATGGTGCCGGCCTGTTGCTCTTCCGACATTCAACAATCTCCGGTTTACTAAGTGATTAGCGTTGCTCTTTTTGGACGTGGCAATAACACACTACGGACCATCAAAAAGGAGCAAGCCATGGCCTCGAAACTGCACCCCGCCGACATCGCCGATCGCCAGAGGATCACGACCGCTACGCACTTCAACGTGCACCTCCGTCGCGGCCCGACCGAGAAGATCAACGAAGAAGCGCCGACCCTTGCCGAGGCCATAAAGATCGCCGATCGGATCAGTGCGAAGAACGGAAGCAGGCCCGCGATGATTTACGCGATCACGCCCGACAAGATGACGGTGTTCGTGCCGAAAGACCTTGTCGACGCCGCGCGGGGAGATGAGGCAATGAAGGAGCCGCTTTCGAACAACCAGATCGCACAGCTGACCGCGATCTTGACAGGCGGTGGCTTCAAGCGCGCCAATTCGAAGGAAGCCGCACAGTCCCGGTTCGTCTCGGTCGCAATCGAGAAGGGCATCAGCGCTGACAAGGCCGCCGATCTTCTCGCCGGGCCATTCAGTTTTTCCGAGCACATTCTCCGCGAGCATATCGCCGGCAGGCCGATGACGATCGAGGAGGTCGTGGCAGAGCGGCAGCCGGCGGAAGCCGATGCAGGCGCCACGCCAGAAGCCGCAACCGAAGAAGCCAAGCCGCGCGCCGGCGGCAAGCGAGCCGCGATCCTCGAAGCTGCGCGCGCCGGCACGATGCCCGAAGCCCCGGATTTTTCTGCCGCAACTCACGCCCGCTTCCGCGACAAGCTCGCCAAGCTGGTCGCGATGGCGAAGGCCGGCGACCTCGATGGGCTGCGAGCCGTCACCATCAACCCGGTTTCTTCTAGTCCGAAAGCAATGAAGAGATATCGTGATCTCTGTGTCATCGCTCTGGAGAATAGCATCGCGCAAAAGGAGTAGGTAATGCGTCACTTCCGGGGCGGTATTAATACACAAGCTTCGTTGAAGGCCGAGAAAATAGGGCGCATTATGCCAACGGAGAGGGGAGGAAATACAATGCGCAAATATTTCACGGTTCTCTCAGCAACCTTCGCGATGTTCTCTTTGCCGGCGCTGGCTCAATCGGTCTGCGGGCAGGTATATACCAACGCAGTTGCGAATGTTTCCGTTTCTACACGGCACGAAACGGAGCTTTCGTACTTGTTCTCCGAGCATTGCGAGACCTCTGGCGAGTTGAGGCGGTCGAGCGCCGGTGTCGATCTCACTGTTCCCGTTGGCAAGATAAATATTGGCTTCAAAGGGAGCAAAAGCGATGCCGAAGAAGCAATGCGCGATTTTTGCAAAACAAGACAAGAAGACAGTGAATACAACCTGGAAACTTATGATTTTGACCGAACGATCGTAGTAGAAGCATTGAAAAGTCTCAATCAATGCATTGCATTAGAGAATGCCGGGGTAACTCTCAGTCATAGCTTCCAAGAACCAGCTTCAGTGGTGATTAGGGCGGACTTTGATCCTGCTAAGACGAACCTGGAGTTTCGCGGAGTGACCTTTGACGTCTCGCAAGGAAACTGCCGAAGCGCCAGTTTGTCGAAAGGGCCAGAGATGCAGCGCGTGACGCCTGAAACAGGCGCGTTCAAGCTTGAAAAGAGTTTTTCTATAATTTGCGACAGGACTAGTACTGACACTTCAGAGGGAAAGAAATTTCAGAGATTTTCATTTGCCATGGATACGAACCACGGAACGTACTCCCTCGTTTTGCCACCCGAAGATTTACTCGGATACGACCTTTCGTCACAGAACAAGCAGCGCGCTGACCAGATGGCTAAAGAAAATGCCGAGTTGGTGCGCCGAATGGAGGGAGCAACTGCCCGCTTGCACGTTTTGTACTACGGAGGCAGCGATCCGGGGAAACCATGGCAGCATGTGCGGTGCGGGCGCAGTGTAGCCGATCGTCAGGAAAAAACATGCGAGGGCAAGAAAGTAGTTTCTCGGAAACTGTCTGGCGGAGGGGGCGGCGAATGTGGCTGGGATCGGTATATTTACGCATGCATTGACTTTCCGTATTGAAGACGGGACTAGGCAGCCGGTCCGGTAACGTTCCACATCACTACAAGGCCCGGCCCATGCCGGGCCTTCGCAATTTCCCATGCCTTGGCGTCATAGTGCGGGTCGGACGAGAATGGCGGGACAATCTTGCACACCTGCCCGAACTGGTACGGGCTGACATGGATTGTCGCCCCCGCAACATCATCGCCCGAAAGCGTCCGGCCAATCTGTACCACATGACGCCGGGCATCCGGCCAGGCTTTCGCGAGCCCCCGTGCAAGCACGCCCGATCCCGACGCGCACCACACCTCATCCGGCTGCAAACCAGTTGACCGAGCCGCGTTGGCGATTGCTTCGATCGCCTCCGGCATGTCGACGCCGAACGGCGCGAGCTTCGCGCCGGTCGCCTCACAGTATGCCCGGGCTCGGGCTTGAACGACCGTCAGATATCCGGGGGAGACCTGCCAAACCGTGGCGCCCAGCGCCTTTGCCATAAGTGCGCGCGCATGTGGCTGCTGGCGCTTCGCGACGAATAACGTGGCCTTTTTGCCCAGTTCGCGAGCCGCCCAAGCGAGCGCCGTCTGCGCACCCCCTTCCGCCGGCGTCGCATAAACGATTTCTTCGGCGTTGTCGAACAGATGCACGAGGTATCGCGCTTTCGTGCCGCCGCCGATGAGATCGTCGCGAACAACATGCATGCCGTCGTGCTCTATCACTGTCGGTGGCGGGAGGTTCAAAGCTTTTCTCCCCACTGCCGGCCGCCGTCGGTCGCCGCTTCATCATCGGGGGCAATCTCCCCGAATTCGACCTGGCCGATCGCCTCGACCGCGCGTTTCGCGTCGCCTTTCACAAAGACGAGCACATTCTGATGGGTCTTGCCCAACTTACGGCTAGACTCGAACTGCTTACCGGCGCGGATCGGCAGTGAACCCGCGGCGGTAACAAGGATCGCCTCGTTGTAGAAGTCCAGTCCCGCTCGGCGAAACGCCTCGATGGTATCGGGGACGAACCCGTAGTAGCTGCCGCGCTGGTCGCGCACCTCGCCGACGACAAATGCCGCGAAGCGATCCTGCTTGAGCAACGCGCAGGTCGCCGCGATGATCTCGACGTAGGCTGCCCTAAACTCGTCGTAGCCGAGCGTCGAAAGATCCGCCGGATCGTCGGAATAGACCTCAAGATCTGCATAGGGCGGGCACGAGAAAACGAAATCCGCGTCTGTGCCGGCGCAATGCTCACCGATCCGCCGGCTGTCGCCGATGCGCCATTCGGGTAGCGGATCACTGCAGATCTTCTCCGCCTGGGCGCGGTTTGCCTCGACCTGTTCGGGCCGAAGCTCGCCGCCGACATACCGGCGGCCGAGCGCCGAGGCGACAATCCCCCGCACCGATCCCCCCGCGAAAGGATCGAGGATTACCCCGCGCGGCGGGCAGAACCACCGATAGGCGAGCTCGCAAAGGACGGGGTCGAAAATCGAGGTGCCAGATTGGGGAGCGCCGTCCATTTTGATTTCGCCGAGCGTCAATCCCGCGGGCGCCACGCCGCCAACGACATGCTCTCCGCGCATCAAGTCTTGGCCGAACGTCGCAGCTTTCCGCTTGCCGTTCTTCGCACGCTTCGCCGGGTTCGGCTGATTGATCGTGTCGGAGAACTTCAGGAGGTTCTCCCCCCGGCCCACCTCGCTCTGAATTCCGAGTGAAAGCCACAGGCGCTTGCGATCCTGCCACCACCCCTCGCGGGCATTCAGCACGGAAAATGGCGCGATGCCGAAGCGCTCGGCCAGCTTGGGCCGAGGGTCGGCCGGTGCCTCCGGATCGGCCAGAAGCTTTTCGAGCGACTTCGCGTCGAAGCCCGTCAGGTCCAGCACGAAGCCCTCGTCCTGCAAGAACGAGAGCTCAAGTTTGAGCAAGTCGTCATCCCACTCCGACGTCTCCGCCAGGCGGTTATCTGCCAAGGTGTAGGCGCGTCGCTGCGCCTCGGTCCATCCCGTGCAGTCAATGACCGGCACCATGCCCTTCGGAAGGACGCGCCCGCTCGGCAGCTTGATCGGCTCGTCGGCCGCGATCATTTCGAGCGCGGCAAGCCGGCGACCGTGCCCGGCAACGATGATCCCGCCATCGTCGACGTCGGCGAGGATCGGGTTCGTCCACCCAAATTCTTTGATCGAGGCCCGGATCTGCGACACCTGTTCAGGGGGGTGCGTGCGGGCGTTTCGAGAATTCGGGGTCAGTTCAGCGACCGGCAAAAGCCGGGCGCTGATGCCCGCCTCGGCGGCGGCGGTCATCTGCATTTGCTGCTCCATTTTTCGGGAAGGTTCAATAAAACTTCATCCAACCCAACCGCGATTTCGGGAAACTGAAAAACGCGCAAAGATCGGGGGGCAGAAGCTCCGCGCCGACCGCCCCGTGGGGAAGGTACCTAACCCGGAGCAATATTCTTTCGCGGCCCAGCAAGAGAGCATCGCGCAAATCCATTTCCCTCGCAGGGGGTGTGTGGAATGACGTTGCTCTATGGCAGTAGGCGGTTGAGCTCATGGGCCACGCGCTTGATGAGCATCTCGTCGACAGTGCGTCGATAGACTTGCTCACTCTCGCCTCGCACCAACTCCTCGGGGATGGATGGCCCGAACTTCATCTCGATGGGGAGGCTATCCTTCGTCAGCCTGGCGAAGACGTGCCCATTGGCGACGAACTTCCCGCTGCTCCAGCGGCCTGCATGGATGAACCACCCGGGGTATCGCTGCATCTTCCCGAAGACCCGAACGCGCACGCCGAAGGCGAATTGCTTGGGCTGGAAGACTTTCAGGGGGAGCGGCGAGCCGGTGGCGTAGACGACGCCTTCGATCGATCCGCCATGAAAGGCTTTCGGCGAAGCGAGCCTCTTCTTGATCGTCCTACGCACGATGGCGGTCGGGATCGACGATTGCTTGGCGACTGCCCGAATGACCCTGCCATGCACCGTGTTGGTAACGCGGTTGACCGCGCGGGCGAGCGCCTTGTGCGCATCGCCCTCCCCGAGCGATCCGATCTGGTTGCCGAAGCGACGCAGTACGTCGTCGCCGGCGATGATGTCCACGCGCATGGCATCGTTTCCGATGTTGAGGAGGAAAGAAGAGAAGGAATTCCAACAACCCGCTTGCGGACTGCGGTGGGCCTTGCCGGCCCCCTTGCCCGCTGCGCTTCGTCTCAGCTGTTCCGCTGCGCGAGGCATAGATCGAGGGTGATGACGCGAAGGAAAACGGGATTTTGTCTCAATCGTCAAGCGGGAATTTGTGGATTTTTTCAAACGGACAGCAGCCGGACGGATGCCGGATGCGGCTAGCGCATTGAAATAGAACAGGAATTCGTAGCGCCGGACGTGCCGGACATTTTTTCAGCCGGACACCAATCTGCGCTTAGACGTAGCCGGATGGCTTGACACCATTGTTTTTGAATATGTTTCCTGCACTGCCGGATGCGGAAATTCTCGAATGTCCGGCGATTTGTCCGTTTGCCACCCGCAAACGTCCGGCAATTTGTCCGTCGCGCCGGGACCTACCACGTCGTCGATGGTGGCGGCGGAGAGTGTCTGACTTGCGTGTATCTTCGCGTTAATTAGGGATTTACTCCCTAATTAAGTTGACGTCACAGGTTTTCTATGGCGACATCCGACGCATTCAACCAGCTAGGACGACGCACATGGCATCCCTCAACATCATGACCGCCGACATTCAGAAGGCATTCGACGACAGCGACGCGTATTGGGATCACGCCCTTCAATTGGACTTCGGCAATGAGGCCGGCCAGGCCCGCTACGAGGAGCACGGCAAGGGCGCGCCGGGCTCGGAATTGCGCCGGGCCTACGACGCTCGCGACGCCGCCCGCTCGGCGTGGACCGCCGCAGCGTTCGGCGAACGCAACTGATGCCAAAGCTGTCCGAGGCCCGCCTTTACGCGCTGATCCGCCTCGCCGGCCGCAACGGGGACGAGGCGGCATTTGCCCGCCTCTCCGCCGACAAGCGCGTGGGCTCGGCGTTCGCCCGCCGGCTCTTCCAAGCCGGGCAGCATGACGCGCAGGCCGCATTTACCGCCAGCGCCGAATAGCACCCCATCGCCCCGCCACCGGGAGGACATTCATGGACGAAGACATTCTCGCCGAGCGCCGCCAGCACATCTCGCCCCCGCCCGAGCCACTCATCGATCTTCGACGCGATCGTGCACGGATCTTTGAGAGCATCGCCATCCTTGCAGCCTTCGCGCTCATCGCGTGGGCGACCCTTCATCCGTCACTTTGAACGAGGAATTCATGTCAGCCGTCATTCAAGCCCTCAAGAATTTCACCCGGATCTCCGGCTTCGGCCACCTTAATCAGCGTGAGGTCGCCGCGGCCTGCGCGGCGGCCATCGATCGCATTGAAGAACTTGAGCGCGCGCTCGGTGTGCAGGTGCTCGTGAGTTGGGTCGAATGGCGGGACGCCGGTTGTGCCGAATTTCATCCCGACAGCGCGATAGCGATCACCTTCGCCGCCGCAGGCTTCGATCCGAATAGGGACAACATCGGCGAATTCCAAACCGCCTACATGGCCCGCTTCGCGCCGGCCGGCAGCAAACACGCGCCCTGATCAGCGCTTGTCTTTCAGAAAACCCTAATCCGGATAGTTAACAACGAAAGGACCGCATCCATGAATGCCAAAAAGTTTGCCAACGACATCGACGCAGCCCTAGGCGCCAACCTCCGTCGCATCCGCGCCCAGAAGGGCCTCCCCCAGGAAGCTCTCGCCGCGCAGATCGGCGTCACCTTCCAGCAGGTGCAGAAGTACGAGAAGGGGACGAACCGGATCGCGGCGAGCCGGATGGTCGCAATCTGCGAAGTGCTCGGCTGCAACCTGAACTCGCTCTTCCTCGGCGTGGAGCCCGGCGGGGCCAACGTGACGTTGCCGGTCCTCAGCGCGCGGGCTCTTCGGATGGCGACCCTCTTCGACCGGCTCCCGTCGGATAACCTACGCAATGCGATCCAGAGGCTTGCAGCAAGCCTGGTAGACGGCCCGGAATAGTTGCGCCCTCGCCGCCCGGCCGCAGGCCGGGTCCGGGCGCGCCACTGGGGCATGCTCAGTGCGCACAATCCGTGTCACGGCGCCCTTGCCGCCGCCGTGGCACACAACTCCCGGAGCGCGGTGGCCTCAACGCCGCTTCGTTATTCGAACAGACGAGACGTTATCGTTCCAAGTACTAAAAACGTGCAAGCGCGAGCCCTCCAAGCCTGCGCTTTGTGCGGGTGATTGCACAGTGAAGCGTTTGCCCTCAAAATTGATATGCTCGTAAAAATCGACTTCGTACTCCCCCGGCTCGCCATGCACCTTGAACGAGGAGAGCTGATCGTTGAAGCCCAAAGCGTCTAAATTCCCATGACTTGAGACCAGGTCAATTTTTCCGCCCCCAAAATTATTGTGCGGGAACAACTCCACCACAACGGAAGGCTGACCGGGACCACCACCAACAGGACCGGGATCCACCCTTTCAACGTTGGGGAGGGCCGGAACCTCTTTCATCGGCTCAGAACGAAGAGCGATTGCGAAGCCCAAGAGTTCCTTGATTGACGCCTCATTTTTTTGGTAGGCGTTGTCGACTGCGGATTTTAGTTCGGCGCCGCCCTTAAACCAGTGTAAATGAGCCGCGATGAATTGAAGGTCACCCTGAGCCTCGTAAAGCGTCTCCAAGTATTCACTGACAGTCTGCATTGCCATCGCAAGACGCTGCAATAACAATACGTCAACATGCTTGCCTGGAAAATTCTCGGTGGTTTCGTACCCCCTGAGTAGCATTCTTACCACCGAGGCGTTTCGAAGCTCCGCAATCTTTTCGGGAAACGTCTCGGCATACTCCGCCAGACTTGCAAGATTAGGTATCCTCTCTGCAGTCCCTTTACGAAGCATGGTCAATGAATATTTTGTGCTTTTTGATAACTCATAAACCTGCTTCGAAAATTCCGCGCCCCCACTACCGTATCCTTGGACGGCAGCGTTCACTTGGGCGGAAACTTTTTCGAAGTCTTCGGCAGTCTCAGAGGTGAACTCTGCGATGGCGGTAAGTTGCCCGCCCGTCTGATAGCCATAGACATACGCATCGCCGCAAAAACCTAGAAAGCGACTGAGCCCCTGCTCCGCCACTTTGAGCGCCGACGGGGTCATCCGGGATCGCTTTAAGACTTCGCTCGGATGCAATACAGAAACGTCGGCGAACACAAAGTTGCTGTATCGGTTAAACGCGCGGCTCTTGAAAAACAGCGCGGAAGCATCCCCCGAAAAAACGCCAAACCCGCATGAAGCGGATGCAGATACATTCAATTTCGTCCGAAGATCCCGCAGACTTTCGACTTTCTCCAAGCGAAAATTAGTATCCAAGCCGCCGGAACTTTGCGCTGCGGTAACAAGGTCTGTGCGATCATTGTATTCAACCGCCTGCCCGCCCTGTAGTGCGTTTATCGTGTTAAAGCCTTGGCCAACTAAGAGGCTGTCCCGATCAAGCGAATTGAGAACCTGCATCGTGCTCTCCTGTCTTTACGAAAAAGGCAGGACGTATTGTACAACGCATTGGCAAGTTCGAAGTTACCATTTTTCTACACCTTTAGATGAAGAAAATACAAAATTGGCCGTACTAGGCTAGCCCCGTACTGACCCGCGGAACGACTAGGCGGGCTTTTCGTTCAGATTGAACACGCTGTCGTTGTCCGACGCTTCGCGTATTCTCTTAAGCGCCGGGTGCCTTAGCTTACCGTCACGGGTCCAAGCCCGGAATTCGACCTCGGCGGCAATTGTCGGCGGCACGAACACCGCCTTGCGCTTCCCGACATCGATCGCGGGCTTCGTGATCGCAATTGCGTCCAGCTGCCGGCGCAGCGCCACGCCTGAGCGTGCGGTGAAGCCGGTTCCGACGCCGCCGCCGTAGACGACGGATATGCATGCACCCGTTGCGACGGCACAAGGTTGGACTTCCGCGAACGCGCTCGCAATTGCGATGACTGCGACCGGACCGGCGCCAGCCCGCCATAGGGCGGGCTCGTCCGCGTCTACGGTCTGAAATATGCGTGGTTAATGATGTCAGGATACCGGCGAACAAACGGTCGTATCTCAGGGTCGCCCCCCGAGGGATCTCGAATGTCAAACTCCCGCTGGATGGCCTCTAGCACGTAGGCGACCTGATGGCTTCCGCTACGCCGATGAGATGCAGCACTGTCCGCAACAATTCGACTGCGCGGCTCGCCCAAAAATGTTTGAAATTGCCCAAATATTGAGTGTATTTCCGTGGCCGTTCTGTCGAAGTATACATGCATTCCCGGTTTTTCGGAGAGACGGCGGCTGGCGGCGGGCCACAGGGGATCTCGCCGAGGCGGATCGAGATCGTGGTCGAGGCCTTCCATGTGCGCGAAGATCATCGGATAAATCACAACAAGCTCGATGGGAAACTCCTGATCCCAGCTTGTGGTGATGTCGAGGAGTAACTCGATACATTGCTCAGCATCCCGCAGCCTCATGCCCAGTGCCTGGGACATTAGCGCCAGAAATGTCGCTGGGTCTTTGTCATCACCCGGCACCGCCCATCGATCGCGATCGGAGCGATGGGCGAGCAGTGCGCCAACGAATGCTCGCATATCAGGGTCGGGCAGTCTGAATGTACGCGCAAAGAACCGCTGCAAATACTTCCTGCCATCAAACTCCGCCCCGTAAACAGCGCAGATCGAATGCGCCAATTGGGCCGTGTCCGTTGCTAAGACAAACGCGATGCCGTCGACGTCGAAAAGATGCTTTATCCTCTCCAACATGGCGATCGCGTAGGGCGGTTTGCAGCGATCGAGCTCATCAATGAAGATAATGAAGGGGAGTTTGGCGTCTGTCATTGCTGCGAATGCCTCGATCGCAGCTTGAAGATTTGTTCTGAAATCCGCCCGGCTCTTCTGAGCTACGCGGTACTCAGCGATTAGGCGTTTAGCCTGCTCATCCACCAAGTCTATGGCTTCGCGCACAGCCTTGCCCGCCTCCTCGACCGCTGCGGCACCGGCTTCGTCTGCGACGCCGTCGCCCGAGAGGGCGTCAGTCACGATCTCGACCAGATCATCTACAGCATTGCCGATCAGTTTTTCGGCCCCGCGCCTTACCAACCCTTTCGAGGCGGCAATACCCATTGCACCAAAGTTTCGAACGGCGGCGCCTAGAAAGTCTTTCGCCTTAGCCGCTTTGCGGTCGTCGGTACTGGCAAGAATTGGGGAGAGGTAGGCCTCAATCTCGCTGACGAAGGCGGCATAAGGATCGTCAGTGACTTCCGATGCCCATGCGTCAATGAAAACGGCCGGGTGTTTTCGCGTCAACGTCTGCTCATACATGCCGCGAAGAAAGAAAGTTTTTCCTCGTCCCCATCCCGCATCGACATTCAAAACATAGCTGCCGCCTTTGCCTTGGTTCCGGCGCTCTTGATATCGCTTCGCAAGAAAATCCAGCAGATATTTGGCGTCTTCCTTCCGGTTGAGCTTATCTTGCATCCAATATTCTTCGGCGCCCACGACATCCCCCAAGGCCAAATCCTTTGCTTCATTTTCATTTTTCCACGCGACCCTCGATGTCGATCGGTCGCGGCGCCCCCCATCAGCGGAGCGCTTTCACGTCTCGGGCTTGGCCCACTGGGGTCGGGCGGCGTTTAGTCTGATTTTCCTTCTCCGCGGCGCCGATTGCCTGAGTTGCCCGGGCCTCACTGCGCCCGCTGCGGTTCCAGTTTCGATTAGCTTAGGCCGCAGACGATGATTTAACAGTCTTGGCCACCCGCTGGGCGCAGGACGAACCACATGGAACCCAACGATGTACTCGCGGCCCGGCACCAACTTCATTTCATCGAGGGGAATAGGCACGTAGTTTTCTTCGCGCTCGTTTTCCTCAGTCTTCTCAAAAAAATGGAACCTAGTCCAAGTTGCTGGCCGTCGAGGCACGCATTTTTGAAACTCCGCGGTCAGCCGATCGCGTGAGCTTAGGTCCGAGAAGTATATGTTTTCCCTAGCGTGCAGGAACTGCAACTCGTTGAGAGCATCGATATCCCTGCCATCAATCACGTCTACTAGCTCATGGCGCCGGCCTGGCACATGATAGACGTATGGGTCGAACGCAAGGAAGGCGAACCTTGGAGTGAGCGGGAGGTAAATCATTGCCCCTGCACTGCCGAAACCAAAACCTTCGCTTCCGCGCTTCTGCAGAAAAAGGCGATTGGTCTGGATGGCGGGATCATCGGAAGTGACAATATCAATCTTTGTGCGGTTTCGGATAACCACCGCGTCCAGGTCATCAATAGTCGATTGCGTTCTCATAGCGTGATTGATGGCCATATGCACCGCGCGATCCATCGAAGTGATCATGCGGGGGATGTCTTGACTTCCCGCTCCCGCGGCAACCATGTCGGCATAATTCTGGTCGGACATAGCCATCAGCTTCTCAACATAGCTGTAAGTCCGAAAAGTCTGCAGTAGCGCGAAGAACCGAAGCAACTGCATATCTTTGTTGTTGATCGTTTCGGGGGCCGAGGAGAGCTTTGCGACAATGGCGGCATACATGCCCTCGACGGGTTGAAGCGCTCTTTCGAGCATCAGATCCCGGCCATAAAAGTAATCTCTGGCGCACTGACCCTTTATCGGGGCGGCTTCGATGTAGCGTCCAGACGCGATGTTAAATACCCTGATGGCGGAGTTGTCCCTACCGAACCCAAACGGTCGGAGATGCGCTTTTGGGACGTAGTGCTGAAGCTTATTTGCGGCCATTGCTTTTTGTATTCTGCGCATTTCTAGTTAGCAAGATGGCCTATACTTACCGCTTCACGCGGATCGGCCCCAAGCCATGTGGAAGACAGAGCGCGCGCGGCGGTCGAAAATCCCAACTCGCCGCGATGCGGTGAACTGGCTAGCGGCTGCCCACGAGGAAGCCGACCGACACAAAGGCGCACCTTCGAGCGCTTGACACAGCGCCCAAAAGAGAACATTGGCGGAACATGAGCGAGCATGAATACCGGATCGAAGTATGGGATGAGGACGGCGGCACCCTACTTGAGACGTGCTGTCGCGCCAAGACAATTGGCATCGCCCGGGCTGCCTGGCCTGCCGCGATCAAGGACTACCCCGGCCGATTTCTCATCGCCTACAATGGCGCGCACGTCACAGACCACGCCGAGGTTCCCGAGGCTCCCCGCAAAGACGGAGAGCCCGCGCCGGTCGGCCGGATCTCACTTTTCGATCTTCCTGAATGGTTCCAGCTTTTCGCTTCCTGCTCGGAGTGCGGTCGCATGGACGAGGTCGACAGGCGCAACCCCAAACTTCAGGAAATGAGGCTCTGGCCCCTTGGCGATCTAGGGCGGAGGCTGAAATGCGCGAAGTGCGGGTCGCGCGGCCGGAGCCGGTTCATGGTCCGGAAGATCCCGCGGTGAAAACCAGAGCGGGATCGAGCCATTGCAACTACGGCACAATCTCCGTCTGCTTGCATAAGTTCTTCGCGATGACTTGATCATCAATATGACGCGCGAGCGCGCATATCGACGTTCGCGCATTATTGATAAAATTGAAGTCTAACTTAATGCGAGCGTCAGTTGCTATCCCGATTGCCGGATACTTAGTCCGATACACCGTATCCGGCCTCCCGTCTCTATGAACAATGATATGGCGGGCATCGAGATACGGCATCGCATCGGCGATTTTCTTTGGCAAGAGCTTTAGGCCCAGGCGTCCGTCGATCTTATCGATAAGCTTTATTGTGCTTCTCTCATTCTCCAGTGACCGAAAGATCGTCTCCGAGATTTTCTTAACCATCTCATTCCATGAGCCGGTCGCAAGCAGGTCAGCCACCTTCAGGTCAACTTTCAGATCCCCGATTAGTCGAGCCGGGTCCATTCCCGTATGCGCGGCCAACGCGACGATCGAAGTTAGGTATTCGCCGAAGTCCTCGTAGGCGTCTTTAACAAAAGAACCGTACACGGTTCTCTTTAGGTGAATTCCGACGATCTTCCGAGAGGTTTTGCTATTCACCCGTCCGTTCAACTTCGGGTGCGAAATTGCGTTAGCACCGATAGCTGCGGCAACAGTTTCGTTGCTATCTTTTGTCGCATTTATGAACTGATTGATTAGCACATTTGCTAGCTCAAGGTCGGTCTCGTACGCAGCGATCCTCGCCACGAACCGCTGATGAACTTTAGTTTGCATTGTCCCCCCTGACCCCGCGTGTGCAAATTTGGTAGGCTCAGTTGACGGGAAATGCAACTTCCAAGCGTAGTGCGCTAAAGACGAAATAGAGCCGCGGGTCCGATGATCCGGTCGTAGCGCTCGCGGCGGAAGCCAAGGGCAGAGCAAATGACGTGGCAGGGGAGCCCCTTCCGCCTCATCCCCCGGGCCGCGGGCACCCTCTTCGGCCGGCACTGGAAGACGCGAACATGCATGGCGGATTTGCCGGCGCGCTTGATGAAGATCGACCGCATCAGTGCTGCCCCCTCACCACGCCATCACGGGTGAGGCCCATCGCGATCGTCGCGAGCGCCTTATCCCGTCCCCGATATGCGGTGGCCCTGCTCCACCCACGGATCTCGACGGCCCTGTCGAACTTGAGACCCTTGCTGATTTTGCAGCGAACCCACAGGTTGAGAACCCGCGTCGGCCCAGGGATCTTCCCTAGATACAGCATCGGCCAGCGGATCACGCGCTCCATCTGCGAGACCTTCGCAGGAGAATAGGACGTCGGCCGCTTCGGTGGATCGAGCTCGCCGATCGTCGGCCAGCCTTCGAACTCCCGCTCGCCGGCAAACATTTCGAGGGCAGGCATGCCGCTCTTCACGTCAGCCGGCAGCACTCGCCCAGCGGCGTATTCCGACCAACGCACCGCCTCGACGAGGCATTCGCCGACGAGTTTCGGCGTCCACGGGTCGCTATCTTGCGTCATCAATTCCCCCAAAGCTCGTCGCCCGGCTCGACAAAGTCGGAGCCGTCATGGTGATTGTCGTGATTGCTGGATTTCTTCGGCTCCGGCTGCGGTGCGGTCTGCCGATACTCGGAGCGGTACCCTTTGATGCGACGGCCGGTCAGCCAGACATACGGAGTGTCCCTACCGATGATGTTCTTTCGCATCAGGTTTTCGCCCGAGCGTTTCAGCCGCTTGAGGCGAGCATCGAGCCGCTTGTCGCGCTGCTCGGGGGTCTCGTCCTCCGGGACATCATCGAACTCGATCTTATCGAATTCAGCGATCACATCGCGCCACAGCACGATCCGGGCGCCGGCAGGTATGCCGCGGCCGGACGGATGCTCGTGGCTGCTGAAAAGCTCCGCCCGCTCGATTGCACGGACGATGTTCGCTTCGTTGTTGGAGACGCCAGGGCGCTCGGGAGCCGGCTGATCGGACCCCTCGCCTTCCACGTTCGCGACCACGCACGACGTGATCGGGTCACCATCCTCGTCGCTGCCGATCTGCACGGAGCGCAGGGTGAACCGGAAGCGCGCCCCATCTTCACCGTCCTTATTCTTGTCGACGACCGCCTCGCGGATCTGACGGCCTGCATCATCGCGAAGGCCCTCGCACTGGCGCACGATCAGCACATTCTCAAGGTTGCCCAAGATGGAGGTGTGGCCGCGGACCTTCGAGCCATCGGCATTCATATGGTGGACGATGAGCACCGCGGCGCCGGTCGCCGCCGACAGTCTGGCCGCGCGCTGCAAGACGACCGACACATCCTTGCCGTCATTTTCGTTTGCGCCCGGGGTGGCCGTGGCCCACGTATCGATGACGATCAATTCGAGCGGCGACAAGAAAGTGTTCGCCCAGTATCGGCACTCTTCTATGAGTGCGTCGGTATGGTCGTCGGAATGATAGAGGTCGATGCGCGCAGGCAGCAAAACGAAGTCGAGCGGATCAGCGGGGGAGATCCCATTGTCCTCCCTATATGCCCTGATCCGCTTCTTGAGGCCCTTCTGCCCCTCGCCGGCCTGATAGATCACCCCGCCTTTGAGGACGCGCCGGCCGAACCATGACGTGCCGCGCGCAATCGAAAGCGCCGCATCGATCACGAGGAACGACTTTCCAGATTTCGACGGCCCCGCGCACATGCCCACTTCGGCCCGGGTCAGAATGCCTTTGATCAGCCATTCGTGTTCCGGGCCAGGCTTATCCATGTCAGCCCAAGTCACCGCGTGGAAGCGGGACCGATACGGCTCGCGCTCGAAGCGGGGGGCCTCCTTGGCGATCCGATAGAGATCCTCGATCGTGCCGCCCTGATCCAGCCAGTCGACGACATCCTCTTTCATCTTGCGGTTGGTGAGTTGCACCATGCGGACGTCTTCGGCGATGCCCATCAGAGCGCCGGCGACAAACCGCGCGTGGTCGAGCCCGACAAAGATCGGGCGGCCATCATCATGGAAGCGAAGCTGGCCGTCCTTCGTCGCCGCCTGCGGGTCATCGTCGGCAAGGACAACTGCGCGGGCGCCGCGGAAAAACTCGTTCAGTTCTGGCACCCACTTGCCGGCGCCGCGTGCGTTGGTCGTCGCCGGCACACCCAAATCAATCAGGCGATCGGCCGCCTTCTCCCCTTCAACGATGAAGACGGGCAGGCCTTGTTGCAGGGCTTCCAGCAGATCCGGCAGCCGATACGGCACCTGCCGGACGCCCTTTGTCGACCAATCCCAGCCCCCGGCTTTGCTGGCATCCGGCCGCCGCTGCCGATAAGTCTTCTCCGGTTTGCCGTCCTTGCCGGTCAGCCCGTTCTCCATCCGGACGACCTGAAAGAGCAATCCGCCCTTCTCGTCGACATAGTCCCAGGTGGCGACGGCGCGGAATGGCGGGCCGTCGTCGCGGGTTCTCGGGCTGTCGGCGCTGTCCGGCCCATAATGCCGGTTGCTGTCGCTGGCCCTATCCTCGACGGAAAAGCCATGCTCTCGGAGCCATTCGACAGCTTCACGCCCCTTGCGGCCGGTCTGCTTCTCAATGAACCAAAGCACGCCGCCGCCTTCATCAGCGCCATGCTCGAAGAACGTCCCCTTTTTCAGATCAACCGATAGCGATCCCTTGTTTCCGAACCGGAGCTCATCCTTGGAGGATAGCTTCTTGTTGGGCTCCCCAAGGATCTCGATCGCCACCGGACCCGCGTATTTCGCGAACTGGTCGCCCCCACCTGCCATGTCCCGCCTCAATTCTCTGAATATTCATGTTCGGTTTCGGCGGGCGGGGCCGCTTCACGGTCCCGCTCGAATTTTTCGGCTGTGGCCATGGCTCTCATGACAGGGGCCAGCACCTCGCGGACGCGATCCGGCACATCCATGATCGCGATGATCAGCCGCTCGATGTCCTCGAAAACCTCGGCTCGCCGGATCTGCGTCGCGCTGGTGGCTGCCGCCCCGCCGTCCTTGGCGAGAGCAGCCTGCACCGCGCGGATACGGGAAGCCTCGGCGCCGGCAATGCGGGCCATTTCGGATAGGCCGGCTCGCTTCCGGGGCTGGCTCATGCGCTATCCTCGCCTACCGCGCAGAGCTTCGCTGACCCGGCCTTGGTTGACGTTGAAGTGCTGGCCAATTTTGTGCATCGGCCAGTCAGGATGGCTGCCGGCATGCGAGATGATCTGCCGGCGAAGCTCGTCGCTCATCGGAGCCGACTGCGTGGCGGCGCGGCGCGCAGGGCGGCGGCGCTTCAATTGCTGGGCGAGATCCGCAAGCTCGGTGATCCCAGTGGAAGCCGCTAGCTCGCGGAGGCGGGCCTGAATGTCGACGATGCGCATCAGAACCCCCGATATGGATCGTATTGCTCGCCGGACTGCCGGACATGGGTCGGCCGGGCAGCTTGCTCGGGGGCGATGATGCTGCACGAATAGAGCCAGCCCGCGAGGGCGTCGGCCGCATCGGGATCGCGCACGTCGTGCCCGAGCGCCTGAAGCTTCGCCATAACCAGTTGCTTGGCTTCCGCTTTCTTTGGGCGCTTGCCGATCAGAAACAGGCGGATGTCGTCCGCCCTCGCTTCGTGAAAATCGTAGACCTTGCATAGGTAAGCGGCGGCCTCGATCACAGCGGGAAGGCCGATCAGGCGCAGGCCGGTGTCCCGCGTCGTTCGCCCACCCATATGGCGCGGATCAAGGGTGGCCTCGATGACGATCTGTCGGTAGGCCGTCGCCTGGCACCGCTGCGCCATCCACTTGAATGCTCCGCCAAAGACGGCGCCGCTTCCAGCGCCTTCCGGCGCAAAGCGCTCGCTGCCGAAGGTGGGCTCCTTGCCCGGGGCGCCTTCGCACCAGCCGAATTTGGTTGCTAGATCGAGGAAGAGGATCGGGCGGGGATCAGCCATTGTGTCCGACCTCCTCAATCCACTTGTAGTCGAAGTGGCAGGCGGCGAGGAAAGCGATGCCATTCAGGCCGATGATCATCGGCTCGCGCCGGACAGCGACCTTTTCGCGGTCTGGCGTGTCTTCCGTCCAGATCCGCCATCCCTTGAGGCAGCCGTCTTCGGCAAGCGCCTCATGGACTTCTGCGAGATCGCGCATAGCAACCTCGAAGGGAAACTGGACGTACTTGTAAGGATTGGACTTTGTCGGAACGACCGACGTCATGAAGAGCTTAAGAATTACCTGCTGATGCATAAAGGGCTCCCAAAAATGAAGTCGGAGCCGGTTTGACCCGGCTCCGTTCGATGGGCGGCCGGCCCGTCCTTCGTGCCGGCCGCCCCCTGCATGGCGCTCACCGCAGTGGCGGGAGCAGCCGATCAGTTGACCGTTTGGGAAACGACAGGGTCGGCGCTGCGCGCACTCCCCCGCTCGCGGACCTCGGTCACGATGTTCTCCATGCGATCGAGGATGTCGTCGAACGCGTCGGTATCGGAGAACATGTCGAGCTTGTGCGCGTATTCGAGGAGGCAGCGGAGCGTCGTCTGGCGCTTCGCTGCGTCCATCTTGGCAAGGCCGAGCGTGAAGCGCAGGGCTTTGCGATCGAGGTTGTGGCGCTCGATGGCACTTTTGACGACCTGGCCGGCCGCGCCGGCCGCCTCGACTGCATCTGCGGCGTTGGACTGATAGTCGCGAAGAACGCGCTTGATCTCTTCTTTCGAGATTTCGCTCGTAGACGTGACAATGCTCTTCTTCGGTCGGCCTCTGGCCATGCGCGGAACCTCCTCGGGTTACGACTGCGAGTTGACGGTCTCAGGCTTCGGGATGTCGGCGGGCCAAGGCACGCCCTCGGGCCATTCGGGATGAATGGTGGGTTGCAGGCGTCCCCGGGCGGGCGCCTGCGCATCTATCGCAGGCGCCGGGCGATCAACGCCGTCCGGCCAGGCTGCCCCTTCGGGCCAGATCGCGGAGAAGCGCGAAGTGACCAAGTCATAGGTCCCCACGCGCATGTCCCTTTCCCGGAACGTCTTCACGAACTTGTTGTCGTTCGACACGGCGACGGAAACGGCCGACGGCGAAGCGCCTGTTGCCGCGCAATAGGCGTCGAAGAGCCGAACGATGTTCGATCTGAGGATTTCGAGTTGAGACATTCCGATCCCGATGGTTGCGAGTTCATGCCGAAGCGGCACGACGCAAACCATAATAGGGATTTAATCCCTAATCAAGATTTCAGGATGTGATTTTGCGCGAAATCAAAAAGACTTGAACTTTGAAATGTGTGGGGATAAGTCCGTCGCAGAGGGTTGAAAATCTCGGATTTTAGTACGGAGTGATGAGATGGGACAAAAGCTTCTTTCCCGCGTCCGCCGCAGAATGGCGGTGCTCGGCCTAAACAATACGCAAGTCGACAAGCAATCAGGACTTCCGGTTGGCTTCACTAGGGATTTGCTCGATGGGCGCAAAGCGCAGCCTCGGGAAGCAAACCTCGCCAAGCTGGCAAAGGCTCTCGACTGCGATGTCGAATACTTGATGCTTGAGCAGAGCGCGCCCCGAAAGTTCGGCATTCCGGAGGACGGGCTGCCACTCTTGGGCACCTGCCGGGCAGGCGTTTTTCTCGAAGCCGTTCCGGAGCAGGAAAACGACATTCGGACGCCCTTCGAGCCGGACCCACGGTTTCCCGCGGAATACCAGGGGGTCTATGAAGTTCGCGATAGCCACGCGGCCGGCCTGGGCATCCTGCAAGATAGCATGATCATTGTGCTGAGCTACCCCGGCATGCTCGCGATGAGCGTATCTCCCGACAGGCAAATCGTTGTCATCGGCAGAACCAAGGATGACGTTACCGAGATTTCCATAGCGCAACTACGCGAAGATTATGACCCCGTTTATGCGGTTCGAAATTCAGGGGACAAAGAAACAATCATCGAGGGCAAGTGGGATGTTCTCGGGCTGGTTCTCACGTCAATTAAAAGTTTCGCATAAACTTACACGAAAATCGCGTTTAACATTATCTATAATCGATATCTCAATAAGAGACACATATACAACCATTTAGATATAGTATCACAATGGGCAGTCCTTAAAGGACTGCCCCTTTGTGTATCTGAGGAGTATATTATTAAGTTTATACAATAAACGCTGCGCGCGGGTATCCCGAAACGGGGGAAATCGCAATCAAAAAATTTCCGTAAATTAGGGATTAAACCCCTAATTGGCACTTGAAAAGAGCATGGATTGCGGATTATTTCCCTATGCGTTGATTTGATCCACGCAACTCAGGGAACATCCGCCCATGCACAGCACAGCATTCAAGGTTGGAAATTTTGATAAAGGCACTATGCGCACAGATCTAACGCGCCAGTGGATGGCGCGGCCCGCAGACCAACGGTTCCTGTCCCTTCCATCCCTAAAGAGCTCTGTTCTAGCGCGAGCAGAACGCAGCGCGACACTGACGATCGAAACCCGCAAGATCGACGTGATCGCCCCTTCTGCCCCGAACACTGCCGCGGAAATGCATGATCTTTGGCTCGGCCTTCCCGGCGGCGATCAGATCGCGCCCTCGCATTGGAGCTTCGGCCAGCTTTGCAGCCTCGCGAAGGCTCCCGCATCCCACTACCGCACCCTTCCCTCGCAGATCACGGCCGACGCCCTGGCATACGGCCTGCGCTACAACCGCAACGCGGATGAGGTGAAGCTCTACTCCAGCGACCAGAGCCTCCTTGCCGCTACCGGTCCCGACTACGGCCGGATCTTCGATCACGAGGTCGTCGATGCGGTAATGCAGGTAGCCGGCGACGGCATCGGCGATACGCGGTGGAAGGTGCCTGGCGTGTTGGATTGGGGCTCGATGACCTACAACCCGGAGCATCCAATCAGCCTCGATACCACGACGCTCTTCGCCAGTGATCGCGACGTCTTCATCTTCCTTGTCGACGATCGCAACCCGGTCGAAGTCGGGAAGCTTCCGAGCGGCGACCCGGATCTCATGTTCCGCGGTTTCTACATTACCAATTCCGAGGTCGGCTCGGGCTCCCTGCGCCTGGCGGCATTCTACCTTCGCGCGGTTTGCTGCAACCGCATCATGTGGGGCGTCGAAGGCTTCGAAGAGATCACGATGCGGCACAGCAAGCACGCGCCGAGCCGCTTCATGGAGCAGGCACGGCCCGCACTGAAATCCTTCGCCGATGGCAGCGCCCGCAAGCTCATTGTGGGCGTCGAGAAGGCAAAGGCCGCGAAGATCGCGGCCGACGACGACGAGGCGCTCGCCTTCCTTTCCAGCCGCGATTTCAGCCGCAAGAGGGCGCTTGAAATCATGGAAACCGTCGAGCGCGAGGAGGGAAGAAAGGCCCGCACCGCGTGGGACTTCGCGCAGGGGATCAGCGCGTTTGCCCGAAACGTCGCCAACAACGACGACCGGGTACAAATCGAGGTCGAGGCGCGCCGCATCCTCGATAAAGTTTCTCGATAAATCAAAGAGTTGGCGCGGCATTGGGGGCCGCGCCAGCGACGCCGTTATCCCCGCCTGTGGCTGGCGCCCATAGGTTGCGGAAGAGAACAAATGCAGAATATTTGAGGGAGTTTGAAATGATTGCACAGCGGAAACAGTCGGTTCGGGAGTGGCACAACGAATTGCGCATCGGCCAGATGGCAGCAGCCCTTGTCGCCCGCCGTGTCGACCTGACGAGCGCCGGCGCCGTTCGCGCGGCGCTCCACGCGGAGAGCTTTAGCGCCGACTGTATCGCCCGACTGACAGACGCCGCTGTGGATGAGGCGGCAACTCGCCTCGCCGCTGTCTGAGGCCGCTATGATCGAGGAGATCAAGATCCGATCAACGGTCGAATGGCATCGCCACCGCGCGCGGGATGTAACCGCATCGGTCGTCGGTGCGTTGCTCGACTGCCACGAATTCGTGACCCGCTTCGATCTGTGGGCGCAGAAGTCCGGCATCGCGGGCGACGCTGATCTTGATGAAAACGAAGCGATACGCCGTGGCCGCCTGCTTGAACCCGTCGGCGTGCAGATCCTTCGCGAACTGCGCCCTGATTGGCAGATCGCCCACAATACCGGGCGGTCGACCATCTATTACCGCGACGGCGATTTTCGCCTGGGGGCGACCCCCGACGTCATCGCTATAGATCCGGTGCGAGGCAAGGGGATCGTCCAGCTAAAGAGCGTCGAGCCTTCGACATTCCGCCGCAAGTGGCAACCCGACGACGGCCCTATCGAGCCGCCGCTCTGGATCGCATTGCAAGCCACGATCGAGGGATACCTTACCGGAAGCAGCTGGGCCGCTGTCGCCCCCATTGTCGTTGGGCACGGCATCAGAATGCCCATCATCGACGTCCCGATCCTTCCCGGCGTCGTCGAGCGGCTTCAAGAGGAAAGCCTGGCCTTCTGGCAATCGGTCGCCGACGGCGAGGCGCCGGCGGCAGACTATAGCCGCGACGCCGATACGATCGAACGGATGTATTCCAGCGACGATGGCGAGGAAATTGATCTCAGCCGCGACAACCGAGTTCTCGATCTGATCGTGAAGCATCACGTATTGCGGCAGGCGGCCAAGGCGACCGCCGCGGAGCTTGCCGCAGTCGACGCGGAAATCAAACACAAGATGGCCGGCGCCACCATCGGCCATTTGGCAGGTGGGCAGAAGATCACATGGCGCCAGCAGCGTCGTGCGGCCTTCCACGCGCCCGCCTCCTTGATCCGCGTCCTACGCGTGCCGCCGCCCGAGTAAGCGGCCGACAAGACGCCCGGCGGCGATCGGGCTGCAACCCACACGCACGCCGCCGGACGACAGCCAACCCAGCAACCTAGCAAGCCACAAGGAGGCCACGTTGAACGTAGCCGCTGAGAATGAACGCGCGGTTATTGGCGGGAATAGCCCGCCGATCGCCGAGACGTTAGCCGATCAGTACAAAGACTTGATCGCCAAGATCGAGCCGATCGCCGAACGCGCAAACGCCTTGCCGAAGAAGATCCAGAGCGATCAGGATCTCGAAAAGGTCGCGCCGGTTATCGTCGATGCCAATGAGCTTTCGAGGAAGCTCGAAGCGACGCGTAAGGTCGAGAAGGAGCCCTACCTGTCGGCAGGCCGCGAGGTGGATGCATTCTTCAATCCGCTCGTCGACCGCCTCGATCGCATTGCCGACACCTTCGAAAATCTTTCCACGACCTATCAGCGCGAAAAGATCGCCCGAGAGCGCCGCGAGCGCGAGGCGGAAGCCGCCAGGCTTCGGGAGGCCGAGGAGAAGAAGCGCGCGGAGGCAGAGAAGGCGAAGCGGCCGGATACCGTCGAGCGCAAGCACGACGAGGCCGACGAGCTTTCGTTGCAGGCCGCCCAAGCGGAGGAAAAGGCCGCGGCTGCGAATAAGGATCTCGGCCGAATGCAGACAGCGACCGGGGTCAAGGTCGGCGTCCGGACTTCATGGGATTTCCGCATCACGGATTACGAGGCGATCCCGCTCGAAAAGCTCCGCCCTTACCTCAAGCGCGAGCACGTCGAGCAGGCGATCCGCTCCTACGTGAAAATCCAGAAGGGCTCCACCTCCCTCGCCGGCGTGGAAGCCTTCGAAGACGTCTCCACCAATTTCCGCCGCTGATTGCGCGCGGGCATCCTGAAAGGATTGCCGCAGTGAAATATCTTGTCATCGATACAGAAACGAGCGGGCTCTTCGACTTCAAACAGCCGGCAGATGCCCCCGGCCAGCCCCGCCTCGCCCATCTCGCCATGATCCGCGTGAGCGCAGATCTGGCCGAGGAGAGCCGCGAAGATCTCTATGTGCTGCCGCATGGATGGTCGATGCCGCAGGGGCCGGGCACCGCCGGCGAGATCAACGGGCTGACAGATGAATTCCTTGAGGAGCGGGGCATTCCGATGAGCCACGTCCTCAAAGCTTACACCGACGAGATCCGGGGCGGTCGTGCCGTCGTTGCCTTCAATGCGCAATACGACTGCAAGGTGCTGCGCGGCGAGCTTCGCCGCCTGGGCCTTCCTGATCTCTTCGAGGAAACGCCCAACATCTGCGTCATGCGACCGCTGACCGGCATTTGCCGTATCCCGCGGCCGAATGGGCGGGGGCTCAAATTCCCCAACCTCACGGAAGCGCTCGATCACTTCAAAGTTCGGCCCTCGCAGTTCAAGGCGCACGGCGCTGTCGATGACGCGCATGGCGCCCTCCTGATCATGCGGCAGCTTCACCGGATCGGGATGCTGCCCGAGCCGGCCGTCCACTACGCCAAGGAAAAGCCAGCCGAGAAGCCGGCGGCAGCCCCAAAGCGGGGCCGGCGTCTCGTCCCCAACGATCAGCCCTTCTGACCCAGCCCCATAGAGGAGCCACCGAACAATGGCAGAGAACGAAATCATCACCGCCGACGGCGAGATCATCACCGGCTCGGCAACCGAGCAGACCAGTCTAGCGATCGGCTTGACCCGCGCCGAGATTGACCAGCAGATTTCCACCGCGCACGCCTATCCGCGCAGCATTACTAAATCCACCAAGAACATTCTTTCGCTGGTCACGATCGACGAACAGAGCGCAGAAGAATGCAACTACGCCCTCCCCCGCGGCGGAAAATCGATCACCGGTCCTTCGATCCGCCTGGCAGAGATCGTCGCCGGGCAGTGGGGAAATTGCCGCGTGGGCGCCCGCGTCGTCCACGTTGATCGCGTCGAGAAATATGTCGAGGCGGAAGGCGTTTTCCACGACCTCGAAACCAACACCGCCACGACTGCGCGTGTACGGCGCCGGATCGTCGACAGCAGGGGGCGCCTCTACAACGACGACATGATCATCGTTACCGGCAATGCCGCGGCTTCGATCGCAAAGCGAAATGCCATCCTTGGCGGGGTCCCGAAAGCTGTCTGGCGCAAAGCCCACGACGCGGCGCTAGCGACGATCAAAGGCGACGTCAGAACCCTCCGCGAACGGCGTGACAATATTCTGAAAGCCTTTGCTGCATTCGGAGTGAAACCCGAGCAGGTCGTCGCTTCGATCGAATTGGGCGGGGTCGACGACATCATGATCGAGCACATGCCGATCCTCGTTGGCATGCATGCGGCTCTCAAATCTGGCGAGGCGACCGTCGAGGAGATGTTCGGCGGCGGCGGCAGCCAGGCGGTTGCCGGCGGCGAAAAGAAAAGCCTCAAGGGAAAGCTCGACGATATTGCCGGCGGCAAGGGTGCCAAAGGCAGCGATCAGCCGGCCGAAGGCACCGGGGAAAAACGGAAGGGCGCCGACAAGCCGTCCGACGGCGCAAAGCCAGCCACTCAGGAGGAGCGTACCGATAACGCCCAGGACGACGGCAGCGATTTCCCCGGCGACACCCCTGCCCCGACCGGCGACGAGATCGAGGCGGCGCGCGACCGCGGAGCCACGGCCTACCATTCCGGCATGAGCCGGAGGGCGCTTCCCGCTGAGTACAAGGACGTCGCGGCCCTCGCTGAGGCCTGGCTGGCTGCCTACGAAGAGGCCAAGGCCGAAGACGAGGGCGGCGGACAGGGCTGATCGCCGGCTCACCACCCCCATCCCGATATCATCCTGAAAATAGGTGCAAATTGAAAACGGAACGTTGGACCTACGAGCGACTGCTTACCGAATGGCGCGACGCACAGGCGCGCGTCGATGCGCTGAAAGGCTTCGAAGAGAATGGCGGCAGCTACCGCCTTCGCATCATTGCAGACGATGCAGACCACCACATTCAAGCCGGCATCGTCAGCGACCTCATGCATGGCGCCGGCTACCGCATCCTGCTGACCACTGCGATCAAGGAGGCAATCCTGCGCGCCGAAAAGGCCCGCCTGGCTTTCCTGAATGAGGCCGCCGCCGAAGCCGTCGGGCTCAATTTGTCCGACAGCGGAAAGGCGGGCTGACAATGACGGTCGTCCGCGTATTTGATACCGAGACGACAGGGCTTCCCGAGGAAGGGAAGCCCGCAGGTCTCCTTGAGGTTGGCTGGACTGACGTTGTCGTCGATGACGGCGGCGCGGTGGTGACCATTACTGACCCGGTCGCCCATCTCTGCAACCCGTTTGTCGCAGCGCCCGGTCTGGAGATCGACCCGGGCGCGGCTGCCGCGCACCATATCCAGATGGAAGACGTCGCCGGCGCCCCCACTCCGGAGGTGATACTGCGGCAGCTAATGGCGGGCGCCGACGTCTTCGCCTGCCACAATCGTGAGTTCGATCGGCAGTTCTTCACCGGCGGCGAGAAGCCGATGATCTGCACGCTCAAGGCGGCCAAGCGCATTTGGCCGACGATGGAGCGCCATTCGAACCAATACCTGCGATATGCGCTCAAGCTCCCGGTTGACCGATATGTCGCCTCCCTCGCCCATCGTGCCGGGCCGGATACGCACGTCACCGCGCATCTGCTCGCGCGCATGATCGAGGAAGGCGCCACGGTACCCGAAATGATCCGGTGGGCCGATGCCCCCGTTCTTCTCGTCCGGATGCCCTTCGGCAAACACCGCGGTAGCCCCGTCATGGAACTGCCCGCCGACTATCTGCGGTGGCTGAACGGCACCGAGCTTGATCGCGACATGCGCCATACCCTTCGCCACGTCATGAAGCAGAGAGGGCTAGCCTGATGGGAACGACAACGCCTGAAAGGTTCTGGCTCGTCTGCAATGCCACCACAAAAATCGTTGAGAGCCACCACTGCAGCGTTGCGGATGCAGAGAATGCAGCCAAGCAGCATGCGTTGCAGGCGATCGGCACAACCTTTGTCGTGATGGAGCTTCACGAGGCATACGTGGCTGCCGCCTCGGTATCGCGCACCTTCCTCGAATTCCCGAAGCGGCACGAGGAGGCGGCTGATGTCTAAGGCGACCGAAACCGACATGCAGATTGCGCATCGCATTCGCGCCATGCGGCTGTCGCGCAATATCTCGAAAGAAGAGATTGGCGAGGCGATCGGCACCGCGAAGCACACGATCACCCGGATCGAGGAAGGGCGCTCGACGCTCACAGCCGCGCAGCTTGTAGCCGTTGCCTCACTGTTCGGGGTCCTCGTCTCTGTCCTTGTCGGCGAATTGCCGGCATCGCCGGAAAGCGGCGACGCACCGGGCTAACCCCCCTCTCCACCCCGACTTCGAATGCGCTGCCGCGCCACACAGGCGCGGCAATCGTCCCCTTGCACCCCGAAACAAGAGGCGCATCCCCATGAACAACAAACTTTCCGGAACCCTGGAATACCTGAGGTGGGACCACCCGTGGAAAGTCACGAGTGTCGCCGGCGACCTCGACCTCTCGGCCCCCTTTTGGGAAGCCGCTCAATCCATGCGCGGCCGGCCGGCTGCCCTGTCGTACACCCGAGACAGCTTCACCCTTGCTCTCGACAAATGTGCAGAACACGTCGTCAAGTTTGAGACGGTCGGCCAGGGCATCGTCCTCACGCGGAAAGACGGCGATTTCGGCTTCCAGAACATTCTCGCCTACGCCGAAGATGCATTCCACCGGCTCAACGGCCGACGGATCATCGCGACGATCGACCCCGCGCGCTTCGATATCATCGCCGACCCCTTCGCGCCCCCCGTTCCCAATGTGAACTATTTCGGTAGCGGGAACATGGGGCGCATTCCCGACCCTATGCCGTGCCGCCCGCGCAACGGTGTGGAAACGTGCATTTTTTTGGTCGGTGGGCCTGCCGGCTTCGAGTGCGGAAAGTTCTCGTCGATCGCGCGCTCAGTGCTTTGGCGGAAGGCCGACGGCGACATGAAGGCCGGACGCATCGGCGATTGCCGTCTCAACGGACGGGAGGGCACACATTGACCGCCGCATTCCCCCTCACTTGGCCGAACACCATCCCGCGCTCGAAAGTGCGCGAGAAAGGGCAGTTCCGGACCTCCCTCGCCGGCGCGCTGAAGAACGTGGAGACCTCGGTTAACGCCTTCGCCCGCGACAGTGGAAAAGCCGTCGCGAACTTCGTGATCTCTTCGAACGTGACGCTGGGGGCCGCGCGGCCGGCCGACCCCGGCGTCGCCATTTGGTTCGTGTGGGACGGGATGCAGGTTTGCATTCCGGTCGATCGATACCAGACGGTCGAGGCGAATTTGCAGGCGATCCACCTGATCATTGAGGCCAGGCGCACCGAACTCCGGCACGGGACGCTTGCGCTTGTCCGGGCGAGCTTCACCGGCTTCCTTGCTCTTCCACCCGGCACGAGCAAACGCCCTTGGCAGGAAGTGCTCGGGCTCAACACCTGGCACAAAGGGCTTCCCAACCCGGTGAACCGGGAGCGGATCGAAATCGCCTATCGCGAGCTCTCAAAAATTCACCACCCCGATTTGCCGACCGGCTCCCACGAGCGCATGGCCGAACTCAACCGCGCCCGCGACGAGGCGCTTTCCGAGACGAGGATCTAGGACGATGGCAGGTAGTGTAAACAAGGTCGTTCTCGTCGGTCGCGTCGGCGCCGACCCGGACTATCACCGCTTTCAGCACGGCGACGTCGTCGATTTCAACCTCGCGACATCTGAAACGTGGCGAGACCGCGCTACTGGCGAGCGCAGAGAAAAGACGCAGTGGCACAAGGTAAAGGTGTCCGCCGAAGGGCTGGTCAAGATCGCCAAGGATTTCATACGGAAAGGGTCGCACGTCTACGTCGAGGGCATGGTCGAATACGAAAGCTGGGAGAAGGATGGCGAGCGGAAGTATGCCACCAAGATCCATGTGAAGGCTTTCCACGGCTCAATCCAGCTGCTCGACAAGCGTAATGGCGATGGCGGCGGGGACCGGCGCCAGTCAGATAGCCGAGGCTCATCCACTGGCAGATCGGGCGGATCGGGCAACGGCCAATCGAGCGGCTACGGGGGCTCGGGCGGCAGCCCAGGCCGTGGATCGAGCTTCTCCCGTGATCTCGACGACGATATCCCCTTCGCTCCGGAATGGAGGTGACGCATGAAGGCCGCGCAGGTCATCGCCAGACTACAGGCCGGCGACAAACTTCACATGCAGATCGCCGACGGGCGTCGCGTGTGGTGGTTCGAGAACCCGCACGCGAACGTGCACGACACGGTCGTATCGGGCGTCCTGAACGCTGATCGCACGCTGTTGCGGGAAGCCGGCGATAGCCTGCTCGGCCTGCCGCTCAATTCACAGACGTGGGCGCAGGAGGGCGGCGATGCCTAGCCGATTGCTGCCCGCTGATCGCTCTCAATGGACGCCGGAAGAGGAAAAGGACTTCCTCGAATTCTACGCCGGCGTCCTTGAACGGGAAGCGCAAGCACGCGCTGCCCGCTCCCCGGAGCACGCCGCGGATCTGCAATCATGGGCCGACAAGGCCCGCATCCAGGCAGCCGCGATCGACACCCGCACGCCACAGGGCGACCTCTTCGGAGATCCGCATTGAACCCAAAAGTACAACGTTCCGACCTTTGCCCCGTTCTGCTTAACGTTATCGACGCCCTCGTGAGGATGCCCCTCGGCGAGGACGATGAAGTAAAGAACGAACACGGAAGCACTCAACTATGCGAACAAATCGAAAGTCAGCCACAGGAAAGCGCGCGGTCTTCTATGCCCGCTACTCGACGGACCTCCAAAAAGACCGATCAATTGACGATCAGGTGGCACTTTGCCGGGAATATGCCGAACGGAACGGTCTAGTCGCCGGCCGCGTCTATTCAGACCGGGCGCAGACAAGCTCCTCGCTCATCGGGCGCGACGGCATCATGCAATTGATGGCAGACGCCCGGAATGGCGATTTCGATGTGGTCGTCGTGGAAGCACTCGATCGCATTTCGCGCGATCAGGAAGATCTTGCCGGCATTTTTAAGCGGCTTTCCTTCGGCGGCGTGGAGATCATCGCCGTTCACGAGGGCGTCGCCGATGCGATGCAAATCGGTATACGCGGGCTGCTCGGCACGATGTTCCTTGCTGATCTCAAGCACAAGGTTCGCCGCGGAATGGCCGGCGTGGTTGCGGATGGCCGAACTGCCGGGGGCAACGCCTACGGCTATGATCTCGTGCCCGGGAAGCCTGGCGAACGCACCATTAACGAGGAACAGGCTGCGGTAATCCGCAGCATCTTCGAAATGTATCTTTGCGGGATGAACCCCCGCGAGATCGCCCGTCGCCTGAATTCGGATGGCATCCTCCCGCCCCGCGGGTCGAAATGGAACGCCAGCACGATCAACGGCAGCAAGGGCCGTGCCTACGGAATTCTGCAAAACGCTATCTACAACGGCCAAATCGTATGGAACCGGGTGACGATGGTGCGCGACCCCGATACGGGCAAGCGCGTAAGCAGGGAAAACCCACCCGAGGAATGGAAATTTTCGGATGCCCCGCACCTTGCGATCGTACCGCGCGACGTCTTCGAGGCTGTTCAGAAGCGGAAAGCAGAACGATCCCATGCGCATGCCGATCATAGGCGGGCTAACAAGCCGAAACGCATCTTCTCCGGGCTGCTCCGCTGCCGGAAATGCGGCGGCGGCATGGGCTCGAAGGGCATCCACGGTGGCGCGATCCGCATTCGCTGCTCCCGCTACACAGAAAGCGGAGCTTGCGACAACCGCAAGTCCTACCGCCTCGATAGGATCGAAACCGGCGTCATCGACGGGATGCTTAACCTCTTGCAGAAGCCCGAGGCGACGCAGGAGTATCTCGATCGGTTTTTCTCGCAACACCGCAAATCTGCCGACGGCGCCGCCAAGCGCGCCGGCGAGATCGAGCGCCGCCTGATCAAAATGACCGGGGAGCAGGATCGCCTCATTTCGCTTTTCACCAGCGGCACGCTGCCGATGGAGCGCGTAGATGGACGCCTCAAGGAATTGCAAGAAGAGCGGGCACGCCTCGGCGAGGAGCTAAAGGAGGCGCAGAAGTCCGTCCCTGCCGTTGAAATCCACCCGGCCGCGCTTCGTCAGTTCGTCCGCAAACTTGAGCGCATCAAACAAACGATTGAGAATGAGGGCACGATCTTCGATCCCGACGCATTTTCAGCGTTTCGGGCTGCTGTTTCGCACATCATCGTTGGGGATGGGAAGGATGACAGCGCCTATGAGGTCGATGTCGTCACCTACATAGCTGCGCTCACCGGCCAAACCGAACTTTTCGGATATGGGGGGAGGCTGCTGGTAGCGGAGGAGGGATTCGAACCCCCGACACAAGGATTATGATTCCTCTGCTCTAACCTACTGAGCTACTCCGCCGCCTAGTCGAAACAGAAACGTTGAGTTCGTTTTCCGTTCGGGACGGGCGGCTTATAAGGTGCCCTTCCCTTAAGTGTCAAGCGCCGTTTCCCGCAAAAATGCACGGCTGTGCAAAGGCTTGTGAATAGTCGCTCTTCAGGCGGCCGTTGGCATGGAAAGAATGCGCTTCAGCGCCTCCTCTGCCGACGATTCGCGCTCGGACCGGGCGATGAAGCCGCCGCCATAGATGCGCGCGTCCTCGCCTTCGCCCGAATAGAGCGCGCAGGCCTGGCCCGGCGCCACGCCGGCCTCGCCTTCCTCCAGTTCGACGTAGAGACCGCCCTCGTCGGCGTTGAGCCGCGCAGGCCGTGGCGGACGGGTCGAACGCACCTTGGCAAAGCACGAGAAGCCGGTAGCGGCGACCGCGTCGAGATCGTCGTCGCCCAGCCAGTTCACGTCGCGCAGATAGAGGCGGCGCGTGTCCAGCGCCTCCTTCGGCCCGACGATCACCCGGCGCGAGCGGGCGTCGAGATAGACGACATAGAGGGGTTCGCCGGTGGCAATGCCGATGCCGCGGCGCTGGCCGATCGTGTAATGCAGGATGCCCTCGTGCTGCCCGAGCACGCGCCCGTCGATATGAACGATATCGCCGGCGAGCGCCGCATTCGGCTTCAGCTTGGAAACGATGTCGGAGTATTTGCCCTGCGGCACGAAGCAGATGTCCTGGCTGTCCGCCTTCTTGGCGACGACGAGGCCCATCTCCTCGGCAAGCGCCCGCACCTCCGCCTTGCTGAGATGACCGAGGGGAAAGCGCAGATAGTCGATCTGCTCCTGCGTGGTGGCGAACAGGAAATAGCTCTGGTCGCGCTCGGCATCCACCGGGCGGTAGAGCGCCCGCCGGCCGGGAACGCCGGGGCCGGGATTGGGATTGGGCCTGGAGCGGATATAGTGGCCGGTCGCAAGCGCGTCGGCGCCAAGTTCCTTCGCCGTGGCCAGCAGGTCGGCGAACTTGACCGTCTGGTTGCAGGCGACGCAGGGGATCGGCGTTTCGCCGGCGATGTAGCTTTCGGCAAAGGGATTGATAACCGTCTCGCGGAAACGCTTTTCGTAGTCGAGCACATAGTGTGGAATGCCGAGCGTCTCGCAAACGCGGCGTGCGTCCTCGATGTCCTGACCCGCACAGCAAGAACCGGCACGATGCACCGCCGCGCCGTGATCGTAGAGCTGCAGCGTGATGCCGAGCACATCATAGCCCTCGCGCTTGAGAATGCCGGCAACGACGGACGAGTCCACGCCGCCCGACATGGCGACGACGACGCGTGTATCTTCCGGCTTCCTGTCAAAATCGAGACTGTTCACGACATCCATCCGATGGTTCTTGCGCGGGGCATCTGCGGACGCGGCGGCGGCAACGACACAAGCGTAGCCCGGCGCCGCGCAGGCGCCCGTCGCCGACATATAGAAACTTGCGCCCTTCGGGGCAAGGCGGGCGCGAACATGCGTCGTCCGCTGCGCCGGCAAAAGCAGGGCATGCCGCTGATTTCGAGCCCGGAGCACTGCGCTGCGCGGGTGCAGGCGGCCCGCAGATGCAAGCGAAACCGCTGCAGCGACGTACGCCTAGATGATCTTCAATCGCAGGGCCGATGCTATGGCCTGCATCCGATTGACCGCGTCCAGCTTCTTGGTCGCCGACTTGAAGTAGCTGCTGACGGTATAGGCGGATATCCCAAGGATGATGGCGATCTCGTCACCGCTCTTGCCGGCCGCCGCCCAGCGCAGACACTCGATCTCCCGGCCAGAAAGGCGCTCGCGCGCGGCCGGACGCGGCGCAAACGTCTGTTCCAGGCACTCGAAGACCTGCACCGAGGTGAAATAGAGCGCCGGGAGCTTTTCCGGGTCCGGCACTGGCAATTTTCCGGAGTAGACGACGATGAAGGGCTCGGCCGCGGTCGTGTGGAGGAGAAACGCGACCGAGGTGGTGAAGCCGAAGCGATCCGCAAGCCCGGATGCGATGTCGGCGGCATGCCGTGGGGCCAGCAGTTCGGCACCGCCGGTGACCGGGCGTTTCGTTTGCGCCACTTCCGCGACGAGGCGGCTTTCATGGAACACGCCGAGGCCGTCATAGCTGCGCACCATCTCGGTCGGCCAGTTGCTGATCACCAGCCGTTCGGCAAAGCCCTGCCGTTCGCTCTCCGGGAACCGGGCGACGAGAAAGTGGCTGAATTCGAAATGATCGGCACAGCGGCGGAAGAGGCGCAGCACCTCATACTCCGTACGCACCCCTTCCAGCGAACTACCGCTCAGGAAATCGGCCGGTCGCTGCTGGTTCATCAATAGATTGTCTGCGTATGTCATCGATAGACCTCAAGCCCCGGCTCGGCTGAAGCTGCTCTGCGCCGTTGCTCATATTGAAAAGAACGCATCTCCAGAAACCCCGGAAGGACAAGAGACATGACGCTTGCACGGCGACGATACGCAGTTACGACCGGCGCTGCACGGCCTGTGATGCCAAGGCATGTAGCAGAGGCAACATCTTGTTGGATATAGCGAATTCTCGTGGTGCAGACTTGTACCGCACCCCGGGCCGCACGCTGCGGACTGGACCCGGCTGCAGCGCCTGCATGCATTGGCCACAGTCTTGTTCGGCCGGATCGTTTCAATTGTTAGCGAATTGTTACGATTAGCTTAGGCAAATTTTAAATGTGGCAAACTACAGTCCGGTCATATGGTCTTGTGTGTAGTAGAGAGTCCTATGACCGAAATGATACGACCCCGCGTTAAGTATGTCATCGGCCCCGATGGCAGCCCCTTGACGATCGCCGATCTGCCGCCCGCCAATACGCGGCGCTGGGTGATCCGTCGAAAGGCTGAAGTCGTGGCCGCCGTACGCGGTGGCCTGCTGAGCCTCGAGGAAGCCTGCGAGCGTTATACGCTGACGGTCGAGGAATTCCTGTCCTGGCAGTCTTCCATCAACGATCACGGTCTGGCGGGCCTGCGCACCACGCGCATCCAGCAGTACAGGCACTAGTCCCGGCACTGGCCGCCTTGCAACCTCCCCTTCTTCATTGCGGCCGCACTCGTTGCGGCCGCAGTCGCATTTGCAGCAGGCCCGTCATGACCGCCGATGCGGTGTAGAACCACAGCCCCGGCTGGGTGAAGGCTTCCGCAACGCCGCTCGTCTTTGCTGCGAAGATGACGAGCGCGACCAGCATGACGTCGACCATGGACCACCGCGCCAACAGCGGCAAGAGCCGCGCAAGCAGATGCTCGTGCGCTCCCCCTTCGACCGGCGCCGTCGCCTCGAAGGCGATCACGATCAGCTTGACCACCGGAAACACGATCGACAGCAGCCCGACGATCGCGGCCAGAGCCCGGTTCTCCTCCGTCCAGAGATAGGCGACGATGCCGAGGAGCGACGGCGTCTCGCTGAAAAAATAGAGCTTCTCGAACAGCACCAGCGGCAGAACCATGCCGAATGCCAGCGACAACGTCGAGAGAATGAGCAGGACGGGTACGATCAGCGTCATCGATTGCCTCGCGCGAATTTTCCGCCATGCATAACATTGCGCCATGACCGTTGCAGCAACCGCAACTCCCTGCCTCGGCGCCCGGACTCTCTTCGGGATGCAATTTTCTCTCGCACGGGACTATGCAGAGGCGGGCCCGGCCCCTACGTCCCCCTGATCGATGGCGAGAAATAGACAGGGAGAATGCACGCGATGGAAATTCGCAGCACGGAAAACGGTTCGCACGGGCGCTACGCAGTCACCGTCGACGGCCATGAGGCGGAAATGACCTATTCCCGTACCTCGCCGCAATTGGTCATCATAGACCACACCGGCGTTCCCGACGCGCTGCGCGGCCGCGGCATCGGCCAGGCCCTTGCCCTGCACGCCGTCGAACAGGCGCGTGGCGGAGGCTGGAAGATCATGCCGCTCTGCCCGTTCTTCCGCGCCCAGGCGACGCGGCATCCAGAATGGAGCGACGTGGTAACACTCTGACCCGTCAAACGTTCCTGACAAACGAGAAGAACCCTCAGGACCGCAAACTCGTTCGGTCATGAGGGTTCTTCCTGATGCCCGGCGCGCAATGTCAATGCCGCAATGCGCGTCATCGGCATGAGCCGGCCTGGTTGCCGGACCAGACAGGGCGGATAGGCGTCAGGCGCGGATGCGCACCGCGTTGTCGCGCTCCTCCAGCGCCGAGGCCTTGGCAAAATCCGCTTCCGCCTCTTCGAGCGCCAGTTCGGCGGCGTCCTGCTGCACCTTCAGCTCCCGGATGGAGACCAGGAGGTTGTCGGCCCGCTGGCGTGCTGCCTTGGCGAAGGTCGGATAGGCGAAATGACTGGGATCCGAAATGCCGGACCTTTTTTCTTCGATGGCGATCTGGCTTTCCAGTTCCTTCGACATCCGCTCGAATTCGGACATCATCATCTGCAACTGGTTGAGCTGTCGCCTTTTTTCCTTCACCTGAAACTCCTTCAGGCGAACTAGGCTCTCACGTGACTTCATACGCAATACTCCCGTGGATAGCGAGACCCCGGCACTTGGCGGACGGTCCGCGCAGGCGCGCAAAACGTCCAACCAACAAGCTTAAGGCATGCTTCGCCTGGTAACAGAGCGAAGCAGACCGACATTTTCACCCGTCCAACGAACCGGCTGGACCGGCACCGGCAAAAAAATCTGCCGATATTAACGAAACCCTACCGCTGGTAACCTTTCGTTTACGGGCATCGTTAATCATAGGTCGCATGATTTAAGGGTCGGTAAATGCAAAACCCAAAATGCCGCATGCCTTGTAATCACGAGTCGAAAGAGTCGGTTAGCGCAATTTCCTCACAATGTGCGTGAGGTATGCGCTTTCAAATTTCTACGTAAATTCAGGGAGCTGCTAAAATTATTTAACAATTTCGATACATCTTGCCAGAGTGAATCAGAATTTGTTAACCATTCGGTGGCAGCCTCAAATCAGGCAACGACTGGATCCGTATCGTGTAGAGGGGCCAGGACACCTTGAGCGGCGGAAAAGGGGACATAGATGCGGGTACTACTCATTGAGGACGATAGCGCGACAGCGCAGAGCATCGAATTGATGCTCAAATCCGAAAGTTTCAATGTCTACACGACTGATCTGGGCGAAGAGGGTGTCGATCTCGGCAAGCTCTACGACTACGACATCATCCTGCTGGACCTGAACCTCCCGGACATGTCCGGTTACGAGGTTCTGCGCACGCTGCGCCTGGCCAAGGTCAAGACTCCCATCCTGATCCTCTCCGGCATGGCCGGCATCGAGGACAAGGTACGCGGCCTCGGCTTCGGCGCCGACGACTACATGACCAAGCCCTTCCACAAGGACGAACTGGTGGCCCGCATTCACGCCATCGTCCGCCGTTCCAAGGGCCATGCGCAATCGGTCATTTCCACGGGCGAACTCATCGTCAACCTCGACGCGAAGACCGTCGAAGTCGGCGGCCAGCGGGTTCACCTGACCGGCAAGGAATACCAGATGCTCGAGCTGCTCTCGCTGCGCAAGGGCACCACGCTGACCAAGGAAATGTTCCTCAACCACCTCTATGGCGGCATGGACGAGCCGGAGCTGAAGATCATCGACGTCTTCATCTGCAAGCTGCGCAAGAAACTCGCCAACGCGGCCGGCGGAGCCAATTACATCGAGACCGTATGGGGCCGTGGCTACGTGCTGCGAGAGCCCGACGGCGACTATCTCGAAAGTGCCTGATCGCGCTCGCAACCGCCCTGCAAATACCGAACCCGCCTGTTGAAGGCGGGTTTTTTGCTGCCCTGGAGCCGATCCGGAAACCTCCGGCGACCACATGCAAAAAAGCGGCAGCGAGGTCCGCTACCGCGTTCAAGACTTCCCGAAAACCGACCCGACAGGTCAGGCTGCAATGGAGAGATTGGCGAAGACGCTCGTCAGGATCTTGCGGTCGAACGGCTTCAGCAGGAAATCGTCGGCCCCTGCCCGCTTGCCCATCATCATCTTCTTCAGATCGGCCTCGACGACGCAGTAGAAGATGCGAACCGTCTCGCCCCTGGGCAGCATGCGGATGTTGCCGATCAGCTCAAGCGCGCCGTCCATGGTGGAATCGACGATGACGACGTTCGGCAGCTCGGCCTCGCAGCGCACCAGCGCCTCAAGCGAGTTCGACGCTTCGAGTACGAGGTAATCAAGGCCTGATAGGATTCGTTTGCCGACCTTGCGGACGACGTCCGATCCGTCCGCAATCATGATGCGCCGCATCGCCTGCTCCACTTCCCCGCTCGCGGGAGCGGTCAATCATGAAGTAAGTGTAGCGGTATCTGGCAAACAAAAGGTTACCGCCCGGCGCAGCATAGGCGCCGGACCGTTCGCTCAGCCGGCGACGACCTTCGCCACGAAGGTGATCTCCTCGGGCGAGGAGACGATGTCGAGCTGCATGCCGGCTTCGTCTGCCAGAAGGACGGTATAGTAGGGCTGGATGCTGTGGGCGTCGACGGCCTCTTCCAGCTGGCCCGAAAGCATCTCGTTGAACTTCGGCGGCACGCGCAGCATGCGCCCCTTGGCCGTAAGGCGGAACTCGGCGTCAAGCTCCGGACGTTCCAGCGTCACGTCGATCGAGCCGCCGCGCGGGATCGCGCCATAGGCGACCAGGAACAGGTTGAGAAGCAGCTTCACGCGGTTCTTTGCAATGATGGCGCGCGGCCCGCTCCAGGTGATCTCCGTCTTCTTCTCTGCTGCCGCAAAGTCGCGGGCGGCCTTCTCGGCCTCGCCGGTATCGAT
This sequence comes from Pseudomonadota bacterium, assembly GCA_023404095.1. Lineage (GTDB taxonomy): Bacteria > Pseudomonadota > Alphaproteobacteria > Rhizobiales > Rhizobiaceae > Mycoplana. Next base: position 18,851 of record JAEYDD010000042.1, on the reverse strand, counting down.
CGACGCGCCGACCGAACCCGAGGCGCCGAAAGCAAGCCGCGCGAACTTCAGCCGCACCGAGGCGTTCAGCGCGCTCGTTCGGATCAACTCCATCGCATCTTCGTCGGCCCCGCCCTCGTCGAGCAGTTCCAGACCGTTGTTGATCGCACCGACGGGCGAAATGACGTCGTGGCACACGCGGCTGCACAGCAGCGCCGCCAGGTCTGGACCGCTCAGAGTGAGGTTCGGATTCTTAGCCATGAAGGTCTCCAAAATGCCGGCAGCCGCCAAGGCTCCGTTTGCAACCGGCGGGCTTTGCGCACAGTCCAATCGACACTTAACACGCGAAAATAACGCGAAGCAGTTTCAATTAGAAGTCAGCCATAAAGACACCACATTTGGTAAACCGATTGTTAACACGATCCGGTCAAATTGACAGCCATGACGATGTCCCGAACCACGACGAGGGAATAAACATGCGTGTTTCGAATTTGACCCGGCGCTCGGCGCTGCTTTCCGCAATCGGCGCGATGACGGCCCTCGCATTGCCGACGGCCTCCCATGCCCAGAGCACCGGCGGCTCGACCTATAGCGTGCAGGAGATCGTCGATGCCGGCCACAGCTTCTTCGGTTCCACCACCGGAGGCCTTGCCAAGGTCGTCGAGCGCGCCTTCGAATCCTACGGTCTGCCGAACGGCTACATTCTCGGCCAGGAAGGCTCGGGCGCCTTCGTCGCCGGCCTAACCTATGGCGAAGGCGAGATGAACACCAAGAACGCGGGCAGCCATCCGGTGTTCTGGCAGGGCCCCTCGCTTGGCCTGGACTGGGGTGGGCAGGGCAGCCGCACCATGATGCTGGTCTACAACCTCCCCGACGTCAACGCGCTCTATACGCGGTTCGCCGGCGTCTCGGGCGCGGCCTATGTTGTTGCCGGTGTCGGCATGACGGTGCTGACCGAGCAGAACATGGTGATCGTCCCGATCCGCACCGGCCTCGGTGCGCGTCTCGGTGTCAATGCCGGTTATCTGAAGCTGACCCGCAACCCCACCTGGAATCCGTTCTGAGGGCAGTTTACCACCGTAACCGAAATTGCTCGCGCAGCCTCTGTGCAACGGGGCTGCGTCGGCTATAGTGGCCCAAAGTCATGGGAATGACCGAAGAACGGGAACCGCGGCGTCGTGATTGAATATGCCCTGCTATTCGCCCTCGGCTTCCTGGCGGCCACGCTCGTCGGGTTGCTCGTCGCGCCTGCGATCCAGCGCCGTATCGTCGCCTACACCGAGACCCGGATGAAGGCGACAACGCCGCTGAGCCCGCAGGAAGTGCGCGCGCAGACCGACATGGCGCGTGCCGCATTCGCCGCGGAGAACGCGCGGGTTTCGCAAAGCCTGGTTCGCGAAAGGGAAAAGGGCACGCGCCTTGCCGTGCAGAACGAGGCGCTGAAGCGCGACGTCAGCCGGCTGGCCGCCGACAAGGCCGACCTGCAGGCGCATATCGAGGACATGAACGTCGATGCCGGCGAGCTGCGCTCCGCGCTCCGGCTGGACGAGCAGAAATTCGCGCAGTTGAAAGCCCAGCTCGACGCAGCCGACCGGGAAATCCTGCACAAGAAGCGCGAGATAGAGATCCTCAACGCCAATCGCGACCTCGTCCAGAGCGACCTGAACGACCATATGATCGCCCTTGCCGCGAAGGACACCGAGATCGAAAACCTCGGAAGCCGCCTGCTGGCCCTGCGCCACGAGCGCGACAAGCTGGTCGAAGGGCTGCGCGCCGCGCAGGCGAGCCTCAAGGAAACCAGCCTCAAGCTCTCGCGCGAGGAAAGCAGGGCCCGACAACTCGAAAGCAAGCTTTCGCGCGGCCAGCACCAGAGCACCGACAAGGACGTGGCACCGGAACGCCCGGTTGCCGAAATCGGCAGGCTGCGCGAAAAGCTTAAAACCCCCAGTCCCGACAACAGGGCCCAGGCCCGCATTGCCCGCACACCTGAAATGAAACCTCTCCTCGCCGCCCCCGCCGAAATCCCGCTTATAGAGCACGACCGCGAAATGGGCTCGGGAAACGGTGCGAACGTTCTCGACCTGTTGTCGCTCGAAGCCGACGTGCGCGACCGCAGCGCCGCAATCACGCAGCGGCTTTCAGACGCGCCGTCCGAGGCAACCGATGCGGCACTGCGCGAGGAGATGGCCGACGTAGCGGCCAAGATGATTGTCCTGACCGATGCGCACGAGGGCGATGCCTCGCCGATCCGCAGCCTGCTGGATCAGGCGCCTCCCGCAAACGGAACCAGCAGGCTCAGCCTCGCCAGGCGCGCCAAGGACATGCTTCCGCCGCGGGGATAATCCCGGCCCGTCAGGCCATCTCAGCCGATCCGTCCCTTCGACAAGGCCATCTGATAGAGCGCGATGCCGCAGGCTGTGGCGACGTTGAGGCTGTCCAGGCCGGGCGCCTGCGGCACCCGTGCGGTATGAAACTGCGACAGGATCGCATCGGGCAGACCTTCGCCTTCCGTGCCCGCGACCAGCGCCAGCCGTGCGCACGGGGCAATCTGACCGACGGCTTTATCGCCGCGCGGCGAAAGCGCCCATATCGCAAACCCGGCTTCGGTGAGGCACTGGAGCAGGTCCAGCGCTCCCTCGCCCCTCGCGTAGGGCAGGCTCAGCACCGCGCCGACCGAGACCCTGATCGCCTTCCTGTACAATGGATCGCAGCAGGTTTCGTCGAGCAGGATGGCGTCGACACCGAATGCTGCAGCGTTGCGGAACAGGGCACCCATGTTGTCGTGGTTGGAAATGCCGCAGGCGGCGAGCACGAGACTGTCAGCCGGTAGCGAGGCGATCAGCCCCGCGACCGAAGGCAGCGCGTCCCGGCGTCCGATCGCAACGACGCCGCGATGCATGTCAAAACCGGCGATCCCGTTGAAGACGATCTTGTCCGCAACATAGACCGGGACGTCGGCCGGAATATCCGCCAGGATGGCCGCGAGCCCCGCAAGCCTGTTCTCCAGGACCAGGATCGCCTCCGCACGAAATCCCCCGCCCCGGGCATGAGCGTGCGCCAGCATCCGCAGGACCACGGTTCCCTCCGCGACGAAACGTCCCTCCCGCCCGACGAGATCGCGCTCGCGGATCGAGCGGAACGCCGCGATGCGGGGATCGTCGCTGTCGGTGATACGGATCGCGTCGCCGGCCACGGCCCGTCACCGGCCGCCGACGTCGATATCGGCAATGACGCGCCCGGCGGCGATGTCGAACAGGATCGCCTTGCGGGCACCGTCGGAGAGCGTGCCGTAGAAGAGGATCTGGCCGTCCGACTGCGACACCGACGACACGGTGAAGCCGTTCGGGAGCGTCACCGAGCCGGTCACGGGCGCATCGCTCGGAACGGTGAGGCCTGCGGAAATGCGGCTTTCGGGCTTGCCATCCGTCCGTGTCACCTTATAGACAATGGCCGCAAGCACCGCCATGAACATGACGAGCATGATGCCACCGGAGACGAGCTGCAGGCGAACCATCTTGCGCCGGACATTCTCCATGGCCGGATCGAGCGGCTTTTCTTCCTGTTCATCTGCATCGAACTTCGACATGGGCGGTAGCGTCTCCGACAGTCAGGACAATCTTTGAATGAGCGCCCCCTTTAAACAAGCCGACGACACAAGGAAAGTCCTGACAGCGGACGAGGATGCCGCAGGCCGCATCGACGCGTGGCTTGCAGCAACCCTTGGCAGCGAATATTCGCGAAGCCGTATCAAGGCGCTGATCGAACAGGGCGCCGTACTCGTCAACGGCAGCGCCGTGAACGAGCCGAAGCGCAAGATACATCCGGGCGATACGATCGCGATCGAACTGCCCGAGCCGGAAGATCCGGAACCGCAGGGCGAGGACATTCCGCTCGACGTTCTCTATGAGGACGACGACCTGATCGTGCTGGTCAAGCCCGCCGGTCTGGTCGTGCATCCGGGCGCCGGCAACTGGACCGGCACCCTGGTCAACGCGCTGATCCACCACTGTGGCACCAGCCTTTCCGGCATCGGTGGCGTCCGCCGGCCCGGTATCGTCCACCGGCTCGACAAGGAAACGAGCGGCGTCATGGTCGCCGCGAAGAATGACGCCGCACACAGGCATCTGTCCGCGCAATTCGCCGACCACGGCCGCAACGGGCCGCTGGAGCGCGCCTACCAGGCCGTCGTCTGGGGCCGGCCGCGCCAGCTGCGCGGCACGATTGACGCCCCGCTCGGCCGGGCCGGAGACCGCACGAAGCGCGCCGTCAAGCGCGAGGAAAGCGAAGACGCCCGCGAAGCCATTACCCACTACGAGGTCATCGAGCGCTACGGCGAGAAACCGGACGCAAGCTGCCTCGCCTCGCTGGTGGAATGCCAGCTGGAGACCGGGCGCACCCACCAGATCCGCGTCCACATGGCCCATATCGGCCACCCCCTGCTCGGCGACCCTGAATACGGTGCCGCCTTCCGCACCAAGGCCAACCTCCTGCCCGAGCAGGCGCGCGCCGTCGTCAACGGCTTCCACCGGCAGGCACTGCACGCCTACATGCTGCAGTTCGAACATCCGACGACCGGCGAGGTCATGCATTTCGAGGCGCCCGCCCCCGCCGATCTGGGGGCGCTTCTGGACGCCCTTCGGGCGATCGGCTGACCTCCCCGCAGAAGCTCGTTCGTCTTGAAAATGCGGGCTTCCGGCACGACATACTGCCTAGTCGCACACGGCGGCACTCTTTCCTCCGGTTTTCACGGTCCCGTGAAAGCACCGGCGCTTGAACCATTGTTTCGCCATACCTATCTATCATGGTGGCGGGGTCGACATGTCCCGCCCTGGAGCAGGATCGCAAACGGAGGACGGTTGCGGGATCAAGCTCCAATAAAGGCTTGCCTGACAAGGAAGCCGCTTCAAGGAAGGGGTGCTCGATGGCCCGAAATACACTGCCGTCCATCACGGCCGGCGAAGGCGGTCTCAACCGCTATCTCGACGAAATCCGCAAATTTCCGATGCTTGAGCCGCAACAGGAATACATGCTGGCCAAGCGTTACCAGGAACATGACGACCGCAACGCTGCCCATCAGCTTGTGACGAGCCATCTTCGCCTCGTCGCCAAGATTGCCATGGGCTATCGCGGCTACGGCCTGCCGATCGGCGAAGTCATTTCCGAGGGCAACGTCGGCCTCATGCAGGCTGTCAAGAAATTCGATCCCGAGCGTGGCTTCCGCCTCGCGACCTATGCCATGTGGTGGATCAAGGCGGCGATCCAGGAATATATCCTGCGCTCCTGGTCGCTCGTTAAGATGGGCACCACGGCCAACCAGAAGCGGCTGTTCTTCAACCTGCGTCGCATGAAGGGTAAGATCCAGGCGATCGACGACGGCGATCTGCGCCCCGATCAGGTCACCGAGATTGCCACCAAGCTGCAGGTGTCGGAGGAAGAAGTCGTCTCGATGAACCGCCGCCTGTCGGGTGATGCCTCGCTGAATGCGCCGATCAAGGCGAGCGAAGGCGATTCCGGCCAGTGGCAGGATTGGCTGGTGGACGACCGCGACAGCCAGGAAGAGACATTGATCGAACAGGACGAGCTGGAAACCCGCCGCGCCATGCTGGCGCGTGCGATGAGCGTCCTGAACGACCGCGAACGCCGCATCTTCGAGGCCCGCCGCCTGTCCGAGGATCCCGTGACGCTGGAAGAGCTTTCGACCGAGTTCGACATCAGCCGCGAACGCGTGCGTCAGATCGAGGTCCGCGCCTTCGAGAAGGTTCAGGAAGCGGTACAGAAGTTCGCAGCAGAACAGGCCGTCCGCGTGATCGAGCAGGCCTAAGTCGCCTCGACGTCCCGATCGACACCCCTACAAAAAAGAACCCCGCAAGGCGGTCGCCATTGCGGGGTTTTTCTTGTCGGTCCGGACGAGCGTTACTGGCTGTCCGCCGGTCCGAGCGCGTTCCATGCGTTCATGACGGTGTTGAACACCTCCGCTCCCGAAGCGCCCTTCTCCAGCGTGATCAGCGCGCGGCGACCGTTGCGGTAGGTGATCGGAATGTCGACCCAGTCGCGGCTCTTCAGAAGCTCGTTGTTGCGGTTGATCGCATCCGGAAAATCGTTCAGCGCGATCATGTGGAAGTCTTCCGTGATCTTGGCCGGAACAGCGATCAGCGGGTCGCCGCGATCCTGCTCGGTGCGCTTCATCGCCACGCGCTGGACGCTGTCGATGCTACCGCCCTCAAAGTTCGGCGGAAGCGCAAAGACGATCTCCACCAGATGGCTTGCCGGCAACGACTTGTCGGCGTTGCGGCGGATCGTCACCTGCGCCGTCAGGCCGTTGGAAGGCGCGTTGATCTGCGCACGGATCACCGGCTCGGGCTTGGCATCGCCGCCGGGCGATTCTTCCGCCTGCGACCACACCACCGTGCCGTCGATCGCCGTCGGAGCGGACTGGCCGAGCCTTTCCTCATAGAGGAACATCTTCTGCGTCACGCCGAGCGGCGCCTGTTCGGCGGCCGTCGGATTGGCGGCTGGCGCGCCGGCCGAAGCAGGAGCCGTCTGCGCCACGTCCTGCGAGGGCGTCGGAGCCGGCTCCGTTCCCGCGGTGGCAGGTACGGACGAACCGTCGGCGCCATTGGTACCGTCCGTCGCCGGCGTTGTGGCACCCGGCTCGGCCGACGCCACCTCGGTCGACTGCTCGGCCACGGATTTGCCCTCTTCCGAGGACGCCTGGCCGACGACGGGCGCCGGGCCCTCGTCGGATTCCGTTCCGTCCGGCAGCAGCCGCTGCGTAAACTTGCTGCTGGCCGGCTCCGCAGATGCAACTTCGGTGTCGCCCGGCTGGCCTGCGCCGTTCGCGCCAGCCGTCGGCGTAGCGGAACTATCCGTGGCGCCGCTTGCCGGTGCATTGTCAGTGGCGGCAGGTGCGGTCAGATCGGCAATCATCCGGTCCACCGCGTCCCTGTTCATCCAGTATGCAGCACCGGCAGCGCCGACGACCGCGACAACCGCAGCCAGCGCACCGATCTTGGCAAGGCTGATGCCACGTTTGCGGGGCTCTGCCCGGTAGGGCCGCTGGCCGTTGCGGACGGCCGCCTCGGTAACGCCTGACGCGTCGAACGTATCCTCGACGGCGGCAGGCTTCTCCGGCTCTGCCGCTCCCACCTTCGGCTGATAACCGATGAGGTCCTCGAGATCGCCCCAGGCATTTTCGGCAGGCTTCTTCGACTGGTCCGGGGTCTTCGTCTCTTCGGGCCAGTTCCAGTCGTTGGCGAACTCGCCGCTGGCCTCGCCTGCAGTGGGAGCAGGTGCCGGTTCACGGCGCGAGCTCTCTTCCCACGTATTGTCGGAAGGCGGCGTCGGTGCGGGAAACTCGTGGAGCGTAAAGCCCGAATCGGACCGCTCCGCCGTCCAGTTCGCCGGTGCCGCAGCAGCAGGCATTTCGAAGGACGCCTCGACTGCCGGCGGTTCCGCCCGGTTGGCCGGCTCGACGGCATGCTCGTCCTGGTATGCAGGGACTTCGTAGGCGGGTTCCTCGTAGGCGGGTGCGCCTGCCTGCTCGACGAACGCGGTGTGATCGTAGGCCGGATCCTGAACGGGTTCGAGACCGATGTAGGCCGGCACCTCGGACGGCGCCTCCGCGGCATCAGGATGGGCCGAGGTCTCGACAAAAGTCCGATGCGGCGCATCGACGGGCTCGACCGGTTCGGCAGGAGGGGCCTCATGCATCGGCGCGTATGCCGTCTCCGCCTGCCAGTGCTGCTGCTCCGGTTCTGGCTCGACGGTCGCCGAGGTCGGCGCAACATATTCTACCGGCTCGTCATATTCGGCGGCGGCAGGCGGCGCTTCGCGAGCAAAGTCGGGCTCCGCGGCCTGATGAACGGCATGCACTTCTTCTGCGGGGCCAGTTTCAGCAGTGCCAGTTTCAGCAGGCCCAGTTTCAGCAGGCCCAGTCTCGGCAGGCCCAGTCTCGGCAGGCCCAGTCTCGGCCGGGCCAGTCTCGGCCGGCGCAGGTACTGGCGGCTCTGCGGGAGCGGCTTCGACGGTTTCCTCAAAAGTCGCAGGGGCAGCAGGCTCCTCCCAGGACGCGGCGGCCGCCTGCGGAGCCTCTGGTTGGGGCGGCGCATAAGGAGCAGGCTCCTCGAGCGCCGTCACATCGTCTTCGACGGTCAGATCCTCCGCCGGCAGGGCGACCGCGTGCTCGCTTTCGACCTCCGAGATCGCGGCTTCGAGCTTGTCCAGCTGGCGCTGCACAAGCTCGTCCGACGGACGGGGATTCATGGCCTCCAGTTGCCTGCGCACCGCGCCGCGGGCCTTGTCATAGACCTTGACGCGCATGTCCGGAGAATTGTCCGTGAGGCCATCAACGGCCCTACGAATGACTGCTACAAAATCCGCCATAAGAACTTTCTCGTGATCTCCGGCCTTATATGGTCGCGAATCCGGTCCGGAAGAAGTGTCAAATCAAATCTTAGTCCTCGAAGGGATCGGTCACAAGTATGGTATCGTCGCGCTCTGGGCTCGTCGATAGCAGCGCGACCGGCGCGCCGATCAGCTCTTCGACCTGGCGGACATACTTGATGGCCTGCGCCGGCAAATCGGCCCACTTCCGGGCGCCCACCGTCGATTCCTTCCAGCCTTCCAGGGTAATGTACTTCGGCACGACGCGGGCCTGCTGGCCCTGGCTTGCGGGCAGGTGGTCGATCTCCTCGCCGTCGAGCGTGTAGCCGACGCAGATCTTCAGCTCGTCGAGCCCGTCGAGAACGTCGAGCTTGGTCAGCGCGATGCCGGTGATGCCGTTGGTCGCGACCGACTGGCGCACAAGTGCCGCGTCGAACCAGCCGCAGCGGCGCTTGCGCCCCGTGACCGTGCCGAACTCATGGCCACGTTCGCCGAGGAACTGGCCGATCTCGTCCGTCAGTTCGGTCGGGAACGGCCCTTCGCCGACGCGGGTCGTATAGGCCTTGGTGATTCCGAGGATGTAGCCCAGCGATCCCGGCCCCATGCCCGAACCGGCAGCCGCCTGTCCGGCGACGGTGTTGGACGAGGTGACGTAGGGATAGGTGCCGTGATCGATGTCCAGCAGCGAACCCTGCGCGCCTTCGAATAGAATGCGCGCGCCGCGCCGGCGCTCGCGGTCGAGCATCAGCCAGACGGTATCGCGGAACGGCAGGACACGGGCTGCAACCGAAGTGAGTTCCTGCATGATCGCGTCGTGGCTGATCTCCGGTTCGCCGAGGCCGCGCCGCAAGGCATTGTGGTGGGTCAGCAGCCGTTCGACCTTGGCTGAGAGCGTGTCGGTATCGGCGAGATCCATCACGCGGATAGCGCGCCGGCCGACCTTGTCCTCATAGGCCGGGCCGATGCCGCGGCGCGTGGTACCGATCTTGATGCCGCCGTTGGACTTCCCCGCCGCATCCTCGCGGATCCCGTCCAGCTCGCGATGGAGCGACAGGATGAGGGTGGCGTTGTCGGCGATGCGCAGGTTGTCGGGGGTGATCGTCACCCCCTGCCCCGCCAGCTTGTCGATCTCCGCGCAGAGCGCGTGCGGATCGACGACGACGCCGTTGCCGATGACGGCCATCTTGCCGGGACGAACCACGCCGGAGGGAAGAAGCGACAGCTTGTAGCTGGTCCCGTCGATCACCAGGGTATGGCCGGCATTGTGACCACCCTGGAAACGGACGACGATGTCGGCGCGCTCCGAAAGCCAGTCGACAATCTTGCCCTTGCCTTCATCACCCCACTGGGAACCGATCACCACGACATTGGTCATTTCGTCTTTCCTGCTTCTTGCGCACGGCATGGCACGCACTGTGAAAACCCGCGCATCTATACTGTGTAGTTTCGGCGAAAGCGACCCTGTTGTACCGCCGCGACCTGCTTTTTGCATGGCGTTTGCGGTGATTTCGGCCTATTCCTGCGCTTGCCTCAAGCTCCGCCCGTCCTCAACGCTTCCCGCAAGATGCATCTGAACCGAAAAGCTTACGCCTATCTCAGCATCACCTCGCTCTTCTGGGGCGCGAATTCCGTTGCCGGCAAGATCGCCGTCGGCCACGTCAGCCCGATGATGCTGACGACGCTACGCTGGGTAGTCGCCCTTTGCGTCATTCTTGCGTTCATGACCCCGCAGATCCGCCGCGACTGGCCGAAGATCAAGCAGCACTGGCTTCAGCTCTTTCTCTACGGCGCTTTCGGCTTCACGCTCTTCAATGCCCTGCTTTACTCGGCGCTGAACTATACCAGCGCCATCAACGCCGTCATTGTCCAGGCCGGCATCCCCATGCTCATCTTCGTGATGAACTTCCTGCTCTTTCGTATCCAGGCCTCGCCGGCGCAGATCATCGGGTTTTCGGTCACGCTCATCGGCGTGCTCGTCACTGCCGCGCATGGCAACTTCGCGACCCTGATGCAGCTGGAATTCAATTTCGGCGACGTGCTCATGCTTTTCGCCTGTCTCGTCTATGCCGGCTATACGGTGTCGCTGCGCTGGAAGCCGACGCTGCATTGGCAGAGCTTCATCGCAGCCCCCGCCTTCGGCGCCCTGCTAAGCTCGCTGCCGCTGCTGTGGTGGGAGATCGGCTCGGGCCACGCCATCGCGCCGGACGGCCTCGGCTGGATCATCGTCCTCTATGCCGGGATTTTCCCCTCGCTGATGTCGCAGGTGCTCTATGTTCGCGGCGTGGAGATGATCGGGCCGAACCGCGCTGGCCTTTTCATCAATGCGATCCCCGTCTTCGGTACGCTTCTCTCCGTCGTCCTCATCGGCGAAGACTTCCACCTTTTCCACTTCGTGGCACTGCTGCTGGTGCTTGGCGGCATCGCCATTGCCGAGATCGGCCGGCCCAAGCAGGGTGAGAGCCGAGGCGAGAACAGATAGCAAGGGGCGCCCTGGCCCGACCATTTGTTCCAGCCCGGCAAAGGTCATTGTGCATTCTGCGCCGTGCCGCTTTGCAGACCCGCACGGTATTCTGGAGATTAGAGAACAGGAGACCGCCATGACCAGCTACAGAGAAACGATCACGCTTAGCCACAAGGGCGCACTGGACATGCTTGTCGCAGCAGTCGCGCATGCCGAACAGATCGGCGTGCCTCAGTGCATCTTCATCGTCGATGCGAGCGGCGAGACGATCGCCAGCATCCGCATGGACGGCGCCAAATATCTCAGCATGCACACCGCTCGCTCGAAGGCGCGTACCGCCGCCTCGATCAACAACGCCACAGGCGCCATGCCGGTCGAGTTCGGCGTCGCCGCCGGCATCGCCTCCCAGGGCGGCGTCACCCACCTTCCCGGCGGCCTGCCGATCCGCTTCGGTGGCAAGCTCGCCGGCGCCATCGGCGTCGGTTCCGGCACAGGCGACCAGGATTTCGAAGTCGCGCGTGCGGCGCTGAAGGCCGTTGGCGCGGACGCCATCTGACATTGACGGCACCTGCGATTGCGGGGCGGCAGATCTGTAAAGCGCATTTCGCGCGCCGGTGCCGGCAGGCGGATGAGGAGCAATTTCAACCCATCCCGCCCCGCTGTGCGCAAGTTTGCATAGCCGCATCTCCACCGGCCCTGCCCCAATCACCCGATCCCTTCATGCAGAAGGCCCGCCCCGGATCGCTCCGGCGCGGGCCTCTGTGTTCGTCTGGGGAGGAGACGAAAATCAGTCGACGTTGAACACCAGCGGCTTGGCCTGGCGGATCGCCGGATTGGCGCGCAGCTTGTCGAGCACCTCCTCGGATACGGGACCGTCGACATAGAGCAGCGCAATCGCGTCGCCGCCTTCCTTTTCACGGCCCAGCTGGAAGTTGGCAATGTTGACGTTCGCCGCACCCAGCGTCGTTCCAATGAAGCCGATCATGCCGGGAACGTCGGTGTTGGTCAGGTAGACCATGTGGCTGCCGACGTCCGCGTCGAGGTTGATGCCCTTGATCTGGATGAAGCGCGGCTTGCCATCCGAGAAGACCGTGCCGGCGATCGAACGCGTCTGGTTCCCGGTCTTGACCGTCAGCTTGATGTAACCGTCGAACACGCCCGACTTGTCGCGCTTGACCTCGGAAAGGATGATGCCCTTTTCCTTGATCATGATCGGTGCCGAGACCATGTTGACGTCGGCCACCTGCGGGCGGATCAGACCGGCGAGCACCGCGCTCGTCAGCGCCTTGGTGTTCATCGACGCGGTCTGGCCATCGTAGAGGATCTCGATTTCCTTGATCGCGCTTTCGGTAACCTGGCCGACGAAGGCGCCGAGGACGTCGGCCAGCCGGATGAACGGCTTCAGGATCGGCGCTTCCTCGGCGGTGATCGAGGGCATGTTGATGGCGTTGGAAACGGCACCCTTGACGAGGTAGTCCGACATCTGCTCGGCCACCTGCAGGGCGACGTTCTCCTGAGCTTCCGTCGTGGACGCGCCGAGGTGCGGCGTGCAGACGACGTTCGGCAGGCCGAACAGCGGGCTTTCGGTGGCGGGCTCCACCTCGAACACGTCGAAGCCGGCACCGGCGACATGACCCGACTTCAGGGCATCGGCCAGCGCCTTTTCGTCGACAAGGCCGCCGCGGGCGCAGTTGATGATCCGCACGCCCTTCTTGGTCTTGGCGATCGCCTCGGCATTGAGGATGCCGCGCGTCTTGTCGGTCATCGGAACGTGCAGGGTAATGAAATCGGCCTGGGCCAGAAGCTCGTCGAGCTCGACCTTCGTCACGCCCATTTCCTCGGCGCGCTCCTTCGACAGGAACGGATCGTAGGCGAGAACATGCATGCCCAGCCCGATCGCCTTCTTGCAGACGATGCCGCCGATATTGCCGGCGCCGATCACGCCGAGCGTCTTGCCGGTGATTTCGACGCCCATGAACTTCGACTTCTCCCACTTGCCGGCCTGGGTTGAGGCGTCGGCGGCGGGCAGCTGGCGGGCGACGGCGAACATCAGGGCGATCGCGTGTTCGGCAGTGGTGATCGAGTTGCCGAACGGCGTGTTCATGACGATGATGCCGCGGCGCGAGGCAGCCGGGATGTCGACATTGTCGACACCGATGCCGGCGCGGCCGATCACCTTCAGGTTGGTCGCAGCCGCGATCAGCTTTTCCGTCGCCTTGGTGGCGGAGCGGATCGCAAGGCCGTCGTAATTGCCAATGATCTCAGCAAGCTTTTCCTTGTCCTTGCCGAGTTGCGGCTGGAAATCGACTTCGACGCCGCGGTCGCGGAAGATCTGGACGGCGGTTTCCGACAATTCGTCGGATACGAGAACGCGAGGTGCCATGGGGGGGCCTCCTTGAAAGATCGGATCTGGAACGGGAATGCGGATTGGGGCCTCGCCTCTCAGGAGGCGAGGCAAGTCACGCAAGGGTCAGGCCGCAGCCTTCGAAAGCGTCGCCTTCTGGGTCTGATAGGCCCAGGTCAGCCAGGGCATCAGCGCCTGCATGTCGGCGGTGTCGATCGTGGCACCGGCCCAGATGCGAAGGCCGGACGGCGCATCGCGGTAGGCGCCGATGTCATAAGCGACGCCTTCCTTCTCGAGAAGCGCCACCATGCCCTTGGCAAAGGCAGCCTGCGCGTCGGAGTCGAGTGCGAGAACGTCCTTGTCGGCGATCGTCAGGCAGACCGAGGTGTTGGAGCGGTTGGCCTTGTCCTTTGCGAGGTTTGCGATCCAGTCGTTCTTCTCGACGAAGTCGAAGATCACCTCTGCATTGGCGTCGGCGCGCGCCATCAGGCCCTTCAGGCCACCGACGGACTTCGCCCACTGCAGCGCGTCGATGTAGTCCTCGACGCAGAGCATCGACGGCGTATTGATCGTCTCGCCGGTGAAGATGCCCTCGATCAGCTTTCCGCCCTTGGTCATGCGGAAGATCTTCGGCAGCGGCCAGGCCGGCACGTAGCTCTCCAGGCGGGCGACGGCCCGCGGGGACAGGATCAGGACACCGTGACCGCCCTCGCCGCCCAGCACCTTCTGCCAGGAGAAGGTGACGACGTCGAGCTTGGCAAAGTCCAGGTTCTGCGCGAAGGCGGCAGACGTCGCGTCGCAGATCGTCAGGCCCTTGCGGTCGGCGGGGATGAAGTCGGCATTGGGAACGCGCACGCCGGAGGTGGTGCCGTTCCAGGTGAAGACCACGTCGCGGTCGAAATCGACGGCGGAAAGGTCGGGAAGTTCGCCATAGGCCGCTTCGAATTTGCGGGCGTCGAGCTTGAGCTGCTTGACCACGTCAGTGACCCAGCCGGCGCCGAAGCTTTCCCAGGCGAGCATGTCGACGCCGCGCTCACCGAGCAGCGACCACAACGCCATTTCGACGGCGCCGGTATCGGAGGCGGGCACGATGCCGATGCGGTAGTCCGCGGGCACATCCAGAATTTCGCGGGTGAGATCGATGGCCTGCTTGAGCTTGGCCTTGCCGACCTTGGCGCGGTGCGAGCGACCGAGCGGGGCATCAGCAAGGGCTTCGAGCGACCAACCGGGACGCTTCGAGCATGGGCCAGAAGAGAAATGGGTATTGTTCGGACGCACGTCCGGCGCGGTGACGGTCTTCGTCATGTTGGCTATCCTTCCAGATAGAAAGCCCTTCGTTGGGGAAGGGTGTCCCGCCGCTGCTGATATGGGAGCGTCGAAACGAAGTCAAGCCGGATATGTCGCGCCGGGGAAAATTTTGGGCGCAGTGGGGATGATCGTGTGCGCTTGTCCTTTGGAGAACAGGTGCCCTGAGGCTAGCGGTCGGAACGGTTGCCCTAGCAGGCCACCATCATTTTTCTCCGTCATCCCGGACTTGATCCGGGATCCGGCAGCGTCGCGTCGGCGACGCGCAATGTGCTCTATCGCGCAAAGACTTGCGCGGCTGGATGCCGGATCAAGTCCGGCATGACGGTGGTGATGGCATTGCTTTGAAGAAACAGAAACGTCTGTTGCGCTGGCACGTGACGGCGGCGCTGCCGCATTGTCCGCCCGGACGCTTCATCGCCCAACCGGAGACATGGAGCCCTCAAAGAGCTTTCGGCGATCCTGGTCCTACCAGGTCGTCACGCGAATACCGGCGCGGATCTCGTGGCGCTGGAAGCCGTCGTCGCGCGCCTTGGTGCCCGAGGCGCCCAGCGCCTTCTCGGCGCTGCTGTAGCCGAACATCTTGCCGCCATCGACGTCGGAATAGCGGTAGCCGATGTCCAGCTTGATGCGGTTGGTCAGGTCGTAGGAGGCGCCGGCCATCAGCGCGTAGGTGAAGCGCCAGCTCTCTTCGCCGGGATTGCGGACGGTGCCGCCCTGTTCTGTACTGCCGCAGACGCTGCTGCCGTCGACGCAGGTCGCCCGGGTCTTCAGGTCGTCCCACTGCACGTTGGTCGCGCCGACGCCACCGCCGATGTAGGGTGTGAAGCCGGCATAGGTGCCGAGGTCGATATAACCGTTGGCCATGACGCTGATGGCGTTGAAGCCGCTGTCATGGGTGAAGTCGCAGCCCGTCCCCGCGTTCTCGCCGGGGCAGGCGCGCCCGATCGACGAATCGGCGTCGAAGCTGGAATTGAAGAAGTCCGTCGTGAGATCCGTGCGCACGAAGTTGTTGAACTGGTAGCCCATGCCGACGCCGTAGGAGAACGGCTTGGAGAAGCGCGCGTCATCGAAGCGCTCGCGGCTCTCGTCCGCCCCGCCCTCGCCGATGTAGTTGTAGCTACCGTCGCCGCCCTTGATCGAGGCGGCGTAGCCGAGGTCGCCGCGGATATACCAGCCCTGTGCGACCGCAACAGTCGACATGTCGACTTCGGGTGCCTCGATGACCGGATAAAGTTCGCCGCCGGCGAATGCGGTGCCGGCCGACAGGCTGGCCAGGAATGCGGCACCGAGAATTGTCTTTCGCACGATCATGTCTCGCCCCCATGACGACGGCCGGGATTGCGGCCGGTTAACTGAGGGCAGTATCGCAAGGGGAAGTTAAGACGCGGTTAAGCATGTTTGTTAACCACGACGCCTGCGCCGTTGACGCAGTACCCAACGCAGCAAGCCGCCCGGCGAGGCACCGGGCGGCTTGCTCAAGGGAACGTCGGACGAAGGACTTACTTGTAGATCGCCGGCTCGACCGGTGGCGGGACGTAGGGCACTTCGCAGGTGTTGAAGGTGTAGCGCAGACCGACGCGGGCTTCGTGGACGAAGAAGCCGTCATCCTCGCCCGGGCCGCCGTTCATCGCATAGCCGAACATGTCGCCGCCGCTGATCTGGCGGAAACGGTAGCCGGCATCGGCCTTCCAGTTGCAGGTCAGATCGACGGAGGCACCGGCCATCAGCGCGTAGGTGAAGCGCCAGCTGTCCTTGCCGTTGTGACTGACGCTATCGTCGCAATCGTCGGGATTGTCGACCGAGCAGGAGGTGTTGCGCAGATTGCCCCAGTTGACGCGGGTCGCACCGATACCGGCGCCGACATAGGGCGTCACGCCGTAGTAGGTGCCCAGGTCGACATAGGCGTTGGCGAGCAGGCTGAGCGCCGACCACGAGGCGCGGTCGGTGGAAACGCAGTCTTCAGCAACGCCGCAGCTGCCGCTGGTGGAGCCGTTGAAATCCCCGTCGAACAAATAATCGAGCGTCACGTCCGTCCGGAAATAGTCGTTCCACTGGTAGCCGACACCGCCGCCGAGCACCACGCCGCCGTCGAGATCGGTATCATCAAAGTCCGCCTTGTAGCCGCCGGGACCGCCTTGGTAGTAGCTGGCGCCGCGCATATGCGTCCAGCCATAGCCGACGTCACCGCGCAGGTACCAGCCGCTTGTTGAGACGGGCGCAACCTCCACCGGCGCCGGCTGCGCCGGTTCCGGTTGATAAACGTCAGCCGCATACGCCGAAGAGCTCGCAATCAGAGCTGCAAGGGCGCCACTCAAATACTTCCGCATGGCCCGACTCCATAGTCATGTTGACCGGCGCTGCAGCAGCCCGCAGCGCCAAAATCCTCGATTGGCTATGGATAATGATCGGCAAAGGTTAAGTTGCAATTAACTACGACTATTTACTCTGGTTGTTAATCTTGCGGTAAGACTTACGGCGCGCACCTGCTCCGGCAGGCGGCTGCAGCCCGTGATTCGCGTTCAAAACGGCAGTCCTCGAAAGCAAAAGAGCCTCGCACAGAGTGCGAAGCCCATTCAAAACCTGTTCGGTTCTGCGCCCGGTCAGGCCGCGCTGCGTACCGATCCGATGACGGCGACGAGTTCGTCGACGATGCGCTCCACCTTGGCCCGGTCGTCGCCTTCCGCCATGACGCGGATCAGCGGCTCGGTGCCCGAGGGGCGGATCAGAAGGCGGCCGTTCTTGGCAAGCGCGTTTTCCGCCTCCGCGATCGCCGCTCCGACAGCGGGATCCTCCAGTGGCTTTCCGCCGGAATAGCGGACGTTCTTCAGGACCTGCGGCACCGGCTCGAAGCGGTTGCAGACCTCGCTGACGGTGCGGCCGCTGCGCTTGACGCAGGCGAGAACCTGCAGCGCAGCCACGAGCCCGTCACCCGTCGTGCCGAAATCGGACAGCACGATATGGCCCGACTGCTCGCCGCCAACGTTGAAGTCGCCCTGGCGCATGTGTTCCACGACGTAGCGATCACCGACCTGCGTCCGCTCCAGCCCGAGCTTCTTGCTCTTCAGGAAACGCTCGAGCCCGAGATTGGACATGACGGTCGCGACCAGTCCGCCCCCCTTGAGCGTGCCGTCGGCAGCCCAGGTCTCTGCAATGACGGCCATGAGCTGGTCGCCGTCGATCAGCTTGCCGTTCTCGTCGACGATCTGCACCCGGTCGGCATCGCCGTCCAGCGCGATGCCGATGTCGGCGCGCACCTCGTCCACCTTGCGGCGCAGCGCATCCGGGTGGGTCGAGCCGCATTCCAGGTTGATGTTCGTGCCGTTGGGATCCGCGCCGATCGTCACCACGTCTGCGCCAAGCTCCCAGAGCGCTGCGGGCGCGACGCGATAGGCGGCACCGTTGGCACAGTCTATCACCACCCTCAGCCCATGCAGCGTCACGTCGCGCGGCAGGGTGCGCTTGGCGTGTTCGATGTAGCGGTCGTGCACGCCGTCGATGCGCTTTGCCCGGCCGATGTCGTGCGCCTTTGCCAGCTGCGGAACGATGTCGTCGTCGAGCATCGCCTCGATCTGGGCCTCGAGCTCGTCGGAAAGCTTGTAGCCGTCGGGGCCGAAGAGCTTGATGCCGTTGTCCTGGAAGGGATTGTGCGAGGCGGAGATCATCACGCCGATGTCGGCGCGCAGCGAACGCGTCAGCATGGCGACGGCAGGCGTGGGAATCGGGCCGAGGACGAAGGCGTCGACGCCGGCCGCGGTGAAGCCGGCGACCATAGCGTTTTCAAGCATGTAGCCCGAGAGGCGGGTGTCCTTGCCGATCACGACCCGGTTGCGGTGCGTGCCGCGGCGGAAGATCGTACCGACGGCGATACCGACCCGCATGGCGAGATCCGGCGTCATGGGGAAAACGTTCGACTGGCCCCTGATGCCGTCGGTGCCGAAATAGCGACGCTTCATATGCGCTCCTGATATGTCTGGTTCGGACAGCGCGCGCAGGGCAGGGAAAGCTGCCTGCCGCAACGGCATGTCCCGTTCCGTGCCTGTTTGCCACAGATTGGGCGGCAGGGCACCTGAAATTCGGTTCTTGCCCGTTACAGCCCGTTACCATTTCGAACGAAGAGGGCCGGCCGCATGAACGGCCGGCCCTCTTCGTTTGTCGTAAAGGCTTGTTATTGCGGCTGCGGTTCCAGGCCGCCTTCCGCCTCGCCGCCCTTCTTCTGGCCGGCCTTCGGCACGGCGGAGCCGCGGTGCGGCGGGCTGTCGTCGCCGAGGTCGCGGGCGGGCTTCTCGCCGCGGATCAGCGCCTTGATCTCGTCGCCGGTCAGCGTCTCGTATTCCAGCAGCCCTTCGGCGAGCGCCACGAACTCGTGGTGCTTCTCGG
>JAEYDD010000044.1 GCA_023404095.1 Pseudomonadota bacterium | reverse complement strand
CGTACGCCTTGAACTCGCCGAAGTACTTCGTGATCGCCGCCGTCAGCGACGTCTTGCCATGGTCAACGTGGCCGATCGTGCCAATGTTTACGTGAGGCTTGTTGCGCTCAAACTTACCTTTTGCCATGTTTATTCTTCCTGTGAACGAACTTTGGGCTTAACCGGCCCTTCCCGGTTTGGCTGCCGTTTAAGGCTTTCGCAAGGAATGCGCAAGCTCTAAATGCATGGGTGACGGGCAGGCCGGAGACGGTGACGCAACCGCTTCGCCACGCCGCCGGATGACGGCGGCAGCAAAAGCAGGTCAATGTGATTCTTCATTGTATAGTGGCATATTAGCCTCGTTGCTTAATTATTCTGATTAACTTCGAACGCGTAGAGTTTGCAAATGCAGGATTCCGCGTGAGATCGCGCCGGATTGGCGCCGCCAAAAAACTGTATTGCGCAGCCTGTTGCCGCGTGAAACAGTTGGGATCCATCAGGTCAGATCAAGCGTGAGACGAGATGATTCCGTCCGGGCACACCATATCTGACGGAGCCGATCGCCCTACCGGCAATTCGAGCCGGCGTGGCGGTTTGAGGTCGGACGTCAAGGTCCCCCGCCGCTTGCGACCCGGGCCGCTTTCGCACGCCGCCGGTTACCTCTCCTTCCACACGATCGCGGCCTGGTTCGCCTTCCCGCTGAGGTTCGACCGCACCACCGCAACCCTTGCCAGGGAGAGAAGCGGTGGCGCCGTGTCTCCCGGGCAGGCGCAGGCCCACTTCAGCCATCGGCTCTTCATCGAGATCGATCCTGGCACACTCACCCACCGGCTGGATGAAAAGCATCTCGACCACGAAGGTCGCTGGCACTGGATCGGCGACCACTTTCTGGACGCGGACGACTGGAGCGGACGGCTCTCGCCCCTGGCGCACTCCCCGGCCCACCGCGAGATCGTTGAGATCTGTGGCACGCGGCATAATTTCCGGGAGGGGCGGCATTACCGTTCATACGTGCAGTCGCTGCGGCAGAAGCGTCCCGTTCGCCGCAACGGAGGACGGCTCGACACGATCGAGAAGATCGACGCCTATTTCCGCTACTACGTCGACCTGATCGACAACATCGAGCGCGCCGGCGTCCTGCCGCGCAACCGGTTCCAACGCTCGGCCGACACGGGCCGGCGACACCGTGGCTTCCGATCCCTCTGGCACGACCTTGTCGAACGCGACATTGGGATAGCCATCGGCGCCGATGGGCGCCTCGTGCGTCACACGTCTGGAAAACATCGCCTGGCAGCCGCAATCGGCCTCGGCCTCAAGCGGGTTCCCGTCGAGATTCGCCTCGTGCATCTCGACTGGCTGGAACAGCAGATGGGGCGCTTCGACCTCCCCCCGTCAAGCGCTCTGCAAAAGGCGCTGGAGGAACAACGCTTCGGACAACAGCTCTGACACCACACCTACCGCCAGCGAAACGAGTGACAATCGACAATGTCAAGTATTTGAAAAGGTTGGAGCGGGTAGCGGGAATCGAACCCGCGTATTCAGCTTGGAAGGCTGCTGCTCTACCATTGAGCTATACCCGCGGCGTGGTCCGATCCTCGTGACAGAATGGTGGAGGGAGTTGGATTTGAACCAACGTAGGCTGAGCCAACGGATTTACAGTCCGTCCCCTTTAACCACTCGGGCATCCCTCCATTATTCCGTCGGGATCAAGCGACCAAGTATGTTCAGATCGAAGTCTCGTTTCTGCCGGAGCAGTGCGCCCCTTCGATCTGCGCCGGGTATATGACCGCCCCGTTTCTTCCTGTCAACACAGTGCCTTGGAAAAAGTTGGGAAAAAATGCATCGCCTTCCCCGCCCCCGGCACGATCAATGGAATTGCGCAATCCGCACCGGAAGCTATAAGGCGCTATGAGCAAAGATGACGCCGGCGGCAAGAGCGCCAAAGACACCCATTACGCAAAGCTTCGGCGCGCGCACCGCGACCAGAAGCGCGAACGCGGCGAAATACCGACGCCGAAGAGCGACCGCCGCCACAAGCAGGCGGAAGGCTGGAAGGCGCCGGTGCTCGCGCCAGACCAGGTGTTCCTGTACGGCCTTCATACGGTGCGCGCCGCGCTCGACAATCCGGAACGGCAGATCATCCGGCTGTCGGTCACGCAGAATGCCGCCCAACGCCTCGACCTGCCCGACCCCGCGGCGCTCCCCTATCCTGTGGAAAGCGTCATGCCGTCCGATATCGACAAGATCCTCGGGCCGGAGGCGATCCATCAAGGGGTGATGCTCGAGACACGGCCACTGCCGGTTCGCAGGCTTGGCGCGCTCAAGGAGAGCCCTCTGATCCTTGTGCTCGACCAGGTGACGGATCCGCACAATGTCGGCGCGATCCTGCGCACGGCGGTTGCCTTCGGCGCCGGCGCCGTCATCACCACCATGCGCCATTCCCCCACCGAGTCGGGCGTGCTCGCAAAGTCGGCCTCCGGGGCGCTCGAACTGATCCCCTACATCCAGATCACAAACCTTGCGGACGCTTTGGAGGAGTTGCACGCTCTCGGTTTCACCTCGATCGGCCTCGATTCGGAAGGGCCGGCGCCGTTCGAGGCCACGCTTTCCGGCGACAAGGTCGCGCTGGTGCTCGGATCGGAGGGCAAGGGCTTGCGACAGAAGACGAGAGCGACCTGCAAGGCGCTGGCCCGCCTCGACATGCCGGGCGCAATCAAGTCGCTGAACGTTTCGAACGCCGCGGCCATCGCGCTCTATGCGGCGCGGCAGTATCTGGCAAAATAGTTCTCCGCCCCGGCCAGGATAGGCGACCAGCACATGCGCATCGCCAACACGTTCGCCGTGGGCGGCCGGCGTCAGGCCATCGCACTCACAAGGCAGCGGGGGTTGCTGGAGGCTGCCCCGCGGCGGCAGCCGCAGGACATTCGTCCTGCACCTTCTTCCAGTTGGGGACATTCAGCGCCATCTCGCAGCGGGCGAGATAGCGCCGGCCATCGACATTGAGGCACGCCACCGCCCCCAACTGATGGCGGCTGCCGTCGCGGTTGCGGCAGGTGCAGCCGGTGTGCTGCCCCTTGTCCGCCGCCCACGCGGCAGCGTCCACCAGAACAAACAGAAATACCACCAGGCAAAGCAAGAGCCGCATCGATCGCCTCCGCGCACCCTCTCCGCCCAGCAGTGTAGTCCCTTTCCCGCCGCTGTCGAGACAACGAGACACAGCACGGCGCCGAACACGGCATTTGGCCCGCCGAACGCCTGTCCGACGGGCCGAAAAATTTCACTCGATGCGTTCAGCCTGCCTCTTCTCAGCCTGCCAGCTTCAGCGAGCCGAGGCCGGAGATCGTCGCCTCGGCCTCGGAAATGGCCGTCGCCTTCTGGTCCGCGCCGAGGTTCAGGCCCTCCGCACGGACGAATTCGACGTCGGTGATGCCGATGAAGCCGAACACCGCCGTCAGGTAGCTTTCCTGATGGTCCATGGCCGCCGCCGGCCCGCTGCTGTAGTGGCCGCCGCGCGTGGAGACGACGATCACCTTCTTGCCGGTTGCAAGCCCTTCCGGGCCATTCGCGGTATAGCGGAACGTCTTGCCTGCCACCGCGATGCGGTCGATCCATGCCTTCAACTGGCTCGGCAGCGAGAAATTGTACATCGGCGCGCCGACGACGACGGTATCGGCGGCGAGGAACTCGTCGAGAACGACGGCGCTGTTCCTGACGTCGGCTGCAACCTGCGCATCCAGTTCACCGGGCTTGGCGTTGGCGGCCATCAGATGGGCGCCGGTCAGGTGCGGCAGCGCCTCGGCGACAAGGTCGCGATAGGTCACGGTTGCGGACGGGTCATCAGCCTTGATCTGCGCGACGATGGCTGCCGTCAGGCGACGGGAAACGGAGTGGTCTCCGAGAATGCCGGAGTCGATGTGGAGGACGTTCATGATGTGGTGCCTCTGTGTTGAATCGGGTTGACACCGATATGCGACGAAAACAATCAGCCGATTAGCCGGCCGAAATCCAATTGACTGTTTCTCTGCAGAAACAATAATTGCGGTCGCCCGAAAGGAAATCCAATGCAGGACCTGAACGATCTCGCCCTTTTCGCCGCGGTGGTGAAGCACAAGGGGTTCACGGCTGCCGCCAACGCGCTCGGCGTGCCGAAATCCAAGATCTCCAAGCGCGTTGCACAGCTCGAGGAGCAGCTCGGCGTTCGTCTGCTGGAGCGCTCGACCCGCAAGCTGCGCGTGACCGACATCGGCCAGACATTCTACGAGCGCTGCGAGACGATACTTGCCGGCGTAGACGCGGCGGAAGCCGTCATTGCCGCCGCCAAGTCGGAACCGGCCGGTCCGGTAAGGCTCGCCATGCCGCCCGGCTTTGCGCCGATGCTTGCAAACATCCTGCCGGCGTTTCTCAAGCGCTTTCCCGATATCCGCCTGGCAATCCTGATGACCAATCGCCCCGTCGATCTGATCGAGGAGCGCGTCGACGTCGCGCTGAGGGTGCGGGCGAGCTATGATGGCGACCAGTCGATCGTGGTTCGCAAGTTCGGCGACACGCGCCAGCGATTGGCAGCAAGCCCGGCCCTCATCGCGCGCCATGGCCCGATCACATTCGAAAACCTCGCGCAGATGCCGACGATCGCAATGCAGGAAAATCCCGGCCGGGCCATCTGGACGCTGGTCGACGACGCCGGCGCCTTTCGCGACGTCGCCCACAATCCGGTGCTTTCCTGCATCGATTTCGGCATCCTCGAACGCGCCGCGATCGAAGGTATCGGCATCGGGCTGCTGCCGGACACCATCGCCGAAAGAGGATTCCGCGCCGGCGTACTGACCCCCGTCCTTGCCGGATGGGGCTCCCCGCAGTCGAGCATGCACGCCGCCTTCACTTCCCGTCATGGAATGCTGCCGGCGGTCCGCGCCCTGATCGACTTCCTCGCAGAAACGCTGCCCCACACCGTTCAGTTTTGCAAGGAATCCGTTTCTCCGACACCGGCGAGCCTCGACTGGACCATCTGAGGGCATTTTTCGCTTTACAGCCGGAAGGAATATGCTACTCCCTCCCCGAGTGCCCTTATAGCTCAGTTGGTAGAGCACCTGATTTGTAATCAGGGGGTCCCGGGTTCGAGTCCTGGTGGGGGCACCAAAGAATTCCAAGTAAATTCAATTCGATAGCAATGCGACCGAGACGATTTTTATCGGGCTTCATGTCGCAGCATGTTGCGCCCCAATCCCCTCAGATTCCGGGCAATCCCCTGAGCCCTCGGCAAATCCACGCGACATGGCATGCAACATGTCGCGCCCATCCTGGACGCTTGACACCAGCGTGCATCCTGTCACGTTGCGCCTGTAACGGGTAAGGGCGTCCCTGCGGGGATATGAGGGGAAATATGAAACTTCGATTTGCAGTGCTGGCGCTCGCGCTGGCTTCTACGGCTTGTGCCAAGCGACCTGACGCAATCGTGCCGGCCGACATTCCGATGGCAGCGTATACCGGCAGCAGCTGCCCGGTGCTGGCTCAGGAACTGATCAAAGAGCAGCAGAACCTAGCTGCGGTGTCCAAGGCACAAAATGACGCCGCAACCGGTGACGCAGTTGGTGTCTTCCTCGTCGGTGTGCCGATGTCCAGCACCTTCGGCGGCGACAAGGAAGGCCAGGTTGCCGTGGCAAAGGGCAAGGTGCAGGCCATCCAATCGGCAATGAAGAGCAAGGGCTGCAACTAATTCCAGGGAACTCGCGTACGGCAGAGGCACACTCACAAATGCCTCTGCCGTGCCGGATCGACTAAGCGACCCTGAGACCAGGTGCGCCACGCCGCTTTTTGCACTTGCGAAACCAAACGATTGCGAGAGCCTTCCAGAACGGGACCTTATGTGTGACCGCAAAGAGTTTTGCTTCATCTTCGGCGGTGTAAAGCAAGTCGACAATTGCGGTGGTAAGATCCTCGGCGGCAATTTGATCCGCGTAGTCCGGATCGGTCAAAAGCAACTCAACCGCCTTAATATGAGTGGCGGTTATAGGCCCTCGTTCTGCATCCGCTATCACCTCGAGGACCTGCCTGGCGGTTATCCGCCCACGGCGCGCAATTAGAGCTTCCACCTGTTTCACCGCAATGGTTTGACGCGAACCATCGCCAGTATACGAGTTTGGCGTCCGCAGCAGCTTCACCCTTGCCGATGTGCATGTAAGCTCGAGCGTAAGCGCATCTTCATCAGCCGCCGCCAGCGCAGCTTGGTGGAGTTGCAGGTTGGTTACTCCGAGACGCTGCGTATTTTGGCCAATGAACGCTTTCGCCTGGCAAACCGTATCTTCTGCCTCGACGATCATGACAGGTATCAAATCGATGATAGGGTTTGATGCCGCGGCGATAGCTGTGTGCTGACCATCGAGCACCATGAGAACGGTCGAGCCCTCATGTTCGGCATATGCGCAGATCGGGGGCTTGAACTTCGTCCAGTCAAAGCCCTCGATAATGCGCCGAATTTGCGTCAGGCCCCTTTCGCTAATGTCCCGTTGATAGGCTGGGTCCACAAACAGATCCGTAGGCTTTACGTTCTCAAAAATCGGCATTCCAGTGGGCGGGACACCAGGAACCAACCCAGCGATACTGACTGGTACTATCACTCTCACGTTGCTCTGCATTTCACTCCCTCTCTTGACGAGAGAAGGCTACGTTCACAACCGACGAGCGGTCCAAGGGGGACAAAGATAATGCTTTCCGCGGGGATAACATCCACATGCTGCGGCCCAAAAACGAACGTCGTTCGCGTCAGCCGGCGGACGATTTGGACGAGGGGAGCGAGACGAAGGGGAATTTTACGGGCCACTGCCGTCAAAGTTTATTTCCGCAACCGTACCGGAATCGCGGAATCAGACCTTCCCGCAGCGACATTTGTTGTCGTAAATAGAAACGGCTCGCTCATGCCGAGCCTCCCCCGCGCCCTCCTGAAGCCAACAGCGGCGCGTTACTGCCCCGCCACCGTGCGGGGCTTTTTTCCGTTCTGGCCTAACCTGCTGAGCTCCTGTTTCGCTTCAATGGTCGCAGTGTCTCCGTGAGGCCATACTCGGCCTGCGGAACTCGATGCGAGCATTAGCGTTACCTAAATCAACTTGCGTCACGTTATGTTCAGAAGGACAAAGAGATGCTTAGGACATGCATGATGGCCCTGGTAGTCGCTTTCATTACACCGATTTGTGCCGAGGCCGGCGAGAGCTGCGGGCGCGCTTCATGGTATGCTCTAACTTCGCAGACAGCATCTGGCGAACAAATGGACCCGTCGCGGCTGACGGCCGCACACAAGACGATGAAGCTGGGCACAAAGATTAAGGTCAGCAGCCCTGAGATGGGCAAGAGCGTCGTTGTCCGGATCAATGATAGGGGCCCATTCGTTCGCGGGCGAGTGCTGGACCTTTCCAAGGCTGCTGCGAGGGAGATCGGCATGATTTCGGCCGGACATGCCCGCGTTTGCTTCGAAGACGTGGACAATGATGCTGGTTGGCACCCGCTGCTGCGACGATCTCTTGCCGTCCGCCCGATCTGGTAACTGTCCGTGGCGGCCGAACTGGTGCGATCAGCTGAAGCCAGAGCTAGACATGTCCTGGGGCCGTGGGATGGGACGGCAGCGCTGCAAAGGTTCACAATCCCGCGGAACCGATCTCGACGCGAGAGGTTCTTGTGCGTGGTACTCTAGCCAATTCGAATTTGAAGGATCACCGACGTGGCGACTGGCACTGTGAAATGGTTCAATACCGATAAGGGCTACGGCTTCATTCAAGCAGACGACGGATCGCCCGATGTCTTCGTCCACATTTCAGCGCTGCAACGAGCAGGTCTGTCAGGACTGAAGGATGGGCAGAAAGTCTCGTTTGAACTGGCGCGAGACAGGAAAAGTGGGAAGACGTCTGCGGATGACCTGCGGGCACTATAGGGGTGGCAGCGCAGGCTGACGGTCCCGAGCGCCAAACGCGCGGCAAGGGAGTATGCTGTGTTAACAATTTTACTTGGCGCTGCCCTGGTGGTAGGCGGAATCTTGTTCATCTTTCGTGGTGCAATTCGCCGACGACCCCTAAGCGATGTGCACAGGCCGTCACCATCCGCCACTGAGCCTACACTCGAGCCCCGAGGACAGACAATGCGGTTCTTGGGACTGACACGACACGTACCTGGAATTCTAATGATTGCCGTCGGAAGCGCCATGTTGCTGTTTGGTGCCTACTATGCAGTCCTGTAGCAGGAGAAGCATTTGCTAAAGCTGGGAACAGCTCCGGCAGGGTGCCGGCACCGCGGCGTCACACGCAAGGCCGCGGCGAGCGGAAAAGCCCAGATAAAAATATACGAAGTCCCTCGCGATTGACATGGGCGGCGGCATGTGACGCGGGCACCCAGCGGGCAATCCGCAGATCACGCTCGGGAAAGTTGGGGGCAACTGCCGTTACGGCCAACATGTGCACCCGGACACAATAAAGATCAGGGCGCAGCGGCTTCAGGTAGGTGAAGGTCCCAATTGGATCAGGTGTGGCTTCCCCGACCATGCCAGCCTCCTCAAAGGCTTCACGCGCCGCAGCGGCGGCGGAGCATTCGCCGGATTCCAAATGACCTTTGGGAATGCCCCAGTCACCGTTGCTCAGGCTAGAAATGAGGAGAATTTCCGTCTCTCCATTTTGCAGGCTGTTTCGCGTGCAGACCGCTCCCGCCTGCACAACGACGTGTCTATCGTCAGCCGACCGGCTCCGCGCTCTCTGGGTTTCGAGTGCCATCGAGCGCTGAAGACCTAAATGGCAACGCAAGTCGAACTGGAAGCGCATCGTTCCTCTCGCGTGTTAAAGCTCGCTGATTATACTGCATATCCATATGGTGAGCTTCGTTTGAGAGGTAGCTTACGCGACACTACGGCAGCTCTACCCGTCATTACCACTCCAATGCGAGTTGACTACGGTCTGATACTACCTATCGTAGGTCGTACTTGCTGGACGGCACAGCATTACCTCTCGCAGTGCAGTACAGACGTCTGGAAAGAAGTGCATTCGACTTGGGGATCAGCATGGCTATCGCAAGTGCAGCGCATCGGACTACCATTGATAATCAGCCCCCCTCTGACGCCGCAATACACGCACAGTTAGCGCGCATTCTTGCCAGCAAGCACTTCGACGCGACGCCCCGTAATCGTCGTTTCCTTCAGTATATCGTTCGAGAATGTCTGGAGGGGCGTTCGCACCTCATCAAGGGCTATTCCATTGGCATCGAGGTGTTCGGTCGGACAGCCAGTTTCGACGCCCAGAGTGACCCCGTCGTCCGTATCGAAGCGAGCAGACTGCGTAGGGATTTGGAGCGCTATTACCTGCTGTCTGGGCAAAAGGACCTCGTTCTCATCACGATCCCCAAGGGAGGCTATGTGCCGATCTTCACATCGTCTTCCAGAGGGGATGGCGGGGCAGATCCAAAGCCAGTTGTCGATCAACCTGACGTTCGGCCGTGGAGTCGAAAACACATGGCGATTGCGCTAGGTCTCCTCGCTCTCGTCAGCGGAAGCGGCTTATTCGTCCATGACGTCTACGGCTCCCTACAGGTAAGACGTTCACCAGAGCCGGTTCGTGAGACGGTTGTTGTTGTTGTTCCCTTCGAAGATATAACTCAGTCACAGCGCGGGACTGCGCTGGCCGGCGGGGTAACTGATGAGATCATCGGGCTGCTTGCAAAGCTCCCCAACATCACGACCGTCGTTGGAGGGAAGGTCGGATCAGCCGAAGTTGCAAACCGCGCTGCTCGCTCCCTGTTGTATCGTTTCAAAGGGAGCGTACGAGTGCAGGATGGGCAAGCGCGCCTCTCCACCCGACTCCTGACTTCAAGTGGCGCCGTAGTCTGGTCGAGTAACGATGACATAAATCTGGCTGTGGAAAGACAAATCGAACTGGAGGCCCATCTCGCCGCAAGCGTGGTTTCCAGACTGGACGATGAGTTTTTGAGGCGATCGGGGCACCAGCACACGGCGGTGAAATGACTGCGCCTCAACAGTGACCTTGGTCGCAAACTGCTTCACGCGGTTTAAAATTCGGACATGCAGGAACAACCCTGGAACAACAGCTGGCTGTTGCAAGACGCAACGAAGCCTCCGACTTGGCTCACCCGGAGGCTTCGCGCATCCGTAGAGTAGAGCGCCGGGGAGCACTCTCCGCGAGAGCGGTCTTGCTGGCGGGGGGCGTCAGCAATTCTACGGCCATTCAAAATATCACTTTTTGGTCGCGATGACATTCGTCGGTTTGCGGAATGGCGATGGCGAAGCTTGTCACTTCGCCCCCCGGAACAAATTAACACCTGAACCGTTCATGGTTGCCGGTCCTGGCCGGTAATTCACAATGCGACGAACTGGAGTGCCGATGGTGCCCCCCATCGGCATTTTTTTGCACCATTGGAACAAACCGGTGTTCCGACGATTGATCGTTCTCTCTCCAATGGTCACCCAACCAGCGGGGCGAGCATCCGGCGCTTCTTGCATTTGCGTCGGCGGGCGGCGGTTCGGCATCGGAGGAAGCGGCCGAACTGCCGGCCCTGATCGGTGAGCTATGGACTGGATCAGCGCGACGTGCCCAATTGGTAACCACCCAGCTGCTGAGCATCAGCCGTCGATGATCGAGGGCATGCGAGAGTTTAATTGCGCAGCCTGCGGGCGATTTCGCATCTCAATTGAGGCTTTGTGGATGATCGCGAGCTTATCGAAAGGTAAGCGAACAGCGGTACTGGCGCGCGTGGAAGAACGCTCAAAAAAGGATGGTAGCATTCCCACCATTGTAGAGGCCGATGTCGAGTATGAGATTTTGTTAGGACATTGACCTGAGAGGACGATGACCCGCCCGACCGGCTTACGATAACCTGCGCTCCGCGGCATCGAACTGCCGGCAAGCTATCCGGATGCAATTCGTGCAATTCGGGTGGAACATCCCCGCGCGGCGACGGTTTCTCCGAGTGGGTCTAGGAGGCCTTGTCTAGGCCCGTCGCGTGTCTGGCATGCTGAGCCAGCGGAGGAACTGACAGGACTCCGCTGGTGCCCGGTCTCCGGCCCGTTAGCACACTGTCAGACAGGAACAAATTCGACACGCGGGATAGTGGAGGTCGGTTCGGACGTCAGCCCGAGCCAAGCCGTTTAGCCAAGCAGCCGGAGCAGATAAATGCCACGCTATTATTTTCACCTTCGGACAATCGAAGGCATAGAAGCCGATCCTGAAGGCATAGCGTTCGTGGACCTCAACGCTGCCGTAGCCGACGCTAGAGCGAGCTTGTTTGAAATGGCGGCGGACGACCTAGCGGTCGGCAAGCGGACAAAATACTTGGGAATCAATATCACGGATCGCCTCGGTACGGTCCTTGCAGTGGTGGATGCAAGTGATGCAATCGGGCAGCCTTGAGGCCAAGGCGGCGGGGGCGCAATCGACGGGCGGTGGGGGCCGTCGGGAGGACAGCACGGGATCGTCGTGTGCCGCGCCCCTATTTTGGATGCGACGTAGACGCAGCTTTATTGGCACAGTCCCTCGCATTCCAACCTGGAAAGCTCCGCGCGAATCTCTTCGACCTCTGCGCGGCCGATGCGTTCCAGCGATAGAAGCTCCCTATCGCTCATATCCGAAAGCTCACTGACGTGCCGATAGCCATGAGAAAGCAGGACGACCGTGAGGCGGACGCTGAGGCGAGAGAAGTTTAAATCATCGGGCCCAGGCTTCAACATGGCCGGATGGTATTCCGGCTAACGCCCCTCGCAAGAGGCAAATAAGTGAAAGGTATCGCCTCTTTTGGTGGATCTGCGAATTTTGAGTAAGCTGAACGCGTTAATCAAAACGGGGCAAGAGAGGAATTTGTTGTATGGATGCGCAGACCACGAAGATTACGATAGTCCAGCAAAACGGCAAATGGGTGGTCAGTGTAAAGACTGACAGCCACTCGAGTCACAAAGCATTTGAGACGGAGACCGAAGCACGGCAGTTCGCAAACCAATTGTCCGCGACCGAGTTAACCACACCTTCCGATGAGGCGTGATCCCTGGTGGGTCTACGCTGTTTTGATCGTCGCCGCATTGGGCGCGGCGGCGAGTTTCGTTGGGCGGCTTGGACAGGCGATCGGCTGGTGGTGATCAGCCTGGAACGGCAAATGTCTGCTTCTCCGCCCGGCGGCCGTTCACGTTGTCCAGCCGCTGCAATATCTCCCGCATGACCCGGATATCGCCGTTCATATCGTTGAGACTATCCTGAAGCTCTTTCATCGCCGTGGCCGTCGTCGCGGTGGACTGCTCGGCCACTGTCAGCCGGTATTGAAGGTTGTCGATCTTGCCGATGTCCTTTTCCGTGCCCTTTACGCGCTCTTCGAGCTTCGCCATGTTGGCGCGGTATTCGGCCGACTTCTCCTTTCGGTCCTGTTCGATCGCTGTGCGCCATGCCTGCAGCTCTTCGATGTCCCTGCTCTTGTCCACCCAGATCGCAACGCCGCCGACGCACATGCCGATAAGCGTGATGATCTGGATGATCGTATTCAGGTTCCATTCGAGCTTTGGGGCGCGTCTCGGTAGTTCCATAGCATCCGCCTCTGCCATTTAGTCCCCTGCGTTCAACTGCGGGTGTGCCGCTTGCGGTGCATCTTGACGACCGACCGCGTAATTCTCATCTTTTCGCTGTTTGCCGAGACGCCATGGCTGTCGTCTCGATCAGGAGAAACCGTCATGATCCATCGTCACCTTCCAATGGAAAGTTTCGTCGATCCTGCTGGCCTCTCGATGCTGGGGAGCGCATTCGACGAGATCTGTCACCAACGCGGTATCGAGGCTGCGAGCCAGCAAGCCGTTGCGCTCGCTGGCCTCCTGCTCCGCCATTACCAGGCCGGCATCCATGACCGCGAAAAGCTGCTCGCCATGGCGGGCGATGCCGATCAGGCTTTGTTCGGAGGCGCCCAGTAAGTCAGCACGGCCGGCAAAAGCGTCGTGATGGCGTAGAGCGCGAGATAGCCGTACCAGGGCGTGCCCTCGGGCATGAACGGCAGGCCAATGGTGCCAGTTGCGGCACCGCCGGCAGCGGCTGCGATGGCTTTCGAAATTTTCTGCATGGGAGACGCCTTTCGGGGCTTGGTGGTGGGAGAGAAGAGGGAAGCGGCGGCCTTTGGCGCCGTGTTCCAATCCGAGGTGATTGGGCTGATACTGCCGGATACGCACAGGCACGGTGCCGGCGTGGCGGTGGCAGGCTCGTAACCGGCGGCCCGCAACGCAGTCAGGAAGGCCTTGCCGTGCGCGTCGATCTTGGAGCCGTTTGACGCTAGGTCGTCGTTGATGATCGCTCGCGAGCTGTAGAACTTGAATCCGGGAACAGCCGGATTGGTCGTCACGAGGTAGTCGTAATCTGCCAGCTTCCTTCCGGTGAACAGCCCTTTCTCCATCCCGTCGAACAGGATCTTGATCGCCGTTTCCATCTCGCCGGCCTTCTCGGGTGTGCCGGCGATGCCGAACTTGTCGTAGTTCGAGCGGCCGGTGATTTGGGCCAGCCCCCTGCCCCGGAAGAGCCAGCCGTCGTTCGCGCCGGTATTGCCGAGGCGGCCGCCGTAGACCTTGTTCGCCAGCTTCTGCGGGTTGTTCGCGTACGGCTGAGCGCTGGCAACAGTCGGGAACCGCTTCGGCCAGACCTCGGTCATGCGCTTGGCCGAATAGCTCAGGTTTTCGGTGATGGGCTGCATCTTGCCCCCTGTCTCGTGGTAGGCCTCGGCAAGGACGGCCGCGAGGTGGAACTCGCTTGTGCCGCGGCGCTGCCCCTCGTTGAGGATGGCTTCGACACCGTCCACCTGCCCCTGTGTAAGGCTCGTGCCGAAAACGCCAGACGTGCGGGCGCGAACGCTCGCGAAGAACGCTTTTCTGTCCATGATAATGTCCTTGGTGTTTGGATGAAGGAACCGACGTGGTCGGCCGGAGTTACTGGGGGTCACGACCTTGGAGGTCACGCCATGTATGACGGATTTGTTGAACTTTCTGTTTTCGCAATCGCCGTTCTGTTTGTGCTGTTGGTGGTCGCGCTCACCTGAATGGCTGGTTGCGATAGCGCGTCCTTCGAGACTGGCATGAGAGTGCATGCTACGCCTATCAACCTCTCGACTCCGACGAGGAATGATCCCATCATCCCATCCAGACCGAGGGGAGAACTCCAATGTCGCAGCGATTTTTGCCACCGCTGGAAGCCGATACGAACTATCGAGTGGCAGATTTCGAGTATTTCGAGATCGGTCATGGGACGTTTCTCCGGGTCGTAGGAGGCGGAGAGACAAGTATTCTTCGCCTTCACCTCAAAGACCGGACGACACTTGACTTACCAGTCTCCAATGATCTGCTGCAGCACCTGCTTGCGGTGCTTATTCATGCCTTCCCAGACGCTGCGCAGGCCGAAGTAAAGCGGATGCCATTGTCGACACGGCAATTGCCATCTGGCGACGAATGACCTGCGGTTCATTCTCCACATCCGCGTCGCCCCCCTTGCCGGGCACGGGCGCGACTGCCTCTTTCCCAGATTCGCGTCGGAGGAACTGCCCCGTTCGCCGCTTGAGCGATCAAGCCGCCCGTTTATCGATCTGCTCAACTGCATGTTGGTGGACGCAAAACGTGAGCGGCGTAGCATGCTCGTACGCGGGCGCGCCGCGTGGCAGGGCTTTCCTTTCCTGTCTTGTCACCTGGGTGGGTTCACGGCGCGCCCGTCTCGATTACACAAAAGATGGCCCCGGGCCGAACCGGGGCATTTTTGTGTGCGCAACTGCCTAAGGCCAGTAGCTATCGTCGGCAAAATCCGCCGGGATCGGGTTCATATCCTTGATGATCCGCGCTGCATGAATGAGCGCCGCCTTGTGGTTGACGACGGCATTGCCGAAGGCGATCAGGGTCGGAGCGTCCATCACCTGTAGGCTGTTGTCGGCAGCAATCCAGGTGAAGTCGGTGCCTCCCCCATGCCAGCGGTAGTCGCCGGGCTGCGCGCCGTTCATGATGGCGGCGATGGCGAGCGCACCGGCGCCGGCAATGTTCTCCCTGTCCTGGTCGCGCGTCTGGTAGAGGATGCCACCAAAGACGATGCCGGAAACAATGCGCCGGTCGCGCTCGGCGTTGACCCGTTCAGCGCGGGCAGACGGATCTTCTCGAATGTCAAACCGCATCCGTTGCCTCGATCATCAGAATGCGTGGGATGTAGGGAAACGGGGGCTCAACGTCGAACACATAGGTACCGGGAATGTCGGTGGTGAAGGCGAAGGGCTCGCCCGTGGAAGTGAACTGAGCCCCGGCATAGCGAACCACGGTCCCGGAGGGTAGCGGGAAGGACACCTCGACGACGCCGTCAGCGGCGATCACATACGACGCCAGGCACGACAACGTCGGCCGGTCGGTCGGCGCACCGGCGAGCATGTATTGTTTCTCGCCGTCCACAGCATCTGAGTAGATGTAGTGGTCCGGGTAGCCGTCCAGCTGGTCGGCAGCCATAGTCAGCGGCGAGACGCTGCCCATGCAGATAATTTCACCAGTCTCCGGCCAATAAACCGAGTAGCTGCCTTGCATGGCTCACCTCTTGAGGGCAATGGCTTCAACGAAGCGGTTGCGGTATTCGCGGTTGGTCGTCAGGCCCGTCGTCTCGACCCGGACCTGGGCATTGAACGTCGTCGATGTGCGACCCGATGGGGGAGTGAAGATGGCGTAGACCATAAGGGTCCCGGCTGACGGCATGTCCGTCATCGTCTGGATTGCGGTGTTGCCTCCCGTCTGGTCGACAATACGGAGACCGGACCGAACGTCGGCACCATTACGGCAGACGCAATATGCCTTGACCATGATCTTGCAGTTCGTGTCGCCATGGTTGAGGGTCACCGACCCGATGCCAGACCAGCTCTCCTCTTCGTTGATCGACGTGATCGAGTTCGTATAGGTGGTCACGCCGGTCGTGATCTGGTTATTGCCGATCTCCTCATAGGTGATGTCACCCAGAACGAGCTTGTCGGCCGTGATCACACGTGCGGAGATTTTGGCGGCCGTAATCGCACCATTCGCGATCTTCACTGCAGTTATCGCGCTATCACTGAGCTTGCCGGTCGAGATGGCCCCGTCGGCAATCTTGCCGACAGTGATGGAGTTCACGGCCAGATGATCGGCCGTGATGGCTCCATCAACTATGAGGTCGCCGCCCTTCTTGCGGCGGACAACCACGTTCGTGATGAAGGCATTGTTGGCGCCGCCTCCAGCCCTGGTGATCTCGATGCGCTGTATCCTGTCCGCAGCTGCCGGTACGCTCATGGCGCCATTCTGACGCTGCCAGCCCACGGACGTACCCGCCAGCGTGACCGTGCTGCCGGAGAGATAGGCGCCCGCCGCGTAGTAGACCAAACGCACCCGGAATTCCCATGACGCGCCCGAACCGGATCCCGCGCAGTCGAACTGAACGTTAAGCTGTTCGCCGCCCTGAACGGGTACATCGAGCCCGGCGGTCGTCATAGTCCGATCGTCGGCTACGCCCGGAGTAGAAAGAATGTAATCCCCGCGCTGGGGCGAGCGGGCACCGGCGCCGACGACGTTCCAGCCGCTCGGATAGGAGCCCCACCCGGCATTGTCACCGGTAATCCACTGCCCATTCGGGACAATGTTCTCCCAGTCCATGATGACGAGCTGCTTTGCCGTGATCGAGTTCGCGGCAATGTGGTTCGCGCCGATGGTGTTCGCGGCGATCTTGGCGCCCGTGACGGATTCGGCCGCGAGCTTGACGGTCGTGATTGCGCCAGAGGCGATTTCAGTCGCCGTGATGGTGCCAGCGGCAATCTCGTTTGCGGTTACAGCATTGGTCGCGATCTTGGCGGTTGTAACGGCATTGGCCGCGATCTTAGCCGCGATGATCGAGTTGGATGCAAGCTCGACCGCCGTCAGGGTGCCGGCGACGACGTTTGCCGCCGTCACCGCATCCGCGGCGATCTTGCCCGCGACAACCGCCCCGGCCGCGATCTTTGCGGCAACGACGGAGTTGGAAGCGAGTTCGGTCGAAGTGATCGTACCGGCCACAATATTGGTCGCCGTAACCGCATCGGCTGCAATCTTGCCCGCCGTGATAGCACCTGCCTGAATGTTGGCCGCCGCGATCGCGAGCGCCGCAACCTTGCTTGCTATGACAGCTCCATCAACAATCAGCTCAGCGTTGTTAGCGCGCCGGACAAACGCCTTGCCGAACCGAATGGTACCGGTCGCATTGGTGATATCCCGCGCCTCAACCCAAAACCTGGCCTTGGTCGTCGGGTTGCCGTTAATCGTGGCGGGGATGGTCACCCGGCCAGAAATCTTCGTCCACCCCAAACCAGCGGCGAATACTGTGTCCGGCAGCCTTACATAGGCGTTGTCACCCGCGTTGTTTTGACACTGCAATTGGATGCGCACCGCGCCACCGGCAGAACCTGCTTGCACCATGGCCTCGAGGTAATACTCTTCGCCTCCGTTCACAGCGAACTGGTTTTCTTGATGGACGATGAACGTGCCCGTTGTTGTCACCGTCTTTGCCAAGAAGAAGCTCATCGGGGTTGTCAGCGAACCCTCGACAGCGGCTTGCCACCCGCCCGAATTTGTCCAGCCATCCAGACCTTGCGAAAAATCCCCGTTCACAACCAGATTGGAAAAGTCGGTGAGCAGCAGCTTCGCCGCCGTGATCGCATTTGCGGCAACCTTGTCCGCAACCACTGCACCCGTTACGAGTTTGGGCGTCGTAATCGCATCATCCGCGATCTTGGTCGTCGTCACTGCATTGGTGGCGAGTTTCGCGGCGTCGACGGCAAGGGCCGCCAGCTGCGCGTTGCCCACTGCGCCCGATGCGATCTTGAGTTGGGTGATGGCGCCCACGGCCACCTTTGCCTCTGTCACGGCGGCAGCGGCGAGCTTTAGCTCACTGACCGCGTTACTCGCGATCTTCCCTTGGGTGATTGCGTCTACCGCAACCTTCGCTTCCGTTACGGCATCAGCCGCGATCTTCAGCTGGGTTACCGCGTTCGTCGCAATTTTCTGCTGCGTGACTGCAACGTCGGCCAGAGCGGCCGCGACGACAGCCTGGTTCTCGATCAACTCTGTCTTGATGGCGGCCAACTTGATCTTGAGATCCGAAACGGCGCGATCGGCGAGGGCAAGCTCGGTCACCGCTCCGGTCATGATCTTGTTGGCTTCGACGGCCGCGTCGGCAAGCTTCGCCGCGACGATGGCGCCGTCGAGGATGTCGGCGGCCGTCAGCTGGACGTTGGGCGTTCGGACCGGCAGCCATGCCGACCAGGCGAACAGTTCGGTGTTGCCGCCGCCGATGAACTTGGCCTTCACTTCATAGTCGGTATCCGGAAGCAGCGAGAACGGCGCGAGCAGTGCTTCGCCCTCTTCCGGCTGATCCGATCGGCCTCGCCACATCACCGCCGTCTTGCCGGCCTCACGCACCTGAAACGCGATGGCGCGGATTGCCACGTCGTCATTATTATAGGGCCACGCGGCAAGGATCGCGGGGCGGCGATCGACGCCGAGAGCATCCTTGACCGTGGCAGGGAACACACCGAAGCTGCCCAGCACGCGAGGCTGCGGCTTTACCCGACCGAGCGGCCCGTTGGACGTCGGAAGCTCGTAGTCGCTCGACCAGTCGTAGTCGGCGGGGTCGAGTTCGGAGAAGGCGGCCGACTGATTGACGTTGTTCAGATCGTCGACCGCGCCCAGCTGGAAGCGCTTGTTGTCGTAGCCATTCCGCGCCGATGTCCATGCGATGACGTCCAACGGGTCGAGGAGCTTTGCAGCCGGCGTGAACACGCCCTGGTGCGACCGGAAACGGCGATTGGCCTCCAGCGCGGCACGCATGAGCCTTTGCACCTGGCGCTTATAGGGCACGGTCTCATAGGTGAGATTGGCGATCAGCCGGCGGCCATCGTCTTCCGCCTCCAGGTCGCTCCTGTATCGCGGCGGCGCATCCTTCGCGGCCCACGCCTCATCCGGTTCCGGATAGCTGGCATGTGCCCCGTTGAAGACCTTCTCCAGACCGGGGAAGGGATTGAAGCTCTGCGGCTCGGAGACGATGAGATCTTCATCGGTGAAGTAGTAGACCGGCATTCCGGGGTTACCGCACACGGTCTTGTAGATGCCCCCGTTTTCGGCCGTCTTGCCATTGCAGGCCCGGTCCAGCTTCTGGCAAAGCTCGATCGGCTCCAGATCGC
This sequence comes from Pseudomonadota bacterium, assembly GCA_023404095.1. Lineage (GTDB taxonomy): Bacteria > Pseudomonadota > Alphaproteobacteria > Rhizobiales > Rhizobiaceae > Mycoplana. The sequence goes on along the minus strand of JAEYDD010000044.1, from coordinate 18,470 downwards.
CCTTTACCTCGAAACCGCAACGGAAGTTCTTTTCCGTGCCACCGCCCTTGATCGAAACGAGGCGGTCGCACTCGTTCATCGCGGCGAACCACGAGGACGCTGGCAGCTGGAACGCCTGCATGCCCTGGCCGCCATAGAACCACTCACCATCGTAGTAGATGCCGCGCATGACGTTGTACTGGATAACTTTCGGGTTATCGCTCCACTCATAGGTGGCCGGCTGGCCCCACCGGTGGGCGCCGGAGCCGCCTGCGGTAGTATCCTTGCGTGGGTCGTAGAGCTTGATCCCCTCAATGACGAAGGTGCAGCGCGGCGGGCCGGTGAGCACGTCCCGCTTGAACTGCGCCGTCACGATGGCGTAGGGCACGCCGCGTCCGATCATGTCGGACGTCCAAGGCCTGTCGGGATGGTCTCCGAACTCCGCCATCAGCAGCGGATCGGCCGTCGTCTGCGTCCCGTCATAGAACTTGATCCACAACGCGTTATCGCCGTCGTCCTCGAAGTCGGTAACCGGGTAACCCCAATCGCCATACTTCGTCTCGTCATAGTCGATCGTGCATTTCTCACCGTTGACGAACAGGTCGACGAGCCCATTCACCGGCAGATCGCCGAGCGAAATCACCTGCGTCAGATAGGCGTTCGGGGTCTTGCCGGCCTTTCCAAAGGTGCCGACATACTCAAGCTGCCCGTTCGTCGCGTAGGTGCCGACGATGAAGGAAACGGGATTGTCCCCGCCGACCTCGATTTGTCCGCGAACGCCAACAGGCTCCGGATCCTTCTGCATGGCCTTCTGCAGCAGGCTGACGCCAATCTTCAGCGCAAGGCCGAAAATCGCCTTCCCGATCGCGCCCAGACTGCCGATCGCCGAGGCGATGGAAGCCACAAGGGCGCTGATCGGTTCCGCATGCGCAGCCGAAGGCGCCGCCAGGACGAACCAGGCGGTTAGAAGAAGAACCAGAAATTTCATGGAGAACCCGGAGCGTTAAGCCGAGAGCCGGCAGCGACGGAGGTATTTCGGACGAAGTAGGCTTATTCGGTAACGGGAGGCTCAGCGGGGCGAGCCGGCTCCTTCACGGCGGAATGGCTGTGGTCGCCGTTGAAGACAACGTCGCCCTCGTCATCATAGACCCGAACGCCCATGCCATCGACGACACAGCGGGAGCCCTGGACGGTGAAGAGAAGCGCGCCTTCCTTGCGGATTTCATAGGTCTTATTTGCCATTTCGGTGGTCCTTTCCCTGTTGAGATGATCAATCGGCCACGTTGGTATCTTCGTCGACGACCACGACCGGCACCTTCTCGCCAGGTTCTTCGCCAACGATCGAAGCAACGAATTCGGGATCGAGCGGCTTCAGCCGGTTGAGCGCGGCAGCAAGCTGCTGAGAGAGGTTGTCGACGGCGGTCGCGAACCGTTCGATTTCGCCCTGCAGAAATGCGTTCTGGGATTTCAGACTGTTTATGATCGTCTGAGACATGTTCGTTCCTTTCTTAGGTAGAGGGGATCGGCGCCAGCTCCGCTAGACGCGGAATGCGCGCGACGCCCGGAGGAGATCAACAAGACCCAGGCCGAGAGTGTCCGGTTGCGTGACGTAGATGCGTGCGCCCTGCACGATGCCGAGCCCGGGGCCGGTATCCGTATCGACGACGGCAATGTCGCCGACCTGTGCCATGGCGGGATGCACTTCGGTGAAGAGCGAGGCCACGTAGTCGACCTGATTGCCGAACCCGAGCTTTTTCAACTGGCGCAGGCCGCCTCTCAGCGTTCGGTAGCGGCCGAGAAAATCGGCGTAAAGGTTGACGCCCGTCATCGCCTCGACGGCGCCCGCAGCGAAGAGCGTGCAATCGAATTCGCCATAGGCAAACGGCTTGCGGAAAGCGCCGTCGATGTAGCTCGACAGGCGGGAATACCAATCGTCTTTGCGGATCATGTTCATCGGCTCAACCCATCGTCTCGCCTTCGCGCTCGCCCCACCAGTATTGCCACTGGCCGGCGACAGTGTTGTATTGCCGGTACTTGTCTCCCGACCGACGCTTCTGCGCCTCGTGCGACTTCTTCGCCGGATTGGTCCGCGTCAGCATGCGGCTGTGCGATACGCAATCAACCTCGATGCCGCCGTTCTGACCCACGGCCGGCGTGTTTATCGGCGCCCCATTCACCCAGCCGACGAAATCGATGATCGCATCGCCAACCAGCTTCCGGGTCTCCAGATCGAGGTACCCCTCATGGATCTCGATCGGCGCGTGACGAACGTCGTAGCCGCGGACGAGCAGCTGGACCGCGTCGCTGATCTGGCTTAGTCCGACGCGTACCGTGCGAACTTCCAGCTCCGGCGTGCGGGTGATCGTCCCTACCGAGAGCAGCGAGCCGGCCGCATGATAGGTGCGGGTCACAGGCAAGCCTGAAACGCCATCGATCACGGTGGCGTCGACACTGTCCAGGCCATTCCAGAAGCCGATATGTTCGGCGGCCCCGGTGTCCCGGTTCCTGGCCTTGATCCAGACGAAGGATCGCGGAATGACGCCCTTGCCGGCGTTCAGATAGTTGCTGGTGTTGGAATCGACAGAGCGCACCATCAGATCACCTGCTGAGCCTGGAAGGACATGCCCTCCGTGATCATCCCGCGTGCGGTGCCAGGATCAAAGCTTCCCGGCACGATCCGCACGCGGGCGACCGGCTTGATGAAATCGAGCGCAATACCGGTGGCGACACCCGGCCTGAAGTGAGGCCGCACCTCGACACCGCTCGCAACGCCAGAACCGTTCGCGGCAACGGCCGACACAACCCGGTGGAGCGCCAGCCGCTGCGTGCCGGAGCCATAGAGGAAGCAGAACATGTCGCCGCCGGACAGCTGATATCCGGCCGGGAGGCCCGATATCGTGAGAACCTTGTTGTTACTGCTCAGCGATGAAATGGATGGCGTAGCAGCGGAGATGAGAGACCCGCTCGGGTCGCCCCGCGGATACTTCTTCCGGGGATCATAGAGGTTGAACGCATTGATCGAGCCGTCGAGGCTTTCGATGAGGGCTTGCACTTCTGCCGCATCGTCGTGGCCCATCCGGATCAGCGTCACGTCTGCCCGCCACAGGCGCGGCGCTAGATCGGCGACGAGGAAGTCCCCGCCGCCCGTCAAAGACGCCTCCTGGTGCTCCTGCAGCCACCAGCGAACCGACTGTATGCGGAGCTTGTCGGCGAACTCCGAGGCGTTGAGGGGAAAGCTCAGCACCATGGCTTACGCTCCCCGCGCATACGGATCGTCGTTGTATCGCTTGATGTCGTTCTGGATGCCGTTTCGGCGATACTCCGAAAGGCCCTGTTGCGCGACGCTGGCGCTTTCCTCGCGCGAGACGTTCCTGACGAAGGCATCCAGCGTACCGTCCTTTCTCATGTAGACCTCCACGTCGACCTTGACCGATCCGGCGCTGTTGCCGTTCGCGGCGGTGGCGAGCAGGTGCTCGGTCTTGTGGTTCGGAACCACCTGCGACCCACGCGGCAGGTTGACGAGTTCGCGGCCACGCTCACCGACGATTGCGAGCCCGCCCGGCGCAGATTGTGTTCCGTCAGCAAACAGACCAGGCAGCAGGCTGCCGGAAACCGCCGACGCCCACTGCGTTCCTGCACCGTTGGTCAGATTGCCCCAGAGGTTTCCAATCCACGTACCGAGGCCGCCACCGGTAACACCGCCGCCCGGCGCGGCCGGGAACAGGCTGGCGAGATTGCTCCCCAATGCACCGAGGCCGGAGCCGAACTGCCCCAGGCCTTCGGTCGCGCTCGCCGAGGACACGCTCAAAGTGGACAGGGCGTCCGAGACTTCCGTTGCCCGCCGCACCTGCAGATCGGCGGCGTTGAACCAAGCGGTGCCAACTTTGTCCTGATAGTTGCCCGACAGCATTTCGAGCTGAGACTGCCCGTTGACCATACGCGTCGCGCCGGTCGCAAACCCGACATGCCCACCGCTCTGAAGGGCCGACAGACCATTCGATTTCAGGAGGACGTCGCCGCGGAGCACCTGGCTCGCGTCGATCTGGCTGCCCCAGTTCTGGAACGAGTTAGCGAGAAGTGAGCCGGAGCCATCAACCCCGACCTGCTGGAGGGAAGAATTGACAAACGCGGCGCACCAGGCTGTCCGCGCCGCATCGATGTCGACCCCACCCTGCTTCAGGAAGCTGTTGATCTGCGAAGCATTGGCGACCTCGCTCGACCCGAGCAGCGAGCCGGCAAGATCGACGGCCCGTCCAACGCCCGCAACGTTCGAGTTCGCAGGGCTGAACACGCGCGAGACCCCAGCAGCGGCGCCATGGCCGGCAGAGTTCCCGGAGCCGAAGATTGCACTCGCCACAGAACCGGCCACACCACCGCTACCGCCGCTCGATCCGTCGCCGAACAGCGCATTGGTGATGGCGTTGCCGACGATTTCGAACGCCTTGTCCGCCCACCGGTTCAGCTGGTTGATCAGCGCATTCTTGAGAGCGTCGCCAAGCGCTTCGCCGATATCACCGCCATTGCTCTCCAGCGCGCTCTTGAAGTCGGTGAAGAAGGAATCGACCGCGCTCTTTGCCTCCTGAAGACGCAGGTTGTCGCGGATCATCTGCGCTTCCTGCGACTGGAGATCGACCGGAAGACCCGCGCCGCGCAGTCGGACGGCGACGGCCTGATCGGTGCCGGAGCGGAACATCTGTTCGCGCTCGAACATCAAGTCCTGCTGCAGCTTCGCCTTTGCCGCTTCCTCGGCAGCCGTGCGGTAGGCCTCCGCAAGCTGCTTGATCTCCTCGCGCTGCTGCGCCGTGACCTCGCGCCCCTTGTCCTGCGCCTTCTGCAAGAGGTCGAGTTCGAAGCGGAGAGCCTGCGCGGCAATGCCTGCCTGTCCCGACACTTCTGCCTCGAGGCGCATCTGCGCGACACGGTCGTTGGCCGTCTTGATCAGGTCGCGATAGGCATTGGCGGCGCGCGTCGCCGAGCTTTCGGCTTTCCTGTCCGATTCGCCGGCAAGTGGAGAAGGTTTGCGCTCAGGAAGCGGCACGGGAACTGTAACCCCGTCCGAGTTCACAATCGTGCTGGGATCAGGATCGCGATCAAGTTCGTATAGCGGCCGGCGATCCGGAACAGGAGTGGCGCCGCGCGGCCGGAAGGCATCGCTCTGATAGGTGCGACCGTTTTCGGTGAAGGTGGCGCCCGACAGAATGTCCTGGACCGTCGTACCGCCAGCAACCGCATTCAGCCACTCGTCGCGCGCCTTCTGGGCGGCCTCAACACTGCGATAGAACGCCGACGTGACGCCGTCGACGCTCGTGCCGAAATCTTTCAGCGCCTGGAGACCGAATTTGTTGATCGCCTCGTCGAGCGTGTCGCGCGCCTTGTCAAAGTCCGTGACAGTCGCCGTGCCGGCCGCAACACGTTCCCGGAGATCGTCCCAGGCATAGCCAAGCCCTCGAACCGTATCGTCAGATCCTGGCCGCACTCGCAGTGCCGAGAAGGCCGACACCGCCTTGTCGCGCAACGCGTCCAGCTTTGGCGACATTTCCTCCAGTATCTTGGTGGCAAGCACCCCGCCGGCCTCGCGGCCCTGGTTCAGCTTGTCGGCGCGATCGAGCTCGTCGACATAGGCCTTGAGCGCAGGCGTTGCATCACCCCAGATTTTCGCAGCGTTTCGGATGATGTCGTTCTGCTCCCTGAGCAGCTTGTTCGCTTTCTCGGCAGAGCTTTCCGCCGTCATGAAATACTGGATCAGCGCGGCGCTGCCCGCGACGAGGCCGATCGTGACGAGCGACAGCGGGCTTACAACCGAGGCGAAGGCGCTGGCCATGGCCGAGCCGGCGCTCTGCCCGCTCGCCTTCATCTGCTCGAACACCATGGACAGCTGCGTGCCCTGCTGCAGAGCGATTTGCAGCGGCGCCATGCCCATGGCGGCGGTCACGCCAATGTCCTGAAACTGCGCGGCGATATTGGCGGTCTGGAAGCTGCCCGGGTTGAGGTTCGCCGTTCGCTGCCCGAGGGCGCCATTCTGGTTCGCGGGCGTGATCTTCTGCTGAGCTGCGAGCCGGGTATTGGCCTGCTCGACGGCGCGGGCGAGATCCAGTTGGCCGCGCTGGGCGATCTGCGCGGCATCGGCCATCATGCCATACCGCTTGTAGATTCCATCGAGGATGACGGTCGCCTGCGTCATTTCGATCTTGCCGAGTTCGACGCCGCGCGTCAGCTGATTGATGGCAGCATTGAAGCGCTGGGCCGAAGCAAACCCGTCGACATATTGGCGGGACAGACGGGCAAGCACGTTGCCGCTCTGGCTGACTTTCTGGTCGGTCTCCGTGAATTGGAAAACGACCTCTTTGCCAGACGCGGCCATGGCCTTGTCCGCAGCAACCTTCCGTGCGGCTCCGGCGGCATAGCCGCTTTCATCCATGTCCGCGGTGACGCGCAGGCTGCGAACTTCAGTGACCATTACCGGTGCGCCTCATCTTGCTTTTTCTGGCGATCGGAATCGTCGGCCTTCTCCTTCTGGAGTTTCAGCCATTCGCCGTCGACAGCGTTCATGAACACGTGGAAGCGGCGAAGATCGTCGCCGGAGATGCCATGGTCGCGCGCATACTGGCTGAGCGCGCTATAGTAGATCGGCCCCTCGCCCCCGAACGCCCCATAGAAGCGGTCGTACTGGAGGGCATCGAAGGCGCGGAAATAGAGTTCGTGCCACAGCGCCGGCTCGAACTCGTCGTCGGCTCCCTCCGGCTGCAACCATTCCTCGTCGGGAAAGGCTGCGGCCAGCTCGTCGAGCCAGTCAAAGAACGCGACCGCCCCCGCCCGCTTTATGCGGCTGCGGAAGGCTTTGCGGAGTTTCCCACCTCGTCCTCGATGAACTCGATATCGGTCTCTGACACCCTGCCCGCGCAAAACTCGATTGCGGCGACCACGTTGCGGTATTCCGGGTCCGACAGGATCTCCAGCGCCTTGTCCGCCGAGAACGCCACGTCGAGGCCGCGCCAGCCATGCAGGATGTGCTTGGCATAGAGTTTTCCGATTTCGGTCGTCAGTACCGAGGAGGGGATCGCCGTCTTCTTGTACTGCCGTGCCAGGCGCTTAAAGAGGATATCCCGGGCCGTCTGGTAGGCCGGCAGGTGGAGCGAGGAGACGTTGAATTCGACGCCTGGCCAGTCCGGAAACTCGATCCAGTCGCCCTTTTCTTCACGCGCCAGGTCGGCCTTGAGCGAGGCAAGCTTTATTGTCATCAGATTTCACCTTCGGGGATGGAGACAAGGCCCTTCTCACGCATCAGCTGCGCGAACTCGGCAGGGACCGGGGCGCTTTCGACCCCGGCGATAAATTGAACCGGCGTCTTCCCATCGGGGTAGCCGGTGAATGAAACCGCCGGAACAATGGTTTCGGCAGCCGCTTCGGTCGGGAGTTCACGCTTCCTCGTCATGCCGGCGTCCGCGTGATCGAGATCGAGGCGCCTGATGTGCTGTCGTAGCGTGCCTGGAAGGGCACCTCGAGGAGCACGGCCCGGCCGTTGCCGCCCACGGTGGGCCCGCCGTCGAGAAGCTTCACCTTCGGCAGTGCGATGGCATAGGCGTTGCCGAGCTCGTCGGTGAGCGTCATGGATATGCCAACGTCGCTGTGCGAAAGGATCGCGTGATAGGTATCCATGTTCTCGAACAGCGTCGTCAGCGAGCCGGTCACCTCGAAGCGGCCGAGACCGTGGGAATCGGGTTCGTAGGTGCCGACGACGTCGTTGGCGTAGATGTTGTTTCGGATGCTGACGTTCATAGCCTGCACCTTCGGGGCATTCGTGATGCCTGCGAAGGTAAGTGCGGAGACATTCAGCCCGGCATTCATGACCGGCGTGTCGGTCGCAGCCGTGTAGGTGGCGCCCGTCAGGATCGCGCTGGTCGGGTCCGGCGACCGGATACCCATGATGCCCCAGTTCGCGCTAATCGACTGCTTGGCGGCCAGGCGGAGGTCCAGCGTGTTCCAGCGGCAGGCGACATAGCGGATGAACGTGTCGGTGGCGCCCTGCTCGAACATCTTTTCCAGCGTGCCGGCCTGGTGCTGCACGCCGTTCTTCAGGACGTTGGCCGACCACGTCGAGCAGAGAAGGCGCTCGAACCATTTGTCGTAGGTTCCATACGACAGGAGCGTGTTGATCGTTCCCTGAACCATTCGGCCGACGTCGACGATCGACGCGACGTTGCGGTCGGCGCGGATCTCGTCGGGAATTTCGGTCTGCTTCGAAATGCGGATGTCAGACGAGACATAGCGCATGGTCTGGAACGTGGGGCTTGCCGGCGTCGTGCCAATGGTGGCTTCCGAAACGTCGGCAAGGCGGACCTGTGAGCCGTCAGCTACGGTCATGTTGATCTCCTGTGGTTGAGAATGCCGCGTTACGGCGTCGAAAGGCTGGTGACGTCACGGCGATACCAGCGAATGGTCGCCGCAATGGAGAAATAGCCGGGGAAGTCCTGGCCAGGCTCGCCCGCTCCGATCGACATTTCCGGCATGAACAGCGAGCCGATCGGCTGCTCGCGAAAGAGGTTCAGAAGGTCGTTGGCCCAGATACGCGCCTGGCGGCTGCCCCCGCCCGACTTGCTCATCACATGCAGGTAGGCGACGCCCTCCTCGAGGAAGTGGTTCGCCTGCGGGGCGCCGAATGTCTCCTGCGCATAGGTATCGCCATAGACCTCGACGAAGACGAACGGCGCATTGGCGTCGAGAAGGTGTTGCGCGAACTCGTTTTCGAAGACGAGGGCGGTTGCCGTCCAAGCCGTCTTCAAACGGGTCTCGAACGCGTCGAACGTTGCGGGGCTTGCCATGTGTCAGACCTGGTTGATGACGACGGCCGGATAGGTGATCGGCATGCCGGCTTGTCTGTCCCTGCGCGGCGCGAGCGTCGTGCGACCGGCCCGGAAAGCACTGGAACGCCGGTTCATGGATGCGGCACCGCCTCCGCGGCTTCCCTTCAAAATGTACGGAATGTCGGGGTGAAGGCCCGATCCGAGCTCCAGCCACCGAGTTTCGAAGCTAAAGGCCGCCGAATTGCGTCCCTCATTGCCGAACGTCCGCGCCAGCGTCCGCTTGGTGCCGTCGAAGATTGCAAACCGCTTCGTGCCGAGGACGCCACTTTCTGCCTTTCGGATGTAGGGCTGAAAATTCGTGATCATCACTTCGTCGTCAGGCCCGATGCCGTCGAAGTTGGTGACGATCGCCCGGTTGACGATGACGATGAACGAATTCCGAAACCGCCCACTCTTGACAGGCGAACGCTTCTGCAGCTCGGAAAGGGCGAACGTAATGATCGGCTCCCAGAGCGAGAACTCGTAGACGATCGGGCCAGGCAGCTGCACCGCTTCCTCAGGCACGCCGCGACGGCTGTTTACATACCGCTCGAACCGCGGGCTCGCTCTGCCTGAGGCGATAATCTCGGACACGCTGCGCTTGGCAAATACTGCAAGCTCCTTGCGGATTGCTTCCGGCTCCAGCCCGGCCGTCGCGAGACGCAATTCCCGGTCAAATGTCTCGAACCCTGCCATCAGCCCGACACGATCATGTCTGTCCGGACCCAGACATTCGCCATCAGGATCGGCTTGGAGGCCTTCACCTGTCGCTCGCGCCCCTGAATGATGAGCTTGTCCGTGGCGCGGGGCATCCGCGGGTCGATGGTGCTGCCAGATACGATGTTCTCATCCTGCCCGGGCCAGCCGGCCACCGCGATCTGGGTGGGTGAGATCGTCACCTTCAGGTCGCTTTGCACGATCGTGCCTGCAACTTCATCGGCCGACACCGTCCGGACCAGAGCCCGGCACGGGATATCGACCTTCACGCTGGCGCCGGAACGCTTGACCACACGGCTGATCACAATGTCCTCGCCGCGGCGGGAAAGAGAAACGTCAAGCCGCTTGATCGAGCCGGCCGGAGTGTCGGTAAGCGGGAGCATCAGGCTACCGGATTGAAGAAGCGCCCCAGGCGGGCGAGGAATTCGGGAGGCAGGCCGGTGGCATCCGCTCCGGGCGTCGCGCCGACCCATCGATCTGTCTGAACAGTCTCTACATCGGCGATTTCGACCCTCGTCGACTTCACGAGCGGATCGATCGATGCTTGCGAGAGCCGGAGGCGGACAAGGTCCACCACCACGCCGGCAAGGCTGAACGGCACCGTTTCGAAACCGGCCTCATACTCAACGACGATTTCGCGCGCGGTCCAGAACGACTGGTGGCCGTCGATCCACCGGTAGAGTAGGCCTGGTTCCGAGCGCAGCGCGCGCGGATCGAGCGTAACAGCCTTGCCGTCTTCGGTGACGTTCAGGATCTTCACCTGATGGCGTCGTGCGAGAACGAGAACTTCCCGACCGGCACCGGAAAATGTCTCCTTGACGGTCTCGCGCCGCAAAGTCGGCTCCGCCGGCTCATCTTCCCCGTCGCCGACCGCGATCCGGCACGCTTCGACGATCTCGGCAGACACCCGCTTGCCGAACTCCGTCAACTCGTCGTCCCGGCTCTCGTCCCCGGCTGCAAGGCCGGCGGCGGTGCGGATTGCCTCGATCGGCGCCAGCAGCAACTCGTCCGCTGGCTCCACAATCTGGAGGAAGAACGTCGACATCAGCCGCGTTTCTCATTCGCGCGCGGCTTCACGGCGCGCTCTGTCGGCTTCTCGTCGACGGGAACGGCATAACCGGCCTCGACGAGGCGCGTTGCCTCCTTACTGTCGAAACGAGAGGTCTCCTCGTTCGGGGACAGCGAGAAATCCGCGCCGGCCAGACCGACAAGCATCCTGATTTTCATTGGTCTCTCCTTCGGTTTTGAGAGCGGGCCACCGGAGCAGCCCGCCTTGCAAAGCCGAACGCGATCAGGTCGCGGCGGTGATGAGATGCTTGATGGCCGCGGTATCGCCGAGCTCGCCGTCGAAGCGGATCAGACCTGCGATGCCGAGATCGGGCCAGAAGCGTTCGCGAAGAACACCGATGACCGGAGAGCCGACCTTGCGGACGAAGTACTTGGAGAAGTCGCCAAACAGCATGACCTTCTTCGCCGCTGCCAGCGAATCCATGTCGTCGTTGATGCTGTAGGCATAACCGAGCAGCGTGCCCGGCTGCGACGTCTTCACGTCACCCATCTGCCAGAGGTAGTTGCCCTGGCCGTCCTTCAGCTTGCGGATCGCCGCGAGCGTGGTGTCGGCGAACATGAATCGGGCCTTCGGCGAACGGCGGTATGCCGAATTGACCGAGTGAAGCAGATCGATGATCTCGTCGGCAGTGATCGCGGCCGTTGCTGCTGCCGTGCGGCCGAGCGAGGACGCCGTTGCAACGCCGTTGGGGTCTCCGGAGCCATCGCCGACCGTCAGTTCCTTGTTGGCGATGCGGGCGAGACGTTCGCCAAGCAGGCCGCCAAGGAGCGTTTCCATGTTGAAGACGGAATCCTGTGCCAGCTCCATCGAGAACTTTACGAACTCGGTGTCGTAGACGTAGGCGTCCAGGCGCTTCTGCGCGAAGGCGGCATCCTTGCCGCCGTCGTCGGTCAGCGCTGTGCCTTCCGTGTGCTTTTCCGCGGTGACGGCGGTGTCGTCGACGGTGGGAAGGTTGATCTGGTTGCCGGATGCCGTGTTGAGGACGGTGCAGATGTCCTCGTCGTACATTGGACCCCAGTCCTTCATCGTCTTGATGATCTGGTCGGCGAGTTCCACCGGCACCGTATAACCGCCGGGGCCGCCGCTGGTCGTGACCTGCGTGCGGAATTCCTCCTTGGCGACGACACCGGCCTTCAGCACGGCGCGTTCCTCGCTGGAGAGCTCCATGGGATCGGCACCGCTCGCGAGGAACTTGTGGAAGACGTGCCGGTATTCCAGCTTGTCGCCCTCGTCCTGACCACCGACTTCGCCATCATTGGTGGAGACGGGCCGCTTCTTTGCGCGCTCCTCCTCCGAACGCTTTTCGAGGCTGGCAAGACGCTCCTCGCGTTCGATCAGCTTTTCCAGCCGGTCATGTTCGGCCATAGCCGCGTCGTGCGCCGTTTCCAGTTCCTTCGCGCGCGCCTCGTCGGTCGCCGCGTTGATCTGGTCGAGACGTTCGCGCGCTTCGGTGACGATGGTCGCCTGCTTCTCGCGCAGTTCCTTGATCCGATTGCTCATCGGTTCATCCTTTCAACGATGTGTTGTGGGGATTGGGCTTCGGCGCGAGGCCTAGGCTTTACTCCTCGCCAGCAATTGCAGGTCGAGGGAAACTTTCATGCCGACGCGTCGAGCGGCGGCGTTGAAATTCTGCTGGCGCTTCTCCTTCCGAGCCGCATCCAGCGACCGGAGCGCCACGGACGTCCCATCATATGCCGGCTCGGATACAATGCTGACCTCGCCAAGCTCCAGTTGGAGGATCGTGCGCTGCGGCTTGTCGCCGGATTCGTCCCATACCTCGCGCACCGAATTGAAGCGGAATGACATTCCGCTGACGTCGCCGCGGTCGATCAGCGTGCGAACGTCGCGACCATCAGAGGTATCCGGAAGGTCAATCTCCACGGCCAGGCCCTTTGCATCCTCGCGTAGCCGCAGAGTACCGGCCGAGATGCGGCCGAGGACGCGACCACGATCGTGGTTGAAGTAGGCGCGAACGTCGGACGTCTTCAGCGTCTCGGTGAAAGCGCCGCGGGCAATAACTTCGTCGAAGTAACCGCAGATGTCCGCGACCTCGCCGAAAATGGCCGCGTAGCCGATCACCATCCGCTTTGTGCCGTCCGCGCGCTCTTCGACAGGCGCGACAAGCGACCGCGTCTCAATTTCCGGCGTTTTGCTCATTCTGATCTCCGTCGTCGCCAATACCAGGCGGGTTCGGTGCCGCAGTCGTCGGCTGCTGGCCGAGCGGGACTGTCGCGCCCTGCACCAGCAGTTCGTCAGCGGCAGGGTTTTTGTGTCGCGGGCGGTTTTCCAGCGCGCGCGCTTCGTTTGGTGTCAGCTGTCCCGTCTGGATGCCTCGCGCGATGCCCTCGATACGGCTCTTGAAGTCGCCGCGCATGAGGCCGTCAAGATTGTGTTCCACGAACTGTCGGCCGCTGAACCGTCCGAACAGCTTCAGGTTCATTTCGCCCTCGTAGGCGGACACCCATTGGCCGATCAGATGCTTGACGAGATGCAAATCCTGCTGCTCGGCGTTGTTCAGGGTTGCCCGGGTCAAATCCTGCAGGAAGACAGGCGGCAGCTGCCAGGCGCGCGCGATCTCCTCGACTTGAAACCGCCGTGCGTCGGTCATCTGGCCCTTTTCAGGGTCGATGCCGACAGGTTTCAACTCATGACCAACCGGGACCGGGAAGATCGGCTTGTTGCTCTTCTTCGCCTCCTGGATGGCGTCGTGAACGTCAGCAAGCGCGCGCTGGACGTTTTGACCTTTCGCACCGGGGCCGACCATCGCCAACGGCGGGACGCCGCCACCGGCAAAGAACGTGCTGCCGTAGTCGTTCATGGCAATGGCGAGTTGAATTGCCTTCGTTGCCATGGCGATCGGGCCACGATGCGAAATCTGGTCCTCCTTCAGGAAGAAGGGGACGTCGATCACGTCTTCGGCCGGATACTCCTTGTTTTCATATCTATAGACGAGCGAGAAGCCGTTTCGGCGCACCGTCGTCTTTCGCGGGTTCAACGGCCACAGCGCTTCGATCTGGTTGCCGTTGCGCTCGATCCATGCCAGTCCGCGGCCCCCGGTAAACACTTGCTGCCAGAACCACTGGTCAAACTTGAACTTGTCCATCAGCGGGTTCGGGTTCTCGTGAAGGACCGTAGCAGTCCTGCCCGACATACGCTCGGCGCCGTCTTTCGTCTGCCGATAGGCATGGCGGGGAATAGCCGCCATGGTGCGCGACAGAAAGGTGACCGCCGCCAGCACGGCCGGCACCGTCAAGGCGGATTCGATCGTGACGGTCGGCAGGTTGACCGACTGCAGCCCGAAGAAGGCGAGAAAGTTGCTGTCGCTGACCGCAACGGACGCGTTTTCCGGCGAGGTTGCCGACCGCGTCTCACGGTTGATGTTGAACCCGAGGAATTTCATCTTGCCACCAATGAGAAGTTAGGATCATCCCAGGGCGACACAGGCGCCTCGTACGTCTCCACGACCTCGCTGGCGCCGGCAAGCATCGCCAGCACCACCAGGCCGTCAATTCTGCCGCGCTGCGCCTTCTTCACGAAGAAGCGGTTGTTCTGCGGGTCCGCCTGGATAGCGGCATTGCCGGAGCACCATTTCGTCACCGGGCACTCGTCGATGGCGATCTGCCGCGTGAGGATCATGTCTTCGAGCTGCTGGAGGCTGCGCGGCATCCAGAGCGCCTTTTTCGACTGCATCCCCATCCGGCCCTGGCCGTGGATCATGATCTTGAGGCCGGAGCCATATTCCTCGTCGGGCGACCATACCCAAGTCTCAAGCCCAATGCGGTCGCAAGCCTGTCGGAAGTCCGTCAGGAACGCGGGGTCGACCACCATCAGCTCGACATCGAACTCGTTGACCAGCTTCTGGACCTCAGCAGCCACAAAGTCGTACTCGATCGAGCGGCCCGGGACAGCATTGATCAGATTTGCCGCCGCCCATTCGACGTACTGAGCGTGGTCCTCTTTCGCCCGCTCGGCGAGCTTGTATTCAGGCTTCCAGTACCGGACGGCCGCGTGAAGCACCTCGTTATCATCCCGGAATCCGATGCCAAGAGCGGTCAAGTCGTTCTTCTTCGACAGGTCGAGCGACAGGAACACCGTCCGACGCTTTGCCTGCTTCAGGTCGACTTTCTGTTGAACCCCTTCCCAGGCGTCGAGATCGATCCAGTATTCCGACGAGCCGACCGGCACGCCGAAGTAAAGCCTTTCCGTCTGCAACCGCGTACCGACCGAATGCCTCGACGAGTTGACCTCGATGCGGACATTCTCGATCGGGAACGTGATGCCGAGACAGGGCATTGATTTCGGCCAGCAGGTTTCGTCCTCGAACGGTTTGTCCTTCGGATCGACCCGGGCGATGAAGGCGAACGCGGAATCGTCCTCAGCCTCTCCGCGCAAGATGCGCTGATGCGTCTCGCTCCACTCGGTGGCGATGATCTGGTCGGCGGCCGGTGTGTTCGTGCTCATCCAGAGTAGGAAATCGCCCGGCATCTTTGCGCCGGCCGACCGCCATGTTTTCAGGGAGCCATCCGACTTCCACTCGTGGATTTCGTCAGCGGCCACAAAGGACGGTCGCGGGCCGTTGACCTTCTCATCGCCGGCGAGCGCCCGGAATTTCGATCCTGTCGCGGGATGTTCGAGCATCCACGTCATGTCCCCCGTACCGCGGGGCAGCAGATCGCCGCGACCGACGAGGGATTCTCCCTCATACGCCGGATCGGGCATCTCCGCGTTTGCCATCGCCACTGCATCGCCGAACAGGACGTTCGCCTGGTTGCGGTCCTTCGCGATCGCGTAGCACTCGGCGCGCGGGATGCCTCGATAAGCGAGCGTGTAGAGCCCAATGGCCGCCGCGACCGGCGACTTGATCTGCCCCTTGCCCGCCTCGACCCAGGCTGTACGGAACCGCAGCCGATTGCTTTCCTTCCGATACCATCCGAACAGTGACCCGACGACGAACGTGGTGTAGCTCGGCAGGTTGAACCGCTCGCCTGCCTTGGCTCCGGCCGTCACCGTCAGCATCGCGGGGAAGAACCCGAGAGCATGCGCCGCCTTGTCAGGACGCCACACCAGCCCGCGCTCGTGGCCCTTCTCCAGATCGTCGAGGTGACGCCGGCAGGCACGTATCGCGAACTCGCCGGCAACGATCCTCCCTTCCACTACATCGCAAGCCCAGGCGGTCGTCGGATCAGCCGGCGCGACTGGTGTAGGCATCTGCGGCCCTCGGTTTGGCCTTCTTGCGCTTGACGGAAACCAGCTTGCTGCGCCGCGTCGGAGCAAGACCCAGTTCCCCCTCCGCAGCCGCGATAATCTCAGCGCTCTGCCGAAGGACCGTCCAATAGGCGGAATGCGACGGCACCTTGGTCTTTCTTGCCGGAACGACGGCGCCCTGTTCCACGACAGTGTCAGCAGTGCGGTCGTAGATGATGCGGAACACTACGAGCCTCTTGATCGCATGGCCGTTTGCGACGGTCAGGGCCTCGGCATCCTTGAGTTCGGCGACAATCCCCGTCCATTCCTCGTGGGCCCGGACGACTTCGGCAGCGTCAGAAAAGGTCAGGGACCAATCCGGCTCCGGAGGCGTCCCCGCCCCACCATCAATAGCGGTTAGAATGCTCATGAGGCGAAACTCCCCCTTTCCAAATTTCTTGCCACTGCGAACGATGGCCCCGGATGGTCAGGCCCCCTAACCGCCCTTGAAGGCGACCCTCCCCCTCCCCGATGTTTCACGCGACGTGTTTCACGGGTCGGCATCAGCTCCGGTGCCATGGGTGGTTCGGATCAAGGGGCGTCCCGTCCGATCGGGCGCCTTTCACGATCAGTCTGCCGTCCTGCCTTCGCTTCCCTGTCGCCGTCTCCTTCACGAAGGCGTCGTGGTAGCCGCAGAGCGTGCGGGTGTTGCTCAGCACGTCATAGGCTGTCGGGCTGTCCACGTTCGGGCGACGCTTGATGTGGTCGCAGGTAAGACGGTGTGTCGGTGTCTGGCAGCCAGGCACGATACAGCGCCATCCGTCCCGCTCGTGTGTCGCTTTCTTTAGCGCTCGCCAGTGGGTGGAGCGGTAGTAATGGTTCCCCGCCACGTGGTTACTCCTCCAGTCCTGCCAGCGCTGGATTTTCAGATTGGACAAACTCAGACGCGACCTTGAATAGCAGGCTTCTCCAGCACTACTTTCGGCTGTCAACTGGAGGCTTGGACATGAAACTTTCGCAAGGTGAAAAGCTCATCCTGCTCGCTCTCGCGGCGGAAAAGGACGGAAAGGAAGAACTCGACCTAGATTTCATCCGCGCTGCGATCCTAAGCGGCAACACATGGGCTCTTTCTTGGGAGCTCTCCGGCATCCCAGCAGAAGATGTAGATCCCACGATCGCACAGGAGACCGCAGAAATTCTTGGCATGTGGTCCTACATCGAGCACAGTGTCGGTCAGCTTTCCCCAGAAGCGCAGGAGAAGCTCAGGAAGGACGCGTACCCGTTCGATCTAAGTTTCTCCGGGTTCGACGGAAACAACGACACCCACTTCGGTGTGGCTTCGTTTCTTATCAAGCAGATGAAGCGCTTCAGCGAGTTCAAGGACCGCGCGTTGAACTCTCACACGCAATCGAGTCTCCCGCGGTATCGCCAAATGCTGGTGGAATACGGCTCGGAGATGGCGAGTAAGGGGCTCAGTTCCAGATCCCTCTCTGCCGAGAGCATCCTGAAAATCGTGAGGCTCGATAACTAACTGCTCAATCGGGAGCCGGGCTTAACGTCCGCCTCCCGTTTAAGACATGAGGGCGGCGAGGAGAGCGAGACAGGTCCCCATCTCGGGTAACTCACTTCGCTCCCTCCACAAACGAAATCGCCGCGGTTAGGCGATCGGCTGTTTTGCCAGCTTTAGTGGCACGCAACCGTATTTGTGTGTCATATATCTTTGCTTCTGGCTGTGAGGACTCGCATTCAAACCATGAACGACAAAGTCATCGACACTCTGACCGGCAGGTATTTTACGCTCGACGATCCAGATGGCAGCTATGGATGCGGCCAGGTCATTCGCCTAGCCACCGAGGGCGTGTATTTCGTTCGCTTCGAAGGCAACGAGGTGACGCTACCTTTGGAACTCGTATCCATCGCCGAGATGTTGGAGACAACCGAGGAGGAGTACAGGCGTTGGCGATTCTTCGACACGCTTGAGGAACGAGACAGGTGGATCGAATGGCTCGATGCCCCGTCCAAGCCTAGGGTCATCTCCCTCGTTAAGCCGCCCAAGTAGGGAGGCGCCCGCGCTAGTGCATGGCCTCGCTGGCGGGCGCTATCTCGAGCGGTCGCGCTCCGTCTCGTCGAAGTTCACATCCCAGTCCTTTTTGGGCCCTTTATGCCCGGGAGGGGTGCGATTAGCTGTTGCGTCTTCGGAGCCTGTCACAACGGTGGGCTTGGCACTCGCCACCCCCGTGCTCTTTGGATCCGCTTGTGATGCAGCGAACTGACCTTTCGCATCCTCTTTGATCTTCATAGCATCCGACGGTCGGTTGCGCTCCGGATCTTGATTGTTCTCGCCTACCGCGTCGCGGTCGACGTCCGGGTTATCCTTTGCCGGCAAGTAGCCGCGGGGTCGATTGGCCTCTGGCCCTTCCCACCGCGGAGACTGGTCTGTGGTCCCAGGTGCGCCGTCCTTCGGTTTGTCCATACCCATGATCGTTCTCCTTCTGGAGAAAGAACTGGTCAACCAGGTGGAAGTTCCTTTGCTGCCCGGGCCATCGCCTTAACCCTCAGAAATCGATGGCAAAAGCGTGATCACTTCCCGCTGGTGTCTTTCATCCAGAGGTTCGATGTTCTCTTTCCAGAATGCTTCCGCCTCGGGAGTTTCATGCTCCCATAGCCGAGTGGTGACGTGG
>JAEYDD010000040.1 GCA_023404095.1 Pseudomonadota bacterium | reverse complement strand
CGTACGCCTTGAACTCGCCGAAGTACTTCGTGATCGCCGCCGTCAGCGACGTCTTGCCATGGTCAACGTGGCCGATCGTGCCAATGTTTACGTGAGGCTTGTTGCGCTCAAACTTACCTTTTGCCATTTCCGGCTCTCCATTTTCTGTCCCCTATGCGGGGAATAGGTCAAATCTTTACGGATCTGGGTATTCCGGTCATTTCTGACCGGAATACTTTGCCTGGATTTCCTGTGCAACGTTCGACGGAACCGGTGAATAGTGGTCGAATACCATCGAGTACTGTGCGCG
The DNA here is from genome assembly GCA_023404095.1 of Pseudomonadota bacterium. Taxonomy (GTDB): domain Bacteria; phylum Pseudomonadota; class Alphaproteobacteria; order Rhizobiales; family Rhizobiaceae; genus Mycoplana. Next base: position 28,006 of record JAEYDD010000040.1, on the reverse strand, counting down.
ACCCTGCGACATGGAGCGCAGGTTATCGACGTACTTGAACATGTTCGCCAGCGGCACGTTGGCCGAGATCACGACGGCGACGCCGCGCGATTCCTGGCCCTGGATCTGGCCGCGGCGGGAGTTCAGGTCGCCGATCACGTCGCCGACGTAGTCTTCCGGCGTCACAACCTCGACCTTCATCATCGGCTCGAGGAGCTGGGCGCCAGCCTCGCGGGAAGCTTCACGGAAGCATGCACGCGATGCGATTTCGAAGGCGAGAACCGACGAGTCCACGTCGTGGAAGGCGCCGTCGATGAGCGTCGCCTTGACGCCGAGCATCGGGAAGCCTGCGAGCGGACCCGAGGACAGGACGCTTTCGATGCCCTTCTGAACGCCCGGGATGTATTCCTTCGGAACAGCACCACCGACGATCTTGGATTCGAAGACGAAATCTTCGCCGTCCGGATTCGGTTCGAAAACGAGCTTCACGCGGGCGAACTGGCCGGTACCACCGGTCTGCTTCTTGTGCGTGTAGTCCTTTTCGGTCTTACGCGTGATCGTCTCACGGTAAGCAACCTGCGGCGCGCCCACGTTGGCCTCGACCTTGAACTCGCGACGCATGCGGTCGACGATGATGTCCAGGTGCAATTCGCCCATGCCAGCGATGATCGTCTGGCCGGATTCTTCGTCCGTCTTGACGCGGAAGGACGGATCTTCGGCAGCCAGGCGGTTAAGCGCGAGGCCCATCTTTTCCTGGTCGTTCTTCGTCTTCGGCTCGATCGCGATCTGGATGACCGGCTCGGGGAACTCCATGCGCTCGAGAACGACCGGCTTCAGCGGGTCGCAGAGCGTGTCGCCCGTCGTGGTGTCCTTCAGGCCCGCAAGAGCAACGATGTCGCCTGCATAGGCTTCTTCGATGTCTTCACGCGAGTTGGAGTGCATCTGCAGCATGCGGCCGACGCGCTCGCGCTTGTCCTTGACCGTGTTCATGACCGACGTGCCCTTTTCGAGCTTGCCGGAATAAATGCGGGCGAAGGTCAGCGAACCGACGAAGGGGTCGTTCATGATCTTGAAGGCGAGCATGGAGAGCGGCTCGGAGTCGTCGGCGTGACGCTCGATCTCGGCTTCCGTCTTGACGTCGATGCCCTTGATCGCCGGGATGTCTGCCGGGGACGGCAGGTAGTCGACGACGGCGTCGAGCAGAGGCTGAACGCCCTTGTTCTTGAACGCGGTACCGCAGAACATCGGGTGGAACTTCACGTCGATGGTGCCGCGGCGAACGAGTTCGCGGATCTTGTCGTTGTCGGGATAGTTGCCTTCGAGGTAGGCTTCCATCGCGGCTTCGTCGATCTCGACGACCGTCTCGATCAGCTTCTCGCGATACTCTTCAGCCTTTGCCTTGAGGTCGTCCGGGATCTCGACGACGTCCCACTGTGCGCCGAGCGACTCGTCGCGCCAGACCAGAGCATTCATCTCGATCAGGTCGACGACGCCCTTGAAGTCGCTTTCAGCGCCGATCGGCAGCTGCATGACGACGGCGGTGGCGCCGAGGCGGGTCTTGATCATCTCGACCGAGCGGTAGAAGTCCGCGCCGGTCTTGTCCATCTTGTTGCAGAAGATCATGCGCGGAACATGATACTTCTCGGCCTGGCGCCAGACGGTTTCGGTCTGCGGCTCAACGCCGGCGTTGGCGTCGAGCAGCGCGATGGCGCCGTCGAGAACGCGCAGCGAACGCTCGACTTCGATGGTGAAGTCGACGTGGCCGGGGGTGTCGATGATGTTGAAGCGGCGGGTCTTGCCGTCACGGCCCTTCCAGAAGGTCGTGGTGGCAGCCGACGTGATCGTGATGCCGCGCTCCTGCTCCTGCTCCATCCAGTCCATCGTCGCGGCGCCGTCGTGGACTTCGCCGATCTTGTGGGACTTGCCGGTGTAGTAAAGGATACGCTCGGTCGTCGTCGTCTTGCCGGCGTCGATGTGCGCCATGATACCGAAGTTACGGTAGTCTTCGATCTTATATTCGCGTGCCATAATGGACTGCCTTTTCGAGATTACCAGCGGTAGTGCGAGAACGCACGGTTGGCGTCAGCCATCTTGTGCGTGTCTTCGCGCTTCTTGACGGCGCTGCCGCGGTTGTTTGCTGCGTCCATGAGTTCGCCGGAGAGGCGCTCGACCATGGTGGTTTCGTTCCGCTTGCGTGCCGCTGCGATGAGCCAACGGATAGCGAGAGCCTGACGGCGCTCCGGACGAACATCGACCGGGACCTGGTAGGTTGCACCACCGACGCGGCGCGAACGAACTTCGACGTGCGGCGCGACGTTGTCGAGTGCCGAATGGAACACGCCGAGCGGGTCCTGCTTGGACTTGCCCTGAACAACATCGAATGCGCCGTACACGATGGTTTCGGCGACGGACTTCTTGCCGTCGAGCATGATGGCGTTCATGAACTTCGTTACAACGAGATCGCCGAACTTCGGATCCGGATTGATCTCACGCTTGTCTGCTTTATGACGTCGGGACATACTTTTCGTCTCTCAACTAAATTGGGTTCCAGCGAAATGGCGCCGGTTACTGGTTACTTCGGACGCTTCGCGCCGTACTTGGAGCGGCGCTGCTTGCGGTTCTTGACACCCTGGGTATCGAGAACGCCGCGGATGATGTGATAACGCACACCCGGAAGGTCCTTCACGCGACCGCCGCGGATCATGACCACGGAGTGTTCCTGAAGGTTGTGGCCTTCGCCCGGGATGTAACCAATGACTTCGAAGCCGTTGGTCAGGCGGATCTTGGCGACCTTACGCAGAGCCGAGTTCGGCTTCTTCGGCGTGGTCGTGTAGACGCGGGTGCATACGCCGCGCTTCTGCGGGTTCTCCTGAAGAGCGGGAACCTTGTTACGCTTTACCTGTGCCTGACGCGGCTTACGGATCAGCTGGTTTACGGTAGGCATTCAACCATCCCTTAAATCTTGTCTCGTTACCCTTTCGGGCGGAACTTGCCGTTGCCGGCGACGCCACACGCCTTCTTTTCATGCGCAAAACAGGACCGATCCGCCTGAGCGAATGGCCCTCCAAAAGGCAGAGGACGCGGTATACCCGCGTCATGCGTGCAGCAATCATGTCTTCACGTGCGATGGATCCCTGTTTGAGGCGAACTCCAGAACGAGTCGTACTGAACCAGCCAGCCTCACATAGGCTCCGATGGCGGTCGCTCTACTGGCTTACGTCCCGCGCGTCAAGGGGAGCGGCGAAATATTCTTGCTCAACCCATGCGCCAAACCCTGAAATACGAGGCATTCGGGGTGATTTGCCTGGCGCGGGCCACCGCTGGGCGGGCCGTGCAGGGCGTCTGCTCATGTCACGCAAACGTTAACGAAGACTGAAGGGAGAATCAACCATGCTGCCAGATTCGTCGCCTGCGCGGCGATTCTTCGTCCCCACTGCGTCATACTTTCCATTCCGGTGGGAACGGCGTAAGGACGTTTGCAGACGAATGTGAAGGAAAGCCCATGTCCATCTCCCCCGACAACGACAACACTTCCGAAGACGCCATGGTCTTCATCATCATCGGCAAGGCCTATGAGCGCGACGGCGACGAGGACGGGATCGACATCCACGTCATGCTGCGCGCACCGGACGACGACAGCGCCGTGCGCGAGGCCCTGAACGCGCTGGCCGAGGAAGGCTTCCTCGAGGCGGATCTGGACCAGATAGGAACGCTGAACGAAGCGCCGATCGACGAGCCCCACGCCTCCGCCTACCAGGGCGCACTCGAAGGTGAAGTCGCGATCATCCGTTTCGCCTGAATTTCGCGGCGCGGACTGGCCGCCAGGGAGCTACCGCCGAAGTGGCGTCGCCGATGAGCGTCTTTCTGTGGCGCAATCGGCGACGCCCGCCTTCAGATCTCCCAGGCGAGAAAGGCGCTCCCATCCCGGTCGAGGAAGGTGGCCCCCGTAACCGTTCCCTTTATCGCGACATCTCCGTCATACTCGAAACCGCTGCCTCTCAGCAGGATCTGTCCGCCCTTGACGTCTCGATAGACCGCAGACGTCGGCGACCGGGAGATCAAGGTATGCGACGTACCTTCCAGAGCCCGCACCAGCGAATTGCTTGCCGTGTGCGGTGTGCGGGTGTTGCCTGCTGCCATAGAGTTCCCCTTTTGGATGTTGATACCCCACGATAATTGTAGGTGTAACAACAATCCGCCACCACCGTTTGGGGTATGGTGCTGCAATTTTTACTACCCCTGCGGTAGACCGCGGATACACCTCGCCACGGCATCCGACTCGTCGGCCTGCGACAGGCCCGCTAGACGCGCCGGATGGTCTGTCTTCACGTAACACGATGGTCGCCCTGGCCGGTCGGATCCCGCGCCCTCCCCGACGCACACAAAAGCCGCCCGGAAAGTTTCCGGGCGGCTTCCTCATTTGGATTGCTCTTGAAGGCCGCGGCGCGAAGCCGCGTGGCCTTACTCGCCTGCCGGAACGCTCTCGCCTTCGGCGAAATCCGCCAGCATCGGGGTTGCTGCGGCAGCACCCGTCGACTTGCGGCGCTCGTCGAGGATCATCTCGTCGCGGGCCGTCGCGATACGGCGGATCTGCGTCATGGTACCGCCGGTACCGGCCGGGATCAGACGACCGACGATGACGTTCTCCTTCAGGCCCTGCAGGCCGTCCGTCTTGCCGGCGATCGCAGCTTCCGTGAGAACCTTGGTGGTCTCCTGGAAGGATGCGGCCGAGATGAAGGACGGGGTCTGCAACGACGCCTTGGTGATGCCGAGCAGAACCGGATCGCCGAAGGCCGGCTTCTTGCCTTCCTCGATCAGGCGATCGTTCACGTCCTCCAACTCGATCCGGTCGACGTTGTCGCCGACGATGTAGGTCGAGTCGCCCGCATCGGTGATTTCCACCTTCTGGAGCATCTGGCGAACGATCACCTCGATGTGCTTGTCGTTGATGACAACGCCCTGCAGGCGGTAGACTTCCTGGATCTCGTTGACGAGGTAGGAAGCCAGCGCTTCCACGCCCTTGATCGCCAGGATGTCGTGCGGCGCCGGGTTGCCGTCGAGGATGTAGTCGCCCTTCTCGATGTAGTCGCCATCCTGAAGATGGAAGGGCTTGCCCTTCGGGATCAGGTACTCGACCGGCTCGACACCGTCTTCCGCCGGCTCGATCGTGATGCGGCGCTTGTTCTTGTAGTCGCGGCCGAAGCGGATCGTACCATCGATCTCTGCGATGATGGCGTGATCCTTCGGACGACGAGCCTCGAACAGTTCGGCAACACGCGGCAGACCACCGGTGATGTCCTTGGTCTTTGCGCTTTCGAGCGGCGAACGGGCAAGAACGTCACCCTGGGAGACCTGCTGGCCCGGCTCGACCGAAAGAATCGCGTCGACCGAGAGCAGGAACCGGGCTTCGCCACCACGGGACAGCTTGGCGACTGCGCCGCTCCTGTCCTTGATCACGATCGCCGGCTTCAAGTCGGAGCCGCGCGGCGTCGAACGCCAGTCGATGATCTGACGCTTGGTGATGCCGGTGACTTCGTCCGTCTCTTCCTTCGCCGAGATGCCGTTGACGACGTCCTCGAATTCGACGACGCCGTCGACTTCAGTCATCATCGGACGGGTGTAGGGGTCCCACTCGGCCAGACGCTGGCCGCGCTTTACCTTGTCGCCGTCGTCCACGAAGATCTTCGAACCGTAGGCAACGCGCTGCGAGGAACGCTCGACGCCACGCTCGTCCAGGATCGTCACCGCCATGTTGCGGCCCATGGCAATGAGATTGCCTTCGGAGTTGCGCAGCATGTTGCGGTTCTTGATCTGGATCGTGCCCTCGTAGGACGCTTCCAGGAACGACTGGTCGACCACGTTCGCCGTGCCACCAAGGTGGAACGTGCGCATGGTGAGCTGGGTGCCCGGCTCGCCGATCGACTGCGCGGCGATGACGCCCACAGCCTCTCCCATGTTGACCGGCGTACCGCGTGCAAGGTCGCGGCCGTAGCAGACCGAGCAGACGCCCGTCTGCACTTCGCAGGTCAGTGCGGAGCGAATGCGGATCGACTGGATACCGGCCTTCTCGATCTCGATGACATCCGGCTCGAGGATCATCTTGCCGGCATCGACGAGACGCTCACCGGTGACCGGATGATCGATATTGTCGAGGGCGGTACGACCCAGGATACGGGCACCAAGCGAAGCCACGACCTGACCGGCGTCGACGATGGCGGTCATGGTCAGACCGTTCTCGGTGCCGCAATCGACCAGGTTGACGATGCAGTCCTGCGCGACGTCGACGAGACGACGGGTCAGGTAACCCGAGTTCGCCGTCTTCAGAGCGGTGTCTGCAAGGCCCTTACGGGCGCCGTGGGTCGAGTTGAAGTACTCGTTAACGGTCAGACCTTCCTTGAAGTTCGAGATGATCGGCGTTTCGATGATTTCACCCGACGGCTTGGCCATCAGGCCGCGCATGCCACCCAGCTGGCGCATCTGGTTCGGAGAACCGCGGGCGCCCGAGTGGGACATCATGTAGATCGCGTTCATCGGCTTCTGGCGACCGGTCTCGGGGTCGAACTCGACGGCCTTGATGCGGGCCATCATGTCTTCGGCGACCTTCTCGGTGGCCTTGCCCCAGGCATCGACGACCTTGTTGTACTTCTCGCCCTGGGTGATCAGGCCGTCGTTGTACTGCTGCTCGTATTCCTTCACGAGCGCTTCGGTGTCGCCGACAATCTTCGCCTTCGTGTCCGGGATCACCATGTCGTCCTTGCCGAACGAGATGCCGGCGCGGCAGGCATGCGCGAAGCCGAGCTGCATGATCCGGTCGCAGAAGATGACCGTGTCCTTCTGGCCGCAATGGCGGTAGACCGTGTCGATCATCTTGGAGATGTTCTTCTTGGTCATTTCCTGGTTGCAGATGTCGAAGGGAACGTTGGCGTTCTTCGGCAGCAGTTCGCCGATCATGAGGCGACCGGGGGTCGTCTCGTAGATCTTGGAAACCGGCTTGCCGTCGGCATCGACCGACTTGAAGCGGCCCTTGATCTTGGCGTGCAGCGTCACGGACTTGGTTTCAAGCGCGTGCTGGAGCTCGCCGAGATCGGAGAAGGCCATGCCTTCGCCCGGCTCGTTCTGGTTCATGATCGACAGGTAGTAGAGGCCGAGAACCATGTCCTGCGAGGGAACGATGATCGGTGCGCCGTTTGCCGGATGCAGGATGTTGTTCGTCGACATCATCAGCACGCGGGCTTCGAGCTGGGCTTCGAGCGACAGCGGCACGTGAACGGCCATCTGGTCGCCGTCGAAGTCGGCGTTGAAGGCCGTGCAGACGAGCGGGTGCAGCTGGATTGCCTTGCCTTCGACCAGGATCGGTTCGAAGGCCTGGATGCCCAGGCGGTGCAGCGTCGGTGCGCGGTTGAGCAGGACCGGATGCTCGCGGATGACCTCGTCGAGGATATCCCAGACTTCCGGCTTTTCCTTTTCAACCAGCTTCTTGGCCTGCTTGACGGTCGAGGAGAAGCCCTTCGCGTCGAGGCGTGCGTAGATGAACGGCTTGAACAGCTCGAGCGCCATCTTCTTCGGCAGGCCGCACTGGTGCAGCTTCAGTTCCGGACCGGTCACGATAACCGAACGGCCGGAATAGTCGACGCGCTTGCCGAGCAGGTTCTGACGGAAGCGGCCCTGCTTGCCCTTGAGCATGTCGGACAGCGACTTCAGCGGACGCTTGTTGGCGCCGGTGATGACCCGGCCACGACGGCCGTTGTCGAACAGCGCGTCCACAGATTCCTGCAGCATGCGCTTTTCGTTACGGATGATGATGCCCGGTGCGCGCAGTTCGATAAGGCGCTTCTGACGGTTGTTACGGTTGATGACGCGGCGGTACAGATCGTTCAGGTCCGACGTCGCAAAGCGGCCGCCGTCCAGCGGGACCAGCGGACGCAGGTCCGGCGGGATCACCGGCACGACCTTCATGATCATCCATTCCGGGCGGTTGCCGGACTCCATGAAGTTCTCGACGATCTTCAGGCGCTTCATCAGCTTCTTCTGCTTGAGGTCCGACGTCGTGTCGGCAAGCTCAGAGCGCAGGTCGCCCGCGATCTTCTCAAGGTTCATCGAAGCCAGCATCTCGTAGATGGCCTCGGCGCCGATCATGGCGGTGAACTGGTCCTCGCCATACTCGTCGACCGCGATCATGTACTCCTCTTCGGAGAGGAGCTGGTTTTCCTTCAGCGCGGTCAGGCCCGGCTCGGTGACGATGTAGTTCTCGAAATACAGAACGCGCTCGACATCCTTCAGCGTCATGTCGAGCAGGGTCGAGATGCGCGAGGGAAGCGACTTCAGGAACCAGATGTGGGCGACGGGCGCTGCGAGCTCGATATGGCCCATGCGCTCACGGCGAACGCGCGACAGCGTGACCTCGACGCCGCACTTTTCGCAAATGATGCCCTTGTACTTCATGCGCTTGTACTTGCCGCACAGGCACTCGTAGTCCTTGATCGGCCCGAAGATGCGCGCGCAGAAGAGACCGTCGCGTTCAGGCTTGAACGTACGGTAGTTGATCGTCTCCGGCTTCTTGATCTCGCCATAAGACCAGGAAAGAATCTTCTCCGGCGACGCAATCGAAATCCGGATGGAATCGAAGGTCTGTGCAGGCACCTGCGGATTGAAAAGATTCATGACCTCTTGGTTCATGCCTGTCTCCTTTGTGGGCCTGAGGCCCTGAGCTTAGCGGGCGAATGCGGCGATACCCGGGTGCCGCAATGCCGCTTGAAACGGAAAATGCCGCCTTGCGAGGCGACGAAGCCCCCGCCCCGCTCCAACCGAGCGAAACGGGAACGGGTGCGCGCCGCATGGGCGCGCACCTCCAGTCCTTACTCGGCTGCGTCCGGCAGCTGGGCTTCGGCGGTCGGATCGACCTTCGAATTCTCCAGCTCCACCGACAGGCCCAGCGAGCGCATTTCCTTGACGAGAACGTTGAAGCTCTCCGGAATGCCCGCTTCGAAGGTGTCGTCGCCACGGACGATCGCCTCGTAGACCTTGGTACGGCCGGCCACGTCGTCCGACTTCACCGTCAGCATTTCCTGCAGGGTGTAGGCAGCACCATAGGCCTCGAGCGCCCAGACCTCCATTTCCCCGAAGCGCTGACCGCCGAACTGCGCCTTGCCGCCCAGCGGCTGCTGGGTCACGAGCGAGTACGGGCCGATCGAACGCGCGTGGATCTTGTCGTCCACCAGGTGGTTCAGCTTCAGCATGTAGATATAGCCGACGGTAACCTGACGGTCGAACTGATCGCCGGTACGGCCATCATAGAGCGTCGACTGGCCGGTGACCTTCAGGCCTGCCTGCTGGAGCATCTCGTTGACGTCGGCTTCGACGGCGCCGTCAAAGACCGGCGTCGCTATCGACACGCCGCGGCGGGTCTGCTCAGCCAAACGCACGATCGAGTCGTCGTCATAGTCCTTGATCGGCTCGCCCTTCGGGCCCGTACCGATGACGCTGTCGATGGTGTCACGCAGCGGCTTGATCTCGCCGCCCGCCTTGTAGGCGTCCAGCATCTCGCCGATCTGCTTGCCCATGCCGGCGCAAGCCCAACCGAGGTGCGTCTCGAGGATCTGGCCGACGTTCATGCGCGAAGGCACGCCCAGCGGGTTCAGAACGATGTCGACATGCGTGCCGTCCTCGAGGAAAGGCATATCCTCGACCGGAACGATGCGCGACACCACGCCCTTGTTGCCGTGACGGCCGGCCATCTTGTCGCCCGGCTGGATCTTGCGCTTCACAGCAACGAAGACCTTGACCATCTTCATGACGCCCGGAGGCATTTCGTCGCCGCGCTGGACCTTTTCGACCTTGTCCATGAAGCGCTGTTCAAGGCGCGACTTGGATTCGTCGTACTGGCCGCGAAGCGCCTCGATCTCGCCCTGCGCCTTCTCGTCCTCGACGGCGAACATCCACCACTGCGAGCGGGGGTACTCCGAAACGACGGCGTTGGAGAGCTCGGTGCCCTTCTTGAAGCCCTTGGGGCCGGCGACGGCGACGTGGCCGCGCAGCATGTCGACCAGACGGCCATAGACGTTGCGGTCCAGGATCGCCTGCTCGTCGTCGCGGTCCTTGGCGAGGCGTTCGATTTCCTCGCGCTCGATCGCCATCGCGCGTTCGTCCTTCTCCACGCCGTGGCGGTTGAAGACGCGAACTTCGACGACGGTGCCGAAGGTGCCCGGAGGCATGCGCATCGAGGTATCGCGAACGTCGGACGCCTTCTCGCCGAAGATGGCGCGCAGGAGCTTTTCTTCCGGCGTCATCGGGCTTTCGCCCTTCGGCGTGATCTTGCCGACGAGGATGTCGCCCGGCTGAACTTCCGCACCGATGTAGACGATACCCGCTTCGTCGAGGTTCTTCAGCGCTTCTTCCGAAACGTTCGGAATGTCGCGCGTGATTTCTTCCGGACCAAGCTTGGTGTCACGCGCCATCACTTCGAACTCTTCGATGTGGATGGAGGTGAACACGTCGTCCGACACGATGCGCTCGGAGAGCAGGATCGAGTCTTCGTAGTTGTAGCCGTTCCAAGGCATGAACGCGACGAGCGCGTTGCGGCCGAGCGCCAGATCACCGAGATCCGTGGACGGACCGTCGGCAATGATGTCGCCCTTGTTCAGAACGTCGCCGACGGTAACCAGCGGGCGCTGGTTGACGCAGGTGTTCTGGTTCGAACGCTGGAACTTCTGCAGGCGGTAGATATCGACGCCGGACTTGCCCGGGTCGAGATCTTCGGTGGCGCGGATAACGATACGCGTCGCGTCGACCTGGTCGACGACGCCGCCGCGGCGGGCCGCGATCGCAGCACCCGAGTCGCGTGCGACGACCGGCTCCATGCCGGTGCCGACGAACGGCGCCTCCGCCCGCAGGAGCGGAACGGCCTGACGCTGCATGTTCGAACCCATGAGCGCGCGGTTCGCGTCATCGTTCTCGAGGAACGGAATGAGCGCCGCCGCGACGGAGACGAGCTGCTTCGGTGAAACGTCCATCAGGTTGATCTGGTCGCGCGGTGCGAGCATGACTTCGCCGGCGTGACGGCAAACGACGAATTCTTCCTCGAACTCGCCCTCCGCGTTCAGCACCGAGTTTGCCTGGGCGACGTGGTACTTGGCCTCTTCCATCGCCGAAAGATAGACAACGTCCGTCGTCACCTTGCCGTCCACGATCTTGCGGTACGGGCTTTCGATGAAACCGTACTTGTTGACGCGTGCAAAGGTGGCCAGCGAGTTGATCAGACCGATGTTCGGGCCTTCCGGCGTTTCGATCGGGCAAATACGGCCGTAGTGCGTCGGGTGAACGTCGCGGACTTCAAAGCCTGCGCGCTCGCGGGTCAGACCACCCGGTCCAAGAGCCGAAAGACGACGCTTGTGGGTGATTTCCGAGAGCGGGTTCACCTGGTCCATGAACTGCGACAGCTGCGAGGAGCCGAAGAATTCACGCACGGCGGCGGCTGCCGGCTTGGCGTTGATCAGGTCCTGCGGCATCACGGTATCGATCTCGATCGAGGACATACGTTCCTTGATCGCACGCTCCATGCGCAGCAGGCCGAGGCGATACTGATTTTCCATCAGCTCGCCAACCGAACGGACGCGGCGGTTGCCGAGGTTGTCGATGTCGTCGATCTCGCCCTTGCCGTCACGCAACTCGACGAGCATCTTGACCACGGCAAGGATGTCTTCCTTGCGCAGCACGCGCACGGTGTCCGGGCAATCGAGGTCGAGACGCATGTTCATCTTGACGCGACCGACGGCCGAAAGGTCGTAGCGTTCGGCGTCGAAGAACAGCGACTGGAACATGGCCTCGGCCGATTCCATCGTCGGCGGCTCGCCCGGACGCATGACGCGGTAGATGTCGAACAGCGCGTCCTGACGGTTCTCGTTCTTGTCGACGGCCAGAGTGTTGCGGATGTAGGCGCCGACGTTGATGTGGTCGATGTCGAGGACCGGGATCTCATCGAAGCCCGCCGCCAGGATCACCGGTAACGTCTTCTCGTCGATCTCATCGCCGGCTTCGAGGTAAATCTCACCGGTGCCGTAGTTGACGACGTCCTCGGCAAGGTAGTTGCCGTACAGGTCGTCATCGGTCGCCTTCAGCGCCTTGAGGCCCTTTTCCGTCAGTTGCTTGAGAAGGCGTGGAGTCAGCTTCTTGCCGGCTTCCACGACGACCTCGCCGGTGTCGGCGTCGATCATGTCGGAAACGGCCTTCTGGCCCTTCAGCGCCTCAGGGTGGAACGGCACGCGCCAGCCATCGCCGTCGCGCTGGTAGAGCGACTTCGTGTAGAAGGTCTCGAGGATCTCCTCGCCGTCCATGCCGAGTGCCATCAGCAGCGACGATACCGGGATCTTGCGGCGGCGGTCGATACGCGCATGCACGATATCCTTGGCGTCGAATTCGATGTCGAGCCAGGAACCACGATACGGGATGACACGGGCCGCAAAGAGCAGCTTGCCGGAGGAATGGCTCTTGCCCTTGTCGTGATCGAAGAACACGCCCGGCGAACGGTGCATCTGCGAAACGATGACGCGCTCCGTGCCGTTGACGATGAAGGTACCGTTGTCGGTCATGAGCGGCATGTCGCCCATGTAGACGTTCTGTTCCTTGATGTCCTTGATCGACTTCGCGCCGGTATCCTCGTCGATATCGAACACGATCAGGCGCAGCGTCACCTTGAGAGGTGCCGCATAGGTGAGGTCGCGCTGGCGGCATTCCTCAACGTCGAACTTCGGCTGTTCGAACTCATAGGAGACGAACTCCAGCATGGACGCGCCGGAGAAATCGGTGATCGGGAAAACCGACTTGAAAACGGCCTGCAGGCCATCATCCGGACGACCGCCCTGGGGCTCGTCCACCATCAAAAACTGATCATAGGATGCCTTCTGAACCTCGATCAGGTTCGGCATCTCGGCTACTTCGGGAATTTTACCAAAAAACTTGCGTACGCGCCTGCGACCGTTAAACGAAAGGGTCTGAGCCATCGTCGCTCCTTCAAACTTGTGCATCCGGGCCTGCAACGGACGGGGTTCGCTGGCCAGTCGATCCCGTCAATCAATGGATTTCTCAATCTCGTCCCGTCACTAAAGCCGCCGGCCGGATTGCCTGAAAACGGTTCGGTTCGGGACCATCCTCTTGAGAACCCATTACCCAAGAGCCGTTTTCCGCGGCTCTTGGGTAATCAGTTCCAGGAGAAATGACCGGGAGAGGCAAGCCTCCCCCGGCACATTCCGATATTACTTGACGTCGACCTTGGCGCCGGCTTCCTCAAGCTTCTTCTTGAGATCAGCAGCTTCGCCCTTGGAGACGGCTTCCTTGACCGGCTTCGGAGCGCCTTCGACGAGGTCCTTGGCTTCCTTGAGGCCCAGGCCGGTGATGGCGCGGACTTCCTTGATGACGTTGATCTTGTTGGCGCCAGCGTCAACGAGGATAACGTCGAATTCGGTCTTTTCTTCTTCAACAGCAGCAGCAGCAGCACCGCCGCCAACAGCAGCAACAGCTACCGGAGCAGCAGCCGAAACGCCCCACTTCTCTTCGAGCAGCTTGGAAAGCTCAGCAGCTTCCAGAACGGTCAGCGAGGAGAGGTCTTCAACGATCTTTGCGAGATCAGCCATTTTCATATTTCCTTTAATTCGGTTCGAACTGGTGTGTTTGATTTACAGCGAAAAACCGCCTTACGCGGCTTCGTCCTTCTTGGCGTAGGCTGCGAACACGCGGGCAAGCTGGCTTGCCGGTGCTGCAACGACCGTGGCGACGCGGGTAGCCGGGGCATTCAGCAGGCCCAGCAGCTTTGCGCGCAGCTCGTCCAGCGAAGGCAGGGTCGCAAGCGACTTGACTGCATCTGCGCTGAGCGTGGTCGCACCCATGGCACCGCCGAGGACAACGAGCTTGTCGTTGGTCTTGGCGAAATCCATGGCAACCTTCGGAGCGATCATCGGGTCATTGGCGTATGCAATGAGCGTCTGACCCTGGAAGAGATCAGACATCCCCTCCGACTCCGTACCCTGAAGGGCAATTTTGGCCAGGCGGTTCTTCGCGACTTTGACGGTTCCGCCGGCAGCACGCATCTTCGTACGAAGATCGTTCATCTGCGCAACGGTGATACCGGCATAGCGGGCCACGACAACCGAACCGGAAGCCTTGAAGACTTCGTTCAGCTCCGTGACGAATTCGCGTTTTTCCGCTCTTTCCACTGCCTATCTCCAGTTGATGGGGCTACGATTGTCGCAGTCCCCATCGGGTTTGCCTTTGCCGCCAGGGATCGTCTGTCGATGATCCCGAGCGACGCTCGAGGATCCTGTCCCCTCGCGCTCGACCTTTCGGCCGGGGCACAAGGCAAGGTAGGTTCGAACCGAATTCTTCCGCGCATCGCTGCGGGGTGAAATCCAGGTCTTACCCGTCTCATGCAGGCAAAGTGATTAAGGGATAACCACCTGCAATCTCGGACAGGAGTTCCGGGTTGCCCCGGAAATTCCCGGCCAGACATGACCGGGAATTCTTGGTCGGATCCGGCATAAGGCCGGACCGTAAAATCAGGCGACGGTCGCCGGGTCTATCTTGACGCCCGGGCCCATCGTCGAAGAGATGGCTACGCGCTTGACGTAGTTGCCCTTCGCGCCGGCCGGCTTTGCCTTGATGACGGCGTCAGCGAAGGCCTTGATGTTCTCTTCGAGCGCCTTGGCGTCGAAGGAAGCCTTGCCGATGCCGGCGTGAACGATACCAGCCTTCTCGACGCGGAACTCGACGGCGCCGCCCTTGGATGCCTTGACGGCACCGGTGACGTCCATCGTAACCGTGCCGACCTTCGGGTTCGGCATCATGCCACGGGGCCCAAGAACCTTGCCGAGACGGCCGACGAGCGGCATCATGTCCGGAGTGGCGATGCAGCGATCGAAATCGATCTTGCCGCCCTGGACGATCTCCAGCAGGTCTTCTGCGCCGACGATGTCTGCGCCGGCAGCCTTGGCTTCGTCAGCCTTGGCGCCACGAGCGAAGACGGCGACGCGAACGTCACGGCCGGTGCCATTCGGCAGATTGACGACGCCGCGGACCATCTGGTCGGCGTGGCGCGGGTCAACGCCGAGGTTCATGGCGACTTCGACGGTCTCGTCGAACTTGGCGACAGCCCGTTCCTTGACCATGCCGATGGCCTGGTCGAGAGCGTAGAGCTTGGTGGGATCAACACCTTCGTTGATCTTCTTGGTGCGCTTACCAGCCATTGTCTTAACCTACCACTTCCAGGCCCATGGCGCGGGCGGAGCCCTCGATCATGGCCATTGCGCCTTCGATGTCGGCAGCGTTGAGATCCTTCATCTTGGCTTCTGCGATCGTCTTGACCTGAGCCTTGGTGATGGAGCCAGCCTTCGTCTTGCCCGGAAGCTTGGAGCCGGACGTGATCTTGGCTTCCTTCTTCAGGAAGTAGCTGACCGGCGGCTGCTTCATGACGAAGGTGAAGGACTTGTCCTGGTAGTAGGTGATGACGACCGGGATCGGCATGCCCTTTTCCAGTTCCTGCGTAGCCGCGTTGAACGACTTGCAGAATTCCATGATGTTAATGCCACGCTGACCAAGTGCCGGGCCGATCGGCGGGGACGGGTTCGCCGATCCTGCCTTGACCTGCAGCTTGAGCTGGCCTGCAACTTTCTTAGCCATTTCTCTCTGCCTTTCAGAATGCGGCCGGTTTCCCGGCCTCCTTGCCGCGAACCTTTCAGGGAGCGCGGCGGCTGCGGTTGCGTGGTGCGGACGATGGCGCCCGGCTTGAGGAGACGCCTGCCCTTCCACGCGATTTGCGGGTCACCCCGCGCCGGCACCAAACCAGGCGCCGGAACTCGTTACGCGCCGCAGGACTCAAAGCCCGACGGCGCCCGATAATCAGATTTTCTCGACCTGGCCGTATTCCAGCTCGACCGGGGTTGCGCGACCGAAGATCGACACCTCCACCTTGAGGCGCGAACGCTCCTCGTCGACATCCTGAACCGTTCCGTTGAACGAAGCGAACGGGCCGTCGGAAACACGCACCTGCTCGCCGATCTCGAAGGAGATCGAAGGCTTCGGACGATCGACACCGTCCTGAACCTGACCAAGGATGCGCTCCGCCTCATGATCGGGGATCGGAACCGGCTTGTTGTCGGATCCGAGGAAGCCGGTCACCTTCGGCGTATTCTTGATGAGGTGGTAGGCCTCATCGGTTAGATTGGCGCGTACGAGCACGTAGCCGGGAAAGAACTTCCGCTCGGCATCGACCTTGCGGCCGCGACGCACTTCCACAACCTTTTCGGTCGGAACCAGGATCTTCTCGAAAAGATGCTCAAGCCCCTTCTGGCGAGCCTTCTCCTCGATCGATTCAGCAACCTTCTTCTCGAAATTCGAGTAGGCGTGGACGATGTACCAACGCGAAGCCATATTCATCTCCACCCGATTTCAGACGCTGGCGTTCAGGATCAGGCCGATCAGCCAACCCATCAGCTGATCCGCCGCAAAGAAAAAGATCGCAGCGAGAAAGACCATGACGAAAACCATCACGGTCGAGATCGTCGTCTCGCGCCGCGAAGGCCAAGTCACTTTAGACGCTTCGGAGCGTACTTGCTGCAGAAACGTTATCGGGTTCGTTTTGGATGCCATTGAATGCCCACGCCATTACGGCGCGTAAAGCTGAATAATCAGCCCCACGCACCGCGTGTCTGTTTTACCCTACATAAAGCGCGATTCTTGTTTTCACAAGAGGCAAACGCGCTTTTCGTGAAATTGGACCCGTGAGGTCCCTCGCATCCCAATGCCGCTGCACGCTTCCTGCGCAGACATTCGAACGACAGGCTCCAAGGGAGCCCGAGACTGACGGAACTCGCCCGCCGACAGGAGCGCATGTAGCACGTCGTTCCAGGCGGTTTCAAGAGGTCATTTCTTGCCTTCGCCGAAGGGATGCCCCCCGTAGAAGAGGGAGGGACCCTGCCCCTCCCTCTGCGCAGTTCTTGAGAACACAGACGCACCGCGCAAGCCGCTACGTTGCCTGGACCGTGATCTTCCGATCCTTGTTTTGACGATCGGGCGTCTTCGGCAAAGTGATCTTGAGGACGCCGTTGGAGAAGCTTGCGGCTATGTTCTCGCTGTCGACACCGCGCGGCAGTTCGAGCCTTCTCAAAAAGGTGCCGTACCGGCGTTCGGAGAGATAATACCCCTTGTCCTTCTCTTCCTTCGCCACGTTCTTTTCACCTTTGATCGTCAGAATTCCTTCGGCGAGGGTCACGTCGAGATCCTTGGCATCAACACCTGGAAGCTCCGCGGATAGCTCGAAGGCCTTGTCGGACTCCGTCAGGTCCATCGCGGGAACTCCGCGCGAGAAGGACACCGGCATCCTGCCGAATGCCCGGTCGAAGATCGAATTTCCCCCAAAATCCTGGAAGACGCGGTCGATCTCCGAGCGCAGGCTCTCGAGAGGCCACCAACGATCGATCGGCCCCGACGCCTTTTCCCCGGTCTCTACTGGAAGTTTGGTTGCTGGATCTGCCATTGCCATTCTCCTTCCATTGAATGCCGTCGTTGCGTGGCGGCGACCAGACCATTCAACTACCGTCGCGGCGCGCGTGCTTTGATTCCCGTCAAAGCGGGACCTCCGGCAAACCGACCATCGCAGCTGTGTCAATCGATCGTCACCGCGATGCGGCCGCTCACCGAGGTGACCGTGACGCCATAGAAGACATGCGGCGACTGATGAAGCATGGGCAGTTCATACGGCTTCATCGAGCCGATTTCCCACCAGTCCGGATGCATCTTCAGAAGCGACCAGGCGTGCAGCCTTTGGCTCTTCCAGGTGTCGTTGTCAGGAAACTCCTCGAAGTGGCCGTCGGCTACAACGCTCGTCCATCCGCCGGCCACAAGCTGCTCGGCATGAAGGCAGACCTTGCTGTTCGCGCGCATCCAGTCCAGCTTCTTGCCGGGCATCGAGAAGCTGTAGGCGACGTTTCCGGAGAAGGCAAAATAGATGGCTGCGATGTACGGCCTGCCCTCGTGGCAACATGCTATGTGCCCGAAGCGGCTGCTCTCCAGAAAATGGTAACATTCCGTGGGCCTCATCTCGGAGATCTTCACTGTCATGGTGCTGCCCTCCTTTTCGTGACGAACAACCTGGCCGCCGCCAGGGCGAAGGCGTTTTGCGTTCGATCCTGATGAGCGTGCAGTGGGTCCACGGCAAACCGCTCCAGAAGGTTGCTAGTGGCTCAGGAAAAGCGGCACTTTACTCGTTTCGAGCATGGAGCGCGTAACCCCGCCGAACACCCGCTCGCGAAGGCGGGAGTGGCTATAGGCACCCATAACCAACAAGCCGGCTCCTGAATCCATCGCATGCTGCTTCAGTATATCCGCAACGCTTCTTCCGCCGCTGGCCATCACGTCGACGGTGACGGTCGCCCCTTGCCGCGCGAGATAGGCCGCGATGTCAGCACCCGGATCTTCGCCGCCGGAAGACTGGGTGGCGACAGGATCGACAAGGACAACCCTCACGTCCCTGGCCCGCCGCAGAACAGGCAGAGCCTGCTGGACGGCGCGTGCTGCCTCCATGCGGGAATCCCAGGCGACGAGAACAGTCTGCGGACGCATGTCGAATGCTCGCTCGCTCGGATTGACGAGTACCGGAGCGACCGCCTGGAACAATGCTCCGTCCACGATCTTCTGGCGGAGGCGGCTGTCGCTCAGAGCACCGCGTCCGACAAGCGTTAGATCGGCGTATAGTGCCCGCCTTGCTATATCGTCGTCGGCCCACGCGAACTCGGCGTATACGTCCTGAATGTCGAAGGACAGGCCCGAGGCAACCAACTGACCCTTCGCGCGAAGTGTCTGCCCTTCCAGCCTCTCGATATCGCCCTGCCTCTCTTCGAGCCAGGCTGGAGAGATTGCTTCCGCATAGGAGCCGATCGGCGGTGGCGCTGCCATGGCGATGACCACGACCGACAAGTGAGCACCGACGGCCTGTGCCATCGCGATTGCATTTGCAAGGTCCTCCCGATCCTCGTTGACCCCGATTACGGACAGAACTGTTTTGTATCTCATGACACAACCTCCCGATGACCCTATTCAGAATACCGTCCAAATCGACTTGTGCTTTGACACGCGTCAAGGCGGCGAACGGTGCCGGCAGCCCCGTCTGGCGGCAGACATGTTCGTCGCCCCACCCGGGAGGGGATGGAAGAATGTCATGCACGCCATGGCACCGGAATGCGCGATTTTGCGCTAAACTCCGCTTTTGAACTTGGTCCCACCTTCCGAGGCGTAACGGATTGATGCAAGGGGGATTGAGCGAATGAATGATACACCCGCCGTCGCCGACGCCCGGGCGAAGACCTGCCACTCGGCCGAGCCGCGGTTGCGACTAGCTTCAAGCCGGCGGGCGGGCAGCTATCTCAATCTCTTTGCGGCAGGACTCATCCTGCCCATCCTTCTCTTCGCCTGTATCCTCGCCTGGTATTACGTCACTTCGGAACGACAAGGAACGATCGATCGCGCCCGTGCGGCATCGAGGGAGATGGCAAACGCGGTAGACCAGATGCTCTCGCGTTCACTTCTGATCCTGCAGCAGTTGGCGACGTCGACAGCCATTCGCCAAGGCAACATCGCTGTTTTCCGTGAAGACCTGTCGCATGCAGCCGGCCTGCTGGGACATGACATCGTCGTCATCCGTCCGGGACAGACGCGACCAGTGATGAGCGCGACGGCGCCTGCGACGTCCTTGCTGCCAGAACTCGACCGCGCCAGCCGGATCTACGAGGCGCAGACTGTCACCGGGAGATCGCCGCTCATCAGCAACCTCATCAAGCGCGACGGCTCAGACGTCGTCGCACTTTATGTTCCAGTCCTAGCGGGAGCCGAAACCATCTACGTGCTTTCGGCCGACGTGCCTGCATCACAATTTCGTGCCATTTTGTCCGAGGTTGAACTCGAAGCGGGATGGCTTGCCGGGCTCACCGATGGCAACGGGCGTTTGATCACCCGCCCGCAACAGCACGCGACGTTCGCTGCCCCTCCAGCGCCTTCCGACGAGCAGTCCGATAGGAACGACGTCGACGGGGTTTGGATTGGGACGAACACCGCTGGAGACGACGTCGCAGCCGCCTATGTCCGTTTCACCGACACGGACTGGACCATGATCGTCACCGTACCCCTATCGATCTTGAATGCACCCGTATGGCGGGCATTGTCTGTCATAGTGGCGATCGGCGGACTGTTGACCGCCTGTGCCATAGCCTTCGCGTCCTGGATGGGATCGCGCCTTTCAGGCGCCCTCTCCACCCTCCAAAGTGCGGCAGTGCAGTTGGCGGGCAACGCAGAGGTCCCGCCAGTGCGGACGCCTGTGGAAGAGATCAACCAGGTGGGAGCGGCGATTTCGTTCGCCGCGGGCACGGCGCTTCGCCGTGAAGCCCATCTGAGCTCCATCCTCGAAACGGTCCCGAGCGCGATGGTGGTGATCGACAGCCACGGCACCATCCGATCCTTCAGTGCGACCGCGGAGCGGCTTTTCGGCTATCAGGCGGACGAGGTCGCCGGAAGTAACGTGACGCTCCTCATGCCGGAACCGTATCACAGCGCGCACGACGGCTACATCGAACACTATCTCCGCACCGGCGAACGACGCATCATGGGCAGGAGCCGTATCGTCACCGGTCTGAAGAAGGATGGGACGCAGTTTCCGCTGGAACTCCATGTCGGCGAAGCGGAAGTGGGGGGCGAAAAGGTCTTCACTGGCTTCATGCAGGATGAAACGGAGAAACAGCGGATCGAGCAGGAACTCCGGCAGACCCAGAAAATCGAAGCGATCGGCAAGCTGACCGGCGGCGTCGCCCATGACTTCAACAACCTGCTGACCGTCATCAACGGCAATCTGGAAATGCTGGACGCAAGACTGGGCGGCCGGCACCGGCAACTGATCGCGGACGCCCGGGAGGCGTCCAACCTTGCGGCGCGCCTAACGGCGAGCCTGCTGGCATTCGGCCGCAAGATGCCACTCAACCCTGTCCATTCGGATGTCGGCCAGATCGTGGCGGCGACGGCGGAAATGCTGGGCCGCACACTCGGCGAGACCATCGAGATCAAGACCGCCGTAAAGGCGGGGTGTCGAACGGTGGTGGACGCGCCTCAGCTTCAAAACGCCCTGCTCAATCTTGGGATCAACGCACGCGACGCCATGCCTAAGGGCGGCAGGCTGACGATGGAGGTGTCACATACCGAACTCGATGCCGATTATGCGGCGGCCTACCCCGAGGTCCGCCCCGGTCGCTACGTCCTCATCGCGGTGAGCGATACCGGCGTCGGCATGTCGGCCGAAACGATCGAAAGAGCGTTTGAGCCGTTCTATACGACCAAGCCGCATGGGGCCGGAACCGGGCTTGGCCTCAGCTCCGTCTACGGCTTTGTCAAGCAGTCCGGTGGACATGTCGCCATCTACAGCGAAGAGCAACGCGGAACGACGGTCCGGATCTATCTCCCTGTCGCCTCCGACACGACGAGCGGGAAGCACGAGTTCGCCAGGCGGAGCGATGCTCCACTACCAAGAGGAAGAGGGGAACGAATTCTCGTCGTCGAGGACGACAACCGGGTGCGGCATGTCGCCGTGACAAGACTGAAATCTCTCGGCTACAGCGTGCTTGAGGCGGCGAACGGACGGACCGCCCTTCAGCTCATCGAACGGGAAAGTGGCATCGATCTCCTTTTCACGGACATGGTCATGCCGGGCATGTCGGGTGCCGAGCTCGTCCTGGAGGTGCGGCGACACTGGCCACTGCTTCCCGTTCTGTTCACGTCGGGCTACGCAGAACCGGATGCCGTCAAGAATGTCGGCGTCGGACGGGAAGAATGGCTGACGAAGCCGTATTCGACCGCCGATCTTGCCAGACGTCTCGATATGATTTTCAGGGGATGAAGTTTCGACGGCACACGGAGGGGCGACCCTCCGGGTTCGCCGTCACGGCGATACTGTCACGACCCCGATCGCGCAGCGCCCTCCCTTGTGCCACCGGTCGAGACTGCGAGGGCCTCATCACGGGCGCGGGGCAGGAAAAGTCGCACCGTTGTCCCCTGCTCCTGCTCGCTGTCGAGCCGGACGTGCCCCGCCGCTTGCCTGGCAAATCCATACACCATGCTCAAGCCGAGCCCTTTTCCGGCGCTGGGGGCTTTGGTCGTGAAGAATGGCTCGAATGCCCTTTCGCGCACGTTCGCCGGCATTCCGACGCCATTGTCCCTGAATGAAATCACGATGTAGCTGCCCGGATGCATGCGCGGATATAAATCAGAATAGTGGCCGTCGACTTCCAACCCGGACAACTCGACGGTTACGCAACCGCCGTTTGGCATTGCATCCCTCGCGTTGGTCGCCAGGTTGAGGAGCGCCGTCCGAAGCTGCGCCTTGTCGACAACCGCGCGGAGGCGCTGTCCTGTCACGATGATTCTGAGTTCTACCGCATCCCCCACTCTGCGTTGCAGGATGCCGGAAAACTCCGCAACCAGCTTACCAAGGTCGATTGCCCGCGGGGCAAGCACCGGCCGGCATCCGAAAGCCAGCAACTCAGAGGTCAGTCTGACCCCGTCTTCGGCAGCCGACCGCGCCTCGCGCACCAGGTAGAGTTCTTCCGTAGCCAGGAGGCGGTTTTCCAGCATTTCGAGATTTCCGCCGATGACTGCCAGGAGATTGTTGAAGTCATGGACGATCAGGTTCATCCCGTCGATGAGACAAGCGATCCTTTCAAGGTCGCCTTCCCCGAACCCGTCGCTCTCCATGCGGCCCTCCCGCGGCTTTCATTCATCGCAGATGGCGCTGCGCCTCACTTTGGTGGTCGTTGGCCTCATTCGCGTGCCGGGCCAGCGCGGACCTGCTAGCCACCCTGAACTGATGCTTCTCAGCAGGCAATATGATGCCCTTGAAAACGAGTTTCGTGAGGGTACGGGAGACTGTTTCGATGGTCATGCCCAGGTAATCGGCTATGTCCGATCTTATCATCGGAAGGCTGACAAGGTCCGGGGCGTCGCTCCTGTCAAGACGGTCAAGGAGGAATGTGCAAACCCGCTCCTCGGCATTCTTTCGACAAAGCAGAAGCATATGGTCCTGCGATGCGGTAATCTCATCCCGGAGATGCGCTAGCATTTCGGAGCGCTGTTCGGGCACCATTTGCAGTTCCTCCTCGAACATCCGCTTGTTCATCCTTCTGAAGACTACCTGATCGATCGCCTCCGCTCCGAACATGTATCGGCTGCGAAAGGACAAGCCAATTAGATCGCCGGCACGGAGAAAGCCGATGATGAACCGATGACCATCGGCCAGGAAACGGCAGATGCGGACGTTGCCACTGACCAGATGGAAGACGTGGAACGCCGGGTCGCCTTGGAAGAAGAGTGCGGCCCCCGGTTCGACAGTCTCGCACGGCTGAGCAAGGAAAAGCGCGCGAAGCCCATCCTCGTTGCACGGATGGGCCTCAGAAACGATGCGAAGATTTCCAATCGCTGACATTCCGCTTTCTCCCCTGCTTTCGATAAATGCAGTTGATGAAAGACGAGTGGCAACAGAATGCGTACGGCGTTAAATTTGGTGCAAATGCGTGACAGTTTGTGACAATCACGGATGAAGCCATGGCTGGGACCCGGACATGTACGCGCATCCTCGTCGTGGACGACGACGTCCTCATTCGACGTATGTTGAAGCAGTACTTTTCCGACGAAGGTTTCGATGTGGTCGGGGCCGCGAACGGCAGCGAGATGCGAGCAGCGATGGCAACGCATGCGTTTGACATCGTCCTTCTCGATCTTGTCCTGCCCGGCGAGAGCTCCGGGCTCGATCTTGCGCGCGAAATCCGTGCGACTTCAGACGTGCCTCTCGTCATGCTCACGGGGAAGGACGACGTGCTGGACAAGGTAATCGGGCTTGAGGTCGGCGCCGACGACTACATCTGCAAACCGTTCCATCTTCGTGAGGTTCACGCGCGACTTAAGGCAATCCTGCGACGCAGGCGAGCCGAGACTCCGGTGCCTACACAAAGCTCCGGTGTCACGGTGTTCGAGGGCTGGCGGCTCGACCTTGAGCGGCGACGGCTCTGGAACCCGCTGGGTGATGAAGTGGCGCTTTCGACGGGCGAGTTCGACATGCTCCATGTCTTCGTCACCCATCCGGGGCGGGTTCTCACGCGCGACATGCTCATGGATTTGACGCGCAATCGCAGCCGCGAAGGTTTCGATCGAACGATCGATTCGCAGATCGTTCGCCTGCGACGAAAGATCGAGAACGACCCCAGGAAACCCATCCTGATAAAATCGGTGCGCGGGGTCGGCTATGTCTTCACAGCAAAGCCGGCGGCGCCTTCGATTGAACCCGATAGATGAGCCCGTGATCCCAACGGGCGAAGGTCATTTCGTCCTGCATGTCCGCCAATGCCTTTGGAATGGCGCTCCAGACGCGGATGTAACTGCAGAGCGAGGCCCTGTTGCGAAGCCATTCGAAGGCCTGCTCGGCAATCCCCGCATCATCGATGACGCTCGCTGCGACAAAAATGGGAACGTCCATCAGGTCTCCGGCGACCGGATGCTTGCGTGTGCGGTATACTGAAAGACCCCGGACGTATCCTTGCCGATCCTGCGCCACGACGCAGGTCCATCCACTTCCGGGTGCCGCAAGCGCATCCCAATCCTCTATTGGAAAGGAAGGCTCCACCGCATGCAGCAAAGCGAATGCCGAGAGAGCCTTTTGCGGCGCGAGAGTTTCAATGCAATAGTCGGGTTTCATCATGAAACTCCCCTTCGTAGTGGGGAACAGCTTCGACCGATCTCGCCACAGCGGCTTTGTTCCAGATCAAAGCGGGGCTCCTTGCCTGCTGCAAAGATCACCAGCTTGCGAACCGCCAGTTCATCGCGGGGGATTCGATGTCAGTATCTGCCAATCGGCACTTGGCCAGAGACGGCAATCCGGATGAGCGCGGATACGTCTACGGAGAGAAGAACTCCCGCCAAGCGCTCCTTTTTCCCATGCTGCTCGCGGGGATCGCCGTTGCGGGCGGCGCCTATCTGCTCGGTTTCGGCCGGGTATCCACCAACGTGCTGGCGCTCTGTGCGGCCCTGGCCCTTGCGTCTCTTGCCATCGATGTCGCACGAAAGCTTGCCCAAAAGGAACTGGGGCTCGATTTCATTGCCGCACTTGCCATGGCATCCGGTCTTTTGCTGGGCGAGTACCTAGCCAGCGCCATCGTCGCAGTGATGTATGCCGGCGGTCAGTTTCTCGAGATTCACGCGCAGAGGCAGGCCGGAGCAGGTATGTCCGCACTGCTCGCCAACGTGCCACACACCGCATTCAAAATTACCGAGAACGGCGTGCGCGAAGTTCAGGTATCCGACATCGCGGTGGGCGATATCCTGCTGATCCGAAAAGGCGACATTCTTCCCGCCGATGGGATACTGACCAGCGATCTGGCTGTGGTGAGCCAGGCGCTCCTGACGGGAGAGTCCCTGCCGCTTCGCAAGGACCGCGGCACGATGCTGATGAGCGGTGCGGTAAACTTTGGCGAGGCCATCGAACTTCAGGTGGCCCGCGCGCCGCGGGACAGCGCCTACGCCGGCATCGTCAACCTCGTGGAGGCCGCCCGGCGTTCAAAGGCAAGGATGGCGCGATTGGCCGATCGCTACGCGCTCGCGTTTCTTCTTCTGACCATCGTTGTCGCCGGGGCGTCGGCGATCGCTTTCCAGGACATACGTCGCGTCGTCGCGGTGCTGGTGGTTGCAACCCCCTGCCCGCTGATCCTGGCCGTGCCAGTCGCCCTTGTGGCAGGAACCTCCAAGGCGGCGCGCGCCGGCGTGCTGGTGAAGGGTGCTGCGGCCCTGGAAGCGCTGGCGGGCGTGTCGATCGTCGTCTTCGACAAGACTGGCACGCTGACGACGGGCGAGCCGGTCGTCAGCAACATCGAAGGCGAGGCAAGCGCGGACCAAATCCTGCGGCTGGCGGCTTCGCTCGACCAGGCCTCGGGACACATCGTGGCCCATGCACTGGCCGCGGAGGCACAGAGGCGAGGCCTTACACTCAGTCGACCGACTCAGGTCAGCGAGTTGCCGGGCTCCGGCATACGCGGGCTGGTCGACGGCGTTTCCGTCAGCCTCGGCGGCGACAGCTACTTCGGGCTCAGTGGCAGCGAAGAGCCCCCCGCCCAGGAGACATCGACGATAAAAGTGCGCGTTTTTGTAGATCAGGCCCCCTTCGGCGTCATAACCCTGGAGGACAGACTGCGAGACGAGATCACCGCCACGATCAGCTCACTGCGCGCGATCGGCATCAGCCGTCTGATCCTCGCATCGGGGGACAACTGGACAGCTGCAAAATCGATCGCCGCCAAGCTGGGCTTCGACGAGGTCCGGGCGCAATTGACGCCGGGCGGTAAAGTGGATGTTCTGAGGGAGCAACGATCCCGGGGGCGCGTTCTGATGGTCGGCGACGGCGTGAACGACGCCCCGGCGCTTGCAGCTGCGGATGTCGGAATGGCGGTTGGTTCGTCGAATCTTGCCGCCGCTGCAGAAGCGGCCGACGTCGTGCTGGTTCGGGATGATCTTCGCTGCGTCGTGGCCGCCATAGAAATCGCGCGCCGCTCCCGCTCGATCGCTCTCCAAAGCGCCTTTGCCGGCATGGCGCTCTCGGTGGCGGCTATGGCAGCTGCCGGTCTGGGCTATCTCCCGCCGGTCGCCGGCGCGCTTCTGCAGGAACTGATCGACGTGGTCGTTGTTCTGAATGCACTTCGCGCCCGGCTCTAACGCAGATCAAGACCTGCGAGCGTCAGGCGCGGAATGATGAAAAGTTCCTGGAAAAAATGGCAGGGGCAGAGGGGCTCGAACCCCCGACCTGCGGTTTTGGAGACCGCCGCTCTACCAACTGAGCTATACCCCTTCACACCTCCTGCTTGCATCGGCCACCGGCCGCGAACCAGTACAAAAGGCTTGGCGCACCCTTTAGGACGGGATGAAACGATTGGCAAGTGCGATTTTTGACTTTTCCAGCGCGTCCGTCGAATAGCGGCGAACGGCGCAGATCAGACAAAAGGCTTGCTCCAATCCAACGTTACGCTCGTTCAAGGACGCTGTACTGGAAGGCCTGCCGGGACCCCCATGGCGTCGTGTGGAGACACCTGCGCTCATCGACAAGACGGAACGACGCCCCGATCGCGTCCGCAAGCGTGACCGGGTCGTAGCGGACCACCGGCAGTCCGCTGCATCGGTCCGGTCCATCCGGAGCAAAGGTCGCGATGATTGCGTGCCCGCCGGGCCTCACAGTCATACGAAGGCGTTCGGCATAGGCATCTTGCTCGGCGGTTTCGGTCAGAAAGTGAAAGGCGGCACGATCATGCCAGATGTCGAAACTCCGCGTCGGCTGCCATTGGGTCACGTCGGCGACCACCCATTCCACCTTCCCGGCGTTTCCGCCAATGCGGCGTCTCGCTTTCTCAAGCGCCTCCGCCGACAGGTCGAGAACGGTGACAGCATCGAAGCCGTCTTCGAGCAGGGCATCCACCAGACGCGAGGCACCGCCGCCGATGTCGACCAGCGAGGCTGGGGCCGGCACGGCAAGGCGGCGTATCAGATCGAGAGATGTGGTTGGGATCGGCTCGAACCAGCTGACACCTACGTCGCCCTTCGTCAGGTAGACGTCATTCCAATGCGCCTGCCTGTTCTCGACGATCATCGTCCCCGGTCCCTTGGGCAACGCCTCTATTATGGCACCTGCAGACTACAGAAAAGCCACTGGGAATGGACGCGGCAACGAAAAAGCCTCGCGGTTACCCGCGAGGCTCCAACTCTCATTGCGATAAACGCTCGGTCGATTACTCGACCATCGAGGCGAGGATACCGACGCCGCGTGCAGATCGCGCTTGCGCGCCATCTGCACCTCTTTTCAGCCGTCGGCAGCTTTCGGCCTCGTCGCTCGTCGATTACTCGACGATCGAGGCGACGATGCCGGCGCCGACGGTGCGGCCGCCTTCGCGGATCGCGAAGCGCAGCTTTTCTTCCATCGCGA
>JAEYDD010000033.1 GCA_023404095.1 Pseudomonadota bacterium | reverse complement strand
GCCTTCGCCGGCGCGCTCCAGTTCCCCCTGGAGTAACCGGCATGCCCTTCGTGGTAGGCGATGTAGAGGCGGTAGGTGTCGTTGAGCGGGATGCCGTTCTTGCGGTTGCTCTGGCTGTGATACCAGCCGATGAAGCGGATCGCATCGCCGAAGTCGTTGCGCTTGGCCATCCAGCGGCCGGTCTGCTTCTTGTAGCTGTCCCAGGTTCCGTTGAGCGCCTGCGAGTAGCCATACGCCGTCGAGACCCGCTTCCAGGGAATGAAGCCGAGGAGCTTGCGGCGCGGCGGCTTGGCGTTGTGCTTGAAACCGGATTCGGCGTAGATCGTCGCCATCAGCACGGCAACAGGCACGCCGTATTCGCGCTCGACGCGTCGGGCGTCGCGCTCCCAGTTTTCGAACAGCCCGTCCCGCTGCTCGAAAACAGCGCAGGCATTGTCGGTATTGCGCGGAACGGTCCCGCAGGCAGCAAGCATCATCGTGAGGACGACGACAAAAACGCAACGCATCGATCGATCTCTCATTTCCGAGAGATTGATAATTCGTAAAGTTTAAAGTTTCGTTTTTAGACGAACTGAACCTTCAGTCCGCCGGCCTGTCCGCGCGGAACTTCTCCTTCAGCCGCCCGACCGCCTCCGGGCTCCACCGGCCCTCCAGGCCGAGTACGGCGATCCACGGATCGACATGGTGTTCGCCCGCATAGACGTGGCCGTAGCCCATCGGCGTCGTCGTCGCCATCGCCATGTCCAGACCGAGCTGTAGGAAGGTGACGAACGGATACCAGCGCAGTTCATCGGAGACGTCCGGCCCGCGAGGCCCCACCATCCATGCCGGCGGGCGGCGGTAGGCGCCTTCGTCGAAAAAGGTCACCGGGTCGCTCGCATACTGGAGGTAGACGACGCGCATCGGCCCCCAGGGTGCAGTCGCCTCGCCAAGCGCGTCCTTCTGCGCGGTGAAGCGGACGTAGGAGCCGTCGCCGAAGCGTGGCAGCCACGCCGGCGTACCCTCGTTGCGCCCCGCGGTCAGCCGCCGCCAGATCCGGGATTCAAAGGGAGGGCCGACCCATAGCGCGCCCTGATAGGGATCGCCGATCACCTCGAACAGTTCCGTGGACTGTTCGGAACTGAGTGCACCAAGGCTGAGCCCGTAGAGGTAGAGTTTCGGCCGGGCGTCCCGTGGCAGTTTGTTCCAGTAGGCGTAAACCTCGCGGAACAGCGCCCGCGAGGCGTCGGCCCCGTAGCTGGGCTCCACCAGCAGCGAAAGCCAGCTCGACAGGTAGGAATACTGGATCGCCACGCTGGCGACGTCACCACCGGTCAGATATTCCAGCGGCCCCATCGCCTCCGGATCGATCCAGCCCGTCCCCGTCGGCGTGATGATGACCAGATACTTGCGCGAAAAGCCGTCGGTGCGGATCAGTTCCTGCAGGGCAAGCTTTGCGCGCGCGTCGGCCGTCTGCGCGCCGTTCAGCCCGACATAGACCCGCACCGGCTCCCTCGCAGGCTGCCCGGTGAAGGAGGTGATCGCGTCCTCGGTCGTGCCGCCTGACACGAACTCGCGACCGCGCCGCCCGAGATCGGGCCAGGGCACGAGAGAGGCGGCGCTGCCTGTCATGCGGGGATCGGTCGGTTGCGGCGTATCGGGCTCCATCAGTTCGTCCAGCGCCCGCAGCGAGGAATCGACAGAATGCAGAGCGGCACGGAAGAGAACGCCCTCGACTGCGGTCCAGAAAAGCACGACGGCGATCAAGCCGCCCAACAGATTGGCGACCCGGCGCGGCGCAAAACGCTGGATCATCCGGGAGAAGGAGCGCCAGGCGAAGGTGAAGAGCCGTGCCACGACGATGACGACGATGAAAGTCGCAACCGCAATCAACCCAACCTTGAAGGGATGCCCCGTCTCGACCGGCGGCAGTTCCATCAGCGTGCGGATCGAGTTCTGCCATTCGGCCGTTTGCCACAGGAACACGGCGACGACGATCGCATATGCAACAGCTGCCAGCAGCTTCACCCTGCGCCAGGAGCGCCCTGCCGGCATTGGCAGTTCCAGATAGGACCACGTCGCGGCAAGCAACACGCCCAGACCGTAGCCGATCGCGAAGCAAACGCCCGAAAGGACACCCTGTGTCACGAAGGTACGCGGCAACAGGCTTGGCGTCAGCGACGCGGCAAAGAACAGCGCGCCGAGCAGGAGTCCCAGCACCGAGAGCGATGCCCAGAACTTGATCATCCTATGCGACATGAAATCGACCCCTCGCTCGCCGCCAATTGCTCAGACACTGCCATTCCGGGTATGAACAAGCAATGCACGGTTGCGACCCAAGCTCATGTTCTCCCCGCCGCATTTCCATATCCGGCCATGCACATTCGAAGAAGCGCTGCCGGATGTTCTACCGGCACATTGGACCCGCTCGCCGCCGGTTTCAATCGCCGCATGCCGGATCAGCTCCGCGTCATCACCGCACGCGGCAAAAGCGCACGCATCCTGTATATTGGCTGAAAGCGCGCGTTATTTTGTTGCGCGCGACAGGCGAGTTTTCTAGTTAAGATGCCCAAATAAGTGTCACTTCGATCAAAAAGATCGCAGCAACGCTTAGGCGCGCCGCCGCGGGAGCGATCGCTCCTTGCAACCGGCCAGCCAGCCGCCAGGATCCATCGCGGTCCATCCAAGGGAGATGAACTATGAACCTCAAGTCTTTTACCGGCGCAACCTTTGCGGCATCGCTGCTGCTTTCGACGGCAGCCTATGCCGACATCACCATCGGCGTGATCGCTCCGCTGACCGGCCCTGTCGCAGCCTATGGCGACCAGGTGAAGAAGGGTGCTGAAGCCGCGGTGGCGGAGATCAACAAGAACGGCGGCATTCTCGGGGAGAACGTCGTCCTCAAGCTTGCCGACGATGCCGGCGAGCCCAAGCAGGGCGTGTCCGCCGCCAACCAGATCGTCGGCGAGGGCATCCGTTTCGTCGTCGGCCCGGTCACCTCGGGCGTTGCCATTCCTGCATCCGACGTTCTCGCCGAGAACGGCGTGCTGATGGTGACGCCGACGGCCACCGCACCCGACCTGACGGCGCGCGGCCTGCCCAACGTAATGCGCACCTGCGGCCGCGACGACCAGCAGGCAACCGTTGCCTACGACCACGTGCTCAAGAACCTGAAGGACAAGAAGGTCGCGATCGTCCACGACAAGGGCGCCTACGGCAAGGGCCTTGCCGACGCGTTCAAGGCTGGCCTCAATGCCGGCGGCGTCACCGAGGTACTGTACGAAAGCGTCACCCCGGGCGAAAAGGACGTCAGCGCGCTGATCACCCGCCTCAAATCGGACGGTGCCGAAGTGATCTACTTCGGCGGCTATCACCCCGAAGCCGGCCTTCTTGCCCGTCAGTTGCACGACATGTCGGTGAAGGCGACGATCATCGGTGGCGACGGCCTCTCCAACACCGAACTGTGGGCGATCGGTAACGACGCCGTCGCCGGCACGCTCTTCACCAACGCGATCGACGCGCTGAACAACCCCGATTCCGCCAAGGCCGTCGAAGTTCTCAAGGCCGCAAACATTCCGCCGGAAGCCTTCACGCTCAACGCCTATGCGGCCGTCGAAGTGATCAAGGCCGGCATCGAGAAGGCCGGGAGCGCCGAAGACGCCATGGCCGTGGCCACCGCGCTCAAGTCCGGCGAGCCGGTCCAGACCGCGATCGGCAAGCTCACCTACGGCGAAAGCGGTGACCTCACCTCGCCGAGCTTCTCGCTGTTCAAGTGGGAAGACGGCAAGATCGTTGCCGCCGAGTAAGCCTGGACGTCCATCACAAGCACTTGAGACGCCGGGCCCTGCCCGGCGTCTTTCGTTTGGTCGCCCGAGACACCGCGGCCTCTCGTTCGCTCCTGTCGCGAGGGCAGGACTTACAGCGTCGAGATCAGTTCCCGGTAGGCTTTCTCCGGGAAGGCCTTGAGCGTGCGGGTCCGCACATTGCCACCCTGCGCGAGCGTCAGGCCGAAGCGGGCCATCACCGCATCGTCGGGCGCCTCGCAGACGGCAACCATGTCATAGTCGCCCATCGTCAGGTAGAAATCCTTGAACGAGCCGCCCATCTCGCCGATCACCTTCTTGGCGGCGTCGAGCCGCTTCGGCGAGTCCCGGACGTTCTTGATGCCCTGCTCCGTCCAATTGATGAGAACAATGTACGTGGTCATGGCACACCTCCCCTGCGTACGTCCGCAGACGCCGCGGTCGTGCCCTCAGCCCACTTTGAATATACGCCCCGCCGGTGTCACCAACAAGAAATCTCGCCTCCGATCGCCGGCTATAAAGACGGAAAGCCGCGCTTGCGCCATTCGCTTTTCGGGACCTCCGATCCGACGTCGAAGGCAAAGGCAACGACTCGGGTCCCCTCTTCATCCACCTCGCAGCGGAAGCTGAGGTTGTACCAGCGCGTGTTGGCGCGAAAGGCCGCACGATTGACCTCGAGCACTGTCCCTTTCGACAGCCGATAGGACGGCAGAAGCTCTGGATTGTAGGCCGGTGAACCATGCCTGAGCTGGGCATAGAGTTCGGTGCTGCACAATCTTTCGATGCGTACGCTTCGCGGCAGGTCTCCGATCGCCGTCCTGGCAACCGGATCCTCGGCGGCATTCTCCGAAAAAAGCCGGTCCGCCTCGTGAAGTTTCCTCTCGGGCGCGTCGCTCGCCTCGGCCTTGTCAGCAGCCTCGTCCTCGGTCTTCGGCTGCTCGTCGGCCTTCGCGGCCTCCTCCTGCGTATTGCCGTCGGTCGGCTCCCCCTCGGCAAGGGCCGCGGGAAGGCCGTCCGCACTCTCCGGCTCGCTGGGGGTCGGCACCGGCGCGGCAGCGGGCGGTTCTTCCGCCTGCTCTTCGGCGACAGGCGGTTCGGCCGGCGTCTGCTGCTCAGTCGGCTTGTCCGCCGTCTCCTCCTCCGGCGGCGGCGAGCCCCGGGTCAGGTCATCGGTTTCCACCTTCACACCGCTATCGTTGTCGCCATATTCAAGGACGGGTCTCAGGACCGGAATGGGCACGCCGTCAGCAAGCTCCTCGGCGGCCTGTTCTTCCGGCTGCTGCTCTTCCGGCATCTGCTCTTCGGGCGGCTTTTCCTCGTCAGCCGGTTCTTCCGGTGGCTTTTCCTCCGGCGGCGCCTCTGCGGGGGGCTCCTCTGCGGGTGGTGGTGGCGGAGGTGGCGGAGGCGGAGGCACCTCGGCCGCCTGTTCCTCCTGCTGCTCCTCTGGTGGAGGCGGCTCCTGCTGGGCCTCCTCCGGGGCGTTCTCTTCCGGGGGCGGGACGAGTTCGACGCTGACGCTCTCCTCCTCCGGCGGCGTCACCTCGAAGGCCGGAAGATTGACGAACAGAAGCGCGGCAATGGCGACATGGAGCGCGGCCGAGACGCCCACGCCCCATCCAAACCCCTTGCCACGCTTACCTGTCACCCGCGGTTCCATCCGGCACAACTGCTTTCACGACGACTGCCGGCCCGGGCGTTCCCGCTTGCGGCGAAGTTCAACTATAAATCCCGGCCAGTTTTGCCGACGACGGCGCCGCGCGTCAAATAACGCCGCCGCGGATGCGACATTTATTTAGGGACGCAGGCCTACAGGATCCAGTCGTCGTCGAGGGCATAGGCGCGCACATAATCGATCTTCATCTGCGCCCCGTCGCCCAGGTCGCCGGACGGCCGCCCTGCCGTACCGCCGACGGCGAGGTTGACGACCATGTACATCGGATCGTGCATGTCAGCCGGCGTCTTCGCCCGCGCAATCTCGACGTCGTCGAAATACCAGACCAGTTCGTCCTTGGTCCATAGCAGGCCGTAGTTGTGAAATCCATCGGTGGAAGGCATGTGCGTCGCAGTCGTCTCGCTCGTGCGCGAGCCGGTCTCCATGGAATGCACCGTCGTGTGGATCGTCTGCGGCTCCTGGCCGCGCATTTCCACCACGTCCAGTTCCGGCGGCCATTTTCCGTCCGCCGGTAGAAGCCAGAACGCCGGCCAGGTGCCGCGGTCGTCAGGCATGTCCGCGCGGATTTCGAAATAGCCGTATGTCTGCTGGAACGAGGAGTGGGTAGTGAGAATGCCGGAGGTGTAGTCGTAGCCACCGACCACCTGCTTCATGTGCTCTGGCGTCCGCTCCGCTGCGATCGTCAGGATCCCGTTCTGAACCGAAAATGGGTTCAGCGACCGCGTTGGCTCGTAGGCCGGGTTGACGTACCACTGCAGTTCTCCGTTGGTGTGCAGCGTTCCGCCGCTCTCCGGCGCCCAGGGAAACTTGGCATCCCATGTTCCGCTTTTGCCGTTGTGGAGCCAGAGCGTGGAGAAATTGTCGAGGAAGCTGCGGGTCATGTGAGACTTGTCGACGGCGAGATCGAACTGGCCGGCGCTCATCTGTTCGGCGGTTACACCCGCAAGGACGAGTTTCTCTCCGCCGCCGAGGTCAAGATGCAGGTTGTCGCCCTTCTGCGTCAACCGCGCCTGTACCTGCTCGAACGAGGTGATGCCGTAACCTTTGAGGCGCACGGTGTCGTCTCCGCCGAAGTCGGCGATCAGCTTGTTGCCCGTCCCCTTCTCGATCAGGAAGATATCGGCCCCGCCACCGCCGATCAGCACATCGTTGCCACGGCCGCCGTAAAGTGTCTGCGCGCCGGGGCCGCCGGAAATGATGTTGTCCGCGCCGTTGCCGAACGCGTAGCGGCCGTCGCCGGTGACATTAAGGTTTTCGAAGTTCGCCGGCAGCCTGTAGCTCATCCAGGTGGAGATCGTGTCGATCCCCTCGCCCGGCGCTTCCGAGGCGATGTTCTCCGGCGAGTAGAGATAATAGATGTCGTCACCCGAACCGCCTGCCATCCTGATTTCGACGCCGGCGCTGCCCCAGAGCGAATCGTTGCCGGCGGTTCCGCTCAGGATCGGCCCGGCGCCGACCGCGGAAAACCAGACAGTTGACGGCGCGCTGTAGTAGAGGGGTTTTCCGAGGGCATTGAGGACGCTTGAACTCATTGGGCTTCTCCATTTCCATGCAAAGCCCCAGCGCCATCAGCCTAGCAGCGCAGGGTTGCACGCCCAAGTGCTGCATCGCAACAAATGTACGTTATCGCACATAAAGAATTAACGCCGCACACGAAAAATCCCGTCTGCGGGTCACGTCCCGCACCCGGTCCCGCACGCTGCGGCAACCGCATTTCGGGCAGAAATGCAGAAGGCCGGGCGTCTCAGCCCGGCCTTCGAAAATTGCCTGAACCCGATTCCCGCGCCCCCGCTTTCGGGACGCAAGGCAATCGGCAGCTACTAGCTGTCCAAGAAGCTCCTGAGCTTTCTGGAACGGCTCGGGTGCTTCAGCTTGCGCAGCGCCTTCGCTTCGATCTGGCGAATACGTTCGCGGGTAACCGAGAACTGCTGGCCGACCTCTTCGAGCGTGTGGTCGGTATTCATGCCGATGCCGAAGCGCATGCGCAGAACGCGTTCCTCGCGCGGCGTCAGCGAGGCCAGAACGCGGGTCGTCGTCTCGCGCAGGTTCGCCTGGATCGCAGCGTCGATCGGCAGAAGCGCGTTCTTGTCCTCGATGAAGTCGCCGAGATGCGAATCTTCCTCGTCACCGACAGGCGTTTCCAGCGAGATCGGCTCCTTGGCGATCTTCAGGACCTTGCGGACTTTTTCGAGCGGCATGGCGAGCTTCTCGGCCAGTTCTTCCGGCGTCGGCTCGCGGCCGATCTCATGCAGCATCTGGCGCGAAGTCCGCACGATCTTGTTGATCGTCTCGATCATGTGCACCGGAATGCGGATCGTGCGGGCCTGGTCGGCGATCGAACGGGTGATCGCCTGCCGGATCCACCAGGTCGCATAGGTGGAGAACTTGTAGCCGCGGCGGTACTCGAACTTATCGACGGCCTTCATCAGGCCGATGTTGCCTTCCTGAATGAGGTCCAGGAACTGCAGGCCACGGTTCGTGTACTTCTTGGCGATCGAAATCACCAGACGGAGGTTGGCTTCCACCATCTCCTTCTTGGCGATACGGGCTTCGCGCTCGCCCTTCTGCACCATCGACACGATGCGCCGGAACTCGGCGATCGAGATGCCGGTCTCGGTGGCGAGATTCTGGATCTCCTGGCGGATGTCGCGGATCGTCGCGTTCTCGGCCCTTGCGAATTCCTTCCAGCCCTTGGCGGCCAGGTTGCCGATCGACTTCATCCAGTTCGGATCAAGCTCGGCCCCCGAATACTGCTCCAGGAACGAATCGCGCTTGACGCCATAGCTTTCAGCAAGCCGCAGCAGCCGGCCCTCGTTCTGCATCAGTCGCTTGGAGATGTCGTAAAGCTGCTCGACGAGGCTGTCGACGCGGTTCTGGTTCAGCGACAGCGACTTCACGGCCGTGATCAGTTCGTCCTTCAGCTCCTTGTAGCGGCGCTCCTGGGCCGGAGACAGCGTGCCGGTCGCCTGCAGGCGGGCTTCCACTTGCTGGTCCTGAAGCTTGCGCAGCTTCTTGTAGGTCTCGGCAATCGTGTCCAGCGTCTCCATGACCTGCGGGCGCAGTTCCGCTTCCATGGCGGCGAGCGAGAGGTTGGACTCGTCGTCGTCCTCTTCCTCTTCCTCAGGCGCGGGCATGTCGCCGCCGACATTGGTGATGTCGTCGTCGTTGGCGGCGCTGCGAGACTTCTTGGCCTTTTCCTTCTCCTCGGCCGCCTTGCGGTCAGCCTCGATCTTTTCCGGGCTCTGGAACTGCGGAGCAGCCTTCGCCTCGGGACCGGAATAGGTCGTCTCGAGGTCGATGATCTCGCGCAGCAGCGTCTGGCCTTCGTTGAGTTCATCCCGCCAGATGATGATGGCCTGGAACGTCAGCGGGCTCTCACAGAGGCCGGCGATCATCGTCTCGCGGCCAGCTTCGATGCGCTTGGCGATCGCGATTTCGCCCTCGCGCGACAGAAGCTCCACCGAGCCCATCTCGCGCAGGTACATGCGAACCGGGTCGTCGGTGCGGTCGGTCGGCTCCTTCTTCTTGGCGGTTGCAAGCGCAGTGCCGCCGGAGGGCGCCAGTTCGCCGCCTTCGCCTTCGCTGTCGTCGTCGCTGTCGTCGTCGCCCTGGGCTTCTTCCGCGTCCTCGTCCTCGATGACGTTGATGCCCATGTCGGAGAGCATCGCCATGGTGTCCTCGATCTGCTCGGAGGTCACTTCCTCCGAAGGCAGCACCGAATTCAGTTCGTCCATGGTGACATAGCCGCGCTTCTTGGCGGCCTTGATCATCTTCTTGACGGCATCATCGGAAAGGTCCAGAAGCGGGCCGTCCGGTGCACCTTCGCGTTCGGTTTCGGCTTCTTCGTTTTCTTTGACCTTAGTTGCCATTTAGTCTTCGCTTTCCTGGGGTATCCAGTTTCAGTGCCGTCCGGGACCGTGCAAGCGCCCGCCCGAAGCTCCGGCGCCGTGCCAATTCGTTTCAGTGACCTAACGGAATGAAACTTAAATCCTGATTAACCACGCCTCGCCGTCGAAGGCCGAGGACATACTGCCTGTGCAGCATGATTGACATGACTTCCCGATCCGCCGTACCCATCTCGCCCTTGCCAGAAATGGTGATTCCCAGATTTTTCGGCTCCGTCAAGCTTTTCCGCCAAAAAACCCCGAAAACCCTTTGATTCGGGTCTTCAACGTCAGCCGCGCCGGTTGCGGGTGTTGGCCAAGATGTAGGCATGGTCGCGCAAAAGACAAGGGCTGCTCGCGTTCCTGATTCGCCCCCTCGCTGCTTCTGCCTCACCAGTCCATCACCACCTTGCCGGAATTGCCGGAGCGCATTGCCTCGAAACCGTCCCGGAACTGGTCGATGCTGAGGCGATGGGTGATGATCGGCGACAGGTCGAGCCCGCCCTGGACGAAGGCGATCATCTTGTACCAGGTCTCGAACATCTCGCGCCCGTAAATGCCCTTCAGGGTCAGCATCTTGAAGATGACCTTGTTCCAGTCGATGCCGAAGCCATCGGGCGCGATCCCGAGGATGGCGATCTTGCCGCCGTTGTTCATCGCGTCGATCATCGAGCGGAAGGCCGGCGGCGCGCCGGACATCTCCAGCCCGACGTCGAAGCCCTCCGTCATGCCGATTGCGGCCATCACCTCTGTCAGGTCGTCCTTCGAGGCGTCCACCACGTGCTCGATGCCGACCTTGCGGGCAAGCTCCAACCGGACCGGATTGATGTCGGTGATGACGACCTTTCGGGCGCCGGCGCGCCTGGCCACCATCGCCCCCATGATGCCGATCGGCCCCGCACCGGTGACGAGCACATCCTCGCCCACCAGATCAAACGACAAGGCGGTGTGCACCGCATTGCCGAACGGATCGAAGATCGCCGCCACCTCGTCGGGCACTTCCGGCGGGATCGGCACGACGTTGTGCTCGGGGATGCAGACGAACTCGCCGAACGATCCCGGCCGGTTGACGCCGACCCCCTTTGTATAGTGGCAGAGGTGCCCGCGCCCGGCGCGGCAGTTGCGGCACTTGCCGCAAACGATGTGCCCCTCGCCCGAGACCCGTTCGCCGACGTGATACTTCGTCACCGCCGCGCCGACCTCGGCTATCTCGCCGACGAACTCGTGGCCGACCACCATCGGCACGGGAATCGTCTTCTGCGCCCAGTGGTCCCAGTTCCAGATGTGCACGTCCGTGCCGCAAATCGCCGATTTCTTCACCCGAATCAGCACGTCGCTAGGGCCGACCTCCGGCACGGGCACGTTCTCCATCCAGAGCCCGACTTCGGGTTTCGACTTGACCAGCGCCCGCATCATGTTGGTCATGGCTTGCTCCTCATGTCTGCCTCCACAGAGCCCCTTGTCCGCCTGGCGGCACCTTCTCCCCGCAAGCAGGGCGAAGGACGACCGCCGCACGTATTGTCTCCACTCCGACGCCCGCGCATGGCACGTCCCCTCGCCCCGCCTGCGGCGAGAGGGCTGGGGTGAGGGGCAACGCGACAATTGTCCACTTGCCTCGCCTCAGATCACCCCCAGCTCACGTCCCACCACCGCAAACACCGCAATCGCCTTCTCGACATCCGCCCGCGAATGCGCCGCCGACATCTGCGTGCGGATGCGGGCCTGCCCCTTGGGCACGACGGGGAAGGAGAAGCCGATCACGTAGACGCCCTTCTCCAGCATCCGCGCCGCCATCTCCTGGGCGAGCGCCGCGTCGCCGAGCATCACCGGGATGATCGGATGCCCCTCGCCCGCCAGCGTGAAGCCGAGCTTCGTCATCTCGGAGCGAAACAGTGTGGCATTGTCAGAGAGGCGCTTGCGCAGGGCATCGCCGTTCTCGATCAGGTCGAACACCTTCAGCGAGGCGGCCGCGATGACCGGCGCCAGCGTGTTGGAAAAGAGATAGGGCCGCGAGCGCTGGCGCAGCCAGTCGACCACTTCCGCCTTGGCAGAGGTATATCCCCCAGACGCGCCGCCGAGCGCCTTGCCGAGCGTGCCGGTGATGATGTCGATCCGCCCCTCGACGCCGCAGTGCTCGGCGGAACCGCGGCCGTGCCGACCCACGAAGCCGACCGCATGGCTGTCGTCGACCATCACCATCGCTCCGTACTTTTCGGCAAGGTCGCAGACGCCCTTGAGATTGGCGATGATGCCGTCCATGGAGAACACGCCGTCGGTGGCGATCAGCTTGAAACGGCTGCCCTCGGCCTTCTTCAGCTCTTCTTCCAGTGCCGCCATGTCGTTGTTGGCGTAGCGGAAGCGTTTTGCCTTGGAGAGACGCACGCCGTCGATGATCGAGGCATGGTTCAAGGCATCCGAGATGATCGCGTCCTCGTCGGAAAGCAGCGTCTCGAACAGACCGCCATTGGCATCGAAGCAGGAGGAATAGAGGATCGTGTCCTCCATGCCGAGGAAGGCCGAGATCCGCGCCTCCAACTGCTTGTGCTCTTCTTGCGTGCCGCAGATGAAACGCACCGACGCCATGCCGTAGCCGTAGCGGTCGAGCGCCTGCTTTGCCGCCTCCGCCAGTTCCTCGTTGTCGGCAAGCCCCAGATAATTGTTGGCGCAGAAATTCAGCACGCGGCCGCCGGACACAACCTCGATCGTGCCGGCCTGCTTGGAGAGGATGACGCGCTCCGACTTGTAGAGACCGGCGGCCTTGAGGCTTTCGAGTTCGGTGCGCAGGTGAGAGAGGAATGTCGAGCTCATGGGAAACCCTTGCAGGAAGGAAGCGATATCCGGTTGGCCGAAGATGTAGCACGGATGGCCCGCATCTGTCCTCGGCGGCAAGGCGGCGGCCTGGCATCGGGGCGGCGTCATTGTCGCCCAAGTCCGCCGTCAGCGGGCCGCAAACTCGGCCACGAGCCCTTCATACGCCTCGAAGGGCGGAAAGCGCTTGAAGCTGTGCACCGCGGGCGTCTCGGCCCAGGCAAGCTTCTCGCTCGTATAGGTCTCGATGAACGGCGTGAACCAGTGCGTGTCCTCCAGCATGGTCGGCCGCAGGTTGACGAAGAAATCGATCCCGTCCGGTCGCGTGAACATCCAGGTCATGCAGTCCGGGCAGAAATGATGGCCGGCTTCCGGGTTCGCACCGGCGACCACCGGCTTTCCCTCGCTCACGGCAAATCCCTCGGTCGGGATGGCGGCGCTGAGAGAATAGGCGCTGCCCGACATCCGCTGGCAGCCCGTGCAATGGCAGGCCATGGTGAGCAGGGGCGGTGCCGTGACCTTCAGCTTCACGCGCCCGCAACGGCAGGCACCGTGCCAAGGCAGTTTCCAGTCCGTCATCTGCTCTCCTCCCTTGTTGCCCGACGCACGCTCCGCCAGGCCCCCTCATTCGAGTTCGGCGTAGTCCTCGATCACGGCCAGGAACGCCTTGCCGAAGCGCTCGCGCTTGCTCTGGCCGATGCCGGGAATGTCCAGCAACTCGTCCCAGTCCTGCGGCCGTTCCTTCGCAAGCGCGATCAAGGTCGCGTCGGGAAAGACCACATAGGGCGGGACGTCGAGATCCTTGGCGATCGACAGGCGTTCGGCGCGCAGGCGTTCGAAAAGCTCCCGATCCGAACCGGCAAGATCGAGACGCTCGCGCGCGGCAGCCGACTTCTGGCCCTTCGCAGCCTTGCCCGACATCGGGCGGTCCTTGCGGAAGCGCACCTCGCGCTCGCGGCGGAAAACGGCGCGGGACTCCGGCTCGAGCTTCATCGCGCCGAAAGCCGCATGATCGATACGAATGAGGCCTGCGGCGAGTAACTGCCGGAACACCGACTGCCATGTGCGGCCGGGAAGGTCCTTGCCCGCCCCGAACACCGGCATGTCGACATGGCCGAAACGCTCGGTCTTCTCGTTGACGGTGCCCAACAGCACGTCGATCACGTGTCCGGAGCCGAACCGTTCGCCGGTGCGATAGACGGCGGCTAGCGCCTTGATCGCCGCCTCCGTGCCGTCCCAGGTCTCGACGGGGTTGCGGCAGGTGTCGCAATTGCCGCAGCCGCCCGGATGCGCCTCGCCGAAATGGGCGAGGATCGCCTGCCGCCGGCAGGACGCGGTCTCGCAGATCGCAAGCAGCGCGTTCAGCTTCGCGCGCTCGACCCGCTTGACCTCCTCGGCAGCCTCCCCCTCGTCGATCATGCGCCGGCGCTGCAGCACGTCGGCCATGCCGTAGGCCATCCACACCTCGGAAGGCTGGCCGTCACGCCCGGCGCGGCCCGTCTCCTGATAGTACGCCTCGACGGAGCCGGGCAGGTCGAGGTGGGCGACGTAGCGCACGTCAGGCTTGTCGATCCCCATGCCGAAGGCGACGGTGGCGACGAGGCATAGATTTTCTTCCTTCAGGAAGGCGTCCTGGTTGGCGTCGCGCACGGCCCTGTCGAGGCCCGCGTGATAGGGCAGCGCCCGGATCCCCTGCCCGTCCAGCCACGCGGCCGTATCCTCCACCTTGGCCCGCGACAGGCAGTAGACGATGCCGCTCGCGCCTTTGTGGCGCGACAAAAAGCGCAGCAGCTGCTGGCGCGGCTGGTCGCGCTCGACGATATCGTAGGAGATGTTCGGCCGGTCGAACGAGGTGGTGAACACCTGCGCCTGCTGAAGCGAGAGCCGCTCGATGATGTCATCGCGCGTGTGCGGGTCGGCAGTCGCCGTCAGCGCGATC
Source organism: Pseudomonadota bacterium (assembly GCA_023404095.1). Lineage (GTDB taxonomy): Bacteria > Pseudomonadota > Alphaproteobacteria > Rhizobiales > Rhizobiaceae > Mycoplana. The sequence goes on along the minus strand of JAEYDD010000033.1, from coordinate 107,916 downwards.
CGCGGCACGCCGGGATAGCGCTCCGCCAGCCGGTCGAGCGTGCGGTACTCCGGGCGGAAATCGTGCCCCCACTGCGAGACGCAGTGCGCCTCGTCGATCGCAAAGAGCGCAATGCGCGCATTGCCGATCAGGTCGGCAAAGCCGTCCGTCACGATGCGCTCGGGGGTGACGTACAGAAGATCGAGCTCGCCCGCGCGGATCGCGCGCATGACGGCACCGGCCTCCTCGCGCGACAGCGAGGAATTGAGCGCGGCGGCGCGAACGCCGAGCTGCTTCAGCGCCTCCACCTGGTCGCGCATTAACGCGATCAATGGCGACACGACGATGCCGACACCTTGCCGGCAGAGTGCCGGAATCTGGAAGCACAGCGACTTTCCCGCACCCGTCGGAAAGAGCACGACCGCGTCGCCGCCGTCCGTCACGTGCTCGACCACCGCCTGCTGCTTGCCGCGAAAGGCGTCATAGCCGTAGATGCGCTTGAGAACGTCCAGGGGATGTCGCGCGCCCTCGAACAGACGGTCGGTGGAGAAGGGCGGGTCCTGTCTTTCGGGATGCGGCATCGGGCCTCTTTCAGGGAATCGTCGGCGCATCATGGACACCCCGCCCCAAGATGCAAGCCGCAGCCACCGTATGCGCGATCCTCTGCGACTGATGGCGGCGCTTCATATCTTGCGGGCAAGACCTTGAAACGACTCTGCTTTGCCGAAACGTTCACGCAGAGCGTGAACGGCGGCGCAAGCCCGCACTACCCCTTGGCCGGCCCCTTCACCCGACCCGACATGACGCCGAAGCCGTCGATGATCGCTTCCTGGTTCTCCAGCCGCTTTGTTTCCATCTGCACCTCCTGCAGCGCGCGGGTGATCTGGTAGGCGCGTTCGCCGTCGCCCTCCTCGGTCGCCTCGGCCAGTTCCCGCTCCAGCTCGCGCCGCTGCCACAGAAGCGCGCGGGTACGCTTGTGCAGCGCCAGCGCCTGCAGGAAGGCCTCCCGGGCATCGGCGGGTGCAGCCTCCTGCGTCGCGATCCACAGCCGGGAATTTCGGATCTGCTGGTCGAGCATCTTCAGGATCGGGTCGAATCCCGCCGCCTCCAGCTCCTCCACCAGCCGCTCCCGCGACAGCCGCTCGCCCATGCCGGCGGCGATCCCGAGCACGGCCGACCAGAAGCGCTGCAGGTCGCGATTGTCGAACTCGATGGCGGAGACCTCGTCATATTCCTCGAAGAGAAGCTGCGGCTGGTTCACGATCGTCAGCGCCAGCACGCTCTCGCGAAGAGCCGGCAGCGCCTGCGCACCGCGCACCAGCGTCGATTGTGCAAGCCGGTCGGAAATCGTCGCCGGCGTTGACGACTGACTGCCGCCAACGGCGTTGCGGCCGCCCTCCTGCCGCCGCCCCTGTCGCGCGCCGAAGCTGCGTCGCTCACCGCCCTGTCGCACCGCGGGCTGGAAGAAGGCGTTGAGGCGGTCGCGCACGTCCTGCTGGTAGTGGCGACGGACGTTCTCGTCGGCAATCACCGAGACGAGCTGGCGCAGGCGCGCTTCCAGCTCCGCCCGGCTTTCTGGCGTATCATAGCTGCCGCCGCCGACTTCGCGCGACCAGATCATCTCAGCGAGAGGCTTTGCACTGGCAAGCACCTTGTCGAACGGCGCACGGCCCTCGTGGCGGACGAGGTCGTCCGGATCCTTGCCGTCGGGCAGAAGCGCGAAACGGACGGTGCGCCCGGGCTTGATGTACGGCAATGCCAGCTCTGCGGCACGGTTGGCCGCACGGATGCCGGCGCCGTCGCCGTCGAAGCAGAGCACCGGCTGGGGCGTCATCTTCCACAGAAGCTCAAGTTGGCTTTCCGTCAGCGCGGTGCCGAGCGGGGCGACGGCGTTCTCGATGCCCGCCTGGTGCAGCGCGATCACATCCATATAGCCTTCGACGGCGATTACCGTCGCATGCGTGCCCTCGTCGCCTGCGGCACCCCGTCCTCCGCCCTGCGCGGATTTGCGCGCGCGGGCGAAGTTGTAGAGCACGTTGCCCTTGTGAAAGAGTTCGGTCTCGTTGGAGTTGAGATACTTCGCCGGCGCATCCGGCGACATGGCCCGCCCACCGAATGCGATCACCTTTTCGCGCGAAGACAGAATCGGAAACATGATGCGGTCACGGAAGCGATCGTAGGAGACCGGGATCTCCGGGCCGTGCACCACGAGCCCGCAGGCCTCGATCTGGTCCTTGGGAACGCCCTTTCCCGCCAGGTACTCCTTCAGAACGTTGCGCCCCTCGGGCGCATAGCCGAGCCGGAACGTCTCGATCGTGCGGCCTGTCAGTCCGCGGTCGCGCAGATAGGCGCGCGCGCGCGCTCCGGCTGCCGATTGCAGCTGGTCCTGGAAGAAGGCTGTCGCCATCTCCATCACGTCGAGAAGCGAGGTGCGCTCCTTCTCCCGCCGTTCGGCCTGGGCGTCGGGCTGCGGCATCGCCATCCCGGCCATGTCGGCAAGCTGCTGCACCGCCTCGGGGAAGCTCAGCCCCTCCAGTTCGCTCAAGAAACGAAAATGGTCGCCGGAAACGCCGCAACCGAAGCAGTGATACCGCCCCTTGCGATCCTCGCAGTGAAAGCTCGGCGATTTCTCGCCATGGAACGGGCAGCAGGCCCAGTAGTCGCCGCGCGAGACGTTCGTCTTCTTCTTGTCCCAGGTGACGCGTCGCCCCACCACGGCCGATATCGGCACGCGATCGCGAATTTCGTCGAGGAAAGAAGGTGAAAACCGCATCTTGAAACGTCGTCTCCGTCGCCTTCGATCAGGCGAGCCCGCCACTATAGCGATGGCGGCAGGCAGGTACCATCATGGGCAGCCATTAAAGAGGATGCGGGGCGCATTCAACAGGGGACAAGTCCGCAGAGCGCCCCGTCGCTTCGGACCTGTCCGGAAAATCCCCGTCGCGGACGGCTGCACATACACGACAATTTGAATTAAGTTCGAAATTGACAGGCAAGAGCCCTCATTGCCAATGAGAGGGGACAATTCGCTGTCGGGACAATGACATGTCGATCGCTTCCGCCTCGCTTCTCGCCGATCCCCGTTTCTTCTTCTCCTTCCGGCATGGCGCGAGGGTACTTCTGGCGATCTACGACGAGAACCCGCCGCTTGGCGGCCTATTCTCCTCCCAGCAGCGCTGGCTGATGAGCCACGCCGCCTTTGCGCTCGCCTGCTCGCATGATCCCGAAGACCCCGCAAGCGGCCTCTACACGGCGCGCTTCATCAGCGTGGTTCAGGAAAACGACGTCGCCAGCAAGAATACCGCCGCGGATTTCATTCAGGAACTTCTGGGGCACGGGTTCATCCATGTCGCCCCGGGCCAGGAGGACCGCCGGCGCAAGCCCCTGGTCCCGAGCCATCTTCCGGACCAGGCGATGTCGCAATGGCTGGAACTCCATCTGGGCTGCCTCGACGGCTTCGACGGGGGCAGGCGCGCAGAAACCTACGCGGCCGATCCTTCGCTGCTGTACCGGCTGCAGCCTCGCATCGCCCAACGCATTCTCACCGACAGCGAGGTTCGCTACCAGGGAGCGACCTTCAACCTGTTCACCTGGGCCAACTTCGGCGGCCTGCTCATGGATCTCTTGATCGGCGCGGTCGAACCCGGCGAGGACGGCGCGGGCCTTCAGGCCGAGCGGATCGCCGCCGGCACCCTTTCCATCAACGAGGTCGCTCGCCGGTTCTCGATCTCCCGCACCCATGTCATGCGCCTTTTCAACAAGGCGGCGGAAGCCGGCGATATAGGCTGGAGCGGCAGCCGCGGCGAAAGCGCGGTGTGGATATCGCACCGGCTTCTGCAGGACTACAGCCGGTACCAGGCGGCCAAGCACGCGCTGGTGGACGCGGCTTTCGCGGAAGTGGCGGGCAGCTAGGCCCTGTTGACAAAGTATGGCAGCCATATCTTTGGGGCGGCCAGGGCAAGGAATGCTGAGAAGGATGTTCGTGTCTTGTCGTATCGGGGCGCAACGCGACGGAACTGCTTGAGGCGATTGAACATCCGCTCGATGCGGTTCCTGTCCTTGTAAACCCGGAAGTCGCAGACAGGCGGGTTCTTCCGGTTGGCCTTCGGCGGAATGACTGGACTGATCCCAAGGGTCAGGAGTTCCTCGCGCAGGGAATCACCATCGTAGCCCTTGTCAGCAAGGAACAGCCTCGGCTTGCCGACTGGTATCGCCAGCAGGTCCGGAACGGCGTTGTAGTCCGATGCCTCCCCGCCTGTCAGGACGAAGCCAAGAGGGCGTCCCTGACCGTCTGATCGGGCAAGGATTTTCGTCGTAAAACCGCCGCGTGATCGACCAAAAGCCTCCTGATAAGTCCGCCTTTAGCGCCCGCAGCCTGCGAATGGCCGCGAACCGTGGTGCTGTCGATCATGTGTCTGCCAGTCATCGGTCAGCCCCAGCTCAACGAGGGTCAGCAGAGCGTCCCAAACGCCTTGTTCGGCCCAACGGCGGAAGCGCGCAAAAGGTAGTTTTGAATCACGCTTCCGCTGATTTGGGAATCAGCTTGGGTAACAGGACTTGGGCCGGATTTACTCCGTCTTCAAGAAAATACCCTGTTGCGTACGGCCTCCCTCGCTGTCGCACCAGAGTGAGAAGGCTCCGATCTGGTCGGTAGCGGCCGCCAACGAGTCTACCACGCGCCGCTCCCAATCGATCTCAAACAGCCAGACGGAAATGCCGCTTGACAACCACAGGCTCATGCGAGATTGTACCGCTCGGTAAACAGATTACCAATCGGTACAATGCCATCAATTCAACAAGGAACTAGAGATGTCACGTCCCCCACTCCCCCCTTTCACCCGCGAAAGCGCCATCGAAAAGGTTCGGTTGGCCGAGGACGGCTGGAACACTAGAGATGCGGCGAAAGTTGCTCTGGCCTATACGCTCGACACCCGCTGGCGGAACCGCGTCGAGTTCGCGAGCAATCGCGAAGAAGCTCAGGCATTTCTGACACGTAAGTGGAACAAGGAGCACGAATACCGCCTCATAAAGGAGCTATGGGCTTTCACCGGTAACCGCATCGCGGTACGTTACGCGTATGAATATCGCGACGATGGCGGCCGCTGGTACCGCGCATACGGTAACGAGAATTGGGAATTCGCAGAGGACGGTCTGATGGCGCACAGACACGCGAGCATCAATGAAATGCCGATTGCTGAAAGCGATCGTCTGTTCCACTGGCCTCTTGGCCGTCGGCCGGATGATCACGCCAGCCTCAGCGATCTGGGCCTCTAATCATGGCCCGCATGGTCGCTGAAAGAGCCGACGCCATAGCCCCGTTGGCCGAAGTTTTCCGCGAACATGGCTACGAAGGCGCAAGCCTTGCCTTGATCGGCAAGGCTACCGGTCTCGGCAAGGGCAGCCTCTACCACTTCTTCCCGAACGGAAAAGAAGAGATGGTGCGGGCTGTTCTCGGCGAAATCGGCCAATGGTTCGAGGATGCCGTATATTCCCCGTTGCGTAACGAGAGCGATGTTAATGGTGCCATCCGTGCAATGCTCGCCTCGACGGACCAGTATTTTCGGTCCGGCAGGCGCGTGTGCCTCGTCGGTGCCTTGGCAGTGGCCAATACGCGTGACCTCTTCGCGCAAGCCATCCGAGGTTATTTCGTAGCTTGGGTGGACGCATTGCAGTCAGCGCTTATTCGGCAGGGCCGTGAAGCCGATCAATCGCGCCTCCTCGCGGAAGAGGCGGTTCTCGCTATCCAAGGAGCAATTATTCTTTCTCGGGCAATGGATGATCCAGCCGTTTTCCAACGGGCGATCGACCAACTCCGGGGACGATTGGTGATCGAAAACGATACCTCTAACTGCGAGGGCACAACCGACGTTTCACCGCAAAATGAAGGTCGGCCTGTCCAAGATTAGCGGAGATATCAACACAACGCGGAGCGGCAGGATTTCGGGCAATCTTGCCACTCCACGAGCGGTCAAAGGCCAGCGGCAGGAGTTTCGGCAAGGCGTCCGCAGGGAGACGGGACAAAACTTTGTCAACAGAGCCTGGAGCACTGCCGGCACCGCGCCCGATCACGTCGGGCAGGCACAGACGAACAACGCCGCGAGCAGGCTCGCGGCGTTCCATTGCTCCGTCGCTATACCGACAGCGCCTACTTCAGCAGATCCTTGACGACACCGGAGGCCTTGGCGAAATCCATCTGCCCGGGGTAGCGCTCCTTCAGGGCGTTCATGCACTTGCCCATGTCGCGCAGCCCCTGCGCGCCGGTGTCGCGGACGACGTCGGCACAGAGCGACCTGACCTTGTCCTCGGGCAGTTGCTCCGGCAGGAACCCGTTGATCACAGTGATTTCCTCGCGCTCGTGCGCGGCAAGCTCGGGACGGCCGTTCTCTTCGTAGATCCGCGCCGATTCCTCGCGCTGCTTGATCATCTTCGCCAGGATCTGGCGGATACCGTCGTCATCGACGGGATCCTTGCCGGCTCCACGGTTGGCGATGTCGCGATCCTTGATCGCGGCCTGGATCAGCCGCACCGTCGAGGTACGGCGCGTATCCTTGTTCTTCAGCGAATCCTTGAGGCATTCTGCGAGTTGCTCGCGCATTGTCCTTACTCCGACAGACGTCCCGCCGCCGGCCGGGGCGGATCGGATTGCGTCCATGTTTTGCGTTTCTTCGTGCGCTCTCATAGACCGGCAGAGCCATCGCAATCAAATCGATTGCTTAACACCTTGATTTTGCCTGACTATAAATCGAGCCAATCCACAGTGTTCCGGTTGACCCGGCCATTTGCTTTGTCTATTTTCCGGCACCTGCACGAAATTTGCATGTAGTGGCCTTGCCGCGGTTCTTCCGCGCGCCCACGTTTGCGACATTAAATGGCGGCTGACCCATCGCCTTTCAAGGCGGACGGCAAGGCGTGCCGGAAAAGGGATGACCATGACCTCGACTGCCCCCTGGACCACCGAAAAGCCGACTGCGCTGCTCGTTCTCGCCGATGGCACCGTGATCGAAGGCAAGGGCATCGGTGCGACCGGAAAGGTTCAGGCCGAGGTCTGCTTCAATACGGCGCTGACCGGCTACGAGGAAATCCTCACCGACCCCTCCTACCTCGGCCAGATCGTCACTTTCACCTTCCCCCACATCGGCAATGTCGGCACCAACGACGAAGACATCGAAGACCTGACGCCGGCAGCCCGCCACGGCGCCGTCGGCGTCATCTTCAAGGCCGATATCACCGATCCCTCGAACTACCGTGCCGCCAAGCACCTCGACCAGTGGCTGAAGGCGCGCGGCATCATCGGACTGTGCGGCATCGATACACGCGCGCTCACCGCCTGGATCCGCGAACACGGCGCGCCCAATGCCGTCATCGCCCATGACCCCGCCGGCGTCTTCGACATCGAGACGCTGAAGGCCGAGGCAAAGGCATGGAGCGGGCTTGAAGGGCTCGATCTCGCCAAGGTCGCCTCGTCCGGCCAGTCCTCGCGCTGGAGCCAGGAGCCATGGGTCTGGAATGAAGGGTTCGAGGAACTCGCCGAGAGCGAGGCGAAATACAATATCGTCGCGCTGGACTTCGGCGTGAAGCGCAACATCCTTCGCCTTTTCGCAGGCCTCGGCTGCAAGGTGACCGTCATGCCGGCCACCTCCAGCACCGATGAAGTTCTGGCCCAGCAACCGGACGGCATCTTCCTGTCGAACGGCCCCGGTGACCCGGCGGCAACCGGCGAATACGCGGTCCCGGTCATCCAGGACCTGATCAAGACCGGCATCCCGCTCTTCGGCATCTGCCTGGGCCACCAGATGCTCGGCCTTGCCGTCGGCGCCAAGACCGAAAAGATGCACCAGGGCCACCACGGCGCCAATCATCCGGTGAAGGACCACACCACCGGCAAGGTGGAGATCGTGTCGATGAACCACGGCTTCGCCGTCTCGTCCGAAAGCCTGCCCGAAGGCGTCGAGGAAACGCACGTCTCGCTGTTCGACGGCTCCAACTGCGGCCTGCGTCTTACCGGCAAGCCGGTCTTCTCGGTCCAGCATCACCCCGAGGCCTCGCCCGGCCCGCAGGACAGCCACTACCTCTTCCGCCGCTTCATCAACCTGGTGCGCGAGAAGAAGGGCGAAGAGGCGATCCCCGAGCGGGCATAAGCCTGCCACGGCAAGGAATGACAAAGGCCCGGACGCTGGTGGCGTTCCGGGCCTTTTTCGTCTGCTCAGCCTGTCCTTGAGCGCGCCTGCACCCATCCGGCTCATGCCGCGGCGGACTGTCCTTCCCGCCGCAGCAGCACGTAGTAGCGCCAGCACAGCATCACGGCTGCGGCCGCAAGGCCGCCGAGGAAGCCGAACCACACCCCGATCCCGCCAAAGCCGAGCGGGAAGGCGAAGAGCAAGGCGCATCCGAAGCCGATCGGCCAGTAGGCGATCATCGCCAGCACCATCGGCACGCGCGTATCCTTCAGGCCGCGCAGGAGGCCGGCCGCAATCGCCTGCAGCCCGTCGACCAGTTGGAAGATGCCGGCGATGATGACGAGAGGCCCGGCATAGGCCAGCACGGCCGCAGCCTCGCTGGAATGACGGTCGAGGAAGATGCCGGCAAGCTGCACCGGCGCGATCGCAAAAAGCGTGGTGCCGGTGATGGCGATGGCCGTGGCGACGACGAGCACCGCAATCGAAGCACGCACCACGCCGAGATGATCGTTGCGCCCGTGCGCCACGCCCACCCGCACGGTCGCGGCCTGGGCTAGCCCGTAGGGAAACATGAAGGCGATGGACGCAAGCTGCAGGGCGATCCCGTGGGCGGCGAGCTCGATCGTTCCGATGGCTCCCATCAACAGGGAGGCCACGGTGAAGAGGCTGACTTCCGCGATGACGGTGAGGCTGATCGGCAGCCCCAGATGCAGCACCTCGACGAAGGCCTGCCAGTCCGGTCGCCAGAAACGCACGAACAGCTCGTATCGGCGCAGTTCCGGCCGGCTCTGCACGTAGGCGACCATCAAGACAAAGGACAGGAGGTTCACCCCGGCTGAGACATAGGCCGCGCCCTTCATGCCGAGGGCCGGCAGGCCGAAGTGACCGAGCACCAGCGCATAGGCGAAGATGGCATTGACGACCAGGATGATGAGCGTGATCGTCATGATGATGCCCGCCTTGCCATGCGCACTGACAAGGCCGCGCAGCGTCATGAACAGCAGCGCCGGCGGCATGCCCCAGTGGGCGATCGCCAGGTACTCGTGCGCAAGTGCGGCCACCTCCGGCTTCTGGTCGGCAAAGAGCAGGATGTCCCCGGCATAGGAGAAAAGCGGGAAGGTGACGATCGAATAGAGCAGCACCACCCACATCCCCATGCGCACGGAGCGGCGGACGGAGACAACGTCGCCGCGCCCGTAGGCCTGCGCGACCATCGGAATGACGGCTGTGGCGAAACCGGAGCCAAAAATGAAGAGGGTGAAGAAGAACTGGCCCGCGAGCACAATCGCAGCCAGATGGGTAGCGCCCAGCCGGCCGAGAATGACGACATCCGTCGTATGGATGCCGAGCTGGGCGAGCTGCGCCCCGATCAGCGGGATGCCGAGCGCCAGTGTCGCCCGAAAATGTGAACCCCAGCTGTTTTCTTCGCGTCTTACGGTCATGTGCATCGAACGTCCGCCTTTCGGCTGCTTCCGACCACAACGCGCAGCTGCAATCAATCGAATAGAATTGATACATCCAACAAAATTGCGAATTTGCCATCAAATCAGGCGATTTCTCACGGATTTCGCCCCGAATTTCACGCGTTTTGGACAAAAACCGGCAAAAAATCCTGCAATATCGGAAGAAGGCGACGCAGGCTGGCTCAGGAACTTTAGCGCCTGCGCCGTACAGCCGATCTCGGCGGTGACCGAGGAAACCCCCGCCCGTCGCGTGAATACTCGAGCCCGACCGCCTTTTTCCCGATTGGATCAATTGCGTCGAATCCATTGCGCTGGATGACAATAGGAAAAGGGCGACCGAAGCCGCCCTGCCCGCTTTTCAGTCTATGCCGCACCTGGCCGATTGATCGTCAGGAAGTGTCGGACGACGGGCTTTTCGGGACCCATATGGTACGCCAGGACCTTGCCCTGCAGGTCGGCATCGGCATTGGAGACCCGCTTGTGCTGTCGAAGGTGCTCTGCCCAGGATTCCACCATGAACCACTCGACGATCTTTTGCGGATCGGCGGAGTCTTCGGTGACACCCCAGCCATAGGCGCCATCCCGGCGACGTTCCTGGGAGAGGTGATCGATTGCATGCAGGAAGGAACTGCGGTGCTGTTTCTCGACCTTGTATTCGATCAGGATCAGAACCGGACCACGGTCATGGGCGACAGGTTCGGCTACAAGCGGCTCGGGCCAGTGGTTCGACGGCACCATATCGGCATCGCCTGCCGGAAGCTTCACGCGGTGCATGATGAACCCTGCGATGAGAAGGCCTGCGGCTCCGATGAGCAAGGTGGACTGGATACCGACAGCTTCCCCAACTGCGCCCCATCCCAGGCTCCCGGCGGTCATCGCGCCGTTGAAGACGGTCAGATAGACGGCCAGACCACGACCACGCACCCAGTTGGGCAGCACGGATTGGGCAGTTCCGTTGAGTGTCGTCAATGCCGTTATCCATGCACCGCCGAGCAGGAGGAGAACGATGATGGCAAGCCACTTCGGCGGAGCGAGAGCAAGGATGCCCATGACGACAGCGGTGGTCACTGCCGCGCCGAGAAGCAGGCCGTCGGAATTGAGGCGTTCGCGTAACTTGGGCATGACCAGTGCGCCGCCGATCGCACCAGCGCCGACCGCACCGAGAAGGATGCCGTAGAAGCTGGCGTCCCCGCCAAGCAACTGCCGGGCCACGAGCGGAAGAAGGGCCCAGACCGCGCTGGCGAAGGCGAAGAAGATTGCGGCCCGCAGAAGCACCACATGCAGAGGTTTGCTGGAGCGGGTGTAGCGAAGTCCGGCCCGGAAGGCGCCGAAGAAGTTCTCCTGGAGCGCGTCGTTGGCGTTCTTGGCCCTTGGCCACCAGACGAGAGCTGCGATGACCACGATGTAGCTGGCAACGTCCGCGCCATAGGTGATCCCGGCTCCAAAGGCTGCAAGCAGCAGGCCACCTGCGGCAGGCCCGATGGAACGGGCGATATTGATGCCGAGCGAGTTGAGTGCGACGGCGCTTTTGACATCCTCACGCTTCACCAGTTCCGGCACGATCGCCTGCCAGGTCGGCCCCATCAGCGCAGCACCAATGCCACCAAGGAAGGTAAGGCCGATCAGGGCGCTGACGGACAGCATGCCTGTCTGGGACAGAACCATCAGCGAGATGCTCACGGAAGCAAGCAGGAGCTGGACCGCGATCAGGAACTTGCGGCGATCGAGAATGTCGGTGAGAACGCCCGCCGGGATGGCGAGGAGGAAGATCGGCAGCGTTCCGGCCGCCTGGACCATGGCGACCGCCGCTGGCGATGCCGAAAGGTCCGTCATCAGCCAGGAACTGGCGACGTCGCGCATGAAGCTTCCGGTATTGCCGAGGACGGTTGCAATCCAGAGGACCGCAAAGACAGGCTGGGCGAGCGGGGCGAAGGTGCTCCCGGAGGATTTCGTGGCAGTCATTTGCCTGCTCCCGTGGTGAGGTCGAATGCTGCGACGAAGACGAATGCACCTGCGAGGCCAATGTGTTCGAAGAAGGCGTTGGTCGCCATCATGCGGTCCATGCCGGGAGCCATTTCCCAGAACCGAAGAGCGATGAAGGTTGCGAGAAGCGTGAAGCCAGCAAGAGCGAGGGCGCCCGCCCAGCGGAGTAAGCCCGAGACGACCATGGCGGACGCAGTCAGCTCAAACACAATGACTGCCACTGCGAAAAAGGCCGCAGGATGAAGGCCGAAATGATCCATCTCGGCCAGCGCGCCGTTGAAGTCGAAGATCTTGACAAGCGGCCCCTGGATATAGGCGGCGCAGAGTGCGACCAGCGAGATCGTTCTCGTAATGGGAGAACTGACGGCATGCGCCAGACTGCTCCGGACGGGATTGGACACGTTGGATCGGTAGGTCATATCTGCTCCTTGTTGGTCGCTGATCGGATAGAGCGGCCGCGTTTGATGGAGCGATATTCGCTGGTTACTGCCGCACCAACAATTGCATCAATCATTTCTATTTAATTGCATATTTTGAAATTATCGCTAGGGCGACACACGAGCCGAGCGAGCATGAGCCGGACCAGAACGCCCAGCAGGACCAGCCGACCGCGCCGAAGAGGCCCTTGAGGTCGGTCTCGTGGTGACCATGCAAACCGCGGTCGTTGGCGCATCAGCATGAAGAGGTCACCGGTGCGGCGCAACGAGCGAGCGCCTCCCCGCTAAAGCTCACCCCTGGCGGAAGGGCGCGGCTGGCGAAATGCGCGTCCATGTTCAAGTGTTGACTGAAACCCTAACCCATTGATCCGAATCGAAAACCGCAATATTATATTTAAATAAATTGCCATTCATGAAACAATCGGATGAACGATTATAAAGCCCTCAGGACTTTTCTTCTTGCCGCGGAGAAGCGGAACTTCGCTCAGGTAGCCCGCGAACTTGACATGACACCCGCAGCCGTCACCCGCGCCATCGCAGCGCTCGAGGCGGAGCTTGGCGTGCAGCTCTTCGTGCGCACCACGAGGCAGGTCTCGCTGACAACCGACGGTGCAATCTTTGCCGCCCAGATCCAGCCGGCGGTCAAGACGCTGGAAGACGCGCGCCGGGAGCTGATGAATGCGCACAAGGCTGATGAAGGGCGGCTGCGGATCAGCGCCCCGACATGGTTCGGCAAGACCGTGCTGCCGCCGATCTTGTCAGGGTTCAGGGAACGCTATCCAAAGATGAGCTTTGAGATCTCTCTGTCGGATGGGCTGGTGAACATCGTCGACGATGATTACGACCTGGCGATACGCATCTCGTCGCAACCTTCCGACAAGTTCACGATCTGGCGAAAAATCCGGGTCGTGCCACGTATCCTGGTCGCAGCACCCGGAAGTCGCTTCGTCGACATGCAGCATCCCAACGAGCTGAAGCCGGATGACTGTCTCGCCTACAGCGGCGAGAGCCGACGCGAGAACTGGGTCCTTTCGGACGGCGGATCGAGCATGACCATCTCGGCAGGTCGAGCCTTCAGCGCCAACAGTGGCGAGGTGCTGGCGGACATGGCAGCCGATGGTGCAGGCGTTGCCCTGCTGCCGGGATTCAACATCGCCGAACACATCAGGACCGGCCGTCTCGTCCACGTCTTCAAGGGTTGGGCTCCACCCGATCTGTGGCTGACATTGTTCTACCCACCGTATCAGTCGCTTCCGCCCCGCATCGCTTCCTTCTCGAAATTCTTCGAAGAGGAGGTAGCGGCCCAGATGGTTATGCTGGATTGACGCGCACCGCGCGCGTCATCACGGATCTGCCGGCGACCTCTCCAAGGTCGAACCAGCCTGCGGAAGTGCCCGCAGCCTCGCGGCGACCATTTGCTGAAGCTGCCACAGGTTTCGGTCGAAGATGTTGCGCTCGGCCAGATCCAAGACCGTCCGATGCAGGTATTCCGCGCAGGATCCGGCAGGTCCGCAAGCCTGGGCGATCAGCATAGCAGCATCATCGAGAGGGATCTTCTCCGTAAGCTGGGATTGCTTTGTGCTTGCCCAGAATGTCAGTGCGCGACGAGTGCCCGCTGGCGTTCTGACCGGTACCCAGCGCACCATGTCGCACACCTCGGCATAGCGGATTTCGCGCGCCAGAAGAGTACGCAGGTCGTGCTTCTTCGTCGCGCAGGGAACCTTTAGAACGATACCAGAGCAACTCCCTCCTGGCCGAAGCGCCAGCATCAGACCTGGCGCGTCGGAAGTGGCCCTGAGCCGTTCTATCCTCAACGAGAACGCACGGTGCCACCCGTAGACAACCCCATCGTCGCTGGCGGCCACCTCGAAGCCCGGGTTCCACATCAAGGATCCGTAAGCGAACACCCAGATCTCGTCGTCGCCAGCCTCCTCCTCGATCCGGCTGACGAGTTCCTCGAGCTGCTGAGCCGAGATCGGCGTCCAACTGGGCTCGGGGCCCTCATCCTGGACAACCTTGAGAGTTCTGGCTACGAGATCGGAGGTCAGTTGCAGGGCAACTGGTCGGCGCTTCTTGACGGTGGGTGTGTTCGGCATCTTCAGAACCGTTCCAATGAGAATACCGCCGGACCCATCGCGCCCGGCGGCTCATGGCGTAGCTGTCGCCTGATCAATCAACGGGCCTGTCGATCACCGCACGAAATGTGATTTCGACAATCTGTTCAGGAAAGGCCAGTGCGGAAACCCCGATCAGGTTGCTGGCGCACCGCGGCATGTCCGTGCCGTACATTTCCTTGCGCACCTTCGAACCCGCAGCGAACGCACTCGGAACATCGAGAACGTACAGGGTCTCTTCAACGACATCGTCAAGGGTTGCGCCATATTCGGCGAGGAGCTTCTTTGCGTTGACGTAGGTCTGGCGGATCTGCGCTTCCATTTCCGAGAAGTCCGCGGGCCGGCCGTTCGCATCGAGCTCTGCCGGAGCGATGAGCTTGCCGTCGGCATCGTGGCTCAGTTGCCCTGAAACATAGATCGTGTCCTTGACCTGAACGGCCTGCACGTATCCGAAGGCGCGCTCCCAGGCGACGCTGTGGTTTGCGATCTTTTTGGCGGAGTTGTTGCTCGTCATGGTGGGTCCCTTTTGCAGACGTAAGCGCGCCGCGCTTCTTGATCTTTTGGTTCACGAGGCGGCGACGGGTGCTTGGGAGGCAGCACCCGTCGCCCCGGATCGATCAGGCCTGGACGAATGCGAGCAGATCGGCGTTCAGGACATCGGCATTCACCGTCAGCATGCCGTGCGAGAAGCCGGGATAGGTCTTCAGCGTGCCGCTCTTCAGAAGCTTGACGGACTTGTATGCCGAGTCGGCGATGGGAACGATCTGGTCGTCTTCGCCATGCAGAACCAGCGTCGGCACGGTGATGGCCTTCAGGTCTTCGGTCTGGTCGGTTTCGGAGAAGGCCTTGATACCGTCGTAATGGGCCTTTGCGCCGCCCATCATGCCCTGACGCCACCAGTTCTGGATGACGCCTTCCTGAACCTTGGCGCCTTCCCGGTTGAAGCCGTAGAAGGGGCCGGCCGGGACATCGCGGAAGAATTGCGCGCGGTTGGCGGACAGGGCAGAGCGGAAACCATCGAAGACTTCCATTGGCAGCCCCTCAGGGTTCGAAGCCGTCTTCAGCATGATCGGTGGAACAGCGGCCACAAGAACGGCCTTGGCGGCACGACCGGACGGCTCACCATGCTTGGCCACGTAGCGAGCCACTTCACCGCCACCCGTCGAGTGACCGATGTGAACGACGTCGTTGAGGTTCAGGGCCTCCACGACAGCAAAAGCATCGGCAGCGTAATGGTCCATATCATGGCCTTCGGAAACCTGGGCAGAACGGCCGTGTCCGCGGCGATCATGCGCAACAACCCGGAAGCCCCTCGAGAGGAAGAACAGCATCTGGGCATCCCAATCGTCCGAACTCAACGGCCACCCATGATGGAACATGATCGGCTGAGCGTCCTTCGGACCCCAGTCCTTGTAGAAGATTTCAACGCCGTCCTTGGTGGTTACATATGCCATGGTCTCGGTTCCTTCTATTGACTTGGTGATGGCAGCAGCATTGGCCGCGAAGATGAGAGGGTGACATGCGATGGCCGCTCCCTGCGCTCCCTGCGGACAGCAGGGCACGCCGCGCGTCATGAAAAGCAACTTTTGGGTATCTCGCGTCCTGCGATTTCGTTAGTGGAAGTTTCAGGACCCTTTGTTCGCCTGACGGGGTTGATATTGCCGTCAGATCCTCACAGCCACAATTGCGGGAATAATTTCGAATTTATTGCTTTGCGTGAAATAATAAACGATCTGGCCTTCGGGCCGACTTTATGAGTGGCGATCAAGCTTTCAGTGCGGACCTGCATGACCATGGCGGGTGTTCCTTCATGGTGCCCAGCCCCGAATCCCGCTGGCGGAACACGAATGGTGTGCTGAAGGTTATGGATCACTGTACCCGATTGCGGAAAGGCGAACCGACAATTCACCAGGGGCATGCTCAAAGATCAGCCCGCCGCTCGCCTTGGATTGCATGGGCACGTAATCCAAGGTCGTTTCAACAACCTCGACAATTTGGTCGCCATCACGCAACTCTCCTCGGACGACAACGTCCGCTGCCGTAGCCCTTGCCGCGTTCGACACCTCAAAACGGACCTGGTAGCCATTCTGCCGTGGTTCGGTGTCGACCAGTCGCACGGACAAATCTGGACTGTCATCCTCTGGTGTGAGGGCGTCCCATGCAATCCAGCCAATCAACATAACGACAAGAGCAGCCGAGACGGCTCCTGTCGTCCATTCGATCCAATGCGGTTGCCTCGCCTCTTTCGTCTTGTACCGCGACGTACCTGTCATGCAGACACCTATAGAATGAGGCGCGCTGCCGCCGCGCCAATCGCGCTGGGAAAGCTCAGAACCACGATGGTCATGGCCGCCTGCGTTATTGCAATGTCGTCAAGCCGATGAAACGTCCAGAGGCAGTAAGTGCTGACCGCAAAGGCGATCACGTAACCTGGAAGAGTAAAACGCACGAGGGCGTGCCAGGTCGGTGTCCCCTCCTCCAGTTCATGACTGCCGGCGAACGAAAGCGCATAGACAAAGCCGTGCATGAGCGCGATCGAGGCGATGATGAGTACGAGCGCGTGCCAAGCCGCCATCTTGTACGACAGCAATATCATTTCTTCCGTGGGCGAAACATTGAGGCCGAGAAAGAGTGCCCCCACTGCCATCATGAACAGTTCTACGCCATAGGAAGCTTTCGTTTCGGAGGCCGACCCTTCACCCTTGTCGTCGCTGCGTTCTCCAAGCTGGCTGCGTCCAAGCAGGGCACCGATGCTTGCCGGAACCGCTTGCAGGGCAACCATCCCCACAGTCTCCGATGCCCCCTGACCAGATTGCAGGACACCAATGGCGGCAAGGATCAGGCCGCTTGAAAGAATTCCCAGCAGATAGGCGATACTCGCGTCGCGGATGGCCTCGCTCAAGGTGGTGGTTCGCTCGAACCCGATGCGGTGTGCCAGGAAGATAAGGAGCGGGATGTTGATCACCAGCAAGAGCAGCAATCGCCACCGATCGATATAGAAGCCGAGCTCCCACATCTCCATAGTCAGAAACATCGGCAGGGCGAACAACAACGCACCTGCAACACCGCGCGCCAGCCCGACCGCAAAGTCGCTGTGATCGAACGCTTCTCGAGAGGACGTCGTAGCCATTCAAGTCCTGCTTATCGAAACGCGAACAGTTGGCTGTCCGGATCGTCGTGCCCCAGGATAGCAGCCGACACGATTTCCGCCGCAATCTGACTGAATGTGATGCCGTTGCCACCATATCCCATGGCGGCGTACACATTTTGCAATCCCGGCACCGCCCCAATCATCGGAAGCCCATCTGCTGTAACACCGAATGCGGCCGCCCATTGGTACTCCGGATCTTCGATCGGAGTATCCAGGAGATCACCGAGCTTCTCTCTCAAAACCCTGGTTTTCGATGCGAGCTTGACAGGATCCTGAAAGGCAACGGGGCTTTCTTCGTCCTCCCCTCCAACAATGATACGACCATCCGGTGTCGAGCGGAAATAAAGATAGGGATCCGACGCCTCCCACACGATATAGTCCTTGAGCCAACGGGGCCGCGGATGGTGGGGCCTCGTAGCCAGCGCCCAGGTTGAGACAATTCGGTGGCCCTGGTTGGCAACCGCATCCAGAAACTCGTAGCCAGTACAAAAAACGACATGCCTGGCCTGCAAAATCTGCCCTTTGCTGGTCGCAACGACATTCCACTCCCCGACGCTGCGAATGTCGGTGATCTCAAGGTTTTCAACAATCGAGACGCCATCGGCTTGTGCCTTCCGCCATAAGCTTGCCGTCAATTGTGCCGGGTTTGCAGAAGCGGAAATGACAGACTCGATGGCAGCGGTGCGCTCCAGGGCAAATCGGTTGCGCAGTTCGGTTGCACTGAGAAAATCGGCCGCAATGCCCGCCGCTCGACGCGCCTCGGCCTCCGTCTTGAGCGCTCTGGCCCCATACGCGTCTCCTGCCAGATATAGCGCCCTCTTCCGTTCCAGGTGGCAGTCTATGCCGAGAAGATCGACAAGCGTCGTCAGCGTTTCAACGGCCTTGGCAGATCGCTGCCAGACACGGCGTGCTTCCTCCGCCCCGAGCGCGACAGCGAGCCTGTGGAGGGGCACGTCAATTTCATGCTGAATCATCGCGGTGCTGGCCAAGCTACTGCCCTGCAGCGGCCGTCGACGATCCACCACCAGGATGCTCAAACCTCGCTTGAGAAGCGATACGGCCATCAATGCCCCGCCGATACCCGCGCCGACTATCAGCACATCGACGGTGTCGAGCGGCGTCGACCTCTCGGCTTCGACCTGGATGTGATGCGAGTTTGCCCACAACGGCTGGAAGGACCGGAGATTGCGCTTGCGCGTAACTGCTTCCAAATACGTGGCCTCCGCTAATCTTCAGATCACTAGTAGCCACCGACGATCGGCAGGATCTCTCCTGTGATGTAGCTCGACATCTGGGGAGAGGCCAGAAAGACATAAGCAGGCGCGATCTCCTCTGGCTGAGCGGGTCGCTTCATCGGTGTCTTCGCGCCAAATTGCTCTATGTCTTCGGGATTCTTGTCCGAGGGGTTAAGCGGCGTCCAAACCGGTCCCGGTGCGACGGCGTTGACTCTGATCCCCTTGGGCACGAGTTGCGCAGCAAGGGACCTGGTGAATGCGTGAATGCCCCCCTTGGTCATTGAGTAGTCGAGCAACTCTTTCGAGCCGTCCAGTCCGGTCACCGAGCCGGTATTGATGATCGAAGCACCGTCCTTCAGGTGTGGGACAACGGCCTTTGCCATGTAGAAATAGCCGTAGAGGTTGGTTCTGAGCGTCTCGTCAAAATGCTCGTCGCTGAGATCTTCGATGTCCCGCGTGTGGACCTGAAAGGCAGCATTGTTGACCAGGACATCGACGTGGCCCAGCTTTTTGACGGTCTCGGCGACGGCTCGGCGGCAGAAGCTGGCGTCTTTGACGTCGCCCCGAAGGACGAGACATTCGCGCCCCTCGTTCTCAACTGCGAGCTTGGTGTCCCTGGCATCGTCGTCCTCATCCAGGTGCACTATCGCGATGTTGGCTCCCTCTCGCGCGAAAAGAATGGCAACCGCCCTGCCGATGCCGGAATCCCCGCCCGTGATCAGGGCGACCCTCCCTTCGAGCTTTTCAGACCCCTTGTAGAAGGGCGCGTCACACATCGGCGCGAGGGAAAGCCCGGCTTCAGAGCCTGGCTTTGATTGATGAATCTTCGGAAATGGCGGTTCGGGATAACGGCGCGCTCCGGCCTGCATCGGACTGGCGCTCTTCTTCGTTCCCTTCCTGTCCGCTTTCTTGACCTCTTTCTGGATGTCACGCTGCTTCTGGGCGGTACTTGACGGCATGTGCTTTCTCCTGGTTCCAGATGAGAAACGTCGATCACGCCAAAAGGTTACAGCGTCGAAGAAAATGATATCGTCCATGTTGCGGATCGCAACGTTTTAGGGCCTGGTAGACATTGAGCATCGTCGCGGGGGCGGCGCACCAGACGCCCCCGCTGGCATCCAAACAATCCTCGAAGTCGCGCTCCGCGCGGCAGGGCAGATGAAACAAGCCGAACGTCATCGCTTGCTTCGTAAAATTCGTGCGCAGTCCATCAACACGAGAAAGCCGTCGCGTGGCGAACGCGACGGCTTTCTGATGTGAAGTGCGCGGCAGTTACGGGATTGCGACAGCCCTGGACTTTCCGAACGCCCTCAGGAGCATGTTGGCCGCCACGGCGGGCTTTCGCACTCCGTTCTTGTAAAGACGGATCACCGCCCGCCCAAGGGCCTCGGAACTGTCTCCCTCGCCGAAAATCCTGCAAGATTGTCTTGCCGCGTCAAACATCTCCTGGAGCCGGCGAAGTTCATCCGGGGAGAACACTCCGTTGAAATCCGGGGTGTAGGGGAAAGTCGAGCTTGCCTCAGTATGGTCCAGAGGACCGTCAGGGTGATGCATTGGAATCTCCTCAAAAAGGCGGAAGATGCCAAGCCCCCAGTCGTCACGTGCCGTTGAATTGAGACGATAAACAACTGTGCGCCCTTTATCGACATGGGCATACTAAATAAGACATAGCTGATAACAACTACCTCGCCGATCATCGCCCGGCGCATGGAATGAGACGCGGATAGACCGCTACAGACCGCTCGCAAGCATCAATAGGGAAGGCCCGCCGAAGCGGGCCAATTGCCCGGGAAGGAAATGCGGACGCTTGTTCTTTAGCCACCGCGCGTAATGCCCTCAATGTGCCGGGCTCAGTTCAGTTTCACCGAAGGCTCCCGCCCCCAGACGCGCAGCTTGCCTATTTCTTCGAGAAACAGACCAACCGCCTTGACGTCCTCCAGCGCAACAGTTCCCTCGTCGAGACTATCTGCGATGCCGGCTTTCTCAAGCAGCGGCAACGCGTCCGTGACGTAGCCGATGTACTTGCAGTGCGAGAACGCGTCGGCGACAAAGTCCCGCGCTGTGGCTTCCTTGACCAAATCGGCGACACCGTCGGCTGAGGTTACAAGAGCAACCGCGTCGTAGAGCACGGAGGGGCCGCCGTCTATCATCTGATGCGCCTCCAGGAAGCTTCCATCAGAAAGGGTTACGCCACCGACCTTGGGCGCAATAATTTCGAACTCGGCATTCTGCTTCGTCAGATTGTCGAACACACTCTTCAGGATCTGCGCGTCGGCACCATCGGTGACGAGCACGCCAAGTTTTCGGCCCTCGAACCGTTTTGGCCCACGCTCGACGATACTGAGAGCGGGTGAAGGGTCGAGGTCTTGTCTGGTCGGCACCGCGGCGTCTGCAGGTTTGGGCATCGCCTTGAAACCGAGCGCATCCCCCACCTTGCTTGCAAGCGTTTTATCGATGTTCAGGAGATGGGCAACCATCCGCTCCCGGATCACGGGCGTCTGAACTTTCGAGAGTTCGAAGACGAGGGCTGCCGCGATGTGGCGCTGCTCAGTCAGTGTCTGACTGATATAAAACTGGCGAGCCTGACTGTAATGGTCGGCAAAGCTTTCAGGACGCAACCGCACTTTCGGCCCCGCTTCCTCGGCCGGGAAATGACGGTAACCCTGCATCGGGGATTCCCTTGGACCATCAATGAACGAGTTTGGCTCGTAGTTCACGCGCCCGGAAGGATTGCGCATGGCCATATGGCCGTCCTGCTGGAAGTTGTGGAAGGGGCATTTCGGCGCGTTGATCGGGATATGGGTAAAATTCGGGCCCCCTAGCCGCTTCAACTGCGTATCAAGGTAAGAGAAATTCCGCCCCTGCAGGAGCGGATCGTTACTGAAGTCGATGCCCGGAGGTACATTCTGCGTCATGAACGCGACTTGCTCGGTCTCGGCAAAGAAATTGTCTGGCATGCGGTCGAGCACCAGGCGTCCAATCGGCTTTGGTGCGAGAACTTCCTCGGGGATGAGTTTGGTCGGATCGAGAACGTCGAAGTCGAAGTTGTCGGCAAACTCCTGGTCGAAAATCTGGACCTGAAGCTCCCACTCGGGGAAGTTGCCGGACTGGATCGCCTCCCAGAGGTCCCGGCGGTGGTAGTCTGGGTCTGCGCCGTTGATCTTGACGGCTTCGCTCCAGGCGACCGATTGCAGCCCCAGCTTGGGCTTCCAGTGAAACTTCACAAAGGTCGACTCATCCTTGGCATTCACGAATCGAAATGTGTGGACACCGAACCCCTCCATGAAGCGGAAGGATCTCGGAATCGCCCGGTCCGACATCACCCACATAATCATGTGCATGCTTTCGGGGGTCAGGCTTATGAAGTCCCAGAAGTTGTCGTGTGCTGACTGGGCCTGCGGAAATGCACGATCGGGTTCCGGCTTGACCGCATGGATGATGTCCGGAAACCTGATGGCATCCTGGATGAAAAACACAGGAATGTTGTTGCCGACCAAGTCCCAGTTGCCTTCCTTGGTGTACATCTTGACGGCAAATCCCCGCACGTCGCGGGCAAGGTCGAACGAACCCTTGCTGCCAGCCACGGTTGAAAACCTGACGAAGACCGGGGTGCGTTCACCGGGCCGTTGAAAGAGGTCCGCACGCGTATAGGCGGCCAGTGATTCGTAGTTCTCAAAGAAACCATGTGCACCATAGCCGCGAGCGTGGACGACGCGTTCGGGGATTCGCTCGTGGTCGAAGTGAAAGATTTTCTCGCGAAAGTGAAAGTCTTCGATCAGCGACGGCCCCCGCGGACCGACACGTAGGGTATTCTGGTCGTCGGCGACCGGCGCGCCTTGGGCGGTCGTCAGCACCGCAGAGCCGTCTGCTGCAATCTGGTGAAGCTCGCCGCCTGGGCCTCGGTGCATTTTCTGATCATGAATGACCGCCATGTTCTTGGGCGAGGACGGGTTTGATTTCTTGGCCATGGCATGCCTCCGAGACCGCGGAAAAGGATGGGTACTTCCCTAAGCCCCAGCAATGCCTTTGGTTCCGTCCCCAACAAAAGGTTTCGGTGAAGCCGCCGGTTCATCCGTTCGCGAGCGGTCGAGACGGGGAATTTGCAGTTGGCGATCGACCCCGCTCGAGAGGCAGCAGAATGCTTTATGGCGCTCCGCCGGCCTACAATTGGGTTGGTTTGATGGTGTCGACCGATATCTCTCCTTCGAGCAAGCCCCGTTTCAGATCGGCTCTGCCCCTCTCGATCTCTATGACCGTGTAAAGTTTTTCGGATCTGAACGCACTGGCGTTACCAGTCGTAACGTCTTCTGCGGGGGCGGCGTCTATTTCCATGAAATCGAGCTCGCGGCCCGCCGCCACAATGCGGGCGTCGCCAGCCGTTCGAGCGGCCACGACCACCTCTCCCTGGGGCGGCGAATTTTCCCAACGAGGATCGCTGTCGGCAGCAATCGGTACCAGCCGATAGACGTTCAAGAGTTCGCCAGCGCCGATTGAGGGCGAAGACTGCGCGGCTGCGTCTTCGATCTGTGCTTTGCTCTCAGTCGACATCCCGAATGTCGTATCGCTCGTGCCCGTGTTGCGAGGTTCGTGACCAGTCTTCGCTGCATTGGACATATCTGCCTCCGGTGGAACTCTTGTCCCTTCCATCAGGCCACTGTGCGCCAGTGGTAAGGCGGTCGTGAACAGTCTCCCTCTTCAAACCCGCCGCCAGGCGATAGGTTCCAGCAGTCAAGCGACCAGCCATCCCCTCCTGCTGTCTCCTGCTGGAACTTTCAACCGTCCCGAAGGTTTTGAACCGATGGGAAGGATGGCTCCAATGCGACAAGCAACAGACAACGCAAATAAAGCAGCGGCTCCAGATGGTGACGGAGCGACACCAGCGGCGAAAACTCGGCAAGGTCCCCTCGGCAGGCCCGTCCTCATTGTCCTCTTGGTGGGTTTGCTACTCGCAGCCATCGCCTGGGCCGTCGCAGGGATGTATGGGGAGGCGATAGACGAGGACAGTGCCTCGCAAAATCAACCCGCGGCCACCAGCACCGTGGCGCCACCGGATGATGCCGCCACTGGTGGCACGCCGATTGGAGACCCCGCGCAAACAGCACCGACAGACCGCGATCCGACCCCGGAGTCGGGAACTGGCGGCGCATCACCGACCGTCACACCCACTGGCACAGAGACGACACAGTGACGGATCCGGCGATAGTCGACCCCCACATCAAAGCTGGCTGGAATGAGGACGAGATCAGGAGCTCTTGCGCTGAAATCGCCCGGGAAGCTCGACAGCGGACACAGGCATCTGGCGCATATGGACAGCGAAAGGAACCGCTGAACCGTACCAATAGCCAGGCAAAATGGCGATTCTCAAATCGAGGATCGCCGCAAGACCGACGCATCGCTTCCTCAAGCAGCGGCGCGTCCGGTGGCTTGACCGCCCCGCCCGCCGGCGGCGTAGTCTGACTTCACGGACGATCCGTCCTCGCGCTGGACGGCACGGCGGTTCAGCTTGAAGAGGCTGACCAGTTGTGCAAGGGCGTCTGCGCCCTGCGCCAGCGTGCTGCTGATGGCGGTCGTCCGGGCACTCATGGCGGCGTTCTGTTGCGTCATCTGGTCGAGCCGGTTTACGGCCTTGCTGATATCGTTTAGGCCTGTCGTCTGTTCGTCGGCGGCCTTGGCGATATTGTCGACATTGCCGTCGATGTCCTTCACCAGCACGTCGATTTGCTTCAGTGCCTCGCCGGTCTTGCCGACCAGTCTCACGCCTTCCAGAACGCCCGCACCTGAGTTGTTGATCAGCGTCTTGATTTCCTTTGCAGCGTTTGCGGAGCGTTGGGCAAGTTCGCGCACTTCCTGGGCCACAACGGCAAACCCCTTGCCCGCGTCGCCCGCACGTGCCGCCTCCACGCCTGCGTTCAGCGCCAGAAGATTCGTCTGGAATGCGATCTCGTCGATGACGCCGATGATCTGACTGATCTCGCGGGACGCGGTCTCGATGCGTTGCATGGCATCGACCGTCTGCTGGACGACCTCCGTCGATGCAGCCGTCGATGCCCGCGCCCTCTGGACGAGCTGGCGCGTCTCCTTCGTGTTTTCGGTGGACGAGCGGACAGTCCGGGTGATCTCGCCGAGGGCCACGGAAGTCTCCTCGAGAGCCGCCGCCTGCTCGCGGGAGCGCTCAGCCAGAAGCTCGGAGGCCTCGCGGACTTCGCGGCTGCTTCTGCTGAGGTCTCCTGTCTGCCCCAGCACGTTGACGAGTGTCTTCTGGAACTCGCCGATCGACTTGTTGAAATCCCTTCTAAGCCTTTCGAATTCGCCGACGAACGGCTGGTCCAGCGTGATGCGGATATTGCATTGAGACAGCCGCTCCAGCGCCGCGCCCAACTCTTCCACCGCATGCATGCGATCCGTCACGTCGAGCGCGAACTTGACGACCTTGCACACCCTTCCCTTCTCGTCGATGATCGGATTGTAGGACGCCTGGATGAAGACACGCCTGCCGCCCTTTGCAAGCCTCATGAACTGCCCGGTGGAATACCGGCCCGCCCGAAGCTCTTCCCAGAATTCGCGATATTCCCGGGAAAGGGCATATCCCTCCTCGCAGAACATCGAATGATGCTGACCGACGATTTCCTCCGCGTCGTAGCCGAGCGCTGCCAGGAAGTTCTCGTTGGCCCGAAGTATCTTTCCATCGGGACTGAATTCGATCACGGCCTGCGCCCGCGAAAGCGCCTCCAGCTTGCCTTCGTCCTCGACGCTCTTGCGCTTGATCGCGGTTATGTCCGTGGCGATCTTGACAACCTTGTAGGGTTTGCCGCGGCGGAAGACGGGATTGTACGAGGCCTCGATCCAGATCTCCTCGCCGTTCTTCGCCCGGCGCTGGTACTGGCACTGGTCGTATTCGCCACGCGCAAGCTTTGCCCAGAACGCCCGGTATTCAGGCGAAGCGGCTTCGTCCGGAAGCACGAACATGCTGTGGTGACGGCCGACGATCTCGGACCGCTGATAGCCAACTGCCCTGCAGAAATTGTCATTCGCCGTCAGGATGTTGCCCGCCAGATCGAACTCGATGATGGCCTGCGACCGGCTGAGGGCCTCAAGCACGGCCGAGGCATCCAGGCCGAATTTCGGAAAGCGAGACATTTCTTTGGACTCCCACGATAACGAGCGTCTCGGTCCGGGGCCCATCTTCGATGAAGAGGCATGGCCGCGCGCTGCAGGCAAACTAGTGGGACACCGTTAATTAGCGATTAAGTATATCCTTCAATGCCCTATGTCGGGCTCCGACCTGGATTGGCAAGGGCCGTGCGGCCGGCCCCTGCGCTGACCGCCCTCAGGGATTGGCGACGCGGAACGTGTCGCAGTCCTGGACGCGGCCGCTGTCGAAGCCGCGCTTGAACCAGCGCATGCGCTGTTCGGACGTGCCATGGTTGAAGCTTTCCGGCACCACATAGCCCTGCATGCGCTTCTGGATCGTGTCGTCGCCGATCTGCACGGCGGCATTCAGCGCCTCCTCCAGGTCGCCGGTATCCAGCAGCCCCTTCTGCTCGGTGTACTTGCCCCAGATGCCGGCATAGCAATCGGCCTGCAGCTCGACGCGGATCGACATCTGGTTGGCCTCGGCTTCGCTCATGCTCTGCCGGGCACGGTTGAACTGCGGCAGCACGCCCGTCAGGTTCTGGACGTGATGGCCGACCTCGTGGGCGACGACGTAGGCCTGCGCGAAATCACCGGCCGCATCGAACCGGTCGGCCAGTTCGTCGAAGAAGCTCATGTCGAGATAGACCTTGCGGTCGCCGGGGCAGTAGAACGGTCCGGAAGCCGCCGAAGCGAAGCCGCACGCGGACTGGATGCTGCCGGAAAACAGCACGAGCTTCGGCTCCTGGTAGTTTTCGCCGCTGGCCTGGAAGATGCCGTTCCAGACGTCCTCCGTCTCGGCGAGGACCGTCGCCATGAACTGCTTGGTCTCCTCCTGCGCCGGTGAATTGGCGCGCGTGGCGCTTTCGGTCTGTTCGAAGCCCGGCAGGTTCATCTGGCCGCTGCCGCCCTGACCCAGCACCTGCAGCAGGTCGATCCCCATCATCTTGAGGACGAAATAGATCACGACGAGGAAGATGATCGTGCCGATGCTCAGGCCGCCACCGGCCCGGCGCGGCCCGCCGCCCATCGGAATACGGAAACCGCCGCCGCGGCCAAAGCCGCCCGGCCCGCCCGCACCGCGCTGATCCTCGACGTTGCTGGACTGACGGCGTCCCTTCCACTCCATGACCGTTCCCTCTCTTGCGCCCCGCCGAAACGCCGCAGCCAGGCTTTCGTTCCAGCTCCTTCACTTATAGGGCGGGACGCGACGGTTGCAAAACGAATTGCGCGCCATCAGCGACCCGGCCTACCCGGGTGCCGCCTGCGCAAATCCCCGAACCGCACGCGCGATCGCGCCCGCTTCTCTTTCTGTCGATTCTGGAATTTTCGGGGTTTCGCTCCGCAGCGCATTTGCCTATAAGCCGCTTCTAGCCTTTAAAGACCAAGCTTTCGCGCCCCGGCCGGTGAACCTCCCACCCTGGCCGGTTTTTCGCGCAGGCTAAAGAACGGATAGAGCCATGCCCAAGCGCCAAGACATCAAATCGATCCTCATCATCGGCGCGGGGCCGATCGTCATCGGGCAGGCCTGCGAATTCGACTATTCCGGTACGCAAGCCTGCAAGGCGCTGAAGGAAGAAGGTTACCGGGTCATCCTGGTCAACTCCAACCCGGCGACGATCATGACCGACCCGGGCCTGGCAGACGCCACCTACATCGAGCCGATCACCCCCGAGGTTGTCGCCAAGATCATCGCCAAGGAGCGCCCGGACGCGCTTTTGCCGACCATGGGCGGCCAGACGGCGCTGAACACCGCCCTTTCCCTGAAGCGCATGGGCGTGCTGGAGCGCTACAACGTCGAGATGATCGGCGCCAAGCCGGAGGCGATCGACAAGGCCGAGGACCGCGCGCTGTTCCGCGAGGCGATGGCCAAGATCGGGCTGGAGACGCCGAAGTCGCTGCTGGCCAATGCCACCGAAATCAAGGACGCCGACCGCAAGAAGCACGAGGCCGAGCGCGCCAAGCTCAAGGCAGAGCTGTCCGGCGAGGCACTCGACAAGGCGCTGGACGAGCTGGAAAACCAGTGGAACCTCGGCGAGACCGACCGCAAGCAGCGCTACATGAGCCACGCCATGGCGGTCGGCGCGCAGGCGCTGGACGAGATCGGCCTTCCCGCCATCATCCGCCCCTCCTTCACGCTCGGCGGCACCGGCGGCGGCATCGCCTACAACCGCTCGGAATTCTTCGAGATCGTCAATTCCGGCCTCGACGCCTCGCCGACGACCGAAGTCCTGATCGAGGAATCGGTGCTCGGCTGGAAGGAATACGAGATGGAAGTGGTCCGCGACACTGCGGACAACTGCATCATCATCTGCTCGATCGAGAACATCGATCCGATGGGCGTGCACACCGGCGATTCGATCACGGTCGCGCCGGCGCTGACGCTGACCGACAAGGAATACCAGATCATGCGCAACGCCTCGATCGCGGTGCTGCGCGAGATCGGGGTTGAGACCGGCGGCTCGAACGTCCAGTTCGCCGTCAATCCCGCCAATGGCCGCCTCGTCGTCATCGAGATGAACCCGCGCGTCTCGCGCTCGTCTGCGCTGGCCTCCAAGGCCACCGGCTTCCCGATCGCCAAGATCGCCGCCAAGCTCGCGATCGGCTACACGCTGGACGAACTCGAAAACGACATCACCGGCGGTGCGACGCCGGCCTCCTTCGAGCCGTCGATCGACTATGTCGTCACGAAGATCCCGCGCTTCGCCTTCGAAAAATTCCCCGGCGCCGAGCCGACGCTGACGACCGCGATGAAGTCCGTCGGCGAGGTCATGGCAATCGGCCGCACCTTCGCCGAATCCCTGCAGAAGGCGCTGCGCGGGCTCGAGACCGGCCTGACCGGCCTGGACGAGATCGAGATCCCCGGCTACGAGAACGGCGACGGCAAGAATGCCGTGCGCGCGGCGATCTCGACGCCGACGCCCGACCGGCTGCGCATGGTCGCCCAGGCCCTTCGCATGGGCTTCACGCCGGAAGAGGTGCACGAAGGCTCGAAGATCGACCCCTGGTTCATCGCCCAGTTCAAGGCGATCGTCGACATGGAAGCCCGCATCCGCGAGCATGGCCTGCCGCAAGACGCGCAGAACCTGCGCATGCTGAAGGCGATGGGCTTCTCCGACGCCCGCCTCGCCACGCTCTCGGGCAAGCGGCCGAAGGAAGTCGCCGAACTGCGCAACAACCTCGACGTCCGCCCCGTGTTCAAGCGCATCGACACCTGTGCTGCCGAATTCGCCTCTCCGACCGCCTATATGTACTCGACCTACGAACAGCCCTTTGCCGGGCAGACCCGATCGGAAGCGGGCATCTCGGACCGCAGGAAGGTCGTCATCCTCGGCGGCGGCCCGAACCGCATCGGCCAGGGCATCGAGTTCGACTACTGCTGCTGCCATGCCGCCTTCGCGCTGAAGGACGCCGGTTATGAGGCAATCATGGTCAACTGCAACCCGGAGACCGTGTCGACCGACTACGACACCTCCGACCGCCTCTATTTCGAACCGCTGACCGCCGAGGACGTGATCGAGATCCTCAAGGCCGAGCAGACGAACGGCACCCTCGGCGGCGTCATCGTCCAGGTCGGCGGCCAGACGCCGCGGAAGCTCGCCGAAGCGCTCGAGAAGAACGGCATCCCGATCCTCGGCACCGCCCCCGACGCGATCGACCTCGCCGAGGACCGCGACCGCTTCCAGAAGCTGCTTCAGAAGCTGGACCTCGCCCAGCCGAACAACGGCATCGCCTATTCGGTCGAGCAGGCCCGCCTGGTCGCAGCCGAGATCGGCTTCCC
Organism: Pseudomonadota bacterium; assembly: GCA_023404095.1. Taxonomy (GTDB): domain Bacteria; phylum Pseudomonadota; class Alphaproteobacteria; order Rhizobiales; family Rhizobiaceae; genus Mycoplana. The sequence goes on along the minus strand of JAEYDD010000033.1, from coordinate 78,465 downwards.
GCTGGTCGTCCGACCGTCCTACGTGCTCGGCGGCCGCGCCATGCAGATCATCCATTCGGAATCGATGCTCCAAACCTACCTGCTCGACACCGTTCCCGGCCTCGTGCCCGAGGACATCAAGCAGCGTTACCCGAACGACAAGACCGGCCAGATCAACACCCTGCTCGGCAAGAACCCGCTTCTGTTCGATAGCTACCTGACCAACGCGGTCGAAGTGGACGTCGATGCGCTCTGCGACGGCGAGACGGTGTTCGTCTCCGGCATCATGGAGCACATCGAGGAAGCCGGCATCCATTCGGGCGACTCGGCCTGCTCTCTCCCGGTCCGCACGCTTTCCTCCGAGATCGTCGACGAACTGGAACGCCAGACCAAGGCGCTGGCGAAGGCGCTCAACGTCGGCGGCCTGATGAACGTACAGTACGCCATTAAGGACGGCACGATCTACGTGCTGGAGGTCAACCCGCGCGCCTCTCGCACCGTCCCCTTCGTCGCCAAGACCATCGGCGCGCCGATCGCCAAGATCGCCGCCCGCGTCATGGCCGGCGAAAAGCTCGATGCCGCGATCGCGGCCTATGGCGAAAAACCCGATCCGCGCAACCTCAAGCACATCGCGGTCAAGGAAGCCGTATTCCCGTTCGCCCGCTTCCCCGGTGTCGATACGCTGCTCGGACCGGAAATGCGCTCCACGGGCGAGGTCATGGGCCTCGACACCAATTTCGCGCTGGCCTTTGCCAAGTCGCAGCTCGGCGCCAATGTCGACCTGCCGCGCGACGGCACCGTGTTCGTGTCGATCCGCGACGAGGACAAGGACCGCGTCCTGCCGGCGATCCGCACGCTGGTCGGAATCGGCTTCAAGGTGATGGCCACCTCCGGCACCGCCCGCTTCCTCGGCGAGCACGGCATCGAGGCTGTGAAGATCAACAAGGTTCAGGAAGGCCGTCCGCACATCGAGGACGCCATCCGCAACCGTCAGGTACAGCTCGTCATCAACACCACCGATGGCACCAAGGCGATCTCGGATTCAAAGTCGCTCCGCCGCGCCGCCCTGATGCAGAAGGTGCCCTACTATACGACGATGGCGGGTGCCGCCGCCGCCGCCGAAGCGATCAAGGCGCTGAAGGAAGGCCAGCTCGAGGTGCACCCGCTGCAGAGCTACTTCGCCTGAACCATATCTGAAACATGCAAGGCGGGCGCTTCGGCGCCCGCTTTTTTTTCACCCTCCGTTGCGTTTCCCGGCGGTGACTTATACCAAGCCTGTCTTACGCCAGGAGGTGCACCATGCAGACGACATCGCAAGACGCGGCACAGCCTCTTGCCGGCCGGCGCGAATGGATCGGCCTCGGCGTGCTGTCGATTGCCTGCCTCATCTACTCGATGGACCTGTCGATCCTGTTTTTGGCGACGCCCGCCATCGTCGCCGATCTCGACCCGTCCGCATCGCAACTGCTCTGGATCAACGATATCTACGGCTTCATGGTCGCAGGCTTCCTGGTCACCATGGGGACGCTGGGTGACCGGATAGGCCGCCGGCGAGTGCTTCTGATCGGCGCCTTCGCCTTCGGCGTGGCCTCGGCGCTGGCGGCCTTTTCCTCCACCGCCCAGCAGCTCATCGTGTCGCGCGCGCTGCTCGGTATCGCCGGCGCCACGATCGCGCCCTCGACTCTGTCGCTGATCGTCAACCTTTTCAAGAACGAAGCCGAGCGCAACCGCGCCATCGGCGTTTGGGGAACGGCATTCTCGCTCGGCGGTCTGATCGGGCCGTTGCTGGGCGGCTTCCTGCTTCAGCATTTCCATTGGGGGGCGGTGTTTCTCATCAATATCCCCGTGATGCTGGTGCTGTTGCTGGTCGCACCGCGGCTCTTGCCGGAATACAAGAGCCCCGACGGCACCCGCCTTGATCTGCAGAGCGTGCTGCTGTCGCTGGCAACCGTTTTGCCGGTCATCTATGGCCTGAAGCACATGGCGGCAGAAGGCTTTCATCTGCGTCACCTGGTTCCGATTGCGGCCGGGTTCGTGTTCGGGTGGCTGTTCGTCCGCCGCCAGCAGACCCTGTCCCATCCCCTGATCGACCTGAAACTCTTCCGCATCCCGGCCTTCACCGCCTCGCTCCTGGTCAACCTCGCCGGCATGTTCTTCGTCTTCGGTGTCTTTCTCTACCAGAACCTGTTTCTCCAGTTCGTGCTCGGTCTCTCACCGCTGGAAGCCGCACTCTGGTCCGTGCCGTCGTCGATCGTCTTTACGGTGATGTCGCTGCAGGCCTACCGCTTCACCAACCGCTTCGGACCGGTGAGGACCGTCCTTCTGGGGCTGGTCGTCAATGCGGTGGGGACGCTGGTGATGGCGATTGCCGCCTGGTTCGAGAACATCTACGGCGTGCTCGGCGCGACGATGATCATCGCTGTTGGCTTCGTGCCGGTCGTGCTGACGACCACGGGGCTGATCGTCGGCACCGCGCCACCGGAACGATCAGGCTCGGCTTCGGCGATCTCGGAGACCAGCGCAGAATTCGGCGGCGCACTCGGCATCGCCCTGCTCGGCAGCTTCGGCACGCTGATCTACCGATGGCTGATGGACGGCGTGGACGTCGCGGGCCTCGACCCCGTCCAGATCGCAGCGGTGAAGACGACGATCGGCGGCGCAGTCGATACGGCAAGGACTCTGGGGGTCGACGTGCTCGGGCAGGCTTCTGTGCCCGCCTGGCTGGAGGCTGCCCGCCAGTCCTTCTCCAACGGCTTTGCCGCAAGCTGCCTGCTGGCCTCCGTCACCCTCCTCGCGCTCGCCGCCATCGCACGCGGGATCTATGCCCGCGCGCATATCGACGAAAAGGCCATTGCCGCCGCCCATTGAGAATGAGGTTGGGACGGGCAGAGGCCGCGAGGAGCGGCTATTGGGCACGAGCGGACTACATGGGCGGCGCTTCGCTGATCGGCGGCGCTTACGGTCCGCTGGTCTCGCTATTTTTTCTTCCCTTGATCGTGATGCCACTTGATGGCGAAGAACATTCCCGTGCCTAGCACGAGAAGCTTGAGCGGAAAGAAGACTATAGGGAACCAATCCCACATTTCGGATATTTCCAGGCTATTTGACACTATCTATCGCGAGGGAGGACTACCCTAAAACTGCTGCATACAACATCAGCCATGTTGACGCAGATGAAATCACAACCTTCGATCACTCAGGATGAGTGAGCTTGCCCCGTGTTTCGGACAGGGTGTCTAACCTGACAAGCTGGTGACCGCTCCGCGCGCTTGGCGGACATTCCCCTCAAATTGCTGCGGCTGTCGCAAGCCTGCGCTGGAGACGGCACCGCGTGGCTCACTGCATTGCGTCGCAAGCCTTCAGCATCTCTTCCTTCTTCACGCCGTCCTGCTCCATTTCGGCCTTTTGCAAGCAATCGGCCTTCGTTCCTGCCGTCGTCATCGCGTCGGCATTCGTGGTTTCAGCAGGCAGGATGTCAGACTTCATCATGTCTTCTGCATGTGTCGGCGCTGCAGCGGAAACTGCGACGAGCAGGGTGCAGGCTGCGATACTGGAGATGAAGCTGTTCATTTGACGTTTTCCTCCTCGTAGCAATTGTATCCGTCAACGGCCTCACGGCGTGGCAATTCGCCAAATCTGCGCGCGATCCGATCGTCGCCAACCAGAATAGCATACCCGTTCCGTGTCAACTAACCGAAGCCTTTCGACCTCGCTTGGCGACATTGCCTACTCCTTGAGCTCGATCCCCGCTTCATGCGCCGCGGCGATGAACGCAAATCTCGCCTCCTCGGCCGACTTCTTGCCTTTCATCGCCGCCTCGATGACCAGCAAGGCCCGGTCCAGCGCTTCGCCCTCTTCGAGCGGCCAATCCTCGATGAGCGCCCATGAGGCCTCTTGGATGTTGCTGATGGTCGTGAACTTGCCGGGTGCTTCCAGCGCCAAAGTCACACTCTTGTTCCAGTTATTGCTCAAAGATTGGTCTCCAGGCTACGATTTGGCGAGCTCATAGCATCGATCGCCACCCATGATGAGAGAATTTCGGGAACCGTTGCTGGCGGGATGATCGCCCCGGCACCACGGAAGCCCGTCGTCACATCGCCGCAGCCAGCCTGCCAACCTCTCCGATGTCACGATGGAAGCGCGCCACTTCGTCTGCCTTCCTCGCCTCGTCCGGGATGCGCAGCAGGTAGGACGGGTGCACGGTGACAAACAGCGTCCGCCCGTCCTTCATCGCAATCGGCTCGCCGCGGATGTCGGCCAGCTTGTGTCGGGTCTCCGTGAGGGCGGACAGCGCCGTCGCCCCCATCGCCACCAACAACTTGGGCTGCACCAGCTCGATCTCGCGTGACAGCCAGAATCGGCAGTGTTGCACCTCCCCGGAATTCGGGCGCTGATGGATGCGGCGCTTGCCGCGCGGTTCGTACTTGAAGTGCTTCACCGCATTGGTGAGGTAGAGGCCACCCCGGTCGATCCCGGCAGCCGCAAGTGCCGCGTCGAACACCTTGCCCGCCGGACCGACGAAGGGGCGGCCGGCAAGGTCCTCCATGTCGCCCGGCTGTTCGCCGACGACCATCACCGCCGCGTCCTGCGGCCCTTCGCCAAAGACGGTTTGCGTCGCGCGCGCATGCAGCGGACAGCGCGTGCAGGCCATCGCCTCGGCATTGAGCGCGGCAAGTGTTCCCGCCGGAGCAGCCGCCTGCCGCGGTGCCCGCGCGGCCGCATCTCGGATACGGTGATGATAGGGCTGCGGCTCGGTCGCAGCCTTCCTTGCCATTTCGTGCATCCGGGCTTCGGCATTCGCGATCATGCCGGGTATCAGGGCCGCCTCCGGCAGGTTGCGCCAGTACTTCTTCGGCATTTCGGCCTGCATCGCCTTCACCTTCAGGCGTGCCGGATTGAAGATGCTGGCGTAGTAGGTGCGCCAGAGCTCATCCGCTTCGTCGGCAAGATCGGGCTTGCGGCGGGGCACGGCATCGACCTGAAGCAGATTGCCGTCCCAGCACGCCGCCCCCTTCGGCGTGGCAATCAGCCAGTCCATGTCGCTGAAGCGGCGGCGGAAGAACGTCGCCACGCGCGCCACGATATGATGGTCCGGCTCGAACCATGCCGCAAAGCGCCGCCGCCCGCCCGGCGACGATGCCCCTGGCACCTCCTTGAAGCGCACGAAGGCGGTCATCTTGTGCGCGTCGCGGCGCACGCTCTTGGCCATCAGCTGCGCGCGTGCGACTTCCGCGTCGGAGGCAAGCTCCAGCAGGCGGCGATCCGCCTGCAGCCGCCACAACAGCCGATACAAAACCGCGTAGCGCGCCGGGTCGGAATGACATATCACCGCCTGCGCCAGCTCGATGAAGCCTTTCGGCACGGTCGGCTGCAAAACCTTGGACGCGGGCCCGGGTGCGCTTGCCGCCCCGCACGCTCCGTCGAAGTCGAAGCCTTGCTCTCCCTCCCCGTCGCGCCATTCGACTTGTCCCGGCGCCACGCCGCTTGCGAGAAGCCCGCGCGCGGCCTTGCGCCACCCGTCGAAATCGCCGCCACCAGCGAGGACCACCCTGCGCATCAAAGCAGCGTCAGCTGTCGCGGCTGCGGCGCAAACATGACCCTGAGATCGGGGCGCTCGATAAGCCGCCGCGGCGTCCACCCCTCCGCGGTGATGAAGGCCTGCACCTTGCGGATGGACACACCAAGCCGGGCGAGGTCGTCCAGCCGCAAACGCCGCAGACGGCGCACGGACAGAATCGATTTCACCGTCTTCGTGCCGAGGCCGGGGACGCGCAGCAGCATTTCCCGTTCGGCACGATTGACGTCGACGGGGAACTCGGCGCGATTGCCGAGCGCCCAGGCAAGTTTCGGGTCCAGATCGAGGTCAAGCATGCCGTCCGGCCGGCTGGCGGTGATCTCGCCGATGCCGAAGCCGTAGAAGCGGTAGAGCCAGTCCGCCTGATAGAGCCTATGCTCGCGCATCAGGGGCGGCTTTATCAGCGGCAGGCTCTTTGAACTGTCGGGGATAGGGCTGAAGGCGGAATAGTAGACGCGCTTCAGGCCATAGCTCGAATACAACCGGCCGCTGGCGGACAGGATGGTCGCGTCGCTGGCCCCGTCTGCGCCCACGATCATCTGCGTGCTTTGCCCGGCCGGCACGAAGCGCCGGCGCCGCTTCGTCACCAATGTCGGTTCGGCCGCTTCCTCGATCTTCAGCCGCAGGTCGCCCATCGCCCGGCGGATGCCCTCCGGCCGTTTCTCCGGCGCCAGTCGCGCAATTCCGGTATCCGTCGGCAGCTCGATGTTCAGGGAGAGCCTGTCGGCATGCAGCCCCGCCTCCTCGATCAGCTGTGGCGAAGCCTCGGGAATGGTCTTGAGATGGATATAGCCGCGAAAATTGTGTTTCACACGCAGGTCGCGGGCGATGCTCACCATCTGTTCCATTGTGTGATCGGACGAACGGATGATGCCGGAGGACAGAAACAGTCCTTCGATATAGTTGCGCCGGTAGAATTCCAGCGTCAGCCACACCACCTCCTCCGGCGTGAACCGGGCACGCTCGACATTGCTGGACGAGCGGTTGACGCAATAGGCGCAGTCGTAGATGCAGAAGTTCGTCAGCAGGATCTTCAGGAGCGAGATGCACCGGCCATCGGGCGCGTAGGCGTGGCAGATGCCAGATCCCTCCGTCGAGCCCAGCCCGCCACCGGCAGCGGAATCGCGCCTCACCGTGCCGCTGGAAGCACACGAGGCATCGTATTTCGCCGCATCGGAAAGAATGGCCAAACGTTCGCGAAGGGTCTTCCTCATTTCTATGTTCACTATATGTTCCGGAGCGGATTGTCAATATTCGTCGTTTGCGCCCTCACTTTCTCCCGCAGGAGACGCCGATTGTCCGGCATACAACTTGCGTGGTGCGAATTGTCTGGCAATCGCTCATGACGATCTGCTATAACCCCCGGAGATAGATCTGAACATGGTTCCGAAGTTTGCCTTCGGGACCTGTTTTGTTTTGTGTCTGCCACAACGCGGACACGGCGAAAGGACAAAGGAAAATGGTCGAAAAGGTACCGATGACTCAGGGGGGTTTCGTCAAGCTGCAGGAAGAACTGCGCTGGCGCCAGCAGGAGGAGCGCCCGCGAATCATCGAGGCAATTTCCGAAGCGCGCGCCCATGGCGACCTTTCGGAGAACGCCGAATACCATGCCGCCAAGGAAGCGCAGAGCCACAACGAAGGCCGGATCACCGAGCTTGAGGACCTCGTGGCGCGCGCCGAGGTGATCGACCTGTCGAAGATGTCCGGCGACACGGTCAAGTTCGGCGCCAAGGTGAAGCTCGTCGACGAGGACACCGAGGAAGAGAAGGTCTACCAGATCGTCGGCGACCAGGAAGCCGACGTGAAGGCGGGCCGAATCTCGATCTCGTCCCCGATCGCCCGTGCGCTGATCGGCAAGGAAGTCGGCGAATCGATCGAGGTCAACGCGCCCGGCGGCTCCAAAGCCTACGAGATCCTCTCGATCAGCTGGGGCTGATTCCGTCGGCATGACAGGCAGGCTGCCAGACAACGAAGGCGGCGTCGACATTGCCGATGTCGACGCCATCGCGCCGAATTTCAAGCGCCGCCTTTCCGGCGTTACCTCCACGATCATCCAGCTGGTGCCGATGCAGCGCGCGCTCGGCCAGCGCGTCGCCACGCTCGGTCCCGGCCTGCCGCGCGACCTGCCGCACATCCGTTTCCGCGATCTCTTTTCGCTCTGGCGCCCTCCTGCCGGCCGCAGCCATCGCGTCTGGCATGCGCGCCGCAACACCGAAATGCTGCCGGGTATCCTGCTGCGCGACGTGCTGCGCATGCCGCTGAAGCTTCTCTTCACCTCCGCCGCCCAGCGGCGCCACAGTCGCTACACGAAGTTCCTGATCAGCCGCATGGACGCGGTGATCGCCACCAGCGGCCGCTCCGGCTCCTATCTCGAGGTACCGCATACCGTCATCAAGCACGGAGTCGATCTGGAGCGCTTCCGCCCGCCGCAGGGCGCCGAAGACACGATCGAGGCTGCCGGGCTGCCGGGAAAATATCTGGTCGGCTGCTTCGGCCGCGTGCGGCATCAGAAGGGCACCGACCTGTTCGTCCGCGCGATGATCGAGCTCTTGCCGCACCATCCGGAATGGACGGCCATCATTTCCGGCCGCATTACCCCCGAACACAAGGGATTTGCCGACGACCTGAAGGCGCAGATCGCCGCCGCCGGCCTGTCCGCCCGCATCGTTTTTCTCGGCGAGGTCGACGACATCAAGCCCTGGTACCGGCGACTGGCGCTCTACGTGGCGCCATCCCGCAACGAAGGCTTCGGCCTCACCCCGCTCGAAGCCATGGCCTCGCAGACGGCCGTCGTCACCTCCGATGCGGGCGCCTATGCGGAAATGACCATCGAAGGCGTGACCGGCTCGGTGGTCCCGGCAGGAGACGGCGCCGCCATGACGAACGCAATCGGCCGCTACATGGCCGACCCGGATGCGGCGCTTGCAGCGGGACGCAAGGCGCTGGACCACGTGCGCGCCAACTTCGCGCTCGAAAAGGAAGCCCGCGCCATCGGGGAAGTATACCGGTTGCTGCTGTCCTGACGGAAAGCGGTCAGACGCCGGTTCGCACCAGCCGGTCGTCATAGGCGATGGCGATGTCGGCCAGCGCCGAGACCGGTGAAAAGTTAACAAACCGGATGCCCTGCTCTTCGGCCACGGCCTTTGCCAGAGCGATGTGTCCGAGAATGCGGCCTTCGGCATCGGCCACGCCGGAAAATGCCGATGTGCCCTTCTCTTCATAGAACCGCGGCTGCCTGGCGTTGCGGATATCGATGCCGACGAAGCCGATCATCATCGGGCGCAACGCCACCGCGAACTGCAGCACTGATACGGCCACCGATCCGCCCTGGAACACGCCGCGATCGGGCGCAAGCGAAAAGCCGTACTCGCCGGTCGGGTCCAGCCGCACGAAATCCAGCCCGCTGATCTGTGCGGGCGTGCGGCGCGGCAGACCATAGGGCTTGCGAATATCGTTGATCAGCACCACGCGCTTGTCGGCGAGCCAGCCGCGATCGTGCTCGCAGATCGCGCGCAGGACGGCGACCGAGAACAGGCAGGCCTGGCCGGCCGCGATCTTCTCTCGCATCAGCTCGAAATGCCGGTAGACGAAGCGCTCGTCCTCAACGGCAATGGCGAGCGGCGCGGCGACCGGGCCGCCGGCGAGATGAATGGCTCCGTTCAGGAGGATCGCTCCGCCCGGATCAAGGCGGGAGAGGTCGGCGTCGGCGACGGACGGCCCGGAGCCGAAGATATGGATCCACGCACGCGAACCATCGAGAAGAATGTCCGTCCCCTCCAGCCCGACCACCGGTTGGCCGCGATAGTTAACCACCCGCTTGCCGTCGATCGAAAGGCCCGGGAACCAGTCCTGCGCATGGGCGAGATTCCGGCCGAGAAAAAGCCGTGCGCCGAACTTGATCAGCGAGCGGGAGAGCGGGCGGTCGGAGCGCGCCATCGCCTCAGATCTCCACCAGCCCGAGCTTCTTGACCTGGCGGATGGTCAGCATGGTGCGAACGGTATCGACATGTTCGTTTGCGGTCAGCACCTCGATCACGAAGTCCTGGAACCGGGTCAGGTTTTCGGCCACGCAATGCAGCAGGAAATCGCTGTCGCCGGAAACCATCCACGCCTGGCGGACCAGCGGCCATTCGGCCGTTGCCGCGGCAAACGCCTTCAGATTTGCCTCCGACTGGTGCTTGAGCCCGACCATGCAGAAGGCAACCAGGTCGAAGCCGAGCGCCGGCGCGTTCAGCATCGCATGATAGCCCTCGATGATGCCTGCCTCCTCCAGCTTGCGGACCCGCCGCAGGCAGGGCGGCGCGGAAATTCCGGCCTTCGCGGCCAGTTCCACATTGGTCATGCGGCCGTCGGCCTGAAGCTCCTTGAGTATCTTGATGTCGATTGCATCGAGTTCGGCGCGAAACACGGCGGATCTTCCCTGATTTTGTTTGGCAGGCGCATTACCAGAAACCGCCTGCTGACGTAAGATAATTGCAAGCAAAAGAACAAAAATGTCACGCCGGACGCCAAGTCTGTTGGCAATTGGTTCCGCGCCCTTGAATCTTGGGGTCCCGCACTCATAAATGAACGACAAAATTCTTCAGTCGTCCCGCATGCCTCGTTGATGGCCGGGAGCGCAATGCCAGGGAGTGCAGCCATGTCTGCCCGTCACGTCAAAGTCCTGATCATCGGTTCCGGCCCGGCCGGCTACACGGCCGCCATCTACACGGCGCGCGCCATGCTGGAGCCGGTACTGATCGCCGGCATGGAACAGGGCGGCCAGCTCATGATCACCACCGACGTGGAAAACTATCCAGGCTACGCCGAGCCCGTGCAGGGGCCGTGGATGATGGAGCAGATGCTCAAGCAGGCCCAGCACGTTGGCGCCGAGATCGTCAACGATCTCGTCACCGCTGTCGATCTGGACGTGCGCCCTTTCCGCATCCATACCGACAGCGGCAAGGTCTGGACGGCCGATGCCCTGATCATCGCGACCGGCGCAAAGGCCAAGTGGCTCGGCATCGAAACCGAGCACAAGTTCCAGGGCTTCGGCGTTTCGGCCTGCGCCACCTGCGACGGATTCTTCTATCGCAACAAGGATGTGATCGTCGTCGGCGGCGGCAATTCGGCCGTCGAGGAAGCGCTCTACCTTTCGAACCTGGCGAAGACCGTCACGGTCGTGCACCGCCGCGATTCCTTCCGCTCGGAAAAGATCCTGCAGGAGCGCCTCTTTGCCAAGGATAACGTAAAGGTGATCTGGGATCACGAGGTGATCGAGTATCTCGGAAGCGAGGCGAAGCCGCCGATGCCGGCCTCCGTCAACGGCGTCCGGCTGAAGAATACCAAGACCGGCGTTGTCACCGACATGCAGACCGACGGCGTATTCGTGGCAATCGGCCATGCGCCTGCGGTGGAACTGTTTGTCGGCAAGCTGAAGCAGAAGCCGAACGGCTATCTGTGGACCGCCGCCGATTCGACGGCAACCGACGTGCCCGGCGTCTTTGCCGCGGGCGACGTCACCGATGACATCTATCGCCAGGCCGTGACCGCGGCCGGCATGGGCTGCATGGCCGCGCTCGAGACGGAAAGATATCTCGCCGGTCATATGCCTGTCGCAATTGCGGCCGAGTAGAAGCCGCCAATAACGCGAGGCGGGCCTCGTCCCGCACACGCGGGAGTGGGAACAGATTGTCAGCAACGGGCGGGAAACGGTCGGCGTTCCCCGCCTTGAAGATATGGGGGACGTAATGGCGCTCGACTGGGACAAGCTGCGGATATTTCATGCCGCAGCCGAGGCCGGTTCGTTCACACACGCAGCGGACAAGCTTCACCTGTCGCAATCCGCCATCAGCCGCCAGGTCAGCGCGCTGGAGCAGGATGTCGGCATCAAGCTGTTCCATCGCCATGCCCGCGGGCTGATTCTGACCGAGCAGGGCGAAATCCTCTATCGCACCGCCCACGACGTGCTGATGAAGCTCGAGAGCGTCCGCGTCCAACTGACCGAGACGACGGAAAAGCCGAGCGGCAAGCTGCGCATCACCACGACCGTCGGCCTCGGCCAGGGCTGGCTGACGGACAAGGTGCAGGAATTCCTGGCCCTTTATCCGGACATGCAGGTCCAGCTGATCCTCGACAACGAGGAGCTGGACGTCAACATGCGCCACGCCGACTGCGCCATCCGCCTGCGCGAGCCACAGCAGTCCGACCTGATCCAGCGCAAGCTCTTCACCGTGCACATGCACGTCTATGCCGCGCCATCCTACATCAACCGATATGGCGAGCCGCAGTCGATCGACGACCTCGACCACCACAAGATCATCACCTTCGGCGAACCGGCGCCGAACTATCTGCTCGATGTCAACTGGCTGCAGATCGCCGGGCGCGATTCCGACAACCCCCGCCCCTCCGTGCTGCAGATCAACAGCCTGACCTCGATCAAGCGGGCCTGCCTGCTGGGGATCGGCATTGCCATGTTGCCGGACTATATCGTCGGCCGCGATCCGGGCCTGCTGCAACTGGTGACGAACGCCGACGTACCGTCCTTCGACACCTACTTCTGCTACCCGCACGAGATGAAGAACGCCGCAAAGCTCAAGGTCTTCCGCGACTTCATCGTCTCGAAAGCGCGCAACTGGAACTTCTGACGATCAAGTGCGCCGCATCGGGCAGGTTGATTCGCAGGCGCCGGGTGGCTTCATGCTCCGCGATGCATGCGCTTGCGCGAGCGCCTTTTCCTGGCGTGGATGCGCACTCCGTCGCAAACAGGTGATGTGTGCTTCGTCTGCGCAATCCTCTGGATTGCAATAAAATCGATTAAATCCATCGATTCCCATGTAATTTCGCCTGGCGCGCAGCTTTTCAGCCAGACCTGCGCGCAGCACATGGCTGACATGCACATTAAATGATTGCCCCCTGCCCAAAAAACCAGCATACAGCGCGCAGCTGATGCATTTGCGGTGGTTTTCCTCCCAGTGCCACCCGCAGCAGCTGTTCCCCTCTGGAGGTTTTTACCTTCAAAACTATAAAGGGCCCAAGTTCATTCTTGCGGCCCTCTTTTTTTGCCCTGAATCTTGCGCTTTGCAAATTTATTCCCGCCAGCAGCAATGTGTCGACAATTCGTTCCCTTGAAACGGCGGCGCCTTTGCTCCATATCCGTATCAGTCGATGCGATTGGCGGTTTTCCTCCCAGTGCCGCCGCATCGGCTGTTCCCCTCTGGAGGTTCAGACCTTCACACCTACAGGGCCCAGGCTTTCGCTTGAGGCCCCTTTTTTTTGCCTTGCGAAATCTTTCTTTCCCGCTCTTGAATATCGAAAATTCACGATCGATATATCGGTAAATCGCGATTTAGCGAAACGAGGCAACCATGGAAGCCGACGAAATCTTCAAAGCACTGGCCCACCCGGTCCGGGTCGAGATTCTCAACTGGCTGCGTGAACCCGAAAAGCACTTCGCAAACCAGGAACACCCGCTCGAAATGGGGGTCTGCGCCAGCCAGTTCGAGCGTTGCGGGCTTTCGCAGTCGACCGTGTCGGCGCATCTCGCCACCCTGCACCGGGCCGATCTCGTCACCACGAAACGCATCGGTCAGTGGATCTTCTACAAGCGCAACGAGGAAACCATCGCCGCATTCCTGAAGCATGTGAACGAAACCCTCTGAGCACCAAGCTGGCCGCCCTCCCCGGCCGCCCGCATCCAGACCCAGACCCAAACCGAAAGGGACCTCCCATGACCAGCCTGTTCGATCCCACCGACGCCGGTGCCCTGCACCTCTCAAACCGCATCGTCATGGCGCCGCTGACGCGCAACCGCTCTCCCAAGGCAATTCCCAACACGCTGAACACGACCTACTATGAGCAGCGCGCCAGCGCCGGGCTGCTGATCACCGAGGGCACGGCCATTACCCAGCAGGGCCAGGGCTATGCCGACGTTCCCGGCCTCTACACGCCTGAGGCTCTGGCCGGCTGGAAGCAGGTGACCGACGCGGTTCACAACGCCGGCGGCAAGATCGTCGTGCAGATTTGGCACGTCGGCCGTGTCTCCCACACGAGCCTGCAGCCGAACGGCGGCCAGCCCGTGGCGCCCTCGGCGATCACCGCGCAGTCCAAGACCTACATCATGAACCCGGACGGCACTGGCGCCTTCGCTCCGACTTCCGAGCCGCGCGCGCTCGAGACCGCCGAAATTGCAGGCATCGTCGAGGACTATCGCAAGGCCGCGCGGGCCGCGATCGAAGCCGGCTTCGACGGCGTCGAGATCCATGCCGCCAACGGCTACCTGCTCGACCAGTTCCTGCGTTCGGGCAGCAACAAGCGCACGGATTCCTATGGCGGCTCGATCGAGAACCGGGCGCGTTTCCTCTTCGAGGTTGTCGCCGCGATCACCGCCGAGATCGGCGCAGGCCGCACGGCGATCCGCCTCTCCCCGGTCACCCCGGCAAACGACGTCTTTGATCCCGAGCCGCAGCCGCTGTTCGAGCATGTCGTCGCGGGCCTGCCCGACGATCTCTCCTATGTGCACATCATCGAGGGTGCCACCGGCGGTCCGCGCGACTACCTGCAGGGCGATGTTCCGTTCGACTATGCCGCGCTGAAGGCCGCCTATCGCGACAAGGGCGGCAAGGCGGCCTGGATGGTCAACAACGGCTATGACCGCCAGATGGCGATCGAAGCGGTGGAAAGCGGCTACGCTGACCTCGTCGCATTCGGCAAGCTCTTCATCTCCAATCCCGATCTCGTCGAGCGCCTTCGTGCCGACGCGCCGCTGAACGCGCCGGACCAGGCCACCTTCTACGGCGGCGGCGCAAAGGGGTATACCGACTATCCCGCCCAGCCCAAGGTCGCCTGAGCGAAGCGGCACGGCCTGCCTCAGCATCGCCATCTCCCCGTCCGGCGGGGAGATGGCATCTGCGACACCCTCCCGCGCGACACGCCTTGGCTATCGCCCTGTCGGAAGTGACCGGCCGGGCGGCGACATGCAACTCCACTTCTCGCGCAGCCTCGGCGATGCTATCAAGGCAGGCACGCAACGGCACGAGGAACGGGGCGATGTTCGCAGGCACATGGCGGTCCGCACTGAAGCGCCCTGTCAGGGTCCTGTCTTCGCTCGCCTTTTCCCTCGTCGTTTCCGCCTTCGTCGCCTTTCCCGCCACGGCCCAGCCGGAGTTCCGCGCCCCGCCGCCCTGCCTGTTTGCAGGGGATCTGCCAGACGGCAGCCGGCTGTGCATCCGGCAGCAGACGTATAGTCGCGACATCTGCCGCGCGATCGAGCGCTACGCAAATATCAATGCGCTGCCGCCCGACTATTTCGCCCGCCTGATCTGGCGCGAAAGCCTGTTCCGCCCCGATGCCGTCAGCCCGAAAGGCGCCGAAGGCATCGCCCAGTTCATGCCGGGTACGGCCAGGTTGCGCGGGCTGAAGGATAGTTTCCACCCGCTCGAGGCTCTTGGAAAATCGGCGGAATATCTGGCCGACCTGCGCGACCGCTTCGGCAATCTCGGGCTTGCCGCTGCGGCCTACAATGCCGGCGAAGGGGGACTGTCCAACTTCATCGCGACCGGCCGATTGCCGCTCGAAACGCGCGCCTATGTCATTGCGATCACGGCGCACACGGCCGAGCAATGGAAGGAGGCGCCGCCCGAAAAGCTCGAACTGGCCCTCGACAGGGACATTCCCTTCCAGCAGGCCTGCATCGCGCTTGCCGACAGCCGCAGGCTGAAGGATTTCGATTTTCCCGACGAGGGTGAATGGGCGCCTTGGGGCGTACAGCTCGCCGCCCATTTCAACAAGCCGGCCGCCTACCGGCTCTTCATGATGGCATTGGAGCGGCTGCCGCCGCCGCTGAATGCCGAGAAGCCGCTGATACAGCGCGAGCGCCAGGCCCGCTTTGGCGCGAGACCACGCTATACCGCCCGTATCGCGCGCCCGTCGCGAAAAGAGGCCGACGCGCTCTGCGATCGCATCCGTACCGCCGGCGGCGCCTGTATCGTCTTTCGCAACTGAAGCTGCCCGAGCGCGATCGAAGAACAATATCGCCGCCGAGTTGCCAAGCCTTGTCACCGCGCTATCTTGCCGGAGCGGCGTTTTCCTTTAACTCCAGCAGGTTACGCCAGCGTCGCACACGAAGGATCAGCCACGGGTATTCATCTTGATAAACCTTCGCCGTCTCCGAGAGGAAAAAAATCTCATCATCGCCCTGGTCGTGGCGATCGCGGCTTATGCGGCGGAACATGATGTGCTGGCTGCAGGTCGCGCGTTGACCCTTGTCGTCGCCTTCGGACTCGTCGCCACCATCATTCTCGCCTCGACGCGCGTGGCGCACCATGCCGAGGTGCTGGCCGCCAAGGTGGGCGATCCCTACGGAACGATGATCCTCACGCTGTCGGCGGTGCTGGTGGAAGTCGTGGTGCTCGCGATCATGATGCAGGAGGCGACCTCGCCGACCCTCGTGCGCGACACGATCTACGCAGCCGTCATGCTCGACATCAACGGCATCATCGGGCTCGCCGCCCTGCTGGGCGGCCTTCGCCACGGCGAGCAGCCCTATAACGACGACTCCAGCCGCACCTACAGCGTCATGATCCTGACCGCCATGGGCATTTCCATGATCGTGCCGGAATTCGTGCCGCGCGAGAGCTGGCAGCTCTATTCCACGTTCACGATCCTGGCCATGATTGCGCTCTACACGCTCTTCCTGCGCCTGCAGGTCGGCCAGCACAGCTACTTCTTCAGCTATGCCTACCCCCGCGCCGCACAGGCGGGGCAAAAGGCAAAGCATGCCGAGACCGGCGACGAACCCGTCCTGCCCTCGATTCTCGTCATCATCGTCGGCGTTGTCATGATCGGTGCGCTCGCTGAGGTGATGTCTACGACATTGAGCGCCGGACTGGATGGCACCGGCGCGCCCGTGGCGCTGATGGCCGTCATCGTCGCCGCGATCTCGGCTGCCCCCGAGATCCTGACGGCCATGCGCGCCGCGCTTGCAAACCGCATGCAGTCGGTGGTCAACATCGCGATGGGGGCCTCGCTGTCGACGGTCATCCTGACGGTGCCGGTGATGGAAGCGATTGCGCTGTACACCGGGCAGCCGTTCATCATGGCGATGAGCCCCGTCCAGACGGTCATGGTCGCGATCACCCTCATCGTCGCCGCGATCAATCTCAACGACGGCATGACGAACGCCATCGAGGGCATGACCCACTTTATTCTCTTCGCAACCTTCGTGATGCTGACGGTGATCGGGCTCTAAGTCTCCGGCACGGCTCTCGGCAGAGCGGCCGCCCGACAGTCCATCAGTGGCGGAACCGTACGAAGCGCTGCTCGAGCACCTCATTGCCCCACTGGGTGCCGGGACGTTCCTCCGCCAGAACGAAACCCCGCGTTTCATAGAGATGACGCGCGGCATCCAGACCAGAAAAGGTCCACAGATGCGTCTCGGCAAACCCCTTCTCGTCGGCAAACGCCAGTGCCTCATCCAGTAGCCGCTTGCCGCTGCCTGAGCCGCGCAGGGCATCGTCGACGATGAACCAACGCAGATGAGCTTTGCCCGCACCGATGTCCTCCCCGTCGATCGCGATCGAGCCGACGATTTCATTTCCCTGCATCGCCGCCCATATCTCGTTGCCGGGATTGCCGAGGCGGTCGAAAAACTCCGCCAGGCCCGCAGCCACGACGGATTCGAAGCGCTGCCCGAAGCCGGATGTCCGGGCATAGTAGAGTGCATGCATCGCTGTGATGCGGGCGATCAGTCCCACCCGATACCCACCGACGATCGTTGGAACTGGCGCGACGGGGCGAGCCGCCGGGGTAGCCGCCAGCGCCTCGGCATAGAGTCGCAGCCCCTCCAGAACGGTGCGGTCCTGACCCGGCCACAACCGTCCCAGCGCATCGGATACCTGGGCACGGGCAAAGGCGTGGATGGCCTCAACGCGTTTCCTGCCGGCCTCCGTCAGAGACAGTCGCTTGATGCGGCCGTCTTCGCTCCCGGCCTCTTCCCGCACCACGCCCGCCTCGACAAGCTTCCGCAACATGCGGCTGATGCTCGACTTTTCCAGACGGAGTCGCCGAGAAAGATCACGCGCAGAGACCCCGCCTCCCTCGATCTCGATCAGCGCATGGACGGCCGATGGCGGAAGATCGGTCCCGGCGAAATCGCCTCCCATGAAGCCCAGTTCGCGAACGAGTTGGCGGGAGACAGTCCGGATGGCATCGACGGAGCCATGCGCATTCTCATCGGACATGATCGATACGACCTCGATTAAGTTGCATGATGCAACCATCTAATCGTATCCCCATGCACCGTCAATGGGCATGCGGCGAGGACCAGTCAAAGTGCCGGTCGACGACAGCAACAGACAAGCGCCAGGCTAATGATTTCAGTTAGTTAGACAAGATTCCGGAATCGCCCCCGCAGCGACTTGAATCGCTTTCCGAGCATGCCGCGCTCCACGAAAAAACCCGCCATTGCTGGCGGGTTTCGTTTTGATCGTCGTCGTTACCGGCTGCTTACTTGCAGGCTGCGCAGAAGCGCTGGATGCGCTTGCAGGCTTCTTCCAGCTGCGCTTCCGAGGTCGCATAGGAGATGCGGAAGTTGGGGCCGAGACCGAAGGCCGAACCGTGAACGACCGCCACGCCTTCCGCTTCGAGCAGCTCGGAGACGAAGTCCTCGTCGGTCTCGATGACCTTGCCCGACGGCGCAGTCTTCCCGATCAGGCCCTTGCACGACGGGTAGACGTAGAACGCACCTTCCGGCGAGGGGCACTCGATGCCCTTGGCCTGGTTGAGCATGGAGACGACGAGGTCCCGGCGGCCCTCGAAGATCTTCTTGTTCTCGGGGATGAACGCCTGCGTGCCGTTCAGCGCCTCGACGGCTGCCCACTGCGCGATCGAGCATGCGCCTGAGGTCTGCTGGCCCTGGATCATGTCCATTGCCTTGATCAGGCTCAGCGGGCCCGCGGCATAGCCGATACGCCAGCCGGTCATAGCATAAGCCTTGGAGACGCCGTTCATCGTCAGCGTGCGGTCGTAGAGCTTCGGCTCGACCTCGACCGGGGTGGCGAACTTGAAGTCGCCATAGGTCAGGTGCTCATACATGTCGTCGGTCAGGATCCAGACATGCGGATGCTTCAGGAGCACGTCGGTCAGGGCCTTCAGTTCGTCATGCGAATAGGCGGCACCCGACGGGTTGGACGGCGAGTTGAAGATGAACCACTTCGTCTTCGGCGTGATCGCACGGTCGAGATCCTCCGGCGTCAGCTTGAACTTGTTCTCCTGCGTGGTGGCCACGAACACCGGCGTGCCACCGCACAGGGCCACCATCTCCGGATAGGAAACCCAGTAAGGGGTGGGGATCACGACTTCATCGCCCGGATTCAGCGTCGCCATGAAGGCGTTGAAAAGAATCTGCTTTCCGCCGGTGCCGACGATCGTCTGGGCGGCGGTGTATTCGAGGTTGTTCTCGCGCTTGAACTTCTTGACGATCGCCTCGCGCAGTTCGGGAATGCCGGAGACGGGCGTGTACTTCGTTTCGCCGCGCTTGATCGCCTCGATCGCAGCCTGCTTGATGTTGTCGGGCGTGTCGAAATCCGGCTCGCCGGCGCCGAGGCCGATCACGTCACGGCCTTTCGCTTTGAGCTCGCGCGCCTTCTGCGAGACGGCGATGGTGGCGGAAGGCTTCACACGGGAAAGGGCGTCGGCAAGAAAGGCCATGGTCGATTGTCCGTTTTCGGGTTCAAAGACAGCTTGAGGCCATGGGCCGGCCGCGGCTGTCCCATGGCGGATAGGTCTATGGCCAAACTGCACCCGTCTTGCAAGGCTCGGCACTCGAAAAAGAGCGGCGAAAGCCGGCATTCGCCGTCGGATTAGGAGAATTCATGGACACCATCAGCAGGGCAGATGAATCGTGTGCCCTCCCGCGCACCCTCCCCCGCATTTGAGGGGAAATGTTCAGGGAGGGTTAATGCATGCATGAATAGTATCGGCGAGGCCACCTGACGTTCAGGACGTGCCGGACGATGCCAATGACAGAACGCAGCATATTCGCCAATCTGAACCGCGACGCCGACGGCATCGCCACCGCCAGTTACGGCCCTTACACCCTCAAATCCGCCTTCCAGCCGATCCTGCGCGAGACATCCGAGGGCATCTTCTCGCTGGAGGCCATCGAGGGGCTCGTTCGCGTCGAATGCGATGGCGCGCTCGTGGCGCCGCCCGATTTCCTCGCCCTTGTCCCGCAGGACGACCGGGCGATGGTCGACAGCCTGTGTCGCAGCCTGCATATCCTGAACGCCGGCAGTCTTTGCAAGCCCCATGCGGTGCTGCTGGTCAATTCGCAGCCCGGCCTTTTTCAGTCCGCCCATGCGATCCGCCAGGAAATCGATCGCATGCGGCTCGCTGCACATGAAGCAGAACTTGCCCCGTCATCGATCGCCTGCGAAATTCGCGAATTGCCGGACGACGAGAACGGCTCGGCGACGCATCTTTCCCGCCATCTGCACGATGCGGGCTTTCTCGTCACCATCGACGGATATGCCGCCCAGGACGGCGATCTCGCGCGCCTTTCGCGGCTGGCGCCCGATCTCCTGAAGTTCGATCCGATCTGGGTACAGCGCCTCGGCCGGCAGCCGACAGCCGCGGCCCTGCTGCGGGTCATCGTCGCCCAGCTCGAGCGCGAGGGCATTCGTCCGATCGTTTCCAACATCGAGGAGGCGTGGCAGATGGAGCTTTGTCGGGAGATCGGCATGCCGCTCATGCAGGGATACCTGCTCGCCCGCCCCCAACTGGCGCCTACCTCGTTCGGCCTCGACTTTCCCGATCCCGACGAGACGCCCATGGGTGGGCCGGCCACCCTGCCGAACGAAGCCGCCGTGACGCGCGGCCGTCGTTCGTTCGGACGCCGCGCCGGCTGACGAGCACCTGAAGAAGCAAGTGCACCATCTGCCCTAGACGGGCACGACAAGCTTTCTATTCGCAGAAC
Organism: Pseudomonadota bacterium; assembly: GCA_023404095.1. Classification (GTDB taxonomy): domain Bacteria; phylum Pseudomonadota; class Alphaproteobacteria; order Rhizobiales; family Rhizobiaceae; genus Mycoplana. The sequence goes on along the minus strand of JAEYDD010000033.1, from coordinate 57,958 downwards.
TCCGGCGTGTACGAGCTTTTTTTCGCACGCCACGATATCACCACAACATCGGTCGAGGGACGCCCCATTTCAGTCCCCCTGACGCCGATTTCGGCGTGCCTTCTACCCCCCAACAAGGCGCCAAGCCCAATCTGACGCAAGCCAGGGGAGAAGAAGATGTTCATCGACGACGAGAAGATGGTCAGGGATGGCCGCAGGCGCGAAAGCCGTGCTGTCGTCTATATCACCGTTACGGCACTTGCAGCCTGCGTGCTGATGATCGTAGGCCTCATGAATGTCGCTTCTGCAGCGACCTTCGACGATGAGCGCTCCATCCTGCAGGGCAAGTTCGGAGAGACAACGCTCTTACTGGACCTGCACCGTTCGGCACCGGCCTCCTACACCACTGCAGACCTTCATGCCGTCGACGGCATCGACACGATGACGACGGCAAGCACGAATTTTGACGGCGACAAGGAGACCTCCCTCGATCGTCGTCTGGCAACCGCGATCGGGCTCAGTGGCCTCATCACGCTTGCGGGCCTCAGCCAGCTCGCCGGCCGCAGTTCGAACGGCGGTCCATCGCCGAACGTTACGTGGCGCAGCGAAGCCTGAACGCATGCCGGCCTCGGCACCTCAGGCCCGCCGCTTGCAGCTGAAACACCGCGATCATCCTTTCGTGACAGCACCTTGAAATCGCATACAGATCTTTACAGTTAGGATGAAAGCGAAGGAGCGAGCGCATATGATGTCTACCGATTTCCGACCCGGCAAACGACTTGCAACGATCGGCCGCCTTTGGGGCACCTCGCTCCTGCTGCTGTCGTGCATGCTTGCGCCGGCCTCGGCGGACGTCAGGCAGGTGCCAAGCAAGAAGGCGAGCCTTCTGGTGGAGCCCCTCGCAACCGGTCTGGCCAGCCCCTGGGCGGTCGAGGTCCTGCCGGACGGCGCCTACATCATCACCGAGAAGCGCGGAGCGCTGCGCATCGTGCGGGACGGAAGGGCCTCGGACCCGATCAGGGGCGTGCCGGGCGTCGCGGCCAGGGGCCAGGGAGGACTGCTCGATGTGGCGCTGGCCCGCGATTTTTCGACGAGCCGGATCCTGTTTCTCACCTACAGCGCACCCGGACGCGGCGGAGCCGGAACAGCCGTCGCCCGCGCCCGATTGTCAAACGACGAGAAAAGCCTGGAAGAGGTTCGGCAGATCTTCGTCATGAATCGGCTGACCGGCCGGGGGCAGCACTTCGGCTCCCGTATCGCCGTCTCCGCCGACGGCAGTCTCTTCTTCGGCATCGGGGACCGGGGCCAGCGGGACCGGGCGCAGGATCCGCGCGATCACGCCGGGGCAATCCTCCACATCAATCCGGACGGAACCACTCCGGGGAGCAACCCCTACGCCGACCTCAATGGCGGCCTGCCGGAAATCTGGTCGAAAGGCCATCGCAACCCTCAGGGCATCGACATCGATCCGAAAGACGGGACGCTTGTGACCGTCGAGCACGGCGCGCGCGGTGGCGACGAAGTAAACTATCCGCAGCCAGGCAAGAACTACGGCTGGCCGATCATCAGCTACGGCAAGCAGTATTCCGGGGCGGAAATCGGTGAGGGCACCTCCAAGGACGGCTACGAGCAGCCCGCTTACTACTGGGATCCTTCCATTGCCCCCGGCGCGATCGCGGTCTATCGCGGCGCGATGTTTCCGGAATGGGACGGCAACTTGCTCGTCGCCGCGCTGAAATACCAGCTGCTCGCACGATTGGAACGCGACGACGCCGGTGCCATCGTGAGCGAAGAGCGCCTGCTCGACGGAGAATACGGGCGACTGCGGGATGTCAAAGTCGCGCCGGACGGCTCCGTGCTGCTGCTGACCGACGGCGAGGACGGACAACTGCTGCGTCTCTACCGCGCCCCTTCGTCGCTTTAGCCGTTCACTGCAGCTCCAGCCGGCAGCCGACCAGTCTTCGAAAGGTCCCTTCGTACTTGGGCGTGGCTCTACGAGCTTCAAGCAAGATACATCCGCCATCATCGAAGAACTTTTGTACAGCAACGACGCATCCGGGCGCCAGCTTGCCTGTCTTGAAAGCAAGTGCTAACCGCAAGCCCAATCCAATCGCGAAATTCGAGGATCCGTCTTGTCCCGCCTTCAGGCGAATCTTCTTCTGCTGTTGACCGGCGCCATCTGGGGCGCGGGTTTCATCACTCAGGCAACCGCCATGGAGACGCTGGGCCCGATCTGGTTCATCGGCCTGCGATTCGCCGTCGCCACATTCGTGGCCCTGCCCTTTGCGCTGGCCGAAAACAGACGAGCCAGCAAGCCGGCCACGCGCGGCGACTGGCTCGGCTTTGTCGCCACCGGGCTTGCCCTCTTTGCCGCCGCCGCCACCCAACAGGTCGGGCTGCTAACCACGACAGTTACCAATTCCGGCTTCCTGACGGGCCTCTATGTCGTCTTCACGCCGATCCTGACCACGTTCGTCCTTCGCAAACAGCCTCACTGGGTGGTCTGGCCGGCGGCGCTGATGGCGACAGCCGGAATATTCCTTTTGAGCGGCGGCGCCTTCTCGCGTCTGACGGTCGGAGACCTTCTCACGATCGCCTGCGCCTTCCTGTGGTCGGTGCAGATGATCTGCGTCGGCACGTTTGCGGGGCGCTCACAACGTCCACTGGCACTTTCGGCCGTCCAGTTTGCCGTCTGCGCGATCCTGGGCTGCACCATTGCCGCCACCATCGAGCCGATCAGTCTTTCGGCCATCAGCGGAGCGCTGCCGGAAATCCTGTTTTCCGGCTTCTTTTCCAGCGGCCTCGCCTTCATGTGCCAGAACGTCGCCCAGCGCTATACGACCGCGCCGCAGGCGGCGATCTTCCTGTCCAGCGAAGCGCTGTTCGCCGCCATCTTCGGTGTGCTCATCATGGGCGACAGCATCGGCGCGGCCGGTTATGTCGGATGCGCGATCATCTTCGTGGCGATGCTGGCGACCGAACTCGTGCCAGAATTCGCCAGAGCCAAGAAACGCAGCGCCGCGCCGACTTAGACCGCGCCGTTGTTACACATGTAAATGAAAGCTGACACGCGATGCTTCATCGCCTGCAATTTATAGAGCCGCAATCCGAATATATTTTTCCGCGCTGCTTTGCGATTGTGCCAGAATGTTGCAACAGTATTACGGCACGGCATCGAAATCGGCCGAATTGAGGCTGCATATCAGAAGTATGAAACTTTTGCTTGCCAATTCATGATAAACACAGCACTCTTCGTCCGTTCGGGCAATTTGCGAACACGGGAAGACCTTAGAATAAAAGCGCGCCGGAGACGCGAGAAAATCCGGGCAGCCGTGCTGATATGTTCTTTTGGAACATCGCTTGGCTGGCTGCGGTAAAACAGGACCCTTTCCTCACATCGAAACTGCCTGCCTCACGCCCCGTTTGGGGCAAACCGTAATGCTGCCCGCCGCCATATCGGGCAGAGAGAAAAGGACCTGACGCATGGCCGAAACTGGCACCGTAAAATTCTTCAACACCGAAAAGGGCTTCGGATTCATCAAGCCCGACAATGGTGGTGCGGATATCTTCGTACACATCTCCGCCGTACAGGCATCTGGCCTGAACGGCCTTTCTGAAAACCAGAAGGTAAGCTTCGAGACCGAGCCGGATCGTCGCGGCAAGGGACCGAAGGCGGTCAATCTGCAGATCGCCGGCTAAGGCGCACTGCAACACAACTGTTGTGGCCCGGCATTTCTGCCGGGTTTTTTTTGTTCAGCGCACATTCATGCACCCGCCCCTAATCTCGATGGCATGGAAGCCGATAGTCGGCCTTGTCAGGGACGAGCAAAATGAACAGGTTCTTGAAGACAGTTGTGCTGGCAGCCGCAGTCGCTGCGACCACGGTAACGTCGTTTGGCGTCGCCGAAGCTGGCGATCGCTGGCGCCGGCATCACCACAACAATGACGCAGCCTGGGCGGCAGGAGCTGCCGGTCTCGTCACTGGAGTGATCGTCGGGAGCGCCATTGCCAATGACGGCGGCTACTATCGCGCCCAGCCGCGCCGCGTCTATGTGGAGCCCGAATACTATCCGGAGCGCCGCGTCTATCGTCCGGCTCCCGTTTACCGGTCGGCGCCGGTCGCGGTACGCACCTTCGAGCCCTGGACCCCGGAATGGTACCGCTACTGCGAGGGCACCTACCGTTCGTTCAACCCGCGCAGCGGCACGTTCGTCGGTTACGACGGGCTGGAACATTTCTGCGTCGCCGGCTGATAGCGGCCGACAGCCTGAATGGAAGAAGGCGGATGGATCCCATCCGCCTTTCGCTAAGCCACCTGGGGTTTCCGACCCGGCGATCAAATGCCCCTGAGAAAGGGATTGGTCAGCCGCTCCTCGCCGATCCGCCCGCCCGGACCATGGCCGCAGATAAAACCGACCTCGTCTCCGAGGGGAAGCACCTTCGTGCGGATCGATTCCAGTAGCACCTTCTCGTCGCCGCCCGGAAGGTCGGTCCGGCCGACCGATCCACGAAAGAGCACGTCCCCCAGGTGCGCGAAATTCTGCTGCCGGTTGAAGAAGATCACATGCCCCGGTGCATGGCCAGGCGTATGGTAGACTTCGAACTCGTGTTCGCCGAAGGACACGCGGTCGCCATCCTCCAGCCAGCGGTCGGGAACGACGTTCTGCACTTTCATGGCCACGCCGAACTTTTCCGCCTGCGTCTCCATGCGCTGCAGCAGCGGCAGATCGTCCTTGTGCGGCCCGACGATGTCGAGCCCCAGAGCTTCCTTCAGCTCCTTCGCACCGCCCGCATGATCGAGATGGCCGTGTGTCAGCCAGATCGCCTTCAGCGTGATCGCGTTGTTGCGGATGGCCTCCAGGATCGCATCGACGTCACCGCCCGGATCGACGATCACGCCTTCCTTCGTGTCCATGTCGAAGAGAATCGTGCAGTTCTGCTGGAAAGGAGTGACGGGGATGACGCCCGCCTGAAGCATGCCCATGGGGTCCTCGCGTGAGTTTGTGGCTACCACGCATATAGAGGTTCCGAGCTGCCGGTTCCATGCTTCAATGCGCAACGCCACGCCATGCCGCAACACCACAGACTATCTAGCGTTGGCGATTTCCTGCGAATGCATGTGCCCGGCCTCTGCCGCCGGGTCGGATGTCACCGTCGTCAACAGCAGGGCCGCGACGGCTATGTTTGCTGCAAAATACGTATAAACCACTCCACGAAGGCGGCTCGCAACCGAACCCGTCTCCATCAGCCTCTGGCTTTCCATCCACCTGTCCCCTTGCCTCTCAGCATGAACGCTTTCTTGAATGCAACCTACAACGGCGCTCGCAACCATTCTGTTCCGCGAGATACACGTTCAATGCGGAAAAGTTCGTTGCGAAACCGGGCCCTCCCGGTCCGCAGAACCGCGAAGGGCTGGTGCTACACGGGAAGCGCCGTGGTCTCCTTCAGCGTGTCCAGCACGATCGCCGTCTTGACGTGGGAAACGGATTCGTGCGGCAGCAGCACGTCGTTCACGAATGCCGAGAGCGCCTTCAGGTTCGGCACCACAACCTTGATGATGTAGTCCATTTCACCCGTGAGCGAGAACGCCTCCAGCACCTCCGGCAGGCTCGAGATCAGGCGGGCGAAGCGCTGCGCATTGTCGCGATTGTGCGTCGCCAGCGTCACCGTGACGATGATGACGATGCCAAGGTCGAGCTTCTCGCGGTCAAGTTCGGCCCGGTAGGCACGGATGATCCCCTCCCCCTCCAGGCGCGACCGCCGCCTCGAGCATTGCGAGGCCGAGAGATTGATCCGCTCCGAGAGCTCGTTGTTCGTCAGGCGCGCATCCTGCTGCAGGAGCGCGAGCAATTTCCGGTCGAATGCATCGAGATGCACGATTTCGTCTCCTATGTGCCATTCCATGCAAGAATACGTCATTGACACCGGATTGCCCACACACTTTGCAAACTTCGTGCGGCGATCTCGGCGCATACTTGCATCGGGTAACGGAATTGACGGAGGACAAGCCATGGGACCTTTCCCGCACGATGCACCACCCGCTGAAATCACGGCCGAAAATCCGGCCGGCACCGACGGCTTCGAATTCGTCGAATTCGCACATCCCGAACCGGAAAAGCTCCGCGAACTGTTCGCGCGCATGGGTTATAGCGAAGTCGCCCGCCACCGAACGAAGGACATTTCCGTCTGGCGGCAGGGGGACATCAACTACATCCTGAATGCCGAGAAGGGCTCCTTCGCCGATCGCTTCGTCGAAAAGCACGGCCCTTGTGCGCCTTCCATGGCCTGGCGCGTCGTCGATGCGCAGCACGCACTGAAGCACGCGGTATCGATGGGCGCCGAAGAATACACCGGCGCTGACAAGTGCATCGACGTCCCCGCGATCGTGGGTATTGGCGGATCGCTCCTCTATTTCGTCGATCGCTATGGCGAGAAGGGTTCGCCCTACGACGCCGAGTTCGACTGGGTGGCAGAGCGCAATCCCAAGCCGGCGGGGGTCGGCTTCTACTATCTCGACCACCTGACGCACAATGTCTTCCGCGGCAACATGGACAAATGGTGGGCCTTCTACCGTGAGCTCTTTAATTTCCGGCAGATCCACTTCTTCGACATCGCCGGCAAGATGAGCGGGCTGGTGTCGCGCGCCATCACCTCGCCCTGTGGCAAGATCCGCATTCCCCTGAACGAGTCGACCGACGACCGGAGCCAGATCGAGGAGTATCTGCGCAAGTATAACGGCGAAGGCATCCAGCACATCGCCGTCGGTACCGACGCGATCTACGACGCCACCGACAAGCTTGCCGAAAACGGCCTGAAATTCATGCCCGGCCCGCCGGAGACTTATTACGAGGCGTCACATGGGCGGGTACACGACCATGAGGAACCGATCGAGCGGCTGAAGAAGCACGGCATCCTGATCGACGGCGAAGGCGTGGTGAACGGCGGGACGACGAAGATCCTGCTGCAGATCTTCTCCAAGACCGTCATCGGGCCGATCTTCTTCGAGTTCATCCAGCGCAAGGGCGACGAAGGCTTCGGCGAAGGTAACTTCAAAGCGCTGTTCGAATCGATCGAGCAGGACCAGATCCGCCGCGGCGTCTTCAACGACGCGGCCGAATAGAGGCACTTCCCAGCCGATACCCCCAATGGAGTGCAGGCAGCCGCCTTCGGGGCGGCTGCTCCTTTCTCAGCACTGAAAATCCCGGCCATCCCGACTTTGCAGTACGCCGACCAGCTTACACGTCCGGTCTCTCGGCCAACTTCCCGGTGAAATTGACAGTTGCACAATTTGCAACCACTTTAGCGATGCCGAAAGTATCGGCGACTGGCGAGTCGGCCGCATGGGAAGGCAGCTGCCAGGTTCACGTGTTCGATGCCGGAAGGCGTGGACGCGCTTCCGGCACGACCTTATCGGGGGAGTGCACATGGAAGCTTTGATGCCACTCATCACGCAGCTCATCAGCGGGGCCATCGGCGGCAATGCCGTGGGGGCCATGCTGAAACAGCAGGCGACCAATGTCGTCGTGCGCACCATCGTCGGGGCGATCGGCGGCATCGGCGGCGGCCTGCTCCTGCAGGCGCTTGGCGGCGAGGCCGGCCTTTCCAATCTCGTCGCCAACGGCATCGGAGGTCTGATCGGCGGCGGCGTCCTGCAGGCCATTGCCGGAAGCCTGCTCGGCCGGAAATCGGCCTGAACGTTCATGTGGGGAAAGGCGGCGCACAAAACGCCGCCTATCTCCTGATCTGCCTTACTCCGCCGCGGCTGCGAGCGGCTGGACTTCCTTCATGTAGTCGTTCATCAGCGTCTCGGTGATCGCCGCCGGCGTGAACCGGTAGGGGCCGATCTCCGAAACCGGCGTCACTTCGGCGGCGGACCCCGTCAGGAAGCATTCGCTGAAGCTCGAAAGCTCCTCGGGCATGATCGCCCGCTCGACGACCTGATAGCCGCGGCGCTTGGCCAGCTCGATCACCGTCTGGCGCGTAAGCCCGTTGAGGAAGCAGTCCGGCGTCGGCGTATGCAGCGCGCCGTCCTTGACGAAGAAGATGTTGGCGCCGGTCGCCTCGGCCACCTGGCCGCGATAATCCAGCATCATCGCATCCGCATAGCCCTTCGCCTCTGCGGCGTGCTTGGAGATCGTGCAGATCATGTAAAGACCGGCAGCCTTGGATTCGCACGGGGCGGTGCGCGGATCGGGACGACGGTACTCGGCGATGTCGAGCCGGATGCCCTTCAGCTTTTCCGCCGGATTGAAGTAGCTGCCCCACTGCCAGATGGCGATGGCGACGTTGATGCGGTTGCTCTGTGCCGAGACGCCCATCATTTCCGAACCGCGCCAGGCGATCGGACGCACATAGGCTTCGGAAAAGCCCTGCCGCTTCAGAAGCTCGATACTCGCCGCATCCAGTTCCTCGACCGAATACGGGATCTTGAAGCCGAGGACTTCGGCGGAACGGTGCAGTCGGCGATTGTGCTCGGTGAGCTTGAAGATGCGGCCGCCATAGGCGCGCTCGCCCTCGAAGACCGCGCTTGCATAGTGAAGTCCGTGCGTGAGGACGTGGATCTTGGCGTCCTTCCAGTCCACGAACTCGCCATTGAACCAGATCTGCCCTTCCAGCTGATCAAACGGAACCGCCATGATGATCTCCTCCCGGCCCCAAGGACCGTTCTTGATGTTGATTTCTCCGCCCGATACGGTCAAACCAGACACAGGCATGATACTGCCTTGCCAACACGGCCGAATGCCGGCGGGGCGCCGGCGTCGTCACCTGGCGCATGCGATGGGGATTGCGTCGGCAAGCTGTGGACATGGGGTAACAAGGAGGTAAAATTATGTCAATAACGCTGACGTATTTTTGCGAATGTTGCGCCGGGTATCGATGCGATGAAAGGAAATGACCGCGTGGGACGACAGACACCGGAACGAAAGGGCGCGATCGAGTTCTTCGACCAGCCCTTGACCGACGAGGGCGGCATAGATTTCGAGATCATCGAGGGATTCTTCTTCGCCTATCGCGATTTCATTTCCGACCCTGACGCGATTCTCGAGCGTAGCGGCTTTGGCCGCGCGCATCACCGCGTCGTGCATTTCGTCAACCGCGAACCGGGACTGACAGTGGCCGACCTGCTGGATACGCTGAAGATTACCAAGCAGAGTCTGGCGCGGGTTTTGAAGCAGCTGATCGACTCAGGCTATATTTGCCAGCTGGCAGGTCCAGAAGATCGCCGGCAGCGCAAGCTTTACCCGACGCGCGCCGGCCGCGAGCTAGCGCTGGCGCTGGCCGAACCGCAGCATCAGCGCATCAAGCGCGCCTTCGACGGCATGAGCGCCGAAGATCGCCAGGCGATCACCCGATTCCTGATCGGCATGCAGAATGCGCGCGACGACTAACCGGGACGAACGGCAATGACGACCATTGACAGACCATCCGACGACGCAGCGCACCTCTTGATCGTCGATGACGACAAGCGCATCCGCGAGCTGTTGAGCCGCTATCTCACCGGTGAAGGTTTCCGCGTGACCGTGGCCGGCGATGCCGACGAGGCCCGCCGCAAGTTGCAGGGGCTGGATTTCGACCTCATCGTCATGGACGTGATGATGCCCGGCGAAACCGGCCTGCAACTGACGCAGAGCCTGCGCGCCATCCGCAGCATCCCCATCATCATGCTCACGGCGCTGACGGAAACCACCGCGCGCATCGAGGGCCTGGAGGCGGGCGCCGACGACTATCTGGCAAAGCCGTTCGAGCCGCGCGAACTCGTGCTGCGCGTCAACAACATCCTCAAGCGCAACGCACAGCCTGCCGCCCCGAAGATCGAGCAGGTCATGTTCGGGCCATACACCTTTTCTATCGTGCGCAAGGAGCTCAAGCGCGGCGGCGATCCCATCAGGCTGACGGACCGCGAGCAGGAGATCATGCTGCTGTTTTCGCTGCGGGCGGGCGAGACCATCCCGCGCCACGAGCTGATCGGCGAGGAGACGGACGTGGGCGAACGGACGATCGACGTGCAGATCAACCGGCTGCGGCGGAAAATCGAGGACGACCCGACCAACCCCGTCTGGCTTCAGACGGTTCGCGGCATCGGCTACAGGCTGAGTATCGAGTAGACCGCCGGGTGGCGGCGGAAGGCAAAGCGCCGATATGACGACTTTCGAGACGTTCAAGCGCGAGATCGAGCGACGGCCGCTGGCCGGCTGGCGCAGGGTTGCGAAATGGCTGCGCCGGCAGTTGCCGACCGGCCTCTACACCCGCTCGCTTCTGATCATCATCATCCCGATGGTGCTGCTGCAGTCCGTCGTCGCCTTCGTCTTCATGGAGCGCCACTGGCAGCTCGTGACGGAACGGCTCTCCATGGCCGTGACACGCGATATCGCGGCGATCATCGACCTCATCGACACGTTTCCGGACGACGGCGACGATGCGCAGATCATGCGCATCGCCCGCGACCGGCTGAACCTCAACATCGCGATCGAAAGGGGCGACCAGCTTCCCCCTCCGCGCCCGAAGCCATTCTTCAACATCCTCGACAACATCCTGAGCGAGCAGATCACGCGCCAGGTGAAGCTGCCGTTCTGGATCGACACGCTGGGCGACAGCAATCTCGTCGAGATTCGCATCCAGGTCGACGACGACAGGATCCTGCGCGTCTATGCACGCCGCAACCATACCTATGCGTCGAACACCCATATCTTCCTGATCTGGATGGTGGGTACGTCGCTGGTGCTGCTCGCTATCTCGATCCTGTTCCTGCGCGGCCAGATCCGTCCGATCCTGACGCTCGCGCAGGCGGCCGAAAGCTTCGGAAAGGGTCAGAAGATGCCCGAAGACTTCGCTCCGCGCGGCGCCGACGAGGTGCGCCGCGCCGGCCTCGCCTTCATGCTCATGCGGGAACGGATCGAACGGCAGATGGAGCAGCGCACGGCGATGCTGACAGGCGTCAGCCACGATCTTCGCACCATCCTGACCCGCTTCAAGCTGCAACTGGCACTGGCCGGCAAGAACCCCGACCTCGAGGGTCTCAACCAGGATGTCGAGGACATGCAGAGCATGCTGGAGGGCTACCTCTCCTTCGCCCGCGGCGAGGCGGAAGAGGACGTGGGACAGTTGCGGCTGACGAACCTGTTCGAGAAATTCGAAATCGAGGCGGAACTGAACGGCAAGGAACTGACGAGCTCGATCGAGGGCGAGGACGAGGTGCTGGTGAGGCCGAACGCCTTCTCGCGCCTGGTCGGCAACATCGTCTCCAATGGCCTGCGTTACGCCAACAAGGTGGACATCCAGGCCCGCCACAGCGCCAAGTGGCTGACGATCGTCGTCGATGATGACGGGCCGGGCATTCCGGAGCGCTCGCGCGACGACGTCTTCAAGCCGTTCTTCCGGCTGGACGAGGCGCGCAATCTGGATTCGTCAGGGACCGGTCTCGGCTTGGCGATCGCCCGAGACATCGCCCGCAGCCACGGCGGCAATGTCACGCTCTCCGACAGTCCGCTCGGCGGCCTCAGGGCCACGATCCGCATTCCGGCTTGAGGCGTGCCTGCCGCGCGGCAGGCGCCAAATGCGGCAGTGGGGCGTTCCGGATCGCAATCTGAGCGCACAGCACACCGTCCGATGGCGATGCGCCATCCCGCAAAACAGCAAAAACGGCCGCCAGCTTCAGATGGCGGCCGCGAACAAAACAACGCTGTTAACAAAATCGGAACAGGAGTCCGAGCGGCCCGTCAGCAGAGCCGCGCGCCGTTCGGGACCGGGCGCTCGGTCGCGGCAAGCACGATCGCACCTGCCTCGTCGGCAAAGCCGAGCGTCAGCACCTCGGAGCGAACCGGCCCGATCTGGCGCGGCGGAAAGTTGACCACGCCTAGCACCTGCCGCCCCACCAGCCGATCAGGATCATAGTGCGCGGTGATCTGTGCCGACGACTTCTTGAGCCCGATTTCCGGCCCGAAGTCGATTGTCAGCTTATAGGCCGGCTTGCGGGCCTCGGGAAACTCGGAGGCCTCGACAATCGTGCCGACACGAATGTCGACCCGCTCGAAATCGGCATAGGAGATAGTATCGGACATGGAGTGCTCCACGAATACAGACGGTGGACGGATCCGTCCCGCCTCGCCTTCAGGCGCGCGGGACAAACCTCATCGAACGAACGGGCAGCCGTCGGGTCAGGTTCGACGGCACAGCGCTCAACCGGCCAGTTCTTCCGCGCGCTTGCGGGCAGCGGCGATCGCCCGATCGAACAGCGGCTGCATGCCGTCTTCGGCCATCAGCACGGAAAGCGCTGCGGCGGTCGTCCCGCCGGGAGACGTCACGTTCTGGCGCAGCTTGGAGGCGTCGTCGGGGGACTGGTGAAGAAGTTCGCCAGCCCCCGAGACGGTTTCCCGTGCGAGGCGCATGGCGAGGTCCGCCGGCAGGCCGGCTTTGCGGCCCGCCTCAGCCATGCACTCCACGAGATAGAAGACATAGGCCGGTCCGCTGCCGGAAACGGCGGTCACAGCGTCGATATCGGCTTCCGTCGCAACCCACTCGACGGGACCGCTGACTTTCAGGAGCGTTTCGACCTGCGCACGCTGCTCCGCAGTCACACCCTCGTTGGCATAGGCGCCGGTAACGCCCCGACCGACCATCGCCGGCGTGTTGGGCATCGCGCGGACCATGCCCGCCTTTCCAAGATGCGCCTCCAGGTTGGCAAGCGTCTTTCCAGCGGCAACCGAGACGACGACAGTGCCGGGACCGACGAGCCCTTTAAGCGGCGGAAGAACGGCGTCGATCAACTGCGGCTTCACCGCGACGAACAGGATAGATGCCTGGACGCCGGAAGGCGCAGACGTCGCGTGACGCACGCCTTTTTCGGCAAGAAGCGACTGCATGGCCGGCGACGGGCCGGGATCCAGAACGAGGAAGGAAGAGCCGGGCACGCCGCTCTTCAGCCAGCCCGAGAGCATGGCCCCGCCCATGTTTCCAGCTCCGACCAGAACGATGGGGCCCGCTGCATCTACACTCATAACTACGCCACTCCGACTGTCTCGAACATGACCGCATCGACAGCGGCCTGCGCTTCCATACCCGACCAGACGACAAACTGGAATGCCTGAAAATAGGCTTCACATGTTTCGAGCGCGCTGGAAAGCAGCACCTCGACCTGCCGATTGGTCGGCTCCGCGCCGCCCGCGAGCAGCAGAGACTGGCGGAAGATCACCACGTCCTCATGCCGCCACAGGTCGAAATGCCCCATAAGGACCTGACCGTTGACGTGCGACAGGAGCCTGATCACTTCATTGACACGACTTTCCGGCACCTTGATGTCGAAGGCGCAAGCGAGATGCAGCGCTTCGAACTCCTCCATCCAGGAAAAGGAGACGTGGTAGTCGGCCCACTTGCCTTCGACCGTCATGGCGATTTCGTCTTCGCCCGACCGTTCGAACGACCAGTCATTGTTCGCAGCGACGAACTCGATCATATCGACCGGGTTAGACTGGCGTACGACATCCAATTCCATCAGGTTCATGCGTCACCCTCTTGGCCCGGAAGGCACACGTATTCGCGATCACTCACACGAACGCGGCAACCTACCCGGAAACAACACTGAATGATTGCGCGGCGCGACCAGTACCCTGACTTACTAACCCTGCCCCAAGCTGGCGCCGCCGTTTCGAATCATCATTTAAAATCAGTCTATAACGGCAGAGTCCGCAGACCAGCCCCCCGGGCGCATTTTGTCTCCGGCGTTGTGGACAGAGGTTCCCAAAACGATTCAGCACGGGACCTTAAACGACTCTGCGATAAGGCTTTTTTAATGATGTCCACAGGGCCCAAAATTTCTGCGAAAAAAGAGGCCGGCGCGATCCGCATCGCACCGGCCTGCCGTAACGCCAGTGAAGAGCCTGAAGCTACTTCTTTTTTGCTGCGAGCTGCGCCTCGAGCGCCTCGATGCGCTGAAGCAGCGCGTCGTTTTCGTCGCGCGCCTTCACGGCCATCTCTCGTACCGCCTCGAACTCCTCGCGCTTGACGAGATCCATTCCGTTCAGGAACCGCTCGGCCTGGGCACGAAAGACCGTCTCCATCTCCTGGCGCACGCCTTGGGCAGCACCCGCGGCATCGGTCATCAGCTTGGCGAAGTCGTCGAGAATTCGACTGGTTCCGGTCGTCATGGCACGCCTCCTCGGCTTCAAGTCTCAATTCACGGCTGCCGCCGCATCCGCTTTCTGAGGTAGGAGTTGGCGCGCCGGTATGCAAGCGGAATCACCCGAGCGTCGGCATAAGCTTGGGCGTGTGCCCACCATTTCGGCAAAAGCGGCTTGACCGTGCCGCATGCGGGCGCCATGTTCCGCGCACGTCAACCGGACCGGAACCCTTGATCCCAGCAGCCGAACTTCTTGCCGTCATGGCATTCCCCAATATCGACCCGATCGCGTTCTCCATCGGCCCCATCGCCGTCCATTGGTACGGGCTTGCCTATGTCGCCGGCATTCTGCTGGGCTGGCTCTATGCCCGGCGGCTGGTGACGCGCGCTGACCTATGGCCCAGGGACACGCCGCCGATGACGGTCGCCCAGCTCGACGATTTTCTCGTCTGGGCCGCACTCGGCGTCATTCTCGGCGGCCGGATCGGCTACATCCTTTTCTACGATTTCGCCGCGATTGCAGATAATCCGCTGCGCGCTTTCGAGATCTGGAACGGCGGAATGTCCTTCCACGGCGGCTTTACCGGAACGGCGATCGCCATGTTCCTGTTTGCCCGCAAGAACAAGATTGCGCTCTGGAGCCTGTTCGACATCGTCTCCGCCGTCGTGCCGATCGGGCTTTTTTTCGGCCGTATCGCCAACTTCGTCAACGGCGAGCTCTGGGGCCGGCTGTCCGGCGCACCCTGGGCCTTCGTCTTCCCGAATGCCGGCCCCTTCGCACGCCATCCGAGCCAGCTTTACGAGGCCGCGCTGGAAGGCATCGTCCTGCTCGGCCTGCTCGCCATCGCCGTCTACGCCTTCAAGGCGCTCAAGCAGCCGGGTTTCGTGACCGGCATGTTCGTCGCCGGCTACGCGATCAGCCGCATCTTCGTGGAATTCTTCCGCGAGCCGGATGCGCAGCTCGGCTACCTTTTCGGCGGCTGGCTCACCATGGGCATGCTGCTTTCGCTGCCGATGCTGGCGCTTGGCATCTGGGCGATGCTGCGCGCCCGTCGTGTCGCGACCTGAGCCCGGAGACCGGCCATGCCGACCCCGCTCGCCCAGAAGATCAAGGCGCTGATCCGCACCAACGGACCGATCAGCGTCACCGATTACTTCTCCCTGTGCCTGGCCGACCCGGAACACGGCTACTACCGCACGCGCGAACCCTTCGGGACCGAAGGCGACTTCGTCACCGCCCCGGAAATCAGCCAGCTTTTCGGCGAGATGCTCGGCGTCTTCATGGTGCACGCCTGGCAGCGCAACGGCTCGCCACAAGGCGTGCGCTTCGCCGAGATCGGACCCGGCCGCGGCACGATGATGGACGACATGCTGCGGGTCGTATCGAGGCTCGCGCCGCCGCTCTATGACACGGCAACCTTCCATCTGGTGGAGACGAGCCCGCGCCTGAGAGATGTGCAGAAGAAGACACTGGAAAAGCACGCGCAACGGGTTTCCTGGCACGACAGTTTCGACGAAGTGCCGCCCGGCTTCCTGCTGCTTGCCGCCAACGAGCTGTTCGACGCGATTCCGATCCGCCAGTTCGTCCGCACCTCCAGCGGTTTCCGCGAGCGCATGGTGGGGCTGGACGCCGACGGCGAGCTGACATTTGCCGCCGGCGTGGCAGGCATCGACCCGGACCTTTTGCCCAAGGGGCACAAGACGGAACCGCCCGGCACGATCTTCGAGATCGCCCCGGCCCGCGAAGCGGTCATGGCCGCCATATGCGAGCGACTGCGCGCGCATGGGGGGACCGCGCTCGTCATCGACTACGGCCACGTCGTGACCGGTTTCGGAGACACGCTGCAGGCCGTCCTTCAGCACGCCTTCGACCCGCCGCTGGCCCATCCCGGGCAGGCGGACCTGACCAGCCATGTCGATTTCGAACGGCTGTCGATCGTTGCCCGCGACAGCGGCTTGCGCGTTCACGGCCCGCTGCACCAGGGCGACTTTCTCATGGGCCTCGGCCTGGCGGACCGGGCATCCGCGCTCGGTCGCGGACGCGACGAGGAGTTGCAACGGCAGATCATCGCCGATGTGGAGCGCCTGGCGGGATCGGGCGCCGGAAACATGGGCGATCTCTTCAAGGTGATCGCCGTCGCCAGCGCCGATGTGCCGCTTGCGCCTTTTCGACCTTCGGATTGACAGCCCTTGCCCCGGCGATCAACATCGCCGCGTTTTGAATCGGACACCGCCTTGTCCGCAACCCGCCAGAGGCCCCCTTCGCGGGGCTGTATCGAAGCGATGAGGATGATGCCGTGCTTTCCCCTGTCCAGAGTCCCCTGATCGAAAGCGCGGCCGGCGCAACCGTTCGCCACGGCTATTTCACCCGTGCCGGCGGCGTCTCCGAAGGGATCTATGCCGGCCTGAACGTCGGGCTCGGCTCCAGCGACGAGCGTAACCGCGTCGTCGAAAACCGCACCCGGGTAGGCCGGTGGTTCGGCGCCGATCACGGCCGGCTCGCCACCGTCCACCAGGTCCATTCGCCCGACGTGTTCACGGTCGACGCTACCTATGCAGGAGAGCGCCCGGAAGCCGATGCGCTCGTCACGGCGACGCCCGGCCTCGTGATCGGCGTCCTGACGGCCGATTGCGGCCCCATCCTCTTTGCAGACCCGCATGCGCGCGTTGTCGGCGCGGCGCATGCCGGCTGGAAGGGAGCGCTCACCGGGGTGCTGGAAAACACCATCGAAGCGATGGAGGCGCTCGGCGCAAAGCGGGAGAACATCGTCGCCTGCCTCGGCCCGTCGATCAGCGGACGCAGTTACGAGGTCGGCCCTGAATTCGTCGAACGCTTCGTCGGAACAAATCCCGGTTACGGCGAATTCTTCACACGGTCCGAACGGGACGGCCATTCCATGTTCGACCTGCCGGCGCTCACCTTGAAGCGGCTGGCCGATGCCGGGGTTACGGCGGAGAATCTCGACATCTGCACCTATGCCGAAGCGGCGAACTATTTCTCCTACCGCCGCACCGTACACCGCAAGGAACCCGACTACGGCCGGCAGATTTCGGCGATAATGATCAACGACTGAGCAGACCGGGGGAGCGAAGCATGGCCCTGCAATTCGACATCGAGGAATATGCCAACCGGCTGCAGCGCCTGACGGCGAGGATGCGTGAGGAGAAGCTGGACGCCATGCTGCTTTTCGCGCAGGAGAGCATGTACTGGCTGACCGGCTACGACACCTTCGGCTACTGCTTCTTCCAGTGCCTGGTGGTGAAGTCCGACGGCGAGATGGTTCTGCTTACCCGCTCGGCGGATCTCAGGCAGGCGCGCCAGACCTCGAACATCGAGAAGATCGAGATCTGGGTCGATCGCGCCAACGCCGATCCGGCCATGGACCTGAAGAACCTGCTTTCCGAGATGGATCTGCTCGGCTGCCGGATCGGCGTGGAGTATGACACCCATGGCCTGACGGGCAGGAACACGCGACTGCTCGACAACCAGCTCCAGAGCTTCGGCGAGCTGGTGGACGCCTCCCATGTCGTCAGCCGGCTACGCCTCATCAAGAGCGCGGCCGAAATCGCCTACGTAGAGAAGGCCGCCGCCCTTGCTGACGATGCCCTCGACGCAGCGCTGCCCCTGATTGCGCCCGGCGCCGACGAGGCTGCTATCCTCGCGGCCATGCAGGGTGCGGTACTCGCTGGCGGCGGCGACTACCCGGCCAACGAGTTCATCATCGGCTCGGGCGCGGACGCCCTCCTCTGCCGGTACAAGTCCGGGCGGCGTCGATTAGACGCCAACGACCAGCTGACGCTCGAGTGGGCAGGCGTGAGCGCGCACTATCACGCCGCGATGATGCGCACCGTGATCATCGGCGAGGCCACCAACCGTCACCGCGAGCTCTACAGCGCCTGCCGCGAAGCCATCCAGTCGATCGAGATGGTGCTGCGGCCCGGCAACACCTTCGGCACCGTCTTCGACACGCACGCCCGGATCATGGAAGAGCGCGGTCTCGCCCGCCACCGGCTCAACGCCTGTGGCTATTCGCTGGGCGCCCGTTTCTCGCCTTCCTGGATGGAGCATCAGATGTTCCATGTCGGCAATCCACAGGAAATCCTGCCCGACATGTCGCTCTTCGTGCACATGATCATCATGGATTCCGACACTGGAACGGCCATGACGCTGGGCCAGACTTACCTGACCACCCCGGACGCCCCGAAGCCGCTATCGCGCTACGGACTCGATTTCATCGAGATATGAGCGCCGGCCAGCGGACAAATTCCGGAATTGACACGCTACCGCACCGCACAGCATAAATCCGTCCGTGGAATGGAGGGACGATGCACTTCGCAAACGGCGGACGGAAACGGATGCGTGAGCTGAAGCAACGGTTCACCCTGGTCGGTCTTCTCCTGCTTGCGGGATGCAACAGCACGGATGCGCTCACCCCGCAGGTCGATGTCGGCGGCGGTACGATGCGCTCCCCGCCCGTCACCCAGCGTGATCTCGACCAGATGAGTGCCGAGAGCCGGCCGGTCGGAAACGCGCAGGCGACCGCGATGGCCGGCTCGCCTGCAGAATCTCGCCAGACTGGCGGTTCGGGCACACTGGAGGCCCAGGCCGACGCCCTTTCGCGCAGCCAGCAGAATCCGGTCGCAAGCGGTGCTGGCGGCATCGTCATCGATGATCCGGGCCCGCAGCAGTCCCTGGCCGCACAGCAGTCGGCTCCGGGCCAGAACGGTCAGGGCCACAGCCCGCAGGAACAGAATACGCCGGGCCAGACAGCCCGCGGCCAGGCCAACCCAGGCCAGCCGCAGCCTTCCACCCAACAGACCGAGACTGCCGCCCTCGCGCCGGCCGCCGGTGGCGACAGCATCCGCTTCCTGCCGATCATTGGCGCGCCGGTCGAAGCCGTCACGCCGCTTTCCCGCCAGCTCGGCGCGCAGGCCCGCGCCAGCGGCCTGACGATCAAGAGCTCCTCCGACAACAGCAGCCGCTACATCCTGAAGGGATATTTCTCGGCCATGCAGGACGGCGGCAGGACCAATGTCGTCTATGTCTGGGATGTGCTCGACAGCACCGGCGCGCGGCTTCATCGCATCCAGGGCCAGAATAGCGTCAACGCTACCGCGAAGGATCCCTGGGCGGCCGTGCCAGCCGCCACGATGGAGGCGATCGCGCAACGCACGATCCAGGAATATGTCAGCTGGAAGAGCCAGTCGGGCGGCTGAGGCAACCGCCGACGCTCCACGCAATCTTCCAACGCAGGCCGCCCCCCTTCCCGCAGAGGCTATTGGCCATCCTCACGCGGTCGTAAGTTGGCGCACGCCCGTCGCGGCAATCCCGCCACTGGAGTGCGCCACGCAACCCTCTCCGTTCACGCGAACAGAAAGTCGTCCGCGCTGAGATCGGTCACGCCTTCCACAGTGATGTCGTTTGCGGCATCAAAGCGAACGATGCTGTCGCCGCCGCCGACGTCGATGTCCAGATCCGCAAAGCCGTGAATGCCGACCGCGGCAAAGGCCTTGAGGTCGATCTTGTCCCAGCCTTTGTCGAATTCGACCTTGTCGTGCCCGTTCTGCGGCGCGAACACGAAGCGGTCCGCGCCCGCCCGGCCGATCATGTGGTCATCGCCGGTCCCGCCGATCAGACAGTCCCGTCCGGCACCGCCGTCCAGCACGTTGCCGGTGCCGCCGACCACCGTCAGCTTGTCGTCGCCGAAGCCTCCTTTCAGGAAGCTCGACCCGAGCGAGCCCACAGTCACCGTCGCAATCAGCACATCGTCTCCCCAGCCCCCGTCGAGCCGGTTTTCGACAGTGGAGGTGCCAGGCGAGTAGGGAGCCGGCACGGCGGAAATGGTCGCTTCGAGACGATCGTTTCCCGAGCCTCCGTTAAGAATGTTGGCGACCTCGTATGAGCCGAACCGAACATCGAGGGACGCTTCCAGCACGTCCCTGCCGTCTCCGCCGTCAAGATGGTTCAACGCCTTGACGTGCTGACTCCCCGCGGTCGTCTCCGCCTTCAGACGATCATTGCCCGTCCCGCCATACAATCGGCTCGTTACATCTGTGAAGGTATTGCCTGTGTCGACCTGCTTGACTTCAAGCCGATCGTTGCCCTGATCGCCCCACAGCTCATTCACGCCGACCGGGGCCTTCGAATTTGAGTTCGTAAAATTGTAGGCACGCAGAAAGTCGTTCCCGTGACCGCCATGCAGCAAGTTCGACACCAGCGTGGTAACGTTGGAACGTCCTATCGCGGTGGCATCGAGGACATCGTCACCGGAGCCGCCGCAGACAACGTTACGCGCTGTGGCCAGAAAGCCCACCAGTTCCGTCTCCGCGCGCGCCTTAATGTAGTCGTCGCCGGAGCCGCCAGCGACAAAGTTCTCCGCCACGTTGTCATCGAGAGCTCCGCGCGCATCTGCGAATGCGTCGATCTTGTCGTCACCCGAGCCACCTCGAATGTGGATCGTCGCCCTCACGTCTGCCAGGACCGCCTGCGCCACGTTGGCAACAGCGTTTATGACATCGTCGCCCCTTCCCCCGTCCTGCCGGATCTCTGCCGACAGTTGCCGTTCGGCGAAGGTCGTTACGCCACCTTGCAGAGTAACTTTCGCCTCGAGTTTATCTCTGCCTGACCCGCCCATCTGTATGGCGAGCCCCTTGACCGGATCGTCGCCCTGCATAGGGACCACCACCGTCGTCTTCAGCTTGTCGTCGCCGCTGCCGCCGACGAGCGCGGTGCGATTGTAGCTGCTGCTCAGCCAGTCGCCGGCGCCGAGACCGAACACGATATCGCCTTCCGCCTTCGTCGCAAGGACGTCGCTGCGTCTTGTTCCGAGGATCACGTGTTCCACAGGATCGATGAGCAAGAGCCATTCGAGCGACTTGAGCTCCTGGGCATGGTGATAGGCGGATTTGCCGAGCTTTACAGCCAGATTGTGCACTTTCCCGAACATTGCCATTTCATCCTCCTTGCAATGACGTAAGTATTCCAAAGAGTTTTCGCGGCATGGGGAGACCATGACCGGAAGGTGGTGAAAAAAATGACAGATTTCGCCGCACAATCATGTTGTTCTTACTTTGTAATTTTGTCCACGCCTCCAAAATCATGACAGGGGAAGGAGACAAGCTAGACCGAAAGACTTACGACGCGCACGGGTACCGCGATGCACGGCCCAGGTTGCACCTGCCGCGACGCACCGCCTGCAAGCCATGATCCTGCCCATCGCCGGTTGCTAACCGCAGTCTACCGACGCCAAGAGCGCGTTCCGACGAGCAAGACGATGGAGGAAAGAGCGCAAACCCTGCGGCACGGGACTTGCATTCACGCCCGGGAACGATAAAAGGCAGCCCATCAGCATTCTCGTAGGCCATCAAACAGGCGGACCATAGATGAAGGTTTTCGCGGGCAACTCGAACCGGCTGTTGGCCGAAGCGATCTGCAACTATCTCAATGTCCCCCTTGGCCGCGCCAGTGTGCGCCGCTTCGCAGACCAGGAGATCTTCGTCGAAATCCAGGAAAACGTGCGCGGTGAGGACGTCTTCGTCGTTCAGTCGACGTCGTTCCCCACCAACGACCACCTGATGGAGCTCCTGATCATGATCGATGCGATGCGGCGCTCTTCCGCCCGCCGCATCACCGCCGTCCTCCCCTACTTCGGCTACGCTCGACAGGACCGCAAACCCGGTCCGCGCACGCCGATCTCGGCCAAGCTGGTCGCAAACCTGATCACCGAAGCCGGCGCCGACCGCGTCCTCACCCTCGACCTGCATGCCGGACAGATCCAGGGCTTCTTCGATATCCCCACCGACAACCTCTACGCCATTCCGATCCTTGCCCGCGACGTGAAGGACAATTACGACCTGAAGAACGTCATGGTCGTCTCGCCCGACGTCGGCGGCGTGGTACGCGCCCGTGCGCTCGCCAAGCGGCTGGACTGTCTGCTGGCGATCGTCGATAAGCGCCGCGACAGGCCGGGCGAGTCCGAGGTCATGAACGTCATCGGTGATGTCTCCGGCAAGGACTGCCTGCTGATCGACGACATCGTCGATTCCGGCGGCACGCTCTGCAACGCGGCCGAGGCCCTGCTGAAGAACGGCGCAACAAGCGTCACCGCCTATATCACGCACGGTGTCCTGTCCGGCGGTGCCGTCACCCGCGTCACCTCGTCCAAGCTCAAGGAACTGGTGATCACCGACTCGATCCAGCCGACGACGGCCGTGCAATCGGCCCACAACATCCGCGTCATCACCACCGCCGGCCTGCTTGGTGAAGCGATCAACCGGACCGCGGCGGAAGAGTCCGTCTCCAGCCTGTTCGACTGACCGGCAGCGCAACACTGGCACGGCCATTGCGTGATGGCGGACAACTGACCGGCGCGGCAAATTGCGCGCCTCAGGTCCTGTGCGGCGCCCCACCTCATGCGGCGGAACGGGCACGACTGACGCATCCCGCGACTTTCCCGAATCACATTCGCCGCGCCGCTAGCACAGCCAGCACAACCCGCAACAAGAAAATTTCGCGCCCCGATTGCGCAACGTTGAATTGTGGCATAATTTAGCCGCGGGGAAATTAGCAGTAAACCGCCGCGATCCGCGAGGGATCCGACGCGCGAGCACAACGTTCGCGCGAACGAGTTTCCGTGTGCCGCGGGCGCTTGGCCGAGGGACATGCCGTGAGTCACATCAGCGGAACCGTCGACGTTCTCGATCTTTCGTCACTTCTGACAAGACCCGCCTCGGCAGGAAACCCGGATGGCAGTCATGTCGTGGCCCAGGCAGGGGCAGGAGCAAGTATCGTCATCCACGGTTTTGGCCCGGACGGCGAGAGCCGGCATTTCACCTTGGAGGTCAATGCCGCTCCGGTGCGCCTGTGGCTTATCCCCAAACCGGGCGAAGGCGAAACCGGTTACGTCCTGATGTGGGCGGCAACCAAGGGGGCCGGCCTCTTTCAGCAAGTCCTCGATGCCAGCGGTCAGCCGGTCGGCGACGTGGAAATTCTCCAGGGCGACAACGGGGCGATCCCGTTCCTTAATGCCTCCCTGAGCCCGCTTTCGAACGGCAACTGGCTCGCCTCCTACGAACATTGGGACGGCTTGATGCTGCAGATGGTCGACAGCGCTGGCGAGCCCGTCGGCGAGCCGGCCGTCGCCCCCCAGTTCATCTACGAGTACACGGCAATTCCAGACGGTGAAGGCGGCGTCTTCCTGCTCGGCTTCGACTACGAGATGTACGATATTGTCTATTTTGCCTATCACTACGATGCGCAGCTTCGGTTGCTGTCGTTCGACCGACTGTGGCAAACGCAGGACACCTCCGTCGCGACGCCCATCGGCCCGGGCGAAAGCGCGACGGCCTACGTCCAATCGAACCAGCTTTTCGTCACCTTCATCGATCTTCACGCCGGCGAAGCGACCAACGCCCCCATTTTCGACCTGCCCTCATCCGTCCGAAGCATAAGCCTGAGCCTCACGCAAATGAGCGACGGCGACATATTGGCAACCTGGACCCGGGCACCCCAGGGCGAAACGCCCGTGCTGCAGGGCTTGCGGATAAATGCGGACGGCAGCCTGGACGGTGCGGTCTTCGACATCGTGGCCTTGCCAGACCTTCATCCCACCACCCCGGCCACGGTAACCGCACTGCCAGACGGCGACTTCTCCATCGCATTTCTCACCAGCAACGGAGACACAAGGCTGGTCCGCCAGTTGACCGTGGACTATGTCAGCGATGCTCCCGAAGGGCACGATACAACGATTACGCTTGCGGAAGACGGGGTGCATGTGTTTGCCGCCGACGACTTCCAGTTTTCGGATGCAAACAACGACGGGCTGGCCGCCATCGAAATCACCGCATTGCCGGAGCAAGGGACACTCCTCTTTGACGGCGTGCAGGTTGCAGCCGGTCAGGTGATCGATGCCGGCGACATCGGCCTGCTTGTCTACCGGCCGGATGCGGATCAGCACGGCAATGGGCATGCATCGTTCGACTTCAAGGTCATCGATAGCGGCAGACACGGCTCGGACGGCTCCCGAAACATGGACAACGAGGCCAACACGATCACTTTCGACGTCACGCCGGTGGACGACGCCCCGACCGGCCTGGACAAGACGGTAACGCTTCTGGAGGACCAGCCCTACGGCTTTGCAGCGTCCGACTTCGGCTTTAGCGACCCCGACGGCCAATCCTTTGCGATGCTGCAGGTCACCAGCCTTCCGCCCGGCCTGCTGTTGCTGGAAGGCCGGTCGGTTTCGGCGGGAGAGAGGATCGCCCATGGCGACATCGCGAAGCTAGTCTACATGCCGGCGGCAGACGCTTCCGGGATCGCCAGCTTCACCTTTCAGGTCATCGACCAGGGGACAAGCAACAATATCGATCCCGTGCCTAAGACCTTCCGGTTCGAGATTTCGCCGGTCAACGACGCTCCGTCCGGTACGGACCGCACGATCGAACTGCTGGAAGACAAGACATATACCTTTACGCCCGCGGACTTCGGCTTCGCCGACACGGCGGATGGAGACGTGCTGGCAGGCGTGAAGTTCGCGACGCTGCCCACGGCGGGAACGCTAACCCTGTCCGGCAAGGCGCTCGAGGCCGGCCAGATCGTCGCGTCCGCCGATCTCGGCAAGCTGGTCTATACGCCAGCCACGAATGCCATTGCCCCCGTCTCCTTCACCTTCCAGGTCATCGACAATGGCGGGACGACCAATGGCGGCATCGACACCGATCCGACGCCGAACGCAATCCGCTTTGCGATCAAACCGGTCAACGATGCCCCGTCCGGCACCGACAGGACGATCGAACTGCTGGAAGACAAGACGTATGCCTTCAAGACTGCCGACTTCGGCTTCACAGACAACGCGGACGGGCATGCGCTGGCAGGCATCAAGTTCACGACGCTGCCCACGGCAGGAACGCTGACGCTGTCCGGCAAGGCCCTCAAACCCGGCCAGATCGTCGCGTCCGCCGATCTCGGCAAGCTGGTCTATACGCCAGCCACCAATGCCACCGCTCCCGTCTCCTTCACCTTCCAGGTCATCGACAATGGCGGGACGACCAATGGCGGCATCGACACCGATCCGACGCCGAACGCAATCCGCTTTGCGATCAAGCCGGTGAACGATGCCCCGTCCGGCACCGACAGGACGATCGAACTGCTGGAAGACAAGACGTATGCCTTCAAGACTGCCGACTTCGGCTTCACCGACAAGGCAGACGGCCATGCGCTGGCAGGCATCAAGTTCACGACGCTGCCCACGGCAGGAACGCTGACCCTGTCCGGCAAGGTGCTCAAACCCGGCCAGATCGTCACGTCCGCCGACCTCGGCAAGCTGGTCTACACGCCGGTCGCCAATTCCACTGCCCCCGCCTCCTTCACCTTCCAGGTCATCGACAGTGGCGGGACGACCAATGGCGGCATCGACACCGATCCGACGCCGAACGAGTTCCGCTTTTCGATCAAGCCGGTCAACGATGCCCCGTCCGGCGCAGACAAGACGGTCCAGCTGCTGGAGGACAAGACCTACACCTTCAAAGCCGCCGACTTCGGCTTCTCCGACAAGGCCGACGGCCATGCGCTGGCAGGCATCAAGTTCACGACGCTGCCCACCGCTGGCACGCTGACCCTGTCCGGCAAGGTGCTCAAACCCGGCCAGATCGTCACGTCCGCCGACCTCGGCAAACTGGTCTATACGCCAGCCGCCAATTCCACCGCCCCCGCCTCCTTCACCTTCCAGGTCACCGACAACGGCGGAAAGGCAAATGGCGGCATCGATACCGATCCGACGCCGAACGTGTTCCGCTTTGCGATCAAACCGGTCAACGACGCCCCGTCCGGCACCGACAGGACGATCGAACTGCTGGAAGACAAGCGATACGCCTTCAAGACAGGCGATTTCGGCTTTACGGACAAGATCGACGGCAACGCGTTCCACTCCGTCAAGATCTCAGCCCTGCCGACCGCAGGTTCGCTCACCTTCGCCGGCAAGGCGGTCAAGTCGGGCCAGATCTTCAGCATCGCCGACGTAGGCAAGCTTGCCTATACGCCGCCTACAAACGACTTCGGCAAAGGGCTTGCGTCGATGAAGTTTCAGGTCATCGACAATGGCGGAACCGTGAACGGCGGCAAGAACATCGACCCGACGCCCAACACCGTCACCTTCAGCGTGGCGGACGCGACCGACATCTTCCGGGGAACCTCGAAGGCCGACACGCTCAAGGGAACAAAGGGCAAGGATGTTCTGGATGGCAAGGCGGGAAACGACACTTTGACCGGCGGCATGGGCGCCGATACCTTCGTCTTCAAGACCGGCTATGGTCGCGACAAGATCACCGACTTCACGGCGACAGGGTCCAACCACGATATCCTGGACCTGACCGCGCTCAAATCCGTAACCAGTTTTGCTGACCTAAAGAAAAACCACCTCTCGTCCCACGCTGCCGACGTCTGGATCGATGGAGGAAAGGGTGACGTCCTGATCCTCAAGGGCGTCAAGATCGGCGACCTGACGAAAGGGGATTTCCTCTTCTGAGCGGCTCTGCCGGCCAAACGCACAGTCATCGCAGGCGCGCCGCACCGGCGTGCGAAGGCTCAGCCGAACTTTGCTGACCAGGTGTCGATCCATTTCTGTGCGGCTGCAAAGCGTCCGCTCGCGGCAAGTGCCTCGATATCGGGCCTGAAGTTCTCCCAATGCTTCCGTTCCTGCGCTTCGGTCAGAAGGCGGCCTGAGGAGCGGCGGGAATTGTGAACGCGGACGTCCGTCGGCTCCTCGAAGTCGAGGCCGATGAATTCCTGCACCTTGCGAACCGAGTTGACGGGGTCACTGCACAGATCGTCGAAATCGAGCAGCAGCAGCGAGTCCGAGAACCCGGCAGCGTCGAACCGCTGGATCTGGCTCCAATACGAGGACGCGTTTTCAAAGCTCTCGGTAGCCTTGGGCCCGCCGACGCTGCGTCCCCGACTTGCATTGTACAGGAGGTGGGACTCGATCCGGTTGATCGGATCGCGCAAGATATAGATCAGCTTCTTCTGCTTATTCAGAGCGGCCATTAGTGTTGCTGGGCGATGCCTCCAGGGTCCAGCCTCCCACGCGGACATCATCCTTGAAGTAACGAGGGTTACTTCTTGTCTCGCTCTTTCAGAAAGTAGTCGAGCTCCTTGGTGCTCTTGAAGCCCCTTCTGTGCGACATCGTGACCTTCGAATGCTGCGAAAGCAGATGGTAGAGCGTCGTTGTGCCCGCCTTCATCGCGCCGATGATGATGATGTGACCTATGTGCATCCCGATACCGTCTTGAATAGCTCTCGACGCTGCCGGTAACATGCACGGACTTCTGCGTCGAGTATATTTCGGTTTCAAAATAGGCACTTTGGGAGGTTTTACATGCTGGCCGATGATCTCGGTTCGATTTTCACCCACGTGCAACGTCTATGTGCACTTGTGGTCTTCATCCCTTTTCTCGCCGCCTGCACGGTCGAAACCTCACCCGGCCCCGGGGGCGGTGGCCGACCGATGCCCGGACCGGGCATGTGTACGATGGAATATGCGCCCGTGTGCGCAGAGCGCGGCGCACGGCGGCAGACGCTCTCCAACGCCTGCGAGGCGCGCAGCCGCGGCTTCGATATCGTCCATCGCGGCGAGTGCCGGCGAGAGCCGGACCGGGAACCGGATCGCCGCCCCGATCGCGAACCGCAGCGGATGTGCACCATGGAATACGCCCCCGTATGTGCGGAACGCGGCGGCCGGACGCGGACGTTTCCCAACTCCTGCACCGCCCGCAATGACGGCTTCCGGGTGATCGGCACGGGAGAATGCCGCCGCTGACCTCGCTTTCCTGCGCGCCGCCATTGCCGCGGCGCGCAGCCCGGGCGGCGACAATAGCGGCGCTGCGGACCGGATTTCGTTCGCATCGCCCGGCAGTTGTGCTAACCAACTGCGACCCGCCAACCTCGTTCATCGTGCCAAATGCTTCGTGACTTCTCCGCACAAGCGCTCTTCATGGGCCTTCTTACCGCCTTCGTCGGTTTCGCCAGCTCCTTCGCCGTTGTGCTGCATGGCCTGACGGGCGTCGGCGCCAGCGAAGCGCAGGCGGCATCCGGCGTGATGGCGCTTTCGATCTCCATGGGCATTTGCGCCATTGTGCTCAGTGCCTGGACGCGGCTTCCCGTATCGATCGCCTGGTCGACGCCCGGCGCGGCATTGCTTGCAAGCTCCGGTGCGGTCGAGGGCGGTTTCGCGGCTGCCGTTGGCGGCTTTCTCATCTGCGCGGCCCTCATCGTCGTAGCCGGCCTCTGGAGGCCACTCGGCCGCATGGTGGCGGCAATTCCGGCCACGCTGGCAAATGCAATGCTGGCCGGCGTTCTGATCGGCCTGTGCTTTGCGCCGGTCAAGGCGGTGGCGTTCAATCCGGCCTTCGGGCTAGCGATCCTTGGCGCCTGGACAATCGTAGGCGCCGTCAACCGGCTCCTCGCCGTCCCGGCCGCCCTTGTTGCGTTCGCTCTCGTGCTTGCCTTCGGCATCGACATCCCCGACGGGGCATTTTCCGCGATCGCGCGTGACCTGCTGCCGCATCCCGAGATCGTGTCGCCCGTGTTCAACCTGCCAGGCCTCGTCAGCATTGCCCTGCCGCTGTTCGTCGTGACCATGGCCTCCCAGAACATTCCGGGGATCGCCGTTCTCAAGGTGAACCATTACGAGCCCAACCCCGGTCCGCTTTTCGCTGCCACCGGTTTCTTCTCGTTCCTCAGCGCGCCATTCGGCGGCCATGCCGTCAATCTTGCGGCGATCACCGCGGCCATGTGCGCGGGCGAGGACGCGCACGCGGATCCTTGCCGCAGATACTGGGCCGCCATCAATGCCGGCGTCTTCTACGTTGTCTTCGGGCTTTTGGCCGGCGCAGTGACGGCGCTCGTCAACCTCGCGCCCCCCATCCTCATCCAGTCGGTTGCGGGCCTTGCCCTGATCAGCGCATTCGCAAATTCGGCGATGAACGCCTTCAAGGAAGCGGAAACGCGCGAGGCCGCCGCCCTTACCTTCTTGACGACGGCGTCAGGCGTGAGTTTCGGCGGCATATCCGGTGCGTTCTGGGGTCTTCTCGCCGGCGGGCTTGTCATGGGCCTGGGCCGCTTCATCGCCGTACGCAAGGCGAAGAAGGTGTAGCGGCAGGCACCGCCACCCATTCTTCGCGGTTGACCATGACTTTTCCGCCCACCCTTGCATTTCGAGGCTTTCTCGGATATGCGACCCCCGTCCGCGTAGACACCCTTGGAGGCAACGCGGATGAGGCTTTCACGAAATCCTCAAGCTTCGCGCGGTCGGCCCGAACGCCGCAGCCGGCGAAGCTCTCCAGTAACGTATGAAAGGTCATGCTATGAGCCACGCATCCTACGAGCTCAAGGCCGAGACGCGCGAACGGGTTGGTAAGGGGTCCTCCCGTGAACTTCGTCGCAACGGTCTTATCCCGGCTGTCATCTACGGTGACAAGAAGGCCCCGCTCTCGATCGCCCTGTCGACCAAGGAAGTCACCCAGCGCATCCACGCCGGCGGCTTCATGACGACGGTTGCGACGATCGACGTCAACGGCGAGAAGATCAGCGTCCTGCCGAAGGACTACCAGCTCGATCCCGTCCGCGATTTCACGCTGCACGTCGACTTCCTGCGCGTTTCCGCAGACAGCCGCGTCACCGTCCAGGTTCCGGTCCACTTCGTCAACGATGAAAAGGCCCCCGGCATCAAGCAGGGCGGCATGCTGAACATCGTTCGTCACGAAGTCGAGCTGCACTGCCCGGCAAACGACATTCCGGAATTCCTGACTGTCGATCTCGCCGGCCTGAAGATCGGCGACAGCATCCACATCTCGCAGATCTCGCTGCCGAAGGGCACGAGCCCGGTCATCGCCGACCGCGACTTCACCGTTGCCACGATCGTCGGCACGGCTGCAGCGAAGGAAGAAGAAGCCGAAGGCGAGGCAAGCGCCGAGTAAGCGACAGACAAGACGCATTGTCTTGCACGAGCCCGCCTTCGGAGACGAAGGCGGGCTTTCGTTATTCTGTCAGCCATTTCAGCAACATTTAAGATATCGATGAAATACTCAATTCCGGGGCAACAACACAAGAGAACCGGTATGCGGGCGACCATGCGCAGGACTGCGGAGAATGCGGCATGAGGATACGGTCGGTCGAAAGCCGTTTCATTGCCATCGTCTTCGGCGCACTTGTCGTGCTTGTGGCACCGCTGTTCCTCCTGCTTTTCGTCCTTTCGTCCGACCGGGTCGCACGCGAGCGGCTGCAAGACACCGAAATCCTTCTCAAGGCGAACGTTCAGGCGCTTGGCAAGCCTCTTTGGGATCTCGACGACGACAGCACGCAACAGATCGTAAAAGCCCTGCAGGCCGACGACGAGATCGGCTATGTCCACGTTCGCGATACCTCCGGCACGCTCGACATTCGCCGTCCGACCTCTCCCCCATCAGCCGACAGCATCCAGTCCAAGATCACAGCCGACATCCTGCACCAGGCCAGGGAAGGCATCCGCAAGGTCGGCGAAGCGGAGATCTGGATCGCAAAGCGCGGAGCGATGTCACGCATCACGAGGGACGAGATCGCCCTGTTCCTGATTTTCCTGTTTTCCGTCGGAACACTGTTCGTCGCAGCCATCATCGGCAATCGCATGACCATCATCCGCCCGCTGGAGCGGCTGACGGCCGCAATCGAGGCGACCAGGCGGCTTGGGTCGCGCCGGCACGTGGAATGGACATCGAGTGACGAGATGGGACACCTCGCCCGCACCTTCAACGAGATGCAGAGCAGGCTGGAGCGCGAGGAGAACGAACTCAGGCTCGCACACGCCCGCACCACCGAGATCTACAACAAGACGCCAGCCATGCTATTCACGATCGATCCGGACAACCGGATCGCCGCCGTCAGCGACTACTGGCTGGTGGCGACGGGCTATAGCCGGGACGCCGTGATCGGCCGCAGCTTCACCGAATTCGTCGACGCCGCCGACCATCTGGTCTATCGCGATCGCCGTGCCGGCGGGGTGGACGACAACGGCATCTGTGAGGTCACCCTTCGTTTCCATCGCGCCGACGGGAGCGTGATGGACGTGCTGGTGCTGGAAAGTTGCGCTTCCATCGGCAGCACGGAGCCGACGCTCTCGGTCATGACCGACGTGACGGGACTGAAGGAGGCGGAAAGCCGCAACCACCGTCAGGCGATCACCGACCATCTCACCGGGCTGCTCAACCGCCAGGGCTTCGAATCCGTCCTGGGAAGCCTGATCACAAAGGTGGATGCGGAAGGGCAGCAACTGGCCTGCCTCTTCCTCGACCTCGACCGCTTCAAATGGATCAACGACAATCTCGGCCACGCCATCGGCGACCAGGTGCTCGTCGAGGTAGCCGAAAGGCTGCGCAACCAGCTGCGCTTCAACGACATCGTCGCCCGCCTCGGCGGCGACGAATTCGCAATCCTGCTCACCGCGCAGGACGCCGTCCAGCTGGCGCTGGACGTGAGCGGGCGACTGTGTTCGGTGCTGAAGGAGCCGATCATCATCAACGGCAGCCGCCTTAATGTCAGCGCCAGCATCGGCGTGGCCGTCTATCCCGACCATGCGGCGAACGCGGGCGATCTGCTGCAGAAGTCGGATATGGCGATGTACGCCCGCAAACGGAACGGCAAGAACGGCACCCGCCTGTTCGACGACGAGATCGTAGACATCGCCCGCAAGCGCCTCGAGATCGAGCAATGCATCGAACAGGCCCTGCGGGAGGATTGGCTCGACGCTCACCTGCAGCCGATCATTGATCTTCGATCGGGTCGCGTCTCGGGCTTCGAGGCCTTGCTGCGGATGCGTCATCCGCAAAAAGGCCTCCTCGTCCCGGAAGACATCATCGTCGTTGCTGAGGAGAACGGATCGATCGGCAAGGTCGGCGACGTCATCTTCGAGAAATCGGTCCGCTATCTTGCCGATCTGTCCAAGATCGACGGCTTCTCCGAAAGCTACCTTGCCGTCAATTTCTCGCCACTGCAGTTCGATGCCGCGCTGCCGAGCCGCCTTGCCGCGCTGCTCCTTCAATATGGCGTCAAACCCTCGCGCATCGTGGTGGAGATCACCGAGGCGGTACTGATGCTCGACAATCCGGCGGTTCGCCAGGTGATGGACGCGCTTGGCGAGCTAGGTTGCCGGATCGCGCTCGACGACTTCGGCACGGGGTATTCTTCGCTGAGCTATCTGAACAGCTTTCCCGTCGATATCGTCAAGGTCGACCAGTCATTCGTCAGAGCGCTGGGCACGTCTGCACCGGATGTTGCCCGCAAGAGCCGCACGTTGATCGAAGGCATCTGCATGATCGCCCACCAGATGGGTTGCACGGTCGTCGCCGAAGGCGTCGAGACCGCGCATCAGTTGCAGGTTCTGAACGAGATCGGCATCGACTACGGCCAGGGGTATCATTTCAGCGAACCGCTTCCCGCAGCATCCCTCCTCGAAGGACTTCGCGGTTCAGCAGCAGACGAGCCGGCCTTCCGGGCCGGGAGGCGATGAAGGATCGGGAGTGACAATGGTACGAATGGGACGTTTTCTGCTTCTAGCCTTCCTTGTCGCAGCGAGTGCCGCCACCATCGCTCCTGCGGCGCGAGCTGCCGAAATTGTCTTCGTCACCGAGGAATACGCACCGTACAATTACTCCGAAGACGGCGCCATCAAGGGCATTGCCGTCGATCAGGTCCACCGGATCGCGGCAATGGCCGGCATCGCCTACCGCATGGAGATCATGCCGTGGGCGCGTGCCCTGATGCTGGTGGAACGGCAGAGCGACCACTGCGTCTTCACCACCGGCCACAATAGCGAGCGGCACGCCCGGTTTCGCTGGGTCGAGCCGCTTCTCATCGACACCATGGTCATGGTCAAACGCAGGGGAAGCTCCATCGATGTGAAGACGCTGGAGGATGCCCGCCGCCTGCGGGTCGGGGCTCAGCGCGGCGATTTCGCCTTCGATTTCCTGAAGGCGCGCGGCTTTGGCGATATCGACCTTGCAACCGAGCTCGCCATCACGCTCGGCAAGCTGGAGAACGGCCGTATAGACCTGATGCCGACCTCCCTGAAGACCTACGACAAGCTTGTCTCCGAGGGCGCTGCAATCGACACGGCCCTACTGATGGACGGACAGGTCTACGGCCTGGCCTGCAATCTCAACATGGCGCCCAAGACCGTCGCGGCCCTGCAGGGGGCACTCGACACGCTGATCGAGAGCGGCGAGCAGGATGCGATCTTCGCCCGGTACGGCCTGCCGCCAACAGGAAGGACCGGTCGTGCGGTCGCCGGCACAGAGTGAGGCGTTGAGAGGCGCCATCAGCGCAGGCGCAGGCGTCCCGACCATCTTCGGCCATAGAAAACGGTTGACATCGGCCGCGATTGGCTGTGGGAACGGGACGAACGACTGTCACCCCAAGAGCGCGTCCGATGCTGATCATTGCAGGCCTTGGCAATCCCGGCCCCAAATATGCCGCCAACCGCCACAACATCGGCTTCATGGCGGTCGATGCCATCCATCGCAAGAACCCGTTCTCTCCCTGGTCGAGGAAGTTCAAGGGCGAGATCGCGGAAGGCGAGCTTGCGGGTGAGAAGGTTCTGCTGATCAAGCCGCAGACCTTCATGAACCTGTCCGGCGAAGCCGTCGGCGAGGCGATGCGCTTCTACAAGCTTGCCGCGAAAGATGTGGTGGCCATCTACGACGAACTCGACCTTGCGCCGGGCAAGGCGCGCATCAAGACCGGTGGCGGCCACGGCGGCCACAACGGCGTCAAGTCGCTCGACGCCCATTGCGGCAAGGACTATCGCCGTCTGCGCCTCGGCATCGGCCACCCCGGCGTCAAGGAGATGGTGCACAACCATGTGCTCGGCGATTTCGCCAAGGCCGACCACGGCTGGCTCGACCCGCTCCTCGACGAACTTGCGCTCAACGCCGACATGCTGGTACGCGGCGAGGATTCGCAACTGATGAACAAGCTGGCGCTCGCCGTCGGCGGGACCGTCGAGGAAAAGCCGAAGGCTCAGCAGAAACCGGCCGCCCAGTCGCACATCCGTCAGGCGCGCAACACCGCGCAGCCCAAGGTCCTTCCCGCAAGCGGCCCGATGGCGGAAATGCTGAAAAAGCTGTTGGGCAAGTCCGAGTAGCCGGACTCTATTCTTCCGGCTCGGTCGTAAACATCAGCGGAAAACCTGCGTCCCTGGCGAGATCGGTCGCTTCGGTCGCCTTGGTCTCGGCAATGTCGCGCGCGCAGACGACCACCACGCACGTGCCAAGCTTGTGCGCCGTCATCATCACCCGGTAGCCGGTCTCCTCGGACATTCGGAACACCGCACGCAGGACGAGGATGACGAACTCGCGGGGCGTGTAGTCGTCGTTGACCAGAATGACCTTGTAAAGTCGCGGGCGCCTGAGCCTCGGCTTCGTTGCCGTCTTCGGCTTCAGCGCACTGTCCTTGCTGCCCATCGGAGGACCTCTCCTGATGACGATGCCACTCTCTCTTGGCCTTGCATCTTGCAACGCTGGCCGCCGCGCCGCAAGGGCGAGGGGCGATCTTGCCCTTTTCAGAGGCCGCTTCAGGCCCGCTTCCCGCATTTGCCGCGCGGCAGACTTGACCATGCCCCGCCCTTCCCCCATAGCGAGGGCAAAGATTTCCAGACACGGACGGACCATTCCATGGGTTTCAAATGCGGTATCGTCGGGCTGCCGAATGTTGGCAAGTCCACTCTCTTCAACGCGCTGACGAAAACGGCGGCAGCACAGGCGGCCAACTATCCCTTCTGCACGATCGAGCCCAACACCGGCGAGGTTGCCGTTCCGGACGCGCGCATGCAGAAGCTCGCAGCCATCGCGGGCTCCAAGGAAATCATCCCGACCCGCATCTCCTTCGTCGATATCGCCGGCCTCGTCCGCGGGGCTTCGAAGGGCGAAGGCCTCGGCAACAAGTTTCTCGCCAACATCCGCGAAGTCGACGCGGTCGTGCATGTCCTGCGCTGCTTCGAAGACGATGACATCACCCATGTCGAGGGCCGCATCAACCCGGTTGGCGACGCTGACACGATCGAGACCGAACTGATGCTCGCCGATCTTGAAAGCCTTGAGCGCCGCGTTGAGCAGACCCGCAAGCGCGCCACGGGCAAGGACAAGGATTCCATCGCGCAGCTGCCGGTGATGGAAGCCGTGATCAAGCTGCTGCAGGACGGCAAACCGGCCCGCCTCCTCCTGAAGACACTCGCACCTGAAGAGATCGACATCCTGAAGGGGCTCAACCTTCTGACCTCGCATCCGGTTCTCTATGTCTGCAATGTCGCCGAGGCCGACGCATCGACCGGCAACACGCATACCGAGGCCGTCGCCGCCATGGCCAAGGAACAGGGCGCCGAATGCGTGGTCATCTCGGCTGCGATCGAATCCGAGGTCGCGCAGTTGCCGGAAGAAGAAGCCGCAGAATTCCTGTCGGCGCTCGGCCTTGAAGAAGCAGGCCTCGACCGCCTGATCCGTGCAGGCTACCACCTCCTTGACCTGATCACCTATTTCACCGTCGGCCCGAAGGAAACACGCGCCTGGACCATCGTCCGTGGCACCAAGGCGCCGCAGGCCGCAGGCGTCATCCATACCGATTTCGAACGCGGCTTCATCCGTGCCTTCACCATCTCCTACGACGACTACATCGCCTACAAGGGCGAAGTCGGCGCCAAGGAAGCCGGCAAGGGCCGCGACGAAGGCAAGGAATACGTCGTCCAGGACGGCGACGTCATCCACTTCCGCTTCAACACCTGATGCCGTTTCCTCGGTGGCCGCGCCGGCGCGACCACCGAGAAATGTTCAATTGCACGTCGTCAGTGGACGGCGTGCAGCCTTGAGGAAATCTCCCCAGGCATGAAGCCCATGACGAAGCGCCGCAGCGCCGGCCAGAAGATGCCGACGCCGAGCACGACGATGCCCACCGACAGGATCGTGACATAGACGTAGCTCGAAGCCTCGAAGGCGTTTTCGCGCAGCAGCGTCCAGATCGAAAGGCCGAGCGACAGAAGCCCCGACGTCACGAAGGCGCGCCGGTCGATTACAAGCCCCACCAGCATGAACACGCAGACGATGGCGATGACCATCCCGGCCTGCAGATAGGTCGTCTCCCTGCCCCACCAGTCTCCCGAAAAGCGGTTGATGAACACGAAGGCCAACATCGCATAGAGGAGGAAGGGCGCGGCCCCCAGATGCAGCCAGAAGGCGATGTCCGAACGGCGCGTCTGCCGCTGCGGATCCGACAGGTCGTAGCGCATGGCGACGGCAAAGAGGCCAAGGGCTGCGGTCAGGAAGACCAGGGCAGCCACGAGGCTGTGGTCGACAATGAACTGGTCGGTGCCGGCAATCTTTCCAAAAAGAACCAGAACGAGCAGAACAGCCAGCGCAAAGGCTGAAATCAACGTCAGCGCCAGCGCCAGCGGCACCCGGTAGCGCCAGTAGTACAGCCCGAGCAGCACCGGATAGCTCGCCAAGAACGCGCAAGCGTAGGTCACCGCGTTCCAGCCCTCGCCGAACGGCCCGAGCGCCGTCGCGATCAGGTATCCGGCCCCCTGCACGAAGGCGATCGTCAGCGCGAAGGCCGGCAGCGCCAGCCGCTGCCGGCGCACCAGCACCTCGCTGAGCACCAGCACGGCCGGGATGAGCGCCAGCACGCTGGCAAGGCCACTGAGGCCTATGAGCGCCACCACGACGCCGATGGTGATCAGCACGTCGTGGAAGCCGCGAACGAAGCGCGGCGACTCCGTATCCTCGATGTCGCGCGGCGGGGCAGCGAAGCCCTCCGCATCGATTGCCGGTGTCGTGGAGACATAGCTGCCGTGCGCCTGCAGGTAGGTTGCAAGGCCTGTAACCTGGCCATCGCTGATAATGCCTTGCCCCGCCGCCCGTCGCAGCGCTTCTTCGAGTTCCGTCATCAAGTCGTTTCCGTCATATTTCGGCCCATCCGCTCTTTTTGATTGCAAGACCGGTGGTACATAAATCTGCTACGCATGACCAGTGGCCAGTGGCCATACTCCGGCCCGGTTCGGTCCAGCGCAGTCAGGGAGGCGACGCGATGCTCAGTTTCAAGGATTTCCCCGTAGGCCGGCGCTTCGATTTTCCGTCGCGCACCGTCACGGCCGAGGAAATCGTTGCCTTTGCCCGCGAGTTCGACCCGCAGCCGATGCACGTCGACGAAGCCGCCGGCAGGGCCAGCATCCTCGGCGGACTGGCTGCCTCCGGTTGGCACACCAGCGCCATGATGATGCGCATGCTCTGTGACAGCTATATCAACAACACCGCCGCAGAAGGTTCGCCGGGCGTCAGCGCCATGCAATGGAAACGACCGGTGTTTGCCGGTGATACGCTTTCGGGTCATTGCACCGTGACGGAGGCGCGCCTCTCGCGCTCCCGTCCGGAAATCGGCATCGTCCGCTTCGTCGCCCAGGTGATAAACCAGCATGGCGAGACGGTTGCGCTGTGCGACTACGCCAACATGATCCGCACCGAAGCTCGGGAGGCCGCCGCCCATGCGCATGGCTGAACTCTACGCCCTCAACGAGAAGGTGGTTCTCGGCAGCCTTCATTTTTCCGCGGACGACATCGTGTGCTATGCCCGCCAGTTCGACCCGCAGCCCTTCCACGTCGATGCGGAAGCGGCGCGGCATTCGCTGTTCGGCGGCCTGTGCGCCTCCGGCTGGCATACCTGTGCTGGATGGATGAAGACGTTCGTGGCGTTCTGGAACGCCGAATATGCGCGGCTGAAACATGAAGGCCGCACCCCGCCCGAGCTCGGCCCCTCCTCCGGCTTTCGCGACCTGCGCTGGTTCAGGCCGGTCTTTGCCGGGGACACCATCACCTATTCGGTGACGTTGCTCGATGCCCGCGAGCACCGCTCGCGGACCGACAGGATCCTCTGCACGATCCTGTGCGAGGGCATCAACCAGCACGGCGAACCGGTCATCCGTTTCGAAAGCACCGTGCTGGAATTTGTCTGACACCTCTAGTGCTGCCGCAGGGATGCCATGCTCAATATCGCCATAGACGTTCTTGGCCTTTTCTTCTTATTTGGCGCGGCAGCCTTCATTGGCATCGTAGGATACATCGCGATTAAGGACACGCCGCAGCTGAAGCGTGATCCGAACTACATGTCTTGGTTCTTCCTCCATAGGAAAAACCACGCGAGGCTGTTCCTGGCGCTTGGCCTGCTGAACCTTACAACCATTGCTGCCTTGGTCACCCTTATCGGCATTCGTGAAGGGCGATTGTGAAATCGATCCACGGCTGCGACCTCCCCCTTGGTGGGGAAGTTTGCAAAGGGCTATGGCTCAATGCCCCTCGTAGGCGACGAGCGTGCGCACCTCGACATCCAGTGCCTCCAGCTTCGCGCGCCCGCCGAGTTCCGGCAGGTCGATGACAAAGCAGGCCGCAACGATATCCGCGCCGAGCTGGCGGATGAGGTTGGCGGCGGCAACCGCCGTCCCGCCCGTTGCGATCAGGTCGTCGACGAGAATGACCTTGTCGCCGGGCTTCAGGGCGTCCTTGTGGACCTCCATCTCGTCCACACCGTATTCCAGGCTGTAGGCGATGCTGACGGTCTCGCGCGGCAGCTTGCCCTTCTTGCGGATCGGGATGAAGCCGGAGGAAAGCTGGTGCGCCATGGCTCCACCCAGGATGAAACCCCTCGCCTCGATGCCCACGACCTGAGCGATTCCGGTTCCGGCATAGGGATGGACGAGCTCGTCGACCGCGCGGCGGAACGCGCGCGGATTGCCGAGCAGCGTCGTGATGTCCCGGAACATGATCCCGGGTTTCGGATAATCGGGAATGTTGCGGATGGCGGCGATCAGTTCGTCCTGGAGCGTAGTCATGATGGTCCGTTGGGCCTGTTGTGGTTGCGGCTGCATACTTGGCCTCTGCGTGCCGCATTGTCCATCCCGCAGCCGGCGGCAAATCGGCCTCAGGCTAGTCATGGGCCAATGAAATGATATTATACCCCCCCATAGCCCCCCCCTGACAATAGAACGCACGGGAAGGATTAGGCGTGACAACACAGGTCAGAATCTCAGACGTCGCGATCTGGATCAAGCATGTCGAAGGCAACGAGTTGCGGGATCGCCTCAGGGCGATGCGCGACGAGGAATACATAAACCTGGAGGCCGATGGCGTCGTAGGCCGCTGGATACGCATGCGGACCGGCAAGGACGGGCGCCCGACGGAAGCGATCCGGCCGGAAGGCAGTATGAAGGAGGTATGGTCCAATTGGTATCGCGAACGTCGCGGCCAAACGATCGATCTTCGCGAGGTCCGGCTGGCGGACGACTATATCGCCAACGTCGCGCCCCTGTTCCCGGAATGGGAAAGCGAAGAGGACGAGGCGGCCTTCCGTGATCTGTGAGCGATATGAGACCGTCGTAGTCCCCTTCCCGTTCGCCGACGTCCCCGTGCTAAAACGCCGGCCGGCCGTCATCCTGTCGGGACCGCAATTCAATGAGCGGAACAAATCAAGCGTCGTGGCGATGATCACGACCGCCAAGGCATCGGCCTGGCCAAGCGATGTTGCGCTGACCGACCTCGAAACCGCCAACCTCCCGCAGCGATGTGTCGTCCGATGGCGGCTGGCGACGATCCCCAACGATCTCATCCTGAGAAAGCTCGGCGCGCTCGGACCGTTAGATCGCTCGCCTGCGAGCGGGAATTCGCCTCCATGCT
Organism: Pseudomonadota bacterium; assembly: GCA_023404095.1. Lineage (GTDB taxonomy): Bacteria > Pseudomonadota > Alphaproteobacteria > Rhizobiales > Rhizobiaceae > Mycoplana. The sequence continues at coordinate 18,134 of JAEYDD010000033.1, read as the reverse complement.
CCTATAGGAAGTCGCCCCAATAAAAAAGGCGACCCGAAGGCCGCCTTCCTTGTCTTTAATGCGGAACCGCTCAGTGTTCCTTGCTGGCGTAGACCGATTTCTTGGTCAGGTAGATCAGGCCGGTGAAGATCACCAGGAAGACCATGACCATGAAGCCCATGCGCTTGCGGGCTTCCAGATGCGGCTCGGCGGCCCACATCAGGAACGCGGAAACGTCATGCGCGTACTGGTCGACCGTCTGCGGCGCGCCGTCGTCATAGGTGACCTGGTCGGCCGACAGCGGCATGGCCATGGCGAGTGCAGCGGCATTGGCGAAGTACGGGTTGTAGTGCGTGCCTTCTGCCACTTCCACGCCCGCCGGCGGGTCCTGATAGCCGGTCAGCAGCGAGTAGATGTAGTCCGGCCCGCCTTCCTGATACTGCGTGAAGATGTCGATGACGAACTGCGGGAAGCCGCGGGTGATGCCGCGGGCTTTCGCGATCAGCGAGAAGTCCGGCGGGGCAGCGCCGTTGTTGGAAGCCGCAGCCGCCTCTTCGTTGGGGAACGGCGAGGGGAAATGGTCGGAAGGCACGGCCTTCCGCATGAACATCTCGCCATCGGCGTTGGGGCCGTCCTGAACCTCGTAGTTCGCCGCGAACGCCTTGACCTGGTCTTCGGAGTAGCCGAGGTCGGTCAGCGTGCGGAAGGCGACGAGGTTCATGGAGTGACAGGCCGCGCAGACCTCGGTGTAGACCTTAAGGCCGCGCTGCAGCTGGCCCTTGTCGTACTTGCCGAAGGGGCCGGCAAACGACCACTCCTGCTCGCGCGGATGGTTGATCGGATAGTGCGGCGTGGCGTGTTCCGCCTCCGCGCCACCGGCTGCGGGTTCGTCTTGCGCGGTTGCAATCGACATGCCGAGGCCGGCCACGACTGCGAGCGAAAGAAGGCTTGCAAGAAGCTTTTTCATTGTTCGGTTCCTTTCGTCGCGTCGCGATCAGGCCTTGGCCAGCTGTGCGTTGGCGTTCTTCTGTTCCAGAACCGCTTCCGTGATGGAATTCGGAATGCGCTTCGGGGTCTCGATCAGGCCGAGGACCGGCATGATCACGAGGAAGAAACCGAAGTAGTAGAGCGTGCCGAGCTGCGAAAGGATGACGTAGATGCCCTCTGCCGGCATGGCGCCGAGCCAGCCGAGCATGATGGCATTGGCGACGAACAACCAGAAGGACATCTTGTACCAGGGACGGTATACCGCCGAGCGGACCTTCGAGGTGTCGAGCCAGGGCAGGAAGAACAGGATGATGATCGAGCCAAACATCACCAGGACGCCGCCGAGCTTCGAATCGATCGGCCCGATGTTGAAGGTGATGGCGCGCAGCATCGCGTAGAACGGCAGGTAGTACCATTCCGGAACGATGTGAGCAGGCGTCTTCAGCGGGTTCGCCGGAATGTAGTTGTCCGGGTGGCCCAGGTAGTTCGGCATGTAGAAGATGAACCAGGCGAACACGATCAGGAAGACCGATACGCCGAACGCGTCCTTCAGCGTCGCATAGGGCGTGAAGGGAACCGTATCCGTCTTCGACTTGACCTCGACTCCGGTCGGGTTGGTCTGGCCGGTGACGTGCAGGGCCCAGACGTGCAGCACCACGACGCCGGCGATCATGAACGGCAGCAGGTAGTGCAGCGAGAAGAAGCGGTTCAGCGTCGGCTGGTCGACGGCGAAGCCGCCGAGCAGGAACTGCTGGATCCACTCGCCGACGAGCGGGAAGGCCGAGAAGAAGCCGGTGATGACCGTCGCGCCCCAGAAGGACATCTGGCCCCAGGGCAGCACGTAGCCCATGAAGCCCGTCGCCATCATCAGGAGGTAGATCACGACGCCAAGGATCCAGAGAATCTCGCGCGGCGCCTTGTAGGAGCCGTAGTAGAGGCCGCGGGCGATGTGGAGATAGACGGCAATGAAGAAGAACGACGCGCCGTTGGCGTGCATGTAGCGCAGCAGCCAGCCGTTGTTGACGTCGCGCATGATCTTTTCGACCGAGTTGAATGCCTCATGGGTGCTGGCGACGTAATGCATCGCGAGCACGACGCCGGTCAGGATCTGCGAGATCAGCATGACCGACAGCATGGCGCCGAAGGTATAGGCGTAGTTCAGGTTACGCGGAACCGGATAGGAAATGAAGCTGTCATGGATCAGGCGCGGCAAGGGCATGCGCGAATCGATCCACTTTTCGATGCCGGTCGTCGGTTGGTATGTGGAATGCTCTGCACTCATAATCAGTCTTCCCCTCAACCGATCTTGATGACTGTGTCAGACACGAAAGCAAAGGTCGGCACGTGCAGGTTCTCCGGCGCGGGACCTTTGCGGATGCGACCAGCCGTATCGTAATGCGAGCCGTGACAGGGACAGAACCACCCGCCAAAGTCCCCTGCCTGGCCGAGCGGCACGCAGCCGAGGTGCGTGCAGGAACCGATCATGACGATCCAGTTCTCCTTGCCCTCGCCGGCCGAACGGTCGATGTCGGTCGCCTGAGCGTCCGGTGCGATGTTGGCGTTGCGGGCGATCGGATCCTTGAGGTCGCCGAGCGGAACGGCCTTCGCCTCTTCCACTTCCTTGTCGGTCCGGTTGCGGATGAAGATCGGCTTGCCGCGCCACTTCGCCGTCAGCGACATGCCGGGCGTGAGGCTGGAGACATCGACTTCGATCGAGGCGAGCGCGAGCGTAGACGCATCGGGGCGCATCTGGTCGATGAACGGCCAGGCGACTGCGGCAGCGCCGACCACGCCCGCCATCCCCGTCGTAAGGTATAGAAAATCGCGACGCGTGGGCTCCCCCGCGGTCCCGCTTGTTGTGTCGTGTTCGCTCACGGCCTGACCATCCTCTCACGCAAAACTGCGATATCCGCAGTGACCTCCTGCTGCCGGGAAAGCGGACACAATACGGCCATAGATTCCCCGCCAATTTGGCGGGTTCTATGCTTGATCGCGAAATATGTCCAGCCTTGGCAAGTACAGGGGGGCACAATGTCGCGGGAAAAGCCAGGCGTGTGTTTTCGTTGCCAAAGTAGATGCCGCACGGAAGGGCCTCGACTCAAGAACATCGCACCGCAGGTTTCCCGCCCTCCTATTCGGCTGCCTCGTCCAGGGCGAGGAACCCGCCCGACTGGCGCGCCCACAGCTCCGCATAGATGCCGCCCCGCGCAACCAGCTCCGCATGGGTGCCCTGTTCGACGATTCGGCCGCGATCCATGACCACGAGTCGGTCGAGCGCGGCAATGGTGGAGAGCCGGTGGGCGATGGCGAGAACGGTCTTGCCGTGCATCAGCTTTTCCAGGTTGGACTGGATCGCGGCCTCGACCTCCGAATCCAGTGCCGAGGTCGCCTCGTCGAGCACGAGGATCGGCGCGTTCTTGAGCATGACCCGGGCGATGGCGATCCGCTGCCGCTGGCCGCCGGAAAGCTTGACGCCGCGCTCGCCGACATGCGCGTCGTAGCCCTTGCGGCCGCGCTGGTCCTCAAGGCGCACGATGAACTCGTTGGCCTCCGCCCCGGCGGCCGCCTCGATCATCTCCGCCTCCGAAGCATCGGCCTTGCCGAAGAGGATGTTGTCGCGGATGGAGCGGTGCAGCAGGGCCGTGTCCTGGCTGACCATGCCGATGCTGGCGCGCAACGTCTCCTGCGTCACGGTGGCGATGTCCTGGCCGGCGACGAGAATGCGCCCGCCCTCCAGGTCGTAGAAACGCAGGAGCAGGCTGACGAGCGTCGACTTGCCCGCCCCCGAGCGGCCGACGATGCCGACCTTCTCGCCCGGTCGGATCGTGAGCGACAGGTCGTCGATGACGCCGGACTGGCGGCCGTAGTGGAAGCGGATGTGTTCGAAGCGGATTTCCGGCGTCGTGACCTCGAGCGGGCGCGCGTCCGGTCTGTCCACGAGCCCGATCGGCTGCGAGATCAGTTCGGCGGAGTTCTGGATCGTGCCGATATTGCGCATGATGTTGTTCAGCTGCGTCATCAGCCGGTTGAGCAGGAAGTTCAGCCGCAGCACCAGCGCCATGGTGAAGGCGACAGCGCCCGAGGTGATCGAGGAAGCGAGCCACAGGTGGATGCAGAGCACGCCCATCGACACGATCATGATGCCGGACAGGAGCGCCATCGAAGCGCGCACGCCCGTCAGGAACCGGGCGAAGCGTCTAATGGTCTCCTGGTAGGTCTGGAAGCCTTGCAGCATGTAGCGGTCGTTGACGTCGTCGCGGCCAAACAGCTTGAGCGTCTGCACGTTGGAATAGGCATCGACCATGCGGCCGTTCAACATCGAGGCGGCTTCCGCCGATTCCTTCGAATGAAAGCGGATGCGCGGTACGAAGAAGCGCGCCAGCAGTGAAAAGACGCCGATCCAGACGCAGATGATCGCAGCCAGCCTCAGATCCAGTCCGCCGATCAGCACCAGCGTCGAGGCGGCGTAGATCGTCACGAACCAGACGCTTTCCATGAACGAGGTGATGACGTCCCCGGTCGCCTGCCCCGCCGACCACACCTTGGTGACGATGCGGCCGGAAAAGTCGTTCTGGAAGAAGGAGAGCGACTGGCGCGCGACATGGGCATAGGACTGCCAGCGCACCATGTTGTAGAAGCCCTGCGTAATGACCTGCTGGTCGAACAGTGCGGTCATGAAGGTGACGGCGAAGCGGACAAGGCCGATGAGCACCAGCATAGCCAGCAGTTCATAGCCGTGTCCGGCGATCAGGCCGCCCCAGCCGTCCGCGGGCTTCACGCTGGCAAGAATGTCGACGATCCGCCCGACGAACCAGAAGGTTGCCGCCTCGATCGCAGCCGTCAGACCGCCGAGGATCAGCATCGCCACGAACGGCCCCGGCGCCTGGCGCACGTAGAACCAGGTAAAGCCGATCAGGCCGGACGGCGGACGCAGGTCTTCGGTCCGTGCGAACGGCTTGATCCAGTTCTCGAAATAGGAAAAGAGCGCGCGCAGGACCATGGCCGAAGATATAGGATGATTCCGCGGCGCGGCAAATTAAAGTTCGGCAAGGAAAGGCGACGCGAAAGGTCCGTTTTCCCGGTGCGCAAAACGGCCGCAGACGCCGTTCTGCAGCCGCAGCCGCGGCATTTACGACGCATTGCACAATAAAAAATTCGCATGTGCAATATAAAATAATCATTCAAATTCATGACGTTGACCAATAGTCACACGGATGATCCCGCGCAAACGTACTTGCGCCGCCGGCCCTATTTGACAATAGAAACGGCCGTTCTTGGTTAGATCTACGAAGGATTTCCTCCCGATCCCACCCGCATTTCATCCAAGTTCGAACTTTGGAAGGCGGCGCGTCCCGGCACCGGTCCCTGGTGCTTCCTCCCCTCATCGCGATCGCCGGTCACACAGATATCGAGGTCAGTCTCTTGGTAGCATTGCCAAACAACTCCGCGAATGCGAGCGCCGCTGCTTCTGACGGCACCGCATCGAACCACCGGTTTGCGCTGGTCGCGCTCACCTCCCTGTTCTTCATGTGGGGCTTCATCACCTGCCTGAACGACATTCTCGTACCGCACCTGCGCAACGTCTTCTCGTTGAACTACACGCAGTCGATGCTGATCCAGTTCTGCTTCTTCGGAGCCTATTTCCTGGTGTCGCTGCCGGCAGGCGCCATCGTCCGCCGCATCAGCTACAAGGGCGGCATCGTGCTCGGCCTTGTGGTCGCCGCGATCGGCTGCGCGCTGTTTGTGCCCGCCGCCTCCTACCGCACCTATTCGCTTTTCCTCGGCGCGCTGTTCGTGCTGGCAAGCGGCATCACCCTTTTGCAGGTGGCCGCCAACCCCTATGTCACCGTGCTCGGACCGCCCGACACTGCCGCAAGCCGCCTGACGATGACGCAGGCGTTCAACTCGCTCGGGACCACGCTCGCGCCGATGTTCGGAGCGCTGCTGATCCTCGGCACGGCCGCTGCGGCCACTGCCGACATGACGCCCGAGCAGATCGATGCCCTGAAGACTGCCGAGGCTGCCGCCGTCAAGATGCCCTATATGGGCCTTGCCGCCGCCTTCCTGCTTCTGGCCGCGGTTTTTGCGTTGCTGAAGCTGCCGCAAGTGGACGCCTTTGAAGAGGTGGCCCCGATCACCGACACCGGATCGGCCTGGAGCCACCGCCATCTTGTCCTCGGCGCGATCGGCATCTTCCTCTATGTCGGCGCGGAGGTCAGTATCGGCAGCTTCCTCGTCAACTTCTTCGGCGAACAGGCGATCGCCGGCATGCCGGAGGCCGAAGCCGCCCACTACGTCGCCTACTTCTGGGGCGGCGCCATGATCGGCCGCTTCATCGGCTCCGTCGCCATGCGATATATCGACGACGGCAGGGCTCTGGCCTTTAACGCCGCGATCGCCATCCTGCTCTTGCTGGTGACGGTCTTCACCTCCGGCAGTCTTGCCATGTGGGCGGTGCTCGCAATCGGCCTCTTCAACTCGATCATGTTCCCGACGATCTTCTCGCTCGGCCTCTACGGCCTTGGACGCCACACCAGCCAGGGCTCAGGAATCCTGTGCCTCGCCATCGTCGGCGGCGCCATCGTGCCCGTCGTCATGGGCGCGCTCGCAGATGCCATCGGCATCCAGCACGCATTCCTGCTGCCGGTGCTGTGCTATGCCTACATCGCCTATTACGGCCTGAACGGCCACAAGCCGACCTGAGGGTCGGCCGGACGACAGGGCCGTCTAGGCCAACCCGCGCAAAAGGCGCGCCCCGACCAGGAGCGCGCCTTTTGCATTCGGGAACAGCCGCGACATCCGCTTACCGTCGCACCGGACCTGATCCGGTGTAAGGCAGCCCGCGCCCGCGGCGCGGGAACGCTTCATCGCGCAAGGACTTGCGCGGCGCGATGCCGGCTGGGGGCCGGCATGACGGCAGGGTGAGGGCCTGGCATCGATTTCGCCCGGTTCCGCGCCACTGCCGCCTCGCCCTTATCCTACTCCGCCGCCGCCTCGCTCTTTTCGTCGTCGGCGATGAAGCCGCCGGACTGCCGGGTCCAGAGATCGGCATAGATTCCGCCACCGGCGACAAGTTCAGCGTGGCTGCCGGTCTCGTGGATCCGCCCCTTGTCGAGAACGACGAGGCGGTCCATCTCCGTCAGCGTCGACAGGCGGTGGGCGATAGCAATCACCGTCTTGCCCTGCATCAGCGCGAACAGGTTCTCCTGGATCGCCGCCTCGACCTCGGAATCGAGCGCCGACGTCGCCTCGTCGAGGATCAGGATGGGCGCGTCCTTGAGGAAGACGCGTGCGATCGCAATGCGCTGGCGCTGGCCGCCGGAAAGCTTGACGCCGCGCTCGCCGACCTGGGCATCCAGCCCCTGGCGTCCCTGCATGTCGACGAGGTCCTCGATAAAGCTCCACGCATTGGCGCGCTTGGCGGCCTCGATAATCTCGGCATCCGTTGCATCGGGCCGGCCATAGGCGATGTTGTCGCGAATCGACCGGTGCAGCAGCGACGTATCCTGCGTGACGACGCCGATCTGGCTGCGCAGGCTGTCCTGCGTCACCTTCGAGATGTCCTGACCGTCGATCGTGATGCGGCCCTTCTCCAGGTCGTAGAAGCGCAGCAGCACGTTCATCATCGTCGTCTTGCCGGCACCCGACCGGCCGACGAGGCCGATCTTCTCGCCCGCCCGGATCGACAGCGACAGGTCCTCGATCACGCCCTTGTTCTTGCCGTAGTGGAAACCGACGTTCTCGAACGCGATCGCTCCCTTGTGGGCCGAAAGGGGGGTGGCCTGCGGATGATCGGTGATGTCGTGCGCCTTCGTCATCATGCCCATGCCGTCATAGACGGTTCCGATGTTTTCGAAGAGCGCGGACACTTCCCACATGATCCACTGCGACATGCCGTTGATGCGCATGGCAAGACCGATGGCGATCGCGATCGCGCCGACCGAGATCACACCGTTCAGCCAGAACCAGATCGACAGGGCGGAGATGAAAAACAGCGCCACGCAGTTGTTCAGGTAGACGAGGATATGAAACATCGTCACCTTGCGCATCTGGCGATGCACGGTCTGAAGGAATTCGTCCATCCCGTTGCGCGCATAGGATTCTTCCCGGCCGGCATGGGAGAAGAGCTTCACCGTCGCGATGTTGGTGTAGCTGTCGACGATCCGCCCGGTCATCATCGAGCGGGCGTCGGCCTGCTGGGAAGAAATCCTGCGCAGCTTCGGCACGTAGTACCACACAATCGCCACATAGACCGCAAGCCAGACGAGCAGCGGGGCGACGAGGCGCAGGTCCGCGCTCGCCACCACGGCGATCATCGTGACGAAATAGGTGACGACGTAGACAAAGACGTCGAGAATCTTCATCACCGTCTCGCGCACGGCGAGCGAGGTCTGCATCACCTTGGTGGCGACCCGGCCGGCGAACTCGTTGGCAAAGAACGTCATGCTCTGCCGCAGCAGGTAGCGGTGCATCTGCCAGCGCGCGATCATCGGGTAATTGCCGAGCAGCACCTGGTGCATGATGATGGAATCGAGCGCCACCACCAGGGGCAGGCCGACGAGCACGATCGCGCCCATCCAGTAAAGGCGCGGCGCCTCGGTCTCGAGGAACGTCGCGCGGTCGGCACTCGACAGCCAGTCGACGATGTTGCCGAGAAACTGGAACAGCATCACCTCTCCGACGGCGATCAGCGCGGTCAGCACCGCCATGATCGCAAGCCAGGGCGCGGCCGCGCGCGTGTAGTGCCAGCAGAAGGCAAAAAGGCCCTTCGGCGGGAGCTTCGGCTCCTCGGAGGGATAGGGATCAAGTCTTTTTTCGAACCAGCCGAACATGGTGGCAGTCTCTCCGAAACAATCCCGGAAACGGCGCGGCGCATTGCGCGGTCACGCTTGGGCCCCGTCGGGGCCACCGGGAACCGCGATACGGCACCGAGGCCACTGCGCGGTCATTGAAAAAACGAAAGTCGGGAAAAGCGTCGAACGCCTAGGCGAGACGGGTGGCGATGCCGTCAAGGAGGCGTGGTCGATAAGCTGTATCCATCCGGATGCCTCCCTGTTCTCGCGTTGAAGATGACGTTTGTTACCCTGAATTGCACATTTTTGCCAGAGGCCATGCCCAACTTTTCATCGATCCACCGCCACCTGTTGCCCCACCGGCACAGCGGTCGCGACGATCTCGCGCAAGGCTCCCCTTTGGTCGCCGTTCCGTTTGCGCTATGGCAGGGGAATGTCTGACCTTCGCATCGCCCTTTACCAGCCGGATATCGCCGGCAACACCGGCACCATCATGCGGCTCGCCGCCTGCCTCGGCATGGGCGTCGATATCATCGAGCCTGCCGGCTTCGACATTTCCGACCGCAACCTGAAGCGTGCGGGGATGGATTATCTCGCCGCAGTCCGGCTTGTCCGGCACGTGACCTGGGAACGGTTCGAGGAATGGCGCCTCTCCACCGGCAGGCGGCTCGTGCTCGCCTCGACGAAGGCCGCCCTTCCCTATGTCGATTTCGCCTACCATGCCGACGATATCATCCTCCTCGGGCGCGAAAGCGCCGGCGTGCCCGACCACGTCCACGAAAAGGCGGATGTCCGCCTGCTCATTCCGATGGTCGAGGGCCAGCGTTCCATCAATGTTGCCATGTCAGCGGCGATGATCGCCGGCGAGGCCTTGCGGCAGACGGGCTTCAGCTGAGATCGCCTGATGCCCATTCGCGCCACCGCAACCGCTAGGCGACATCGTCGTAGACGCTTTCCCAGCGCGCGGCCCGCAGCGCCCTCGCCCACCACAAGAGCCGGTTCACCATCACGATCAACGGCCCCTTCATCTGCGACGGGCGCATCGGGTTTCCTTCCGAATCGAACTGCGACCACGCATGGGCCAGGCTGACGGTGTCTCGGATGGCGACCGCGTGCAGCTCTGCAAACACCAGCCGCAATTGCTCCACCGCGCGCAGTCCGCCCGAAACGCCACCATAGGAAACGAAAGCGACCGGCTTTGCGTGCCACGGCGTGTAGGTGCTGTCGATCAGCGCCTTCAACACACCGGGATAGCCGTGGTTGTACTCCGGCACGACGATGATGAAGGCGTCGGCCCGCGCCAGCTGCGTCTCGATTTCCGCGGCCGAGCGCGCATCCGGCCCGCTGGCGATAAAGGTCAGCCGCGCGGGGTCCAAGATCGCGACGTCGAAACCGCTTAAACCCTCGAGCTCGGACAAAAGCCAGTTCGCCACCCTATCGCAGAAGCGCTCCTCACGAGCGCTTCCATAGATGATCGCGATACGGATTTTCTCACTCATGCCTGCGGCCTCCAGCCTGTGTTTCAGTCGTGTGGAGACGATGCTATAAAACCTCAACCAATATTGAGGTCAATGCGGCGAATGAAGAAAGTTTCAGGCAAGCAGATCCCCTTCGAGCTGAGCGTCGGCGAAGTGGCGGCCCGAAGCGGCGTGGCGGTATCGACGCTTCATTTCTACGAGACCAAGGGTCTGATCGAGAGCCATCGCAACCGCGGAAACCAGCGGCGCTATCCGCGCTCGATCCTTCGCCGGGTCGCGGTGATCAAGATCGCCCAGCGCACGGGCATACCGCTTTCCGTAATCGCAGAAGCGCTCTCGGCGCTGCCCCACGACAGGCCGGTTGCCGCGGAAGACTGGCGATTGCTGTCGCAGAACTGGCAGCGGGGCCTCAATGAAAGGATCGCCGCCTTGACCGCGCTGCGCGACCAGCTCGAAGGCTGCATCGGCTGCGGTTGCCTCTCGATGCATGATTGCCCCTTGCGCAACCCCTACGATGAACTTGCCAAGACGGGACCGGGTGCACGGCTGATCGACCCCTGAACGTAAAAAGCCACGCAAGCGATGCGTGGCTTCTCACGTTCCACGATGGGTCTTCCGCCATGAATTGGCGCGATCAGGGGATCTTGCTGGCGAGCAGCTTGTCGATCCGGCGCCCGTCCATGTCCACCACCTCGAACTGCCAGCCCTGTGTCTGTACGATCTCGCCGGTGACAGGCAGGTGTTGCAGCACATCGATGATCAGGCCGGCGACGGTCTGGTAGCCGCGGTTGTCCGGCAGCGACAGACCGAACCGGTCGGCTAGCTCGTCGATCGGCATGGAGCCGGAGAGAAGCCAGGACCCGTCGGCGCGCTGGACGGCATAGTCGTCCTCCTCGCCCTCGCCGATGTCCGAACGGAAAACGCCGGCGATGGCTTCCAGCACGTCGGCGGGCGTGAGCACGCCTTCGAAATGCCCGTACTCGTCATGCACCAGCAGGATCGGCACGTCGGAGGAGCGCAGCGCCTCGAGCACGCGCATGGCGTCCATGCTGTCGGGAATGACCGGCGCCTGGCGGATATAGCTGCGGATGTCGAAAGGCACGCCCGAAGCGACCGCGGGCAGGAGCTCGCGCGTCTGCAGGATGCCCATGATCGATTCGATCCCGTTCTCGCTGACCGGCAGGCGCGAGTGCTGGCTGGTGAAGATCTGCTGGCGGATTTCCGCCGGATCGTCGCTGAGATCAATCCAGTCGACGTCCTTGCGGGGGGTCATGAGGCCGCGCGCCTCGCGGTCCGAAAAGCGCATCACGCCCGCGATCATGCTCTGCTCGCCGCTTTCGATGACGCCGGCGGCTTCCGCTTCGGCCATGACCGCCTTGATTTCCTCGTCGGTCACCACGCTTTCGGGCGCCTCGTGCAGGCCCATGAGGCGGAAGATGAGGCGCGTCGAACCATCGAGCAGCCAGACGAACGGCCCGCCGATCTTGGACAACAGCGACATCATCGGCGCCACGTTGCAGGCGAAACGCTCCGGATTGCGCAGCGCGATCTGCTTGGGAACCAGTTCGCCGACGACGACGGAAAGATAGGTGATCAGCGTGATGACGATGCCGTAGCCGAGCGGGCCGGCAAGCCAGACCGGTACGTTGGAATCGCGCAGGATTTCACCGAGGCGCTCGCCGAGTGCGGCACCCGAGACCGCACCGGCCAGGATGCCGACCAGCGTGATGCCGATCTGGACGGTGGACAGGAACTTTCCCGGATTGTCGGCAAGCCGGATGGCCGTCTCCGCTCCGCGCCGCCCCTGGGCGGCCATCGTTCTCAGGCGGACTTTCCGCGAAGAGACGATCGACAGTTCAGAGAGAGCGAAAATTCCATTGATGACGATAAGAAGAAATGCAATCGCAAGTTCGAACAAGCGGTGTTCGCCGGACGCATTGATCGAACCGGCACCTTTCTGCTGTTTCAGATGGCCGCAACTTAGGGGCCGGCAGGGTCGCGGTCAATGCGTCGCGTGCCGGCCGGGCAACGAATTGTGGCGAGCAGCGCGATGCGGGCCAAGGGCGCCGCGGACGCGGCCCCGTCTGCGGTTCCCCTCCACGCAGGCCAGCCCACAAGGGAGCGGCCTGCGTGGAGGGGCAATCGCGGTGTCGCCTCCGCTCCGCAGCATCCGGAGGGGACACATGACGCTTTCTTGCGTGGGGTTGCGCTAGGCGGCGACCCAGCATTTCGTCAACGCATGGCCGCCCATCAGTTCGCCGTTCGGGTCGTCGACCCAGCCGCCAACCTTCGCCGTCGTCGCGTCGATGTAGTTGTTGAACATCGGCACGATGACGCCGCCCTCGTCGCGCAGGATCATTGCCGCCTGCCGATACATGGCCTTGCGCTTGCCGTCGTCCAGTTCGGAGCGCGCACCGATGATCAGCCTGTCGAAGTCCTCGCGGAAGAACCGCGTGTCGTTCCATTCCGCCTTGGAAAGATAGGCGATCGAATAGACCTGGTCCTGTGTGGGGCGGCCGGTCCAGTAGGACATGGAGAAGGGCTGCTGGTTCCAGACGTCCGACCAGTAGCCGTCGCCCGGCTCGCGCTTGATCTCGACGGTGATGCCGCATTTGGCAGCACTCTGCTGGAAAAGCTGCGCCGCATCCACCGCGCCCGGGAAGGCGACGTCGGAGGTGCGCAGCAGCACGGGACCGCTATGACCGGATTTCCTGTAGTGCGCGGCGGCCTTCTCCGGATCGAACACCCGCTGCTCGATGTCGTCATCGAACAGCGGATAGCCCTTGATCATGGGCGTATCGTTGCCGACCGTGCCGTAGCCGCTCAGGATCTTCTGCACCATCTCCTCGCGATCGACGGCGTACTTCAGCGCCAGCCGCAGGTCGTTGTTGTCGAAAGGCGCAGTGTTGCAATGGGCGATCATCACGTAATGCCCCTTGCCCGGCACGTTGCGGATGGTCACGCCCGGTACACGCTTAACGAGTTCGACGACCTTCGGCTCGACGCGGTTGATCATGTCGATCTGACCGCTTTGCAGCGCTGCCGTGCGCGCCGTGGAGTCATTCATGACGATGATCTCTATCGTGTCGGCGTGGCCGCGCTGGTCGCTTCCCCAGTACCCCTCGTGCTTCTGACCGACATGGCGAACGCCCGGTTCGTTGACGACAACCTTGTAGGGCCCGGTACCGATGCCCTCCGTGGGATTGTCCTTGCCCCCGTTCGGCTGGATCATCAGGTGATAGTCGCTGACCACATAAGGCAGGTCGGCATTCGGCTCCTTCAGGGTGATGACGACGTTGCGTCCGTCCGCCCTGACCGTCTCGAATTCGGACACGAAGGGGAGTGCTGCCGACTTCGAGTTCGCGTCCGCATGGCGCTCCATTGTGGCGACGACGTCGTCGGGCGTCAGCGCCTTTCCGTTGTGAAAGGTAACATCCTGGCGGATCCGGAACGTCCATGTCTTGGCGTCCTTGGACGCTTCGTAGGATTCGGCGAGGCGATACTCGATCTCGCCCGCAGGTGAGATTTCCAGCAACTGCTCGCCCCAACAGCGACCGATCGTATAGGGCACCTGGCTCGCCCAGGTCGCGGGATCCAGGCTGTCGGTGGCAGCGCCCCCCACGAGACCGGCGCGCAAGACGCCCCCCTTCACCGGCCCCTCCGCCCGGGCCGCACCAGACAGCAGGGCGTTTGCGGCGGCCGCGGACACGCCAAGGGCAGCAGTCCGGCTTAGAAATTCACGCCGGGAAAGACCGCCACCTGCGACAAGCCTGCTGAGATGATCGAATTCCATGGTCACATTCGCACTCCTCGATCCTGTTTGGCGCCGGCTATCCTGCATCGCTTAAATCGGCATTGCAAATGGCGTTCTGTCTATGGTTGTACCGCCGGCGCCAACGGCACGGCTGCCCGTCGCCATCGCCGGCCCGTCTGCTGAGACGGATTCCCAACAGATTGAGACGCAGCGCCAACACGACGCTCACCCATTTGCCCCCTGCTCGTATAGATAGGTCGTCCGACTTGACCACTCCCGGCAAACCGCAGGCCACCTGCGGGCGGGGCCGATGCCGGACGTGCAGGCAGCGGCGCACCGCCCGGCCCTCGCGCAACGCCGGCAACGCGTCCCACAGCTGCCGGAGGACACCCCTTGAGCACCTACGCCGAAATCCTCGACCTGATCGCATCGTCCTCTTCGAGCACGATCGACCTTCAAGACAACAGGGCAACGCTGACGCTTGCTCAGGCGCAGTCGCTCGTCGCCCAAGGGATCGTCTTTGCAAGTGGGGACACAATCAGGGTTCTGGATGCCGCGGCAACGATCGAAACCTTGACGCCAGCAGACATCGTCGACTTGAAGAACCTTGGTGTCGGCAATGTTCTGGCCGGCGATCGCGCGCTCGTGCTTGGTACGGCGCAGGTCTCTGCATTTGCGGCGCAAAACGTTTCCGTCGGCAGCCAATATCAGACCAGGAGCGGGGCCACGGCGAGCGACACCGTGGTCGGGACATTCCTCTACTCAGCCGGCGGGCAATCCTTTGTGGAACTGCCCGATGGCACCTTCATGGTCATCTACAAGCAAGTGAACGCCGCAGGCTTCAATGCCCTTTTCGCGCAGCACTACGATGCAAAGGGGGAGAAGATCGGCGGCGAGACCGCCATCGCAACCGGCGATGCCACGCATAGGGCGCAGGCCTCCGTCGTATTGCTCGACGATGGCGGCTATGTCGTCGTCTGGCAGACGACCGACGTCGGCAGCGAAACGGAGACCCTGAGCCTGGAGTTCCAGCGTTTCGATGCCGGCGGAAACCCGGTCGGCGACCGCATCGCGATGGTCGACGCGACCATGGCCTATATGCCGAAGATCACGCCGCTGTCCGGTGGCGATTTCCTCGTCAGCTGGATCAAAGGCGATACGATGAGCCTCGTCGCGCAGCGTGTGGATGGCGCGACTGGCCAGGTCGAGACGTCGCTGACGTTCGGACAGTATCTTACAGTCGCGGGGTTGATATCCAGCGAAGAAGCCACGGCTTACGAGATCGTCCCGTTATCCGGTGGCGGCTTTGTCGTCGCCTGGGCGACCAATCCCCAGACCGGAACGGGCTACGACGTCGTCGCCCAGACCCTGGATGCGGCGGGCATGCCGACGGCGCCGGCCTTTGTCGTCAATACCACCACGGCGGGCGTCCAGGTGAAACCCGTCGTGACGGCACTTTCAGACGGCAGGTTCGCCATCGCCTGGCAAAGCAACAATTCCGGCTCCGGTTGGGACGTAATGGTGCGCATCTACAACGCCGACGGCTCTTTCGTCAGCAGTGAGACGGTCGCCAGCACCTATACGGCTTCGGCGCAGCAGGATCCCTCCATCACTACGCTCGAGGGCGGCGGCTTCGTGGTGACCTGGGTTTCCAATGACCAGGACGGCAGCGGTCTGGGCGTGTATGGCCAGGTATTCGATGCCGACGGGGCCAAGGTCGGCGAAGAAATCCACGTCAGCACCACGACGATCGGCGCGCAGGACCGCAGTCAGGTCAAGGCGCTCGCAGGCGGCGGGTTCGTCGTCTTCTGGCTGGATTTGAGCGAAGGCGACACTGCGCGGCTCAAGGCTCAGGTTTTCGGCGCCGATGGCGCGGCGATCGGGTCCGAGATGGCCGTCAACACCGATGTCGTCGCGGGTATCAATGCCTTCAAGCTGGTCGCGCGATCGACGGGCGGCTTTGCCGTGAGCTGGTACATGGGCGGCGATACCCTGACCTTCCGCCTGTTTGAAAACGATACCGATCCGGCGACGCTGAGTGGCACGGCTGCCACGATCTCTTCGCTGATCGAGACGGACATTGCCGAACTTTCAGAACTGGGCATCGATAAAATTGTCGTTTCAGACGGCGGCAACGTTACGCTCAGCAAGGCGATGACGATGGCCCTGTTGGGCGTTGCCGGGCTGGAGATCACAGGGGCCGCAAGCGTCGTGGTGAGCGCTACAGGCGCAGCGCTTGATGACTTTTCGCCTGCCGATATCACGTCATTGGAGACACTGGGTGTCACGAGGCTCGACGCCAGCGACAATGCCACCACCCTCTCCTTCGAACAGGCGCTGGCCTATGTCGACGCCGGCATCACCTTTGCTTCAGGCGATGTGGTCACGATGAAATTGAACATGATGCAGCTCGTCACGATGAGCAACAGCACCCTGGACGCTCTCCTCCAGCTCGGTCTCAAAGTTCTCGACCTTGAGGAGGATGCCATTTCGCTCCAAATTGTCAGCCTCGGCATGCTCAAGACCTACGGCCTGAGCTTTGCCCCGTCGGATGTTCTCACCTTGGTCATTTCGCAGTCAGACATGCGTGCGCTGACCGCCAGCCAGATTAGCGAACTTGCATCGCAGGGCGTCACGCGGATCGATATATTCGACGCGGGGTCCGCGCCCACGACGCTATCGCTGGCGCAAGCCAAAGCTATCGCCGCCACCGGAATCGCTTTCGCGCAGGACAATGGAACCTGGCTCTTCGATACCGTCGCCGCCCTGACGACGCTCGATGCAGCTGATATTGCAGCGCTGGCAGGGGCTGGCGTCCACCTTGTCATCGCCGAACAGTCCCTGCCCGTCAGCGCCTCGCAATTCTCCGCCTATGCAGACCACGATATGGCGATCTACGCGCTGCAAGGAGCAGTTTCAGTTCGTGACACCGGCGCCAGGCTCGCAACGCTGGACACAAGTCGCATCGCCAAGCTGTCCGATTTCGGCATCACGGCGCTCGATGCGACCGACAACCACGTGGTGCTGTCTTTCTCCGTGCTGGAAGCCTATCGCGAGGCCAATGCGTCGTTCTCCGCCGAGGACCGGGTGCTGCTGTCGGTCACGTCCGCCTCGCTCGGCGCACTCGGCGCAGGCGATCTCGTCAACGCAGCCGGTTTCGGGGTCTCGGCGCTGACAACCGCGGCTGCAACACTCGATCTCGCCGCGACGACGGCTATGCGGATCAAAGCCTCCGGCCTCTCCTTCGACACCGGCGTTGCCGCCCGCCTTTCGGACACCGCCGCCAATCTGCTCGCGCTGTCGACTACCGACGTCGCCGGCCTATTATCCGACATCGGCATCGACGTCGTCCGTCTGGCCGATACCGGAAGCGCGGTTGCCGCCCTCTCGCTTGCCAGCATCACCGGGCTCGACGGCAGGAGCGTGAGCCAGATCGACCTGACCGACGGCACCGTCAGGCTCAGCCTCGCCCAGGCGCACAAGTTCGCAGAATATCAGATTCCCTTTGACAGCGCCGATACGGTTATCGTGACGGCCTCCTCCACGACGCTGTCCGACCCCGACACGCTCGACCTGGCCGGACTGAAGGCCATCAACATCGACCGGATCGACGCTTCCGACAACAATCTGGCATTGTCGTTGACGGCGGCTCGCAATTTTGTCGATGCCCGAATCGGCTTTGCGCCAGACGACGCAGTGTCGGTCACCATCACCTATGCCGAGGCCAAGTCGCTTGCCAAGGCGACCGGCAGTGCCCTGCATGCAGCCGGCGTCGACCGGATCGAGATCCGCATGACGCCACAGGAGCTGAAGGCGCTAACCTACCCCGAGTTGAAATCATTCGTCGCTGCCGGCGTCGATGGCATCGTCGGCGTGTCCGTGCTGACTTTCAGCAACCTCACCTACGATCTTGCGACGCACACGATCAATTACAATCCCGTCATCACTTCCAACGGCGGCGGCACGTCCGCAGAAATCAGCGTTGCGGAGAACAGGACGGCCGTGACCACGGTCAGGGCGTCTGACCCGGAAAAGAAGGCGATCACCTATTCGATTTCGGGCGGCGCCGACAAGGCGCTGTTCAATATCGACGCGAAGACGGGTGCGCTTTCGTTCAAGTCTGCCGCTGACTTCGAAAATGCC
>JAEYDD010000026.1 GCA_023404095.1 Pseudomonadota bacterium | reverse complement strand
TCTCCGGCGAGACGGTGCAGGTCGCCACCGATGCCGGCGAGATGCTCAACCGCCTGGTACCGGACATCCGCAAGACCGCCGAACTGGTCGCCGAGATCTCGGCTGCCTGCCGCGAGCAGGACATCGGCGCCTCGCAGATCAACGAAGCGATCCAGCAGCTCGACAAGGTGACCCAGCAGAACGCCGGCGCCTCGGAAGAAATGTCGGCAACGTCTGAAGAGCTCGCCGCCCAGGCCGAGGAGCTTCAGGCCTCGATCGCCTTCTTCCGGATCGACAACGCGCACGCACGTCAGGCGCAGGCGGCACCCGTCCGGCAGGCCGCGCGCCCCGTGGCTGCAACCAAGACGGCGCATGCTCCGGCACACAAACCGGCAGGCCACACCGTTGCTGCCCAGCAGGCGCGCGCCAAGGGCTTCGCGATCGACATGTCGATGGGCGGCCCTGACAGCGAAGATTCCGACTTCCGGCAGAGCGCATGACCATGACCCGCAACGACGCTGAATCCCAGTTCGTAACGTTCGCGCTCGGCGACGAGGTATTCGCAGTACCCGTCGGCGTGGTCCGGGAAATCCTGGACCACGAGGACGCCTTCAAGATCCCGCATGGGCCGAGCTATTTGCTCGGCCTTCGCGACGTCCGCGGCCAGGGCGTTCCCATCGTCGATCTCCGGCTGCGTCTGGGCATGCCGGCGACGGAGAAGACGCCGCACACCCGTGTCCTCGTTCTCGACATCCCCCTGGGACAGCGCGTTCTCACTCTCGGCCTTGTCGCGGACAAGGTCTTCGAGGTCACGCCGTTCCGACAGGATGCAATCGAAAGCGCCCCCGACATCGGGGTGCGCTGGCGTTCCGAATATATCGAGGGCGTCGTTCGCAGGCAGGGCGATTTCGTCGTCGTCATCAACCTCGCCCAGCTATTTTCCGACAGTGGGGCCGCTCTTGCTTCCGTAGCAAACAACGCGGCCGCCTGAAGAGGCTCGACACAGTGTCTGCAGCATCCGCCTTGTCCTATCACGACCGCCTGAGTTCGCGGAACTTCAAGCGGCTGTCCGCCTACATCTTCGACTACAGCGGCATCAAGATGCCGCCCAGCAAGATCACGATGCTGGAGGGCCGCCTGCGCCGACGGCTCAGGGCGACCGGCTTCAACACATTCGACCAGTATTGCGACTTCCTGTTCGACCGGGACGGGCTCGCACGCGAATCCATCTACCTCATCGACGTCGTCACCACCAACAAGACCGACTTCTTCCGCGAACCCAACCATTTCGACTACCTTCGGGACGTGGCGCTGCCCGACCTTCAGAAAAAGGGGGTGCGGCGCATTCGCGCCTGGAGTTCCGCCTGCTCGATCGGCGCGGAGCCTTACACCATGGCGATGGTGCTGGAGGATTTCCGACAGACGTGCGCCGGCCCGGACTATTCGATCCTGGCGACGGACCTTTCGACTGAGGTTCTCGATCGCGCCCGCCGCGGCATTTATCCCACCGAGATGGCAGAGCCCGTTCCACAGGAAATGATGCGCCGCTACGTGATGGAGGCGAAGGATCCGAGCAGGCGTGTCGTCCGCATTGCACCGCATCTGCGCACCAAGGTGGGCTTCATGCGGCTCAACCTGATGGATCCGGTCTACAAGGTCGGCGAGCCCATGCACATGATCTTCTGCCGAAACGTGCTCATCTACTTCGACAAGAAGACACAGGTGCAGGTGCTGACGCGCCTCTGCGAGTGCCTGCTGCCCGGAGGTTATCTCTTCATCGGCCATTCCGAATCGATCACGGCCATGGAACTCCCCGTGCGCCAGCTCGCAAACACTGTCTTCATTAGGGAATGAGCATCGTGACCTCCCGAAAAGTTCGTGTCCTCGTCATTGACGATTCCGCCAGCGTCCGCCAGACGCTGACGTCCGTGCTCCAGTCCGATCCGGGGATCGAGGTGATCGGCACCGCCTCAGACCCGTTCATTGCGGCGAAGCGTATCCAGGAAGAAATTCCCGATGTCATTACCCTCGACGTCGAGATGCCGCGCATGGACGGCATTACCTTTCTTCGCAAGCTGATGTCGCAGAAACCGATTCCCGTCGTCATGTGCTCCTCGCTTACGGAGCAGGGGACAGAGACGCTGATGCAGGCGATGGAAGCCGGCGCGGTCGACGTGATCCTGAAGCCGAAGATAGCCGCCGCCGACCATCTCGCCGAGCAGGCGAGCCGCATCTGCGAGGTCGTCAAGAGCGCAGCCCAGGCCAGGCTGCGCCAGCGCCCGGCAGGCACCGTCCGCTCCGCATCGGCATCGGGGCCAGCGCAAAAACTGACCGCCGACGTCATGCTCCCGCCGCCTTCAGGCAAGGCCATGGCGCGGACGACCGAAATGGTGGTCTGCGTAGGTGCCTCGACCGGCGGTACGGAAGCGCTCCGGGAAATGCTGGAAAAGCTGCCGGCGAATTCGCCCGGCGTCGTCATCGTGCAGCATATGCCCGAACGGTTTACCGCCGCCTTCGCCCGCCGCCTCAACGATCTCTGTGAAGTCGAGATCAAGGAGGCCGCCGATGGCGACCCCGTCCTGCGCGGCCATGTGCTGATCGCGCCTGGCGACCGCCACATGCTTCTCGAAAGGCAGGGAGCCCGCTACCACGTCTCGGTTCGCACGGGGCCGCTGGTCTCGCGCCATCGCCCCTCTGTGGACGTGCTGTTTCGCTCTGCGGCCCGCTCCGCCGGCTCCAACGCCATGGCGGTGATCATGACCGGCATGGGCGACGACGGCGCCCGCGGCATGCTCGAGATGCACCAAGCCGGCGCCTATACGGTGGCACAGGACGAGGCGACCTCCGTGGTGTTCGGCATGCCCAAAGAAGCGATCGCGCGCGGCGGGGTGGACCGCATCGTTCCCCTCGGCCAGATCGCCCCGGAAATCCTCGCGGAGGATCGCAGACGTTAGCGACGAAACCGGTCCGGTTTACCGTCGGTTAACCATGTTGGCCGAATATCAGCCGGCACCATGGGTAGGTGCTCGATACGAGCGATGATCTGCTCCGCAGAACAGTGCGAGGTTCGCCGATGCCCACAATCACATTCGCCAACACCAAGGGCGGCGCCGGCAAGACCACCGCCGTCCTTCTGCTCGCCACCGAACTGGTGCGCCGCGGCAACCGCGTCACGATCGTCGATACCGATCCGCAACGCTGGATCTCGCGTTGGTTCGAAGGCGCAGAACCGGTGCAGAACCTGACGGTGGCAACTTATGTGTCACTAACGGCGCTGGCGCGAACGATTGCCGAGTACCGCCCGAAAAGCGATTATGTCATCGTCGATCTTCCCGGCGCACAGTCGCCGCTGCTCGCCACCGCTCTCGGGCTTTCAGATTTCGTTATCATCCCGATTCAGGGCAGTTCGATGGACGCGCAGGGCGGAGCGCAGGTGCTAGAGCTTCTCGGCTATCTCGACCGAAAGGCGCAGATCAGCATTCCGCACGCCGTCTTGCTGTCGCGCGTCAATTCCCTTGTCACCACCCGCGCCCTGCAGGCTGTGAAACAGCTGCTGTCCGAGCGCCAGGTCCGCATGGTGGACACGCCGATCATTGAGCGCTCTGCCTATCGCGACATGTTCGAGTACAAGACCTTCCTCCACCGGATGAATCCGGACAGGGTCAGCAACCTCGACAAGGCCATCCTCAATGCCGAGCGCTATGCCGACGAGGTAGAGGCGCTGGTCGTGCCGCGTTACGTACCGATGCCGGTGGCTGCCTACGCCCACGCAACCGCGGCCTGAAGCGTGTCACGTTATTGGCTGCCGACACGCAGTAGTCACGCCGATCTCAGAAGAGGGCGTCGTCGAAAAAGTCCTCGTCGCTCTGCGTCGAACGCACCTCGGACGGATCGGATGAACCCTGTCCGTCCGCGGGGAAGATCGCCGCATGGATGTTGCGCTCCTGGACCATCGTATAGATTGCATAGATCCGGTTGCTCAGGTCCGCGCTTGAGGGCGGCGGGGCGGGAGTGCCGGCATCCATAGCCATCTCGCCGGCGATCGCGACACACTCGTCGAGCACCTCGCCAAGGCTGTTTTCGAAGTCCAGTGAACGCACGGCCGACGCAATGCGGCTGAAGACCGCATTTCCTTCTTCCCCGAGGGCTGAAAGGCTCTGCTCCATTTCGTCGGAAACGGCCGCAATTGCATCGCGGGCATTGGCAAGCGGCAGGCCGATGTCTTCGAGATGGCTGCCTGATCCCGAATTCAGCGCCTCGCCCGCGCGTTCCACGCGATGCATCCGATCGACCACCTCGTCGGCCGGCGTCTCCAGCTTGGCAGCGAAGTTGCGCAGTTCGCCGCTGACGACGTTGACGGACCGGCCTTCATCGCCCAGGCGCGAGCACCGCAGATTGGAATTCAGCGCCATGTAGCTGATATCGGTCTTGATGCCGCGGATCGTCTCGATCGACGTGATGAGCGAATGGACTGCGCCGACCACGGAACCCGCCAGCGCGGTCGACTGTGCGCTTCGTCCCTCGACGCCGTGCACGAGCTCGCAAGCGTGCCCGAGATCGCGGTTCATCATGACGAGGACGCGCCCCCCCTCTGCAGAACGCGAGCCCGCGAGGTCTTCGCGCAGCGCGAGGATCCGGGAGGCGTCGGAGCTGAAGGACGAGATTGTGGTGAAGATGCTTGCGCACTTCTCGCGGAACTCGGAAAGCGTCTCGTCCAGCTGCGCATAGGCCAGATGGAAGACGGCTGCCTTGATGCCCGCTCGCTCCGCTTCTGAGAGAGCGCGGCCGTGATCGGTGTCGGCGTACTGGTCCAGCATCACAAAGCTCTGCTGCACATGCTCGATCCGCTGGCGGGTGATGTCGCCGATCTGCAAAGCGGAGAGGGCTGTTGCGATCTTGCGCTGCACTGCCTCGGCGACGCTGCGGGCTTCGGTGGCGATCTTGGCCATCTGTTCATGCTGCGCCCGCATGCGGCGGGCATTTTCGCCAAGATTGGCGACGATCTCAGGGATCGTCTTGCGGAAATCGCCCAGGATTCCGGCAGCAAGGCCACGGGCATTCGCCAGCTCCGTCTGCATCTTCTCCAGTTCGACGGCAAAATGATTGATCTCGTCGGCGCCCGAATGGATGCGGTCGCGGATTTCGTCGGCGAATTCGGCAAACTCGGAGATGCCCGCGCCCGTTATCTTCACCGTCGTCGCAAAGACCTTCAGGTAGCGGAACGTCTCACGCATGTCGTCGACATGGCGGAAGGCGTCGGCACACAGCAGGGCGATCTCATCGAAGGAATCATGCCGCGCAGCCGCAAGGTCAGGCAGCATCGCCAGCTCCGAAACGGTCCGCTCCAGGCCCGCGACGGTCGAGTCGGCCGTGTCGGCATCGAGCGTCTGGGTGAAACGGTTCAGCGTCCCGATCAAGCCGGTGACCATCTCCATGACCGACACCAGCGTCGATCCGCCCTCCAGAAACGCGGTCTCAATGCGCTTATGAGCGACCGAAAGCCGTTCGTCCAGCGAGCCGCTCAGCGAGACCGCATGCGAAGATGTCTTGAGTGCCAGTGCCACGTTCCCGCCCCGCCAATTTGTTACAATTGCAGATGTAGGGACAAAGGCGAAACGTCCGGTAAAGACGCAGCCTTAACAGTTTCCTGCGCTCCGCCCCCCGGCCGCATTGCAGCAGGAGCCTGCACAGCGAGAGGCCTGCGAGCTAGCCGTTCCGTTCCGCCTTGAGTTGCCAACGTCGCTACGCCACGATTGCGTCGGCAGGATCCCCGTCCGCTTCTCCGGCCTCGATCGGCAGCGGCCCGACGCCTGGCCGGCCGAAAAGATAGCCCTGTGCCTGCGCGCAGCCCTCCGACGCAACCAACTGGAACTGATCCGCAGTCTCGATACCCTCCGCCGTGACGGGGAGGTCGAGGCTGCGCCCGAGCCCGACCACCGCCTTGACGATCGCCCGGGCATTGTCGTCGTCGCTCATTGCGGCGATGAAACTTCGATCGATCTTGATCTTGTCGAACGGAAAGCTCTGGAGATTGCTCAGCGAGGAGTAGCCGGTTCCGAAATCGTCCATGACGATGGAGACGCCAAGGGCCTTCAACTGGCGCAAGGTATCGAGCGTTGCGAGCCGGTCTTTCAGCAGGGCGGTCTCGGTAATTTCCAATTCCAGGCGCCGGGGCAAGACCGGTCTCGTCGAGCACCTGGCAGACGACGAAGGCGAGATTGGCGACCCTGAACTGCACAGGAGAGATATTCACCGCGACCTTGATATGTGGCTCCCATCGCACCGCCGCCCTGCACGCCTCCCGGAGAACCCATTCACCCAGCGCAAAGATGGCTCCGGTCTCCTCCGCGATCGGAATGAACACCTCGGGCGGCACATCGCCGCGCATCGCATGCCGCCATCGCAACAATGCTTCGTATCCCACGACGTCGCCGTGCAGCACCGACATGACCGGCTGGTAGAGCAGGCGCATCTCATCCCGCGCAATGGCGTGTCGGAGGTCGGCCTCCAGTTCTCGCCGCTCCTTGGTCTCCCGATCCATCGCAAGATCGTAGAAGGCCAGCATACCGCGGCCATTCAGCTTGGCGCGATAAAGTGCAAGGTCTGCGGCGCGCATCAGCGAGGGCGCATCGGCCGCATCCTGCGGGAACAGGGCTATGCCGATGCTGACGCCGACGGCTGTGGGATCGATGTTGCAGTTCATCTTTTCGCGAAACGCTGCCAGGATGTTCCTGCCCATTTCATGGGCCCCTTCGCCCTGCGTACCGCCCGCCATGACGATCATGAACTCGTCGCCGCCGAGGCGCGCGACGGTGTCGCCGGAGCCGATGCAGGCGCTCAGGATGCCGGCCACGTCCTTCAGGACGCGATCGCCCTCCGCGTGGCCGAACAGATCGTTCACCACCTTGAAGCGGTCCAGATCAAGCGCGATCACAGCGAAAGGCTCGTCGTTGCGTTCGCCGCAGGCAACCTGATAATCAGCCGTTCGTGAAGCATCTTGCGATTGCCGAGCCCGGTCAGCATGTCGTGCCTTGCGAGATACTCGATCTCGCGTTGGGCAGCGAGCTTTTCGGTCAGGTCGCGGATTGCGAGCACCTCGCTCGGGCGGCCGCGATATTCGATGGTGTGCACCGCAAGTTCGAAGACGCGCGCGGTGTCGCCACTACGTGGTATCGCCTCGGTCGCGATGGAACGCGGCACATCCGCGTCCAGTCCGTCGCTCGCAAGAAGGAAGCTGTTCGGATCCTGACCGATCAACGTCTCCTCGGCGCTGCCGACGAGCGTGGCAAATCGTGCATTGGCCTCGATGATCCGTTGCTCGCGCACGATGGCGAGACCGTCAAGCGTTGCGTTGGCAAAGCCGTTAAGATCAACCAGATAGCGGTCGATCACTGCGGCCACTGCGGTCACGAGCAGGATGACGAACGTGACGCCGCTGATCGCCGCGGTCAGTACCATGCGTCCCGCGCCAGTCTGATCCGGCCCGACGATCGCGGGGTCCGGAACGAGGACGGTCGACGCCATCGCGGTGAAATGAAGCGCGCAGACGGCCGCACTTGCTGCAAGCGCCGCAGCGACGAGCGACGCTGCCGATTTCATGCGGTGGAAGAGCCAGAATGAGAGCGTGAAGCCTGCGACTGCGACGGCCGTTCCGAACAGGATGGGTATGATCCGATATTCGATCCGTGCCGCGGCCAGCATCCCGGCCATGCCCAGATAATGCATGATCGCGATCACACCGGTCATGCAACAGCCTGTCAGTGCCGCGGATCGCCAGCCTCCGGCCGGCACACGCAGCATCCACCAGATCCCGATCACCGCGACGATCGCCGAAACGGTAGTGAAGCCCACGTCAAAGCCAATAGGCACCGATCCCTGGTAGGCGAGCATGGCTACGAAATGCGTCGCCCAAATGCTGAGGCCCGATGCGAAGGCAGCGGTTGCGATCCAGTAGCCCCGGCGGCGGGACGTGCTTTCCTCCGCCCGCAGCAACAGTTGAAAGAAGGCCAGCATACCGACAACCAGTATCGCGGCAGAAGCGCCGACAATCACCGGATGATGCTGGATAACGACGCACTCAATTACCGTGAACATGAGACACACACCGAGCGAGTATTGCGCGATGCTAAGCAATCATTGGTTACAGCCTCATTAATGCGAACGATGGATCGCAAAGAGCGGGCAGCGAAATTCTTCAACCTCGAAGTATTTCGCCGTTCTTTGCCAATCAATCCAGTCTCGGAGTACAGTCGCAAGCTGCGATGTCTTCGGGTCCGCAAGTCATGCGGCGGCGGCGCCAGTCATGATGGCGACGACGTCGTTCATCGAGTGGGACTGCGGCGTCACCACCGCCGCACGGCGGCCAAGGCGCATGACGTGAATCCGGTCGGCGATCTCGAATACGTTCGGCATGTTGTGGCTGATGAGAACGACGGGTAGGCCGCGCTCGCGAATGGACCGGATCAACTCCAGTACCTGCCCCGTCTCGCGCACACCCAGTGCTGCCGTCGGCTCGTCCATGATGACCAGCTTGCGGGCGAAGAGTGCGGCGCGGGCGACGGCGACGCCCTGCCGCTGTCCCCCCGAGAGTGCCTCGACCGCGTTGCCGATGGAGGGCAGCCGAAACTTCAGTTCGCTCATGGCACGGCGCGCCTCCTCGCGCATGCGCTTCTTGTCCAGCCGGCGAAAGACGCTACCCATGACGCCCTGGCAGCGCAGCTCACGGCCGAGAAACAGGTTTGAGGCGATGTCGAGCGCCGGCGCCATGGCGAGATCCTGGTAGACAGTCTCGATGCCGGCGTGGCGCGCGTCGAGCGGGCCCTTGAAGTGTACCGGTGCGCCATCCAGCAGAATTTCCCCGCTCGTGGGGTGAACGGCGCCGGTCAGCGCCTTGATCAGCGTGCTCTTGCCCGCGCCGTTGTCTCCGACCACGGCCAGGATTTCGCCCGCCCTGAGCTCGAAGTCGACGCCGTCGAGTGCCGTCACGTGACCGTAGGTCTTCACCACGTTGCGCGCTTCGAGAACGACGCGCGAGGAGGCGTCCGAGGCATCTCTGGTCATGCTATCGGCGGACATCAGCTTCTCCTCCGCGACATCTGGTCGAGCGCAACGGCGATGATGACGAGGATGCCCGTGACCAAGTCCTGCCAGAGCGGATCGATGCCCGCGAGCGTCAGCCCGTTGCGCAGCACGCCGACGATCAGGGCGCCGATCAGCGTTCCGATTAGGCCGCCCCGGCCGCCGAACAGGCTGGTGCCGCCAATTACGACGGCGGTGATGGAATCAAGGTTCGCCGTCTGCATCGCATTGGGATCGGCGTTCGGGATGCGGCCGAGCGCCAGCCAGGCAGCGATGCCGTAGATGAAGCCGGCAAGCAGATAGACCGAAAGCAGGTGACGGCGAACCGGAATGCCGACGAGGCGCGCAGCCTCCGGATTGTTTCCGATGGCATAGACATGCCGGCCCCATTTCGTCTGGTTAAGGAGGTACCAGACGAAGCCATAGAGGGCGAGCATGATGAGGATGCCGTAGGTCAGCACGAAGCCGCCGACCTTCATCGTATTCCCCGTCCAGGCAAGGAAGGGGTCGCGAACCGGAAAAGCGCCGCCCTCCGAAATCAGGCGCAGCGCCGCCGTCAGGATGCCGAGGATCCCAAGCGTCACGATGAACGGAGGCAGACGCAGGCCGGCGATGAGCGAGCCAGCCGCCAGCCCGGCACCGGTGCATAGCAGAATGGCGAATCCCATCGAGAAAACGGGATCGTAACCGAGATTGACGAGCTTCCCGGCAACGATGGTGCCCAGCACGCAGATCGCGCCGACGGCAAGGTCGATACCCGCGGTCAGGATCACCAGCGTCTGCCCGATCGCGAGCGTGCCGATGATGACCGTCTGCTGCAAGATGATCGAGATGTTCTGGGTCGCCAGGAAGCGCGGATTGGTCAACGCGAAGATGACGCAGAATCCGACGAGAACCAGAAGCGGTCCGACGGAGGGCGTCCCCAGGATACGGGCCTTGAGGCTTGGCGTGTCCTGCTGCGATGCAATGGTGGCTGTGCTCATGAAAACCTCATGCTTCACGGAAACCGTGCAGCCGACTGTTTCCGCCGGCCACATGGCATGCTGCAGGCAACCAAGCCCCGAAGCTCCGCAACCGACGGATCGGCCGGAAAACTCGGGAACACAGGTCCACCCGATCAGTCGGAACCCCGGTCGGGATCATGGCCGGCCGGATGCAATCCACGCTTTCACAAGGACGCACCGGTGGCCATGATCCCGCTTGGGAGGCCGGCGATCAGTCACCCCAGCAGTTTTCCAGGCCCCATGCGGTGTCCTTGAATTCCAGTCCCTCCACCGGCTTGTCGGTGATCAGGAACGAACCGGTATTGACGAACCCGCTCGGCTTCTTGCCCGAAGACGCGTATTCGACCACGGCATCGACACCCATCGAAGCCATCTTGTATGGGAACTGCATGACCGTTGCGGCGATCTTGCCATCCTTGACGTCCCGCACCCCGGCGCAACCGCCGTCGATCGAGGTCAGCATGACGTCGCCCTCCTTGCCGAACGCCTTCAGCGCCGCGTAGGCGCCGGCCGCCGCCGGTTCGTTGATCGTGTAGACGGCATTGATGTCGCCGTTCTTGGAGAGCAGGTTCTCCATGCCGATCTGGCCCTTGTCCTGCGCCCCGTTGGTGATGGCAGCGCCGGCGATCGACGGATCGCCTTCGGCGATGCCGAAGCCCTTGAGGTAGCCGTCATGGCGGAAGGTATCGACCGTGCCGCCCGGCGTGCCGTCCAGCATCGCCACGACCGCCTTCTTGTCACCCATCGCCTTGCGCGCATAGGCGCCCTGTTGCACCCCGGCTTCGAAATTGTCGGTTGCGAAGGTCGCATCAACGGCCTCGGCCGGATCGGTGGCGGTGTCGAGCGCGATGACGAGAACGCCAGCGTCGCGGGCCTTCTTGATCACATCGAGCATGCCCGACGAGTTGTTCGGCGTGACAAGGATTCCCTTGGCGCCGGCGCTGATCAGATCCTCGATTGCGGCAACCTGACCTTCATTGTCGCCGTCGAACTTGCCGGCGCGGGCGATCAGCTTGACACCCTTTTCCTTCGCGCGGGCTTCTGCGGCCTGACGCATCTTGACGAAGAACGGATTCACCTCGGTCTTGGTCACGAGACCGACGATGACCTCTTCCGCCGAAGCGGTCGAAACGCCGAGCATGAGGCCAATCGCGCTGATGCCGGCAAACAAGCTATTGAAGCGCACGGATGTGCGACTGCTGCGAAACGACATGAAAACCTCCCAAATTCAACGATCCCGCTCAGCTTTTCGCTCCGCGGCCCTAGCCTCTCCTCAAAGGCCGATTGGGATTAGCTCATCTCTTTTGGATAAAGTCAAATGATATAAAGATAGTTTTGTATATTTTTGTCCAAAATATACAAATCACTTATGCGGTACTGCGCGCAGGCGACGCAGGGCATGCATGCTTTCCCGCAAGCCGCTCTGTCCACCGAGATCGCGATAGATCCGGTACGCGTCCCCGTAAGCGTCCGCTTCGGCCGGCCGCGGAAGCGTATGCGTCATCGCCCGGGCGCCGAAGCGCGAAGAGCCTTCGGTGTAGTCAGCGACTACACCGCCCGCCACGGCGCCATGAATAGCGGCTCCGACCGCGGTCGCATTCTCGATCTGTGGAATTTCGATCGGCTGCTGCAGAATGTCGGCCATGATCTGGATCAGCAGGGGATTGGCTCGCGCCAGGCCGCTGGTCATCAACACCCGATCCGGCGCCAGGCCGTTTTCCGTGAAAAGGTCGAGCACACTTCGGGTTCCGAAGCACAGGGATTCCATAAGGGCCAGATAGATTTCGGCGGCTGTCGTCTCGCGCGTCATCCCGACCAATAGCCCCGCCAGATTGCCATCCGCAAAGGGCACGCGATTGCCGCCCCACCAATCCAGGGCCACGAGACGGCCCGCCGCGGGGCCAAGTTCGGCCGCCTCACCATTGTAGGCTTCGAAACTCTCGGCCATGTTCTCGCCACGCGGAAACGTCCTGACGAACCAGCCGAGCGTATCCCCGAAGCTGGACTGCCCGGCCTCATAGCACCAGAGGTTGCGCATCGATCCGTCGAACGCCATCCCCTCGATCCCCGGAGGAAGCGGGGCAGGCTCGGCGCTGAGATAGAGATAGGCCGCGGACGTGCCAAGCGCCCCGACGAAACAGCCGGATGCAGTCGCGCCGATCGCCGGCAGCACGACATGGGAATCGATGACGGCGACAGCGACGATGGCGCTCCCCTGAATGCCTGTTCGCGACCGCCACTCCTGCGAAAGCGGGCCTGCAGCAGATCCAACGGGCAGGGGCGTCGAAAGCCGACTTTCCAGGCCGTCGACCAGTTCCGCCGGATACCCGGAGGCCGCGCTGTACTGCGCCTTGTAGGCGGCGAAGCCAAGGCCGCGCGTCTCCCTACCGGTCAGTTGCCAGACGAGCCAGTCGCCGCCCTCTATGAAGCGCTCGGTCGCAGCCCATGTCTGTGGCGCTTCCGTCGCGATCTGCGCAGCCTTTGCCAGCAGCCATTCGCCGGAAACACGTCCGCCGAAATTATCGAGAAACGGCCCACCCCGGGCATTGATGGCATCGGCATAGGATTGGGCATTGTGCTTCCAAAGCTTCACGTAGGCATTCGGTTCAGATGGATAAAGGCGCGACAACGGCGTTCCGTCCGAAAGCGCCGGCAGCGGGGAGCTTGCGGTAAAGCCGATGCCGATGCCTTCGACCAGCCTCCCGCGACCCAGTCGCGACAGGATTTCGAAGGCCGCCTCCACATAGTCGTCAGCGTCCTGCAGCGCGAAATTCGCAGGCAAAGGCGTGCCGTCCCGCAAGCTCCGGGTCATGATGCCGCTTCGGTAGGCGTGGACGTGGCTACCAACCTGCGCCCCCGTCGCGGTATCGATCAAAACGCCGCGCGCCGACTCCGAACCGTAATCCAGCCCGACAATGTACGACTTTGTCATGTCACTCCTCCCGCACACATGGCGCGCAGTGCATATCTATATAAAAGCGTCCATAATTGTCTATCTTATGTAAGATTTTTTACATAATAATTGCTTCACTTTGAAGGAATGCCTTTATCTCTGCACGCTTTGCCGCTAGAGCGGTCAAACGAACGGGAGAGGTGAACGGGAAAGATGCCACACAGCGTTGATCTGGCGGCACTCGAGAATGCCGGAGGCATCCTGTCGCTGATTGCGACTGGGGCCGCGTCCTCACGCGCCGAGTTGCTGCAGGCCTCTGGGCTATCCCGCGTGACCGTTACCCAGCGCCTCAATGCATTGATGGCCTGCGGTCTCGTGCGCGAGACCGAACGGACGCTGCCGAGCGGTGGCCGCCCGACCAGGATACTCGCGGTCAACGCTGCCGCCGGTTTCATGCTGGTCGCCAACATCGGCGAAACCCACATCCATCTAGCCGCGATGGATCTCACCCCCGCCGTCATCGTCGAACGCACGCTGCACTTCGATATCGAGAGCGGGCCGGAATCGACGCTGGTTCAGATGGCAGATTCGTTTGCCCTGCTGGCATCCGAAGCAGGAAAAAGCTGCGCGCCCCTTCTCGGAATAAGCCTGAGCCTGCCGACGCCGGTCGACTTCAAGCGCGGTCGTGTCGTGGGGCCGTCGGTGCTGCCCGGCTGGGACGAGTTCGACATCATCGGCCGGTTCCACGATCGCTTCGGCGTCCCGGTCTATGTCGAAAACGACGTGAACCTGATGACCATCTACGAGTACCGGCGGAATTTCCCCGCGGCCGACGACATCCTGTTCGTCAAGATCGGCACGGGCATCGGCAGCGGCATGATTGCCGGCGGCCGCATCTTCCGCGGCGCACAGGGCGCCGCCGGCGATATCGGCCATATCCAGTTTCCCTCGCCGGATGCCCCGCTCTGTCGCTGCGGCAAATTCGGCTGCGTGGAGGCGCGCGCGGCCGGGTGGGCGATCGCCCGCGACCTTTCAGCCCGCGGCTTCGTGGCCGAGACGGCGCGCGACGTCATCGATCTCGTCGAACAGCAGAAGCCGGAAGCGATCATGCTGCTGCGCGCCGCAGGGCGGACGATCGGCGAAGCTGTCTCGGACGCCGTCAGCATCCTCAATCCGAGCCTGATTGTCGTCGGCGGCACACTTGCCCGCGGCGGCGACTTTCTGCTGTCAGGAATTCGCGAACTCGTCTACCAGCGCTGCCTGCCGCTGGCCACGCGCGAGTTGTCGATCGTACTCTCCGGTTCGCGCGAAGACAGCGCGATCTTCGGTGCGGCCTATCTGCTGCTCGACGACATCTTCTCGCCCGCCCGGATCGACGCGCTCATGCAGCGCTTCCTGCAGATCAAATCCGAACCGCGCTATCGCGACGCGGGCTGAGAAAGCTATCCTCCTAGCAGGGACGCACCCGCCAGGCGGCGCGATGAAACCACGGTCACCTTGCGCTCGGCCGCCCGCAGCGATCCGAGCGCGTCCTGCGTGATGCCCTCGTCGGTGATGACCTCGTCGATCTCTGAAATATCCGAAAGGCTGCAGAAGCCGGGTGCGGTGAATTTCGAGCTGTCCACAAGGAGGATGGTCTTGCGGGCGGAAGCAATCATCGCCCGCTTCAGCGAGGCGACCTCGAGCGAGGTTTCCGTCAGAAGTGTACCGGTCACTGCGGAAGCGCCGGTCATGCACAGATCGGCATGCAGCGTCTTGATGAAACTCTCGCCAGGCTCGCCGGCAAGGTGGCGATAACCCGCGCGCACCGTGCCGCCGGGCAGGATGATCCGCCAGGATTTGATATCGGCGGCGAAATCGGCGATCTCCAGGCTGTTCGTAACCACGGTCAGCGGCAGATCCCGCTCCGCCGCCGCGCGGACAGCCTCCATCACGGTGGAGGAACTGTCGAAGATGACACTGTCGCGAGCGCTCAACCTTTGGGCAGCCTCGCGGCCGATGGCGACCTTCTCGGGATGCTGCAGCGCCGCGTTGACGGTCATCTCGCGCTCGAATGTCGCCCGCATCGGCTGGAGCAGATGGGCGCCGCCATGCGTGCGCTCGAGATAACCGCGCTCCACCAGATGCTCCAGGTCGCGGCGTACCGTCGACTGCGAGCCACCGATTGTATCGGCCAGTTCCTGGATGCTGGCCGCGCCGTTGACGCGCAGGTGCTCCAGAATCAGTGCCCGCCGCTTCGCGGGGACGATGTCGACGCGCTTGCTGGGAGACTCCATGCTTCACCTGACTGATAGACGGCTGTGCAGCCGACCGATTTCGGATCAAATTCAGCCAATCTCTATCAAATTGCCTGGCCGCAATCTACCATTGAGAGGCAGCAATAGAGCCCAATCACGCCTGATGCAGGGCAGGATGTGTCGCAGCCTTGCTGTGTCGGCCGAGGATGAGCAGGCAGCCGGCGGTGAAGCTGTCGCCAAGACCGAGCGTCGTGGCGGGCTTTTCCACATAGGGGGACGCGCAGGCGACGAAGGTCCACCGCCCCTTGCGAACGAAATTTTCAAACGGCACCGGGTGGAATTCGGCGGCGGGATCGGTGGCGATTGTCCTGGCGGGCGCGCCGTGCGCCGCCCGGGCGCTGGCGATCGCGCAGCCCGCCATCAGCGCCAGTTCCTCTTCCTTCGGATCATTGACCGTCACAGCGGCAGCCCACGTGTCGGCATGGACGCAGACGCGCTTCAGATCGAGCCGTTCACCAAGTTCCAGCAGAGCCTGCATCGGATGATGCGCTTCGGGGTCCATGGCGAGAAGCTCGGAGTGGCTCATGCCGAGCGATGTGATGGCGCCGCCCGCTTCCGCCAGCACGGCCTCGACCGCCTGCTGCGTCGCATAACCGGCCAGTTCGAAATGAATGGTTTGGAGACCCGCCGCCTTCCAGTCGCGGCTGAGGGCGAAGACATGGCGACTGGATGCCCGAACCTCCTCCACGGCCACGTCGTTCAGCCCGGACAAGAGCCCGGCCGCGGCCGATGACGCCAGCCGGCGGGACATCGCCTCGAATTCCGAATCAAGCTGAATGCCGCGGTCGCAAAAGCGCACGATCACACGTGACGAGCGCCTGGGCACGATGCCGCCGATCGGCCGACCGGCGGTAAATTCGAATATGAAGATCTCCGGAATGTGCGAGCCGCGAGCGGATACGGTATCGGCTGTCTTCAAGGCGCCGTTCTCGGCCAGCAGGACGCCTTCCGGGATCTCGCGCAACATGGCCGAGTGCCGATCCTCTACGGCGACCAGCGACCGGACGCCGAGTTGTCCGAGAACCCAGGCGGCCTGTGGCCCGGTCCCGCCGAGGGCAAAACGCAGCTTGAGGCGCTCCCTCAGCCAGGCAGGACCGTCCGCCCAATCGAAGCGCACCTCGCCGCCAATGCCGCGTCCGGCGCGCGCAAGCAGCAGGCTGGCAAGCTGTCCCGCCGGGCTCTCTGCCGGCGCATCGAGGAGCCGCTGGATATCCTGCATGTCGACGCGCGCATCGATGCAGGCGCTGATGCCGCAAAGAAAGAGCCCGGCCCTGGACAAGGCCGCCCTACCGAGGGGACCGGTCTGCGGCTCGGACAGGGCGGCATAGCGTTCCGCCCACGTGCCGTTGAAGACGTCATTCATTGCCGCGCACTCCTCCTCACCCGGCGATGGTGTCAATTGCTATCATTCTCTTCCATGCCGTCAATGCGGAATTCGCAATTTCAAGAAAATTGCGCAAGATACGGGACGATTCACGTCGTGAAAGTTCGAAGAGCCGCAAAATCGGCCCACGACGCCACCCCATTTGAAGAGAATCGCGAGAGATTTCCCGCGCTGCTTCGACATTACGGGCAGCAATCCGCGCCGATTTTGCGGGGAAGGAATGTCACCGAAATGCTTCAGGGATCCACCCTAATTCGTTGACAAAATTCATTTTATTTCGAGTGATGCTCGGACCCCGCGCACCATTGAGGACGGCGGTACGCATCCACCAGCAGCGACATAGAGAGATATAGATAGTTATTGACAGATAATGGAAATTCTCTCCTTATGGCGGGGAAGAAGATGGGGACGGCAACTCTCCCCTCAGAACAAGACGATCTAAAGCGAGGAACACCGATGCTCACGAGACTCGACAGGAAGCTGGCGAACATCCGCGCAGGTCGCTACAAGCCGACCGACTTCATCATCGCCGACGCCAAGGACAGCGATGTCGGCGCCGGCGTCACCGCGACGGGGTTCGACTATTCGGTCAAGCCACCACGCCGCCGCAGCCGCCAGGAATTCATCGCCCAGATCGAGGAGATCATCCGACAGGGTATCGTCGATATCATGCTGGTGTCGCAATCCAATCTGGATCTTCTGGACGAGCGTGGCGCCTTCCTCGGGAGCGAGATGAAGCCTGCCATCCGCGGCAATCTGGAAACGATGTGCTGGGGTGCCGTTCGTCACGGAACCTATACGCAAACGCCGTCAATGCCGTTCCGCGACGCCAACCTGGCGCGCGCCATCGCCAACTATCCGACATCCGGGACGGATCTGGCGCTCTATTCGGTCTCGTTCAGCAATGACGTCGAACGTGACGTCCGCACGCTGAACGCATTTGCCGAATTCCGCGCCGAAGCCGCGCGCAACAATTTCAAGTATTTCTACGAGGTCTTCAATCCGAGTGTCGACATCGGCCTTGACCGCGAACAGATCGGCGAGTTCGTGAACGACCACATCATCAAGTCGCTGGCGAGCGTGCCGCGAGCGGATCGCCCGCTGTTTCTCAAGACGCCCTACAACGGGCCGAAGGCGCTCGAAGAGCTGGTGAACTTCGATTCCGAGCTCATCGTCGGCGTGCTCGGCGGCGGCGCAGGCACGACTCGCGACACGTTCGAACTCGTTGCCCAGTCCGAACGATACGGCGCGCGGCTTGCGCTTTTCGGCCGCAAGATCAACCTCGCCGAGGCACCGCTGCATCTGATCGTCCTGATGCGCGCCGTCGCCGACGGCACGCTCGGCCCGGAGGAAGCTGTTCGCGCCTATCACGGCGAGTTGCAGAAACTCGGCCTGACGCCGACCCGCGCGCTCGCCGACGACCGGCAGATCACAGAGGACGTCCTGAAGGTCGCGGCAGCCAGGGCCGCCTGACCTTGCAACGCCGGCGCAACGCTTGACAGCCTGGCCGGCGCCGTTCGCCTGCAAATGCGTATCGCGCGAAACAGCATTCACGCGATGCGCTTTTAGGTCTTCGTTTTGCGCATGTCGTTATCGGCGCTGCCTGCTTATGCGCGACACGCCTTATCGCCAGCCGAGTGCCGGTGCGACATGCTTCAGGATGGCTTCGATGACGTGTGCGTTGTAGTCCACACCGAGTTGGTTCGGAACGGTCAGAAGCAGGGTATCGGCCTCGGCGATCGCTTCGTCTTCCGCAAGCTGCCTGATGAGCGCTTCCGGCTCTGCCGCATACGAGCGGCCGAAGATCGCCCGCGTGTTCTCGTCGATGAAACCGATCGAGTCGCTCTCCTTGCCACCCTGCCCGAAATAGGCACGGTCGCGCTCGTCAGTGAGCGCGAAAATGCTGCGACTGACGGAAACGCGTGGCGTGCGCGTATGACCCGCCTCTTTCCAGGCCGCGCGGTAGGCGCGGATCTGCGCGGCCTGCTGCACATGGAACGGCTCGCCCGTCTCATCGTCCTTCAACGTCGAACTTTGCAGGTTCATCCCGAGCTTGGCGGCCCAGATGGCCGTGGCGTTCGACCCGGCGCCCCACCAGATGCGCTCTCCCAATCCCTCTGAATAAGGCTCGAGCCGCAACAGGCCCGGCGGATTCGGGAACATCGGTCGCGGATTGGGCTTTGCGAATCCGTTGCCCTTCAGAGCCTCGAGAAACACCTCGGCATGGCTGCGACCCATATCGGCGTCGGTCTTGCCGTCTTCCGGCTGGTATCCGAAGTAGCGCCAGCCGTCGATCACCTGTTCGGGCGAGCCGCGGCTGATGCCAAGTTGCAGCCGTCCGCCGGCGATCAGATCGGCCGCTCCAGCGTCTTCCGCCATGTAGAGGGGGTTCTCATAGCGCATGTCGATGACCGCGGTGCCGATTTCAATGGTGCTTGTTTTCGCGCCGACGGCCGCAAGAAGAGGAAAAGGCGAAGCCAACTGCCGGGCAAAATGATGCACGCGGAAATAGGCACCGTCCGCGCCGAGTTCCTCGGCGGCGACGGCGAGATCGATGGACTGGAGCAGCGCGTCTCCCGCGGAGCGCGTCTGCGACTGTGGCGAGGGGGACCAGTGGCCGAAGGAAAGGAAACCGATTTTCTTCATGATGTTGCTGCCCGATCTTCTCATTGAGTGTTGCGCCCATTGTTGCCACAAGCGGCGGAGGCGCAATAGTCGGGGAATGACGAACGGACTGTTCAGCCAACTGCTCCATTCGCCAGCGGCTGCAACTTCCCGCTGCGCATGACCCCGCTGAAGCGCTTCTGGCGCACTTGCGCCGGGCGTCATTCGTTACGCCAGCCACCCGTCCGTTAACCTTTTGTTAACCGTGAATCGCGTACCTATCGAGAACGAAAAATTAACGAAGATTTCCAACGTGTTAACAGAAGCTCGCTCAATCCGGATCAAGGGTAGGTCGTTCCTCGCGCTGATGCTGTCGCCGGAACTCCCGCTCGACGACTGGCTCACCCGGCTGGACGATCTGGCCGGTCGTTCCGCAGGGTTCTTCCTGGAAAGGCCGATCGTGCTCGACGTCGCCGAGCTCGACATCGACCGGAGCCAGTTGAAGGACCTGCTGGCCGAACTCGCAAACCGGAACGTGCGCATCATGGGCATCGAGGGCGGTCGCCCGTCGATCATGGGCCCCGGAATGCCGCCGGCCATGCGCGGCGGCAGACCGGCCCCGGACGTCGAGGTGCCGGCGGCAGAACCTGCGCCGGCCACCGAGAAGGCCGCCGCTGCCCTGCCGGAGGCGCAGCCCGTACGGGCACCGGCATCGATGATCGTCCGGGAGCCGGTGCGCTCCGGACAATCGATCATCTTTCCGGAGGGCGACGTCACGGTCATCGGATCGGTCGCCTCCGGCGCGGAGATTATCGCCGGCGGGTCGGTGCACATCTACGGCACCCTCAGGGGACGCGCCCTTGCGGGTTCGGTCGGAAATGCCTCAGCGCGGATCTTCTGCCGCAGGCTGGAGGCGGAACTGCTGGCAATCGACGGCGTCTACAAGACTGCCGAAGACATGGCGCCCGACCTGCGCGGCCAGGCCGTGCAGCTCTGGCTCGACGGCGATTCGATCAAGGCGGAAAGACTAAACTGAGCCGGCTGCCGGCCAGCAACAGGAGCGGGAAGATGGCGAAAGTGGTTGTTGTTACATCGGGCAAAGGTGGCGTCGGCAAGACGACGTCCAGCGCTGCCCTCGGCGCTGCGCTTGCCCAGCGCGGCGAGAAGACCGTGGTGGTCGACTTCGATGTCGGCCTGCGGAACCTGGACCTGGTGATGGGGGCCGAACGCCGGGTCGTCTACGACATCGTGAACGTGATCCAAGGCGATGCGAAGCTGCCGCAGGCGCTCATCCGCGACAAGCGCCTGGAAACGCTCTTCCTGCTGCCGGCCTCCCAGACCCGCGACAAGGACAGCCTGACGGCGGAAGGCGTCGAGCAGGTCATGAACGACCTGAAGCGACATTTCGACTGGATCATCTGCGACAGCCCGGCTGGCATCGAACGCGGCGCGACGCTGGCCATGCGCCACGCCGACGTCGCCGTCGTCGTCACCAACCCGGAGGTCTCCTCGGTCCGCGATTCCGACCGCATCATCGGTCTTCTGGATTCCAAGACCGAAAAGGCAGAACGGGGCGAGCGGATGGAGAAGCATCTGCTGCTCACCCGCTACGACGCCGTCCGCGCCGAACGCGGCGACATGTTGAAGGTCGATGATGTTCTTGAGATCCTGTCCATTCCGCTGCTCGGCATCGTGCCGGAAAGCATGGACGTGTTGAAGGCGTCCAACATCGGCGCGCCGGTCACGCTGGCGGACAGCCGCTGCGCCCCGGCCCTTGCCTATCTCGACGCGGCACGCCGCCTTGCCGGCGAGACCGTGCCGATGACCATTCCCGGCGAGAAGCGCGGGCTTCTGGGCAAGATTTTCGGACGGAGGGCAGCATGAGCATTTTTAGCCTATTCCGCAAGCAGAGTTCCGCCCCGATGGCGCGCGAACGCTTGCAGGTCCTGCTGGCGCATGAGCGTGCCTCGGTGGGCCAATCGGACCTCGTCGCCATCCTCAGGGAGGAAATCCTTGCGGTCATCGCCAAGCATGTCGAGATCGACGACGAGAAGGTCAGTGTCAAGATGGAGCGCGGCG
Source organism: Pseudomonadota bacterium (assembly GCA_023404095.1). Taxonomy (GTDB): domain Bacteria; phylum Pseudomonadota; class Alphaproteobacteria; order Rhizobiales; family Rhizobiaceae; genus Mycoplana. The sequence continues at coordinate 356,396 of JAEYDD010000026.1, read as the reverse complement.
AGCACGTCACGACGCTGGAAGTCGATATCGAAATCCCCGTGACCGTAACGGTTCGCGCCGCCTGACACCGACGACGAGGATCAACACCCCACTCAGGACAGCAAGCAGCCGATCTCGAGGGCAGCCACCGCAATGCGCTTAGAAGCGTCATGCGGTGGCTGCCCTTTTTGCATTTCGCTATCCGCACGGTGGCGCCATACCATCGACCGATAATCCTCCGCACCGCGGCTTTCAAATTTCGCTGGACCGCATAACTATTGATCTATATTCAATAGTGGAATGAAATTCAAAATTCGTTGGAGGAGACGGATATGGAACTCAACGGTGCATTGCGCCTGCATTTTGTGATTGGCGATCCGATCGCACAGGTCAAGTCGCCCGCCGGCGTCACCGAAATGCTCCAGGCCCGCGGTCTCAACGCCATCTGTATCCCCGGTCGCGTCGCGCCGTCGGACCTCGAAACGTTCTGGACCGGTGTCCGCACCCTGGAGAACCTCGACGGCGTCATCATCACCGTGCCGCACAAGATCGCGGCGATCGCCATGGCGGACCGGCTATCCGAGCGCGCATCGTTCCTCGGCGCCGTGAACACGCTGCGCCGCACGGAAACCGGCTGGGAAGGCGACATGTTCGACGGCATCGGCCATGTTGCCGCCCTGCGGAAGGCCGGCTGCGTGCTGGAAGGCAAGCGCGCGCTGCTTGCCGGCGCCGGCGGCGCGGGAAGCGCGATCGCGCATGCGCTCGTTCTCGCCGGCGTCGCCGAACTGGCGATCCACGAAATGGATGCCGCCCGGCGCGGCAGCCTGATCGAGCGGCTGACCTCGCTCGGCCTCGCAAAGATCACGGCTGGTAGCGCCGATCCGACGGGCTACGACGTGGTGGTGAACGCGACCCCTACCGGCATGAAAGAGGGCGATCCGCTGCCCTTCGATGCCGACAAGCTGACATCCGAGATGTTCATTGGTGAAGTGATCACCAAGCCGGCGATCTCACCGCTCGTGTCCAAGGCGCGCGCGATCGGGTGCAATGCTATTACCGGCACCGACATGTTCGTCGAAGTGCGCGATCTCATGGTCGACTATCTCTGCAGGACGTAAGGACCGTATCATGAGCCGCAGTTTCGCACTCGCCTTTCTTACCGTTCCCGATCTCGCCCCGACCGAGGCGATCCGCGTCGCGGCCGAAACCGGCTATGACAGCGTGGGGCTTCGGCTCCTGCCGGCAGCGGCGAGCGGCGAAGGGCCATATCCGATCCTTACGGACGCTTCGGTTCTGACCGAAGCGCGCGCCGCCTTGGACGATACGGGCATTCGCGTCGGCGACGTGGAGATCGTCCGGTTGAAGCCGCAGACGAATGTCCACGAATTCACCGGCTTTCTCGAATGTGCCGCCGCACTCGGCGCTGCAAACATACTCGTTGCCGGAGATGATCCCGAACCAGCGCGGTTGACCCAGACCTTCGGCGCCTTTGCGCAACTTGCCGCACGCTATGGCCTCACCGCCGATCTCGAATTCATGCCCTGGACCGGCGTTCGCAACGCCGCAGAAGCCAAAGCGATCGTCGAGGGCGCCGGGGAAGCCAACGGCGGCGTACTCGCAGACGCGCTGCATTGGGACCGCACCGGCGGCAAGGTCGAGGACCTGCAAGGTCTGCCAGCCAATCGGATCCACTATTTCCAACTCTGCGACGCGCCGGCTGAGTACGATCGCAGTGACGCGGGGCTGATCAGCATCGCGCGCGGGGGGAGGCTGCTGCCGGGTGAGGGCGGCATAGACCTTGCGGCCTTTGTCCGCGCCCTGCCTGCGGATGTACCTGTCAGCATCGAGATTGCGTCTACGGACCTCGTGAACCGCTTGTCGCCCCGGGATAGAGCCTCCCAGGCGCTCGCTGCCGCGAAGGCGACCATCGCCAATTATTTGTGAATGGCATTCCTTTATTGAATATCATTCCATTTTATGTATGATGGTGAAGACGAATGCGTACCCGGTGCGCAGAAGGAGATACGTGCTTCGAGATAGCGTCGTGTCGCGACTGCCGGCAGAACAGGCAAGGCCTTGCCTCGTGGAGGGGGCGGCAATGAATGCAGTCCCCAAGACAGGCAACACGGTTGCACCGATCGCAGAAAATGAGAGCGCCCGATGCGACGTGCTGGTGGTCGGCTCGGGTGCTGGCGGACTGTCCGCCGCCGTTGCTGCCGCCCATTTCGGGCTGAGCGTTATCGTCGCCGAGAAGGCCGAAACCTACGGCGGCACGACGGCCTATTCCGGCGGCTGGCTATGGGTGCCGAACGCCCCGCACGCACTCGCCGCAGGGAAGAGTGAAGATCCTGAGGGCCCGAAAGCCTATCTGCGCCATGTTCTCGGCAACCAGTATGACGAAGCGATGATCGAAGGCTATCTGAGCGCAGCCCCGCGGATGCTGGACTTCTTCGAGCGCAATACGAGCGTACATTTTCTGCCGGGCAGTGGCGTGCCGGATTTTCATGGCAACGCGCCGGGTGCTGCAACAGGATGGCGATCCGTGGTTGCCGCCCCCTACGACGGCCGCAATCTCGGCAAGCTGATCCGGAGCCTGCGTCCGCCCATCCCCGAGACGACGCTTCTTGGAATGGGCATCGCGTCCGGCGTCGACATGCGCATGTTTCTCACCGCAATCCGTTCACCGAGGGCGTTTACCTATGTCACAAGACGCGTGTTGAAGCATGCACGCGACCTCTTGTTCCATCGTCGCGCGATGCAGCTCGTCAACGGAAATGCGCTCGTCGCACGCCTGCTGCGTTCGGCAGCCGACAAGGGAGTGACGCTCTGGCCCAACGCGCCCGCCCGCGAGCTGATCAGCGACGGCAGCCGGATAACAGGGGCGGTGATCGATACCCCGTCGGGCCGCGTTGCCGTCACCGCGGAACGCGGTGTCGTGCTGGCCACCGGCGGATTTCCTCATGATCCCGGCCGGCTGCATGATCTATTGCCGCATGTGCGCGCCGGAACGCGGCATTGCTCCGCCGCGCCCGAGACCAACACCGGCGACGGGCTAAGACTTGCGGAAAGCGCCGGCGCGCAGGTGTCGGAACGGATGAGCCACGCGGCAGCCTATGCGCCGGTCTCGCTCGTCCCACGCCCTGACGGTAGCGTCGGCCGCTTTCCGCACCTCGTCGAACGGGGCAAGCCGGGCATCATCGCGGTAACGGCATCCGGAAGGCGCTTCGTCGACGAAGGCGGCCCGTACCATGACTATGTCCGCGAGATGATTGCCGCCACGCCTGCCGGCGAGCCGGCCATTTCCTGGCTCATCTGCGACCATCGCTTCCTGCGCCGGTATGGCCTGGGCGCCGTCAAGCCCGCACCGGTTCCCTTCGGGCGCTGGCTGCGCAACGGCTACCTGATGAAGGGGGCCTCCATCGAGGCGTTGGCGAGACTGTGCGGCATCGATCCGGCCGGCCTCGAGCGGACTGTCACGGACTTCAACCGTCATGCGATACGGGGAGAGGACCCGCAGTTTCATCGCGGCACGACGCCCTACCAGCGCGCCCAGGGAGATCCCGACCACAGACCCAACCCCTGCATCGCGCCCATTGCGCGGGCGCCGTTCTATGCGGTGCGGGTCGTTCCGGGAAGCCTCGGCACCTTCGCCGGCGTCGTAACCGATGGCCAGGCCCGGGTGCTGGACGGAGCGGGTTCGCCGATCCGGGGGCTCTACGCGGCGGGCAACGACATGAACAGCATCATGGGGGGCAGTTATCCGAGCGGCGGCATCACGCTCGGTCCTGCCATGACCTATGGATTCCTCGCCGCCGAAGCCATTGTCGGGCGCAACGCGGCGGAGACTGATAGCCACGGGAGGAATGAAAATGCCGTCGAACGCTGAGCCGGAAACGATCGAGGAGGTCGACCTGCTGGTCTGCGGAGCAGGTGCAGGCGGCATGACGGCCGCGCTGGTAGCAGCTCTGGAAGGACTGAACGTCGTTCTCTGCGAAAAGACCGACCAGGTGGGAGGCACGACATCCACCTCCGGCGGCACGACATGGGTGCCCGGAACGCATCTATCCGAACTGGCCGGCGTGCCGGACAAGGTGGAAGATGCGCGGGCATTCCTCGAATCCGTCGTTGCCAATCGCGGCGGCATCCGTCTTCGCGAGGCGTTCCTCGACTCCGGCAGGCAGGCGATCGAGGAGCTCGACAGCCGGACGGACGTGAAGTTCGTCGCAGCGACTGCCCATCCGGACTATCTCGACGGGCCGGGCGCCGCTTATGGCGGAAGGGCGCTGGCGCCCGTAATGTTCGACGGACGCCTGCTCGGGCGCGACGACTTCGACCGGGTGCGCCCGCCGCGCCCGGAATTCGTCGGCCTCGGCGGCATGATGGTCGGCCGAAACGAACTCGACGCGCTGCTTTCACCGCTGCGATCGATCGCCAATTTCCGCAGTACCGTGGCGATCGTCGGCCGCTACCTGCGGGATCGCGTCGGCTACCGGCGGGGGACGCGGCTGCTGATGGGCAATGCTCTGGTGGCGCGGCTGCTCCATAGTCTGCGCAAGGCGAGGGTGCCCATCCTCTTCGAAACAGGCGTCAAGGAGCTGATCCTCGCAAACGGCCGCGTGGTCGGGGCGGTCCTGGAAGGGCCGTCCGGCACCCGCCGCATCCGCGCCCGCAAGGGCGTCGTCCTGGCGACCGGCGGCGTCTGCTGGAACACGAAGATCCGTGAAAGGCTCTTCCCCAAGGGTACGCGGGACTATGCGCTGGGCCCGGTCAGCAACACCGGCGACGGGGCGGACATTGCAACCGCCGTAGGCGCCGGCTTCGAAGACGGCGGCGACAGCCCGGCACTGTGGATGCCGTGCTCGTCCTACCGGCGCGCGGATGGCTCGCTGGCGGTGTGGCCGCATATCATCCTCGACCGTGCCAAGCCGGGCCTTCTGGCAGTCGACGCATCCGGCAGACGTTTCGTCAATGAATCCGATTCCTATCACGACTTCGCGATGGGACAGATCCGAAACGGCGCCATCCCTGCGCATCTGATCTGCGACACCGCCTTCATCCGCCGCTACGGGATGGGGATGATCCTGCCAGGTGCACGCAATCTCCGCGCCATGATCAAGGCAGGCTACGTCACGGAGGCAAAGACCCTTCGCGAGCTTGCGGAAAAAATCGGCTGCGACGCGCCCGCGCTTGCAGCCACGGTGGAGGCTTACAACCGCTCGGCTGTGACAGGGGTGGATGAGGTGTTCGGACGCGGGCGCTCCGTCGTGAACCGCTTCAACGGCGATCCGGCCATTGGACCCAACCCCTGCATCGGACCGATTGGGACCGGGCCCTACTATGCCATGGCAGTCCGCCCCTCAGACCTCGCTTCGAGCGCCGGCCTTTCCGGCGACGAATTCGGCCGGGTGCTCGACAAGCAAGGAGAGCCGATCGCCGGCCTCTACGCCTGCGGCAACGATCTCGCCTCGATCTTTCGAGGCACCTATCCCGGACCGGGAACCACCATCGGCCCGGCCATCGTCTTCGGCTGGCGTGTCGCCAAGCATGCGGCCGGCAAGCTCAGGGACACGCCGGAAAACAGTGCCGGCGCAGGGACAGATGAAAGGAAGAACCGTGCAACGCTATGAAATTGCGACACTTTCGACCAGCATGGGAGCTGCGGCAAAGGCCGCGCCCGCAATCGAGGCCTTTGCGAGCGAAGGAAAGGGGCGCCTTCTCGGTATCTTCTACGCCGACATCGGCGCACTGAACCGCGTTCTGGTTTTCCGCGGGTTCGAGACCGCGGCGGACTATGATGCGGAGCGCGACCGGACGCTGCGCGCCGCAAACCCGTTCGGCTCGGCCGAATGGCTGACCGGGCTGGAGCTTGAGGGCTATGCCCCGTTTCCCTTCCTGCCACCAGTCGAGACCGGCAGCTTCGGGCCGGCTTACGAATTTCGCACCTATGTGCTGAAGACCGGCGGACTGGAACCGACCATCCGCGCCTGGGAGGCCGCGGTCCCAGCGCGCACAGAACTGTCAAAGCTCGCGATCTGCATGTACGGCATCGACGGCAGGCCGCGCATGACACACATCTGGCCCTTTGCGTCTGTCAACGAGCGCGGCCAGATCCGTGCGGATTCCGTCGCCCAGGGCGTCTGGCCGCCAAAGGGCGGGCCGGACTGGCTGACGACTGACATGCGCTCGACCATCGCGTTTCCGACGGCGAACTCCCCGTTGAAATAGAACGCCGCGACTTTATGAAGCCCGAAACGGCCCGCCTCGAACAGGCGCGGGCCGTTTCTCGTCTGGCCCCGTTCAGCCGTGCTTGTGCAGCCCGGGAAAGTATTTGGAACCGTTGGCCGCAAGGCCGATCTCTTCGGCGGCGGCAGAAAGATGGGGCGCAAGCTCCGCCATCCGTTCAGGCGTCATGCGAACGGCGGGCGCTGCAATCGATAGGCAACTGATGACCTGTCCGCCGCTTCGCACCGGCATCGCCATCGCGGCCATTCCGACGATGTAGCTGTCCACCGAGCGCGAATAGCCGCGCTTGCGGGTCTCGGCGAGAATGTCCAGAAGCTCGGCGATGGTGCGGGGCGCGCCAGGCCCCGACGGTTTGCTCGGATTGATCAATCCCTGGCGCGAGACCCTCTCCAGAGCCTCCTCATCGCTCATCGAGGCGAGCCATGCCTGCCCGCCGGCGCTGCTCGCCAGATGGACCACGACCCCCTGTTCCTGGCCCGGATCGTAGCGCAAGCCACCCGTCGCCCCCTGTGCCACCGCAACCCAGATCAAATCGTCGCCGTCGATCACCGAAAGTCGAATCAGCTCGCCGCTCACCTGCGCCAGCCGGTCGAGAATCGGCTGCGCCACGTCGCCGACACCAGTTCGCCCGAGAAAGCCGACCCCGAGCGCGGCCAGCTTCATCGTCAGCGCATAGTCTCCCTGGTCCTGCACCTGGCGCACATAACCCAATCGAATCAATTCGTTGAGAGTGCGATGAACGCCGCTTGCCGGCTGGTTCACGCGTTGCGCAATATGGGAAACGGACAGGCCCGCCGGCCGCTCGGCCAGGAACTCGATGATGTTCAGGGACTTCTCAAGGATGCTCATGGGCGTTCCACTTTGGATTATCATTCCAGTTTTGACACCGGGGGCCAAGCAGTCAAGTCATTTCGGCGGTGCGACCATGCATACAGACGCAAAAGGCCGCACGCGCCCACCGCGTGCGGCCGATGAAGCTTGTCAGCGATAGGCCCGGATCAAACGCGTTCGAGCGCTACCGCGATACCCTGGCCGACACCGATGCACATGGTGGCCAGCGCCCGGCGCTTGCCGCCCAGCGCGAGTTCCAGTGCCGCCGTACCGGCGATGCGTGCACCGGACATGCCGAGCGGATGCCCGAGAGCGATTGCGCCGCCATTCGCGTTGGCGCGAGGATCGTCGTCCGCGATGCCGAGCTGGCGCAGCGTGGCAAGTCCCTGCGAGGCGAAGGCCTCGTTGAGTTCAATCACATCGAGTTCTTCCACGCTCCAGCCGATGCGATCGAGCAGCTTTCTGGAGGCCGGAGCCGGGCCGATGCCCATGACACGTGGCGGCACACCAGCCGTCGCGCCGCCGACGATGCGGGCGATCGGGGTCAGGCCGTACTTCTTCGCTGCCGCAGCCGAAGCGACGATCAGGGCCGCCGCGCCATCGTTGACGCCAGACGCGTTACCCGCAGTGACGGTGGCACCTTCCATCCGGTTGACCGGCTTCAGCTTGGCCAATGCCTCGAGGCTCGTTACCCGCGGATGCTCGTCCTGGCTCACTGCGACGGGATCGCCCTTCTTCTGCGGAACTAAGACGGGCACGATTTCCTTTGCAAGCCGTCCGTTCGCCTGGGCGCGGGCGGCCTTTTCCTGGCTCCGCACGGCAAACGCGTCCTGATCCTCACGCGCGACCTTGTAGTCGATCGCGACGTTGTCCCCGGTCTCCGGCATGGAATCGACGCCATACTGCGCCTTCATCAGCGGATTGACGAAACGCCAGCCGATGGTGGTGTCGTAGACCGCCGCACTCCGCGAGAACGCAGTCTCGGCCTTTGGCATGACGAAGGGCGCGCGGCTCATGCTTTCGACCCCGCCGGCGATCATCAGTTCCGCCTCGCCGGACTTGACGGCGCGGGCGGCAGCGATGAGCGCATCCATGCCCGAGCCGCAAAGCCGGTTGATCGTGGTGCCGGTCACCGAAACCGGCAGTCCCGCCAGAAGCAGCGACATGCGGGCGACGTTGCGGTTGTCTTCGCCGGCCTGGTTGGCGCAGCCGTAGATGACGTCGTCGATCGCCTCCCAGTCGACGCCGCCGTTGCGCTCCATCAGCGCCTTAAGCGGCACGGCACCCAGATCGTCGGCGCGGACGGAGGAGAGGGAGCCGCCGTAGCGGCCGATCGGCGTGCGGATGTAGTCGCAAATAAAAGCTTCGGTCATGGTTCTTTCCTCACAGCGCCGGAGCGACGAGATCGGCCACACGGCCCTCGACATGAAGCTTGCCGCCGGTCATTGCCTGCAGTTCCTCCACCGTCATGCCGGGCAGCTTTTCGCGCAGCACGAAACGGCCGTCGACGATGTCGATGACGGCGTGGCTGGTATAAACGCGGGTGATGCAGCCCACGCCGGTCAGCGGGAAGGTGCACTTTTCGACGAGCTTCGGCTCGCCGGTCTTGGTCACATGCTCGGTGATGACGAAGACCTGCTTGGCGCCATGCACCAGGTCCATTGCGCCGCCAACGGCGGGAACGCCCTTGGAGCCCACGCGCCAATTCGCCAGATCGCCGCTCTGCGCCACCTGGTAGGCGCCGAGAATGGCGACGTCGAGGTGGCCGCCGCGCACCATCGCGAAGCTGTCGGCATGATGGAAGAAGGCGGCGCCCGGCTTCAGCGTCACCGCCTTCTTGCCGGCATTGATCAGGTCCCAGTCCTCCTCGCCGGCCGCAGGCGGCTCGCCGAAGCCGAGCACGCCGTTTTCCGTGTGGAAGGTCACGAAACGACCAGGCGGCTGGTATCGGGCAACCATCTCGGGAAAGCCGATGCCGAGGTTGACATAGGCACCGTCCTTGATGTCCTGCGCAGCGCGCCAGGCAATCTGGGCGTTGGAGAGCTTGATGTCTTCGCGCGTATCGACGGTCATACGTAGGCCACTCCGGCTTTGATGAGCATTTCTTCCTGCTGGGGATCGGCGATCTCGACAACACGATTGACGAAGATGCCGGGCGTGACGACGTCTTCGGGATCGATGTCGCCGGGCTGGACAAGCCGCGACACCTGCACGATCGTCTCTGCAGCCGCCATGCACATCAGCGGATTGAAGTTGCGCGCGGCCTTGTTGTAGGTCAGGTTTCCATAGGTATCGCCGACATGCGCCTTGATGAGCGCAAAGTCTGCCTTCAGCCAACGCTCCTGCACATAGGAACGGCCGTCGAACTCCGCGATGACCTTGCCGTCGGCGAGTTCCGTTCCGTAGGCGGTCGGCGTGTAGAAGGCCGGGATGCCGGCACCGCCAGCGCGAATGCGCTCGGCAAGCGTGCCTTGCGGCACCAGTTCAAGCTCGACCTTGCCTGCCAGATAGGCCTCGGTGAACGCGCGGGGATCGGACGAACGCGGGAAGGAGCAGATCATCTTGCTCACCATGCCGGCATCGATCATCGCAGCGATGCCGATACGGCCATTGCCGGCATTGTTGTTGATGACGGTCAGCCCCCGCGGGCGCTTGTCGATCAGTGCGTGAATAAGCTCGATCGGCGCGCCGGAACCACCAAACCCGCCGATCATGACGCGCGCGCCGTCGCCTATCCCGGCAACGGCTTCGGCCGCGTTCGCAATTGTCTTGTCCATTCCAAATTCCTCCGTCCGGCGCGGAAGCCCACGTCGCCCCGCCGCCGTTTCGAGGCGGAAATTACCCCCGGAAAGCCATCGACGGCAATCGATTTGTGCGCTATATGAGTTTTGTTCGTATATCGCACACTCTTAACATCGGAACGATGCCATGACGGTAAAGGAACGCGACATGATGGGCGGCCTTGCGAAAGGCCTAAAGGTCATCGAAGCCTTCAGCGCCGAGCATCCGCGCCTGTCGATTGCCGAGGCGGCGGAAATCGCCGGTCTCGACCGGGCGACGACGCGCCGTTGCCTACTGACGCTTTCGGAACTCGGCTATGCCGCCTATGACGGCAAGTTCTTCACCGTCACGCCGCGCATCCTCCGGCTTGGCACGGGTTGCCTTGCCACCATGCCGCTTCCGCGGATCGTGCAGCCCATCCTCGACCGGCTTTCCGAGGAGATCGGCCAAAGCACCTCCGTCTCAATCCTGGACGAGACCGAAATCGTCTATGTCGCGCGTGCGGCGCAGCGGCGCGTCATGTCCATCGCGCTGATGCCGGGATCGCGGCTGCCAGCCTACTGCACCTCCATGGGGCGCGTGCTACTGGCAGCCCTCGATCGCGATCAGGTGCGCGCCGTCCTTGAAGCTTCACCCCGGTTGGCCCGTACAGAGCACACGATCACCGATATTGATGCGCTGATGGCGGAAATCGACGAGACGCGGCTGCGCGGCTATGCGCTGATCGACCAGGAAGTGGAAATCGGGCTGCGATCGATCGCCGTTCCGCTGAAGACCGTGCGCGGCCACACCGTCGCAGCACTGAACGTCGGCCTGGCCGCCGTGACGGCCGAGCCGGTGTCGGCGCTCGCCGAGCGCTATCTTTCACCCCTGCTCGCCGTGCAAAAGGAAATGGCGAGGATGCTCGTCTAGGACAGCCTCGCGAACCGGGGAAAACGACGCTCAGATCATGCAAGCTTGAACCGTCGCCGCCGTTGCCCGCCCGACGCCGTCAGTAGGGCAGGCCGACATAGTTCTCCGCAAGTGCGGTCTGCGCGGCCTTCGATCCCGCAAGATAGTCCACCTCTGCCCGCTGCATCCGCTGCAGAAAATCGCCTTCGGCGGGGAAGTCGTGCAGCATCCGGGTCATCGACCAGGAAAAGCGCGATGCTTTCCAGACGCGGGCAAGCGCGGTGGCCGAATAGGATTTCAGCAGCCCCTCGTCCCCGGCGTAGCGGGCGATCAGCGCGCGCGACAGGTAGTAGACGTCGGACGCGGCAAGGTTCAGTCCCTTGGCGCCGGTCGGCGGCACGATGTGCGCGGCATCGCCGGCGAGATAGAGACGGCCCCAGCTCATCGGTTCGGAGATGAAGCTGCGCAGAGGCGCAATCGATTTTTCCACGGAAGGTCCGGTCACCAGCGTATCGGCAAGATCCGGCGGCAGGCGGCGTCGCAGTTCCGCCCAGAAGGCGTCGTCGCTCCAGTCCTGCGGCTTGTCGGTCAGCGGCACCTGAAGATAGTGCCGGCTCAGATGGGCGTTGCGCATCGAACAGAGCGCGAAGCCTCGCTCATGCCCGGCATAGACCAGTTCGCGATAGAGCGGCCGGGTTTCGGACAGGACGCCCAGCCAGCCGAACGGGTAAACATGCTCGTATTCCCGCCGCACCGCTTCGGGGATCGTGCGGCGACTGATGCCATGGAAGCCATCGCAGCCGGCGATATAGTCGCAGTCGATGCGGTGGGTTCGGCCGTGCTGGGTGAAGGTGACGTAGGGCGCATCGCCATCGACGTCGTGTAGCGCGACCTCCTCGGCCTCGTGAAAGATCGGCGCGCCGGTCCGATCCAGTTCGTCATAGAGATCGCGGGTGACTTCCGTCTGGCCGTAAATGGTCACTGTCTTGCCGGTGAGCGCGCGAAAATCGATGTGGACCTTCTGGCCATGCGCGGCGATGATCGTTCCGTCATGCACGAAACCCTCCGCATCGAGCCGCTTGCCGACGCCTGCCTCACGAAGAAGGTCGCACAAGCCCTGCTCCAATACGCCGGCCCGGATACGGGCCAGTACATAGTCGCGGGTACGCTGTTCGAGCACGACGGCATCGATGCCGGCGCGACGCAGAAGCAGTGAAAGAAGCAACCCGGATGGGCCGCCGCCAATGATACAGACCTGATGACGCATCTTCGGTTGTCTCCGATAAATCAAAGCGGTGAGAAGCAGAGCGGACGCAGCACCACATGGCCGGCGCCGGAAAGAGGTTCGCTCGGAACAGGGTCGGCTGTGCGCGGCGACAGCGATATCGGCGGCTCAGGCTCGCCCGACAGCGCCTCCCACACGGCGACCGCGCCGCCTGCCGTTCGACCGGCCGCCAGGGTCGAGCAATCCGTCGCAAAAAGCGGCGCACCGGCCGCCCGCGCCGGTCGCTGCTCGCGGCGACTTGCCAGCGCAGCCTCGAAAGCAGGGGATGTCCGCGTAATCTTCAAGAGGCGATTGCACTGTTCTTCCACGAGCGCGAAGGCCTTTGGAACGAACCCACGGACCCAGGCCTCCTCGGCTGCGAGCCCGGCCCGGCAGCTTTCCCGTTCCGCCCAGTCGGCATAACTCCACAGATGATGGATGGTATTGAGCGTCCCCGTCTCCGCGAGCCAGTAGCCCATCAGCGGCAGATGTCGTGTGACGAGCGGCAGGCCCTCGTCGGCCAAGAGCGCCAGATAGTCCGGAGCAGCGCCGGCCTTCAACCGGTAGCATCGCCATTCATGGATCATGTCGTCCTCCTCATGCAAACAGTGGCCAAGGAAGGCGATTTCGGAAATGGACGGAGCGTCGGAAAGATTGGACGATACCCGGACGCGGGCCGCCTCACGCCTCCTGGTGTAGCTTCTGCTTTCGGAACGCCCCCGGTGACAGGCCAACGCGTTGCGTGAAGAAGCGGTTGAAATAGGCCGGATCGTCAAAGCCGGACAGGTGGGCGACCTGCGCCACGCTGCTCTCGGTATAGACCAGGTAGCGCTTGGCTTCGATGACGATGCGCTCGTAAAGGAGCTCGGAGGCGGTCTTGCCGGCGCGGGCCTTGCAGGCGGCGTTCAGCCGCGCCTGCGTGACGGCGAGATCGCCGGCGTAGAAGGCCAGCGAGCGCTCGTTGCGGAAGTGCTCCTCCAGCAGTGCGCGGTAGCGCACCAGCAAGTCGTAATCACGATCCGGCGCGGCCACGCCCGGGTCCCCGGTGGTCACATACAGTCGGAGCACCACGACCAGTATACGCATGTATTGCGCCACGATCGCCGTACGCCGCCCTGGCGCCGACCAGATGAACTCCCGATGCAGCCACTCGAATGTCTCGTTGACCGCGGGAATGCTGACGCCGGTTCCCGTCAGCGGATAGACGGCCGGGCGCGCGGCTGCCTCGGTCAGGCGCGCGTCGCCGGCACCTGCAGCCTTCAGACAGCCCAACGCAGCCGTGACGACGAAACCGTCTGTACCGGGATCGAAATCGATCTGGTGAACGATGCCCGCGGGCACCACCAGAACGCCGGGAACCGGAATCGGCAGGATCTGCTCTTCCATCCGGATCGTCCCGCCGCCGCCGCGAACGAACAGGACCTGCATGTGATCGGGATGCGAATGGGGACGGATTCTCCAGTCGTTCGGGCCGCTCCGGTCGCGGATGGGCTCTATGTGCAGGAAGTCCAGTTCGACGTCCGCGCCCTGATCGCCATAGAGATAATAGTGCGGAATTCCGCCTGCGGCCGCGTTCGCCATCGATCCTCCCGGAAACCTCCCGACCGAATTGTGCAACAATTGCGCCGGTGCGTCCATTGGTCCGGTCGGGACCGTGCGGTAGCAAATTCTCACGTCATGCGCCACGGGGAGGAAGCGATGGAGCGGTCGAGCGAGGAGCGGCACGTCTGCGACGTACTTGTGATTGGATCCGGCGCCGGCGGTCTCGCCACCGCGATCACGGCCAGAAAGCACGGGCTCTCGGTGATCGTCATCGAGAAGGAACCGGTGTTCGGTGGAACGACCGCGTTCTCAGGAGGGGTATTGTGGATACCCGGAAACCGCCACGGCAAGACGAACAATCCAAGCGACACCCGCGAGGCGGCACGGCGCTACATGAAGGCCGAAACGGGAAACTGGTTCGACGAGGACGCGGTCGATGCCTTCCTCCAAGCCGGTCCGAAGATGCTGGACTGGTTCGAGGCGGAGACCGACGTCCGCTTCGTCCCCACACTCTATCCCGACTATCATCCGACCGTGGAGGGCGGGGCCGACATCGGCCGCTCCGTCCTTGCCGCTCCCTTCGATACGAGCGCGCTGGGCGACGATCTCAAACGGCTGCGACCGCCGCTTTCGACCATCACCTTCATGGGGATGATGTTCAATTCCTCCAATGCCGACATCAAGCACTTCTTCAACGCGACGAAGTCGCTGACATCTTTCGCCTATGTCCTGAAACGGCTCGCCGCCCATGCAGGCGAAGTGGTCCGATACGGTCGCGGCGTGCAGGTGACCAGCGGGAACGCGCTGGCGGCAAGGCTTGCCAAGAGCTGCTTCGACCTCGGCATTCCGATCCTGACCGACACGCCCGCTTTGCGCCTGACGAAGGATGATGGCCGCGTGATCGGTGTTGAGGTTGGGGGCAGTGAGCCGCGTACGATCACGGCACGGCGCGGGGTGGTGCTCGCCTGCGGCGGCTATGCGCAGGACCTCGCCCGCCGCGCCGGCGTCTATGCCCACCTGAAAGCGGGCGCCGGGCATTACTCGCCCGTGCCGGAGAGCAACACCGGCGACGGCATCCGGCTGGGCGAGGAAGCCGGCGGCGCCTTCGAGGCAGAATTCCCGCAGCCAGCGGCATGGATGCCGGTCAGCAGGGTGCCGGGGAAGGGCGTCTTCCCCCATCTTCTCGACCGCTACAAGCCGGGCATGATCGCCGTGCTTTCAAACGGAAAACGCTTCGTCAACGAGAGCGAGAGCTATCACGACGTCGGCGCGGCGATGGTCGCCGCAGGCGAGGCGTCTGCCTGGCTGATCTGCGATCACCGCACCATCCGCAAGTATGGGCTCGGCCACGCGAAACCTGCACCGATGCCGCTTCTGCCCTGGACGCGATCGGGCTACCTGAAAAAGGGCAAGACGCTCGGGGATCTCGCGCGTGCCTGCGGAATCGACGCCACCGGCCTCGAAGCAACTGTCGCAGCCTTCAATAAAGACGCGCGTGCAGGCCGGGATCCCGAATTCCATCGCGGGGAAACCGCGTTCAACCGCTATCTGGCCGACCCCGACAACAAGCCGAACCCGTGCGTGGCGCCGGTGGAGCAGGGCCCTTTCTACGCCGTGAAGATGGAGATGGGCGATCTCGGCACGTTCGACGGCCTGAAGACGACCGTTCCCGGTGAGGTGATCGACAGGAAGGGGCAGCCCATTGCCGGCCTCTACGCCGTGGGCAACGACCGTGCATCGATAATGGGCGGGAATTATCCCGGTGCCGGCATCACACTCGGCCCGGCGATGACATTCGGATGGATCACGGGTCGGTATCTGGCGGGCATTGCGCCCGAAATCGCAAACCGGGAGGACGCAGCATGAGCTGGCTGGGACTGACAGGAAAGACGGTGGTGGTGACGGGCGCCGGCGGCGGCATCGGGCAGACACTGGCCCGTGCCTTCGCCGAACAGGGCGCGCGCGTCGTCGCCCTCGACCGCGATACGGAGCGCACGGCGCCGCTCGTCACCGAACTCGGCGGCGGCGCTTTCGCGCTCGGCTGCGATCTATCCCGGACCGATGAAATCGCGGCGGCAGCAGAGAAGGTCGAAGCTGCGGGCGGTGCGGACATTCTGGTCAACAACGCCGGCATTCTGCGTCCCGGCCTGCTGGAGAGCATTTCCGAGGCGGACTGGTCCGCGATGCTCTCCGTGAACCTCAGCGGATATCTGGCCGCGGCCCAGGTCTTCGGGCGCGGAATGATGGCCCGCGGACAGGGCGCGCTCGTGCATGTGGCCAGCATTTCCGGCTCCCATCCCCAGCCGGCAAGCGGCGCCTATTCCGCCTCCAAGGCCGCGATCCTGATGCTTTCGCGGCAACTGGCCTACGAATGGGGGCCTATGGGCATCCGCTCTAACACCCTCAGTCCCGGACTGGTGCGCACCCCGATGTCCGAACCGTTCTACCAGGATGCCGAGGTGAAGGCGCAACGCGAGCAGATGGTGCCGCTGCGCCGTATCGCCACGCCGCAGGACATGGCCGACGTGGCATTGTTCCTGGCTTCACCGCGGGCCTCCTACGTCTCCGGCCAGGATATCGTCGTCGACGGCGGGCTGTCGCAATCGCTCATGGGGCTGGTGCCGAGGCCGGGCTATGCGTGAGGCCTTGGTGACGGGCGGGGCCGAGGGAATCGGTCTCGCAATCGCGCAGGCGCTGGCGCAGGCCGGGCATCG
Source organism: Pseudomonadota bacterium (assembly GCA_023404095.1). Classification (GTDB taxonomy): domain Bacteria; phylum Pseudomonadota; class Alphaproteobacteria; order Rhizobiales; family Rhizobiaceae; genus Mycoplana. The sequence goes on along the minus strand of JAEYDD010000026.1, from coordinate 340,151 downwards.
CGTGACAATTGCCGATCTCGACGGCGCAAAGGCGGCTGTGCGGGCGGCGGAAATCGGTAACGAACATCGGGGCGTCGCCTGTGACGTCACCGACGAGGCACAGGCTGCAGCGGTTGCAGCAAGCGCCGCCTTCGACGTGCTGGTGAACAATGCCGGCATCGGCGACAGCCACCTGCCGACGCTGGAGCAGGACGTCACCGCCTTTCGCAAGGTGCTCGACGTTCATCTCGCCGGCACATTCCTGCTATCGCGCGAAGTGGCCAGAGGCATGTTGGCGCGCGGTTCGGGTGCCATCGTCAATCTCTCCTCAATTGCCGGCCTCACCGGCCTGCCGAAGCGAAACGCCTATGGCGCCGCAAAGGCGGGAATCGTCGCGATGACCCGGGCGATGGCCTGCGAGTGGGCGGGAAACGGCGTGCGGGTCAATGCCGTGGCGCCCGCCTTCGTCGAGACGGCGCTCGTCCGGAAGCTTGCTGATGCGGGTCGCGTCGATCTTCCTACGCTGCGCCGGCGCACCCCCATCGGGCGGTTGATCCAGGCCGAGGAAGTGGCTGCCGCCGTCGCGTTTCTTGCCTCGCCGCTCGCCTCGGGCATTACCGGCGCGGTGCTGCCGGTCGACGGAGGCTGGACGGCATTCGGTGATTTCGGAGACGCCTCGGCTTGAGGCCGGCCTGACGTCACCGGACGAGCGCCATGAAAATGAAACGCCCGGCGATAGTCGCCGGGCGTTTCATTTTCGTCTTGGGAGAAATTCAGATCAGGCCGCGTCCTCGATATGGCCGCCGAGGAAGAGCTGGCCGACGCGCGGATCCTTCAGCAGCTTGTCGGCCTTGTCGAACATGCGCGTCTGGCCAAGCTCGAGCACAAGCCCGTAGTCGGACATGGCCAGAGCCGCCTTGGCATTCTGCTCGACCATCAGGATGGTCACACCCTGGTCGCGCAGGCGGATGAGCGTCTGGAAGACCTCCTGCACGAGGTTGGGCGAAAGCCCGATGGAAGGTTCATCGATCAGGATGAGCTTGGGATCGAGCAGCAGGGCACGGGCAATCTCGAGCTGCTTCTGCTGGCCGCCGGAAAGCTCGATGGCCTTCTGGTCCTTACGCTCGCGCAGCATCGGAAACTGATCCATGACCTCTTCCATGCGCCGCTTGACCTTTGTCTGGTCCTTCGACGTGATGCCGCCCAGTTCAAGATTGTGCAGCACCGACAACTGCGGCACGACATTGCGTCCTTGCGGGACATAGGTCACGCCGCGGGCGATCATCTGCGCCGGCGTCTTGCGCGTAACCGTCTCGCCATCCAGCAGGATCTCGCCGGAATGGATGCTGAGCAGACCGAAAATGGCCTTGAAAACGGTCGACTTTCCCGCACCGTTCGGCCCGATCACCGTTGTAATCGAAGCCTTTGGGATGCTGAAGGAGGTGCCGTTGAGGATCGTGATGCGGCCGTAGCCGCCGGTGATGTTCTTCAACTCCAGCATGTCAGCCTCCGAGATATGCGTTGATGACCATCTGGTTCGACCGGATTTCGTCTGGCGTTCCCTCCGCGATGATCTCGCCCTGTGCCAGAACGATGATACGGGTGCAAAGCGACATCACGAACTCCATGTTGTGTTCGATGACGACGAAGGTCGTCCCGTGTTCGCGATTATAGGTGATTAACCGTTCTTTCAGGTGCCCGAGCATGGTGAGGTTCACCCCGCCGGCCGGCTCGTCGAGCAGAACGATTCCTGGACCTGCCATGAAGGCCATCGCGGCATCCACGAGCTTCTGCTGGCCGTAGGAGAGGGAGCCGGCTGGCGTGTCGCGGTAAGGCGTCAGCCGAAAGAATTCGATCAGTTGCTCCGCCTTCTCGGTCAGGCCCGCGTCCGGCTTACCCAGCAGGCGCGACAGCATCGAGCCCTGGTGCTCCTGGCCGGCGAGGATGACGTTGTCCAGCACGCTCATCTTCGGAAAGACCGAAAGCTGCTGGAAGGTCCGGCCGACGCCCATCACGGAAAGGTCCGCGGGGCGCACGCCGTCGGTCGAGCGGCCGTTGATCTCGCAATGCCCCTCGGTCGGCTTGAGCTGACCGAGGATGCAGTTGAAGAGCGTGGACTTGCCGGAGCCGTTCGGTCCGATCAGGCCCAGGATCTCGCCTTTCCGGACATCGAAGCTTACCCCGTTGACCGCCCGGATGCCGCCGAACTGCTTGGAGATGTTGCGCACCGAGAGGATGGGTGCATTGGTGGTATCGGCGCGCATGTTCATAGCTGGACCCCTTCCTTAAGATCGCGGCGGGCTTCTTGCCGGGGCTTGATCTTCTCGGCGAGCTTCTGGCCGAGGCCGATCAGGCCGTTCGGCGAATAGACCATCAGCACGATCACAAGCGCCGAGTAGATGATCAGGTAGTAGCCTTCGGTGAAACGCAGCATTTCAGGCAGCAGGATGACGACGGCAGCGCCGAGCATCGGGCCGAAGAAGAAGCCGGAGCCGCCCACGACCACCATCAGCAGGAGCTTGAGCGAATGGATCAGCGCAAAGCTGCTGGGCTCGATGAACTGCACGAGCGGGGTCTGCAGCGCACCGGCAAGGCCGCCGAAGGCAGAGCCGATGGCAAAGGCAAGCAGCGTCTGGCGACGGATCTTGAGGCCAAGGCTCTCTGCGCGGATCGGGTTCTCGCGCAGCGCCTTGAAGGCGCGGCCCCACGGTGAGCGCAGGATCCACCACATGGCCGCTGCAGCCAGCAGGAAGCAGACCAGCGAGAAATAGTAGAAGGCCAGGTTGCTGTCCGTGCTGATGCCGAAGAAGGTGGGGCGTTCCATGCCGACCAGACCGAACGAACCTCCGGTGATCTCCTCTTCGTTGCGCAGGACCAGGAAGAGCAGCGTGTTGAAGGCGAGCGTCACGAAGGCCAGGAAGTGATGCTGCACGCGCAGCGCCGGATAGCCGAGCAGAAGACCGACGGCGAAGCTCGACAAGATCGAGATCAGCGCCGCGACACTCCAGTGGATGCCGTTCAACGTCATCAGCGCGGTGATGTAGGCACCGATGCCCATGAAGCCGGCCTGGGCGAGACTGACCTGTCCGGCATAGCCGAGCGTCAGGTTCAGGCCCATGGCCGCGATCGAGAACAAAAGCCACGAGCAGAGCGTGTAGATGATGTAGTTGCCCTGGCCGATCGGCGCGAAGAGCAGTGCGGCGATGCCGAGTGCGATGAGAATGGGCTGATAGCGGGTCATACGGTTCTCCCCTCCCGGGTGCCGAGCAGCCCCTGCGGGCGCAGCAGGATGATGGCAATAAGCAGCAGGAGCGGCATGGCGGCGCGATACTGGGCGGAGATGTAGACAGCCGAGAGGTTGTCGATCACCCCGATCAGCAGGCCGCCGACAAGCGCGCCGCGGATCTGGTTGAAGCCGCCGACGATGGCGGCGATGAAGGCGACGAGACCCAGCGTCTCACCGTTCGAAAACTTGGCGAGGTAGATCGGCGAGATCAGGACCGACGCGATCGTGGCAAGGGCGGCGTTGATGAGAAACGTGTAGAGCACCATGCGCTTGACGTTGACGCCGAGAATTTCGGCCACGGCAGGGTTCTGGGCACTGGCCTGCATGCAGCGGCCCGTGCGGGTGCGGTTGAGGAAAAGCTGCAGGCCGCCGATCGCCAGCATCGAGACGGCAAGGTTGCAGATGTCCTGCACCGAAACGCTGGCGCCGGCGACGTTGTAGACGGTTTGCGGGAAGATCGCGGGGAAGGGCTGGGCGGTGGCGCCGTAGAACTCCTTCACGCTCTCCTTCAGAAGCAGGCCGAGTGCGATGGTAGCGATGACGAGCGGGAGGGTGCCGTGCGGCAGCATCGGCTCCACAATCAGCCGCTTGAACGCCACGCCGAGGATCAGCAGCGACAGAACCAGTGCCAGCAGGATGGACGTCCACATCGGCAGGCCGAGAACGGTCATGCCGATAAGCACGAAGAAGGCCGGGAGCATCACGAATTCGCCCTGGGCGAAGTTGATCGTTTGCGACGCCTGCCAAAGCAGCGTGAAGCCTACGGCGGCGAGCGCATAGATGGAACCGGCGGCGAGGCCGGAAACGAGAATCTGGATAAGCTCGGCCATGGTTTCGTCCTTCAAGGGCTGTTGGTCGGCTCTGCGAATAATGATGAATGGCGGCCGGCGGCGTCATCCGTCGCCGGCCCAGATTGGCGGATCGGGCTTAGTTCGGCGGCAGGATTGCTTGCACGACCTGCTTGCCGTTTTCGACCTTCACGAAGAAGCTCTCGCGGGACATTTCGCCCGTCTCGTCCCAGCTGACGTCCATCAGCACGCCCGGGTACTCGGAAGCCTTGAGCGTCAGGCCGTGCAGCTTTTCGGCGATCGCCTTGCTGTCCGGGCTACCGACCATCTCGGTGACGTATTTCAACGTCCAGGCAGCGGTATAGCCTTTGATGGCGTTGTGGTCGGGGGTGTACTTGTACTTCGTCTTGAAGCGCTCGACCATTTCGGTCAGGGCAGGGATGTTGGCATCCGGCGTCAGTCCGACATGGCCCATGGCGCCGTTGGCGGCATCACCGGCCAGTTCGATCACCTTGTGCCCGATCAGCGTGGTTTCGCCGATCAGTGGCTTGTCGAGACCCTGCTTGCGCGCCTCGCGCAGGAAGCGGGCGCTCTCCTCTTCGGTGAAGTAGACGAAGATGGCGTCGGCGTCTGAGTTCTTCAGCTTCAGAACGTCGGCGGAAAAGTCGGCTTGCGCCTGCTCGGCTGGCACGTCGATCACGATCGGAATGCCTGCCTTCTCCATCTCCGCGACGAATGCCTGATGGCCGCCCTTGCCGAATTCGGTGTTCGCCCAGGCGACGCCCACCTTCTTCACGCCCATGTTGTCGACCATGTACTTGACCATCTTCGGCACGCCCTTCTGCGAGCCGAACGCTGTCCGGAAGATGTAGGGATTGCCCTTGGCGGTGATCGACGGCGCCTCGGAGCCGGTGAACTGCGGAATGCCGTACTGCTTGGCAACCAGCATGTTAACCACCGTGGACGACGAGAAAACCGTGCCGGTGATCGCATAGACGCCATCGTCGATGGCCTTCTGCACCATGGCGCGGGAAACCTGCGGATCGGTCTGGCTGTCGTACTCGAGAATCGACACCTGCTCCTTCAGGATGCCGCCCTGGGCATTGATCTCCTCGAAGCCCATCTTCACGCCGTCGCGGAAGTTCGTGCCAGCTGCAGCTCCGGGGCCGGAGAGTTCTATGATGGAGCCGATCTTGAGCTCTGCGAGTGCAGGTGCGACGCCGAGCGCCATCACGATGGCGGCCGTCGAAAGAAGTCTTCTGATCATTGCGTTCCTCCCTTTAATGATCATTGCTGACAATCCGATGGGCAGGCCAGTGGTCTGCTTCTCGGGACGCGGCGGCCTCGATCTCCTCCCGGCGCCGCGATTTCTTTTCAGTCGATACTCTCCACCATCCTGGACAACTTGTGTCACTATATCGGCGCAGATGGCGTGTTGACGAATACCGATTGGGCTATTTGCATAACATCATGTTAAGTGGCAGCCGCCATTCCGGCAAATCCACACATTGGCATCGAAGCGTTCGGGTCGACGGCAATCGCGACCTGAAAAGCGCTGGCCCTGCTCCTCCTTCGATCCTCGAAGAAATCACGCCGCCTGCATCCGGAAAATGGACGATGGTCACTAAACATTGGACGATTCCTTGCCGGAAATCTGCCGCAGTTCAGCGAGCGACCTTTCAATTCCGTCAGCTATGCCGGTCACGGGCTGAGAGCCCAGAAAATCGGGAACAGGATCGGAGGCGAGAGTAGCGGGAATGCGCAGCGGATCGCCACTGATGGCAACATCCGACCATCCAGTCTGGCGATGAAGCTCGGAGACGAAATCTGTCATGTCCGCCGTTTCCCCCGCCATGGTCACGACGGTTGCGCCCCTCAGCGGCACCGACATTGCAGCAGCCAGCATACGCGCAACATCGTCCACATGGACAAAACCCACGCGGCCGGAGAAACGGATTTCGGCAGGCTCCCTACGGGCTGCGGCGGCGATGGCGATCGACGGACCGGCCGCAATTCCTGCGCTGATGCCAGGCCCATAAATGATATAGGGTCGCAAGCCGAGACTGGTCACGCCATGATCGAGGTTGAAGGCCCGTGCAGCACCTTCGACCGCGAGCTTGGTCGCGCCGTAGATGGTCATCGGGCTCGGATGGACCGGATCCTCCGGCCCGAAGACGCCAGCGGTGCTCAGATAGGCCACGGGAAGACCTGCTGCCTTTGCTGCTTCGAATACAGTGAGGCTGCCAATCAGGTTGACGCGCGCTCCGAGCAGAGGATCCCTGGCGCAGTCGGCAGTCATAAGGCCGGCGAGGTGGACGATACCGGTGCAACCGCTTGCCGCAGCGAGAACGGCCGCCATGTCGGTAATGTCGCCGGTAACGACCTCGATATCGGAGCATAAAGGAAGGCGATCCGGCTTCGGCGCCAGGTCGAACACGCGGATGCCGTGACCGGCACGATGCAACGCAGCAATCGTCCGCAAGCCGACGAAACCTGTGCCGCCGGTGAGGAGGATCCGGCTCATGCGGGCCAGTCCCGATGCATCGCGCCCGCCCACACGCAGGCGCAAGCCGGACTATGCGCGGTATGAAGTGCACATACCGTTGTCGCCCACACGGCTCCCATTCAGCAGTCCTCCCAAAATGGCGCAGGCATCGGGCCGGCGCGGGTCAATATTGCAAAAAATAGAATGACATTCAATAATAAACTTTAATTCCACTATCGTCACTGCTCTGGTAGCCTCAGGGCGGATCAGGGAGGATATCATGACTGGATCAATCGGTGTGGCAGTAATCGGTGCCGGCGCCATCGGACGCACACATATCGACACGCTGGCCCGGATAGAGGGTCAACATCTTGCGGCAATCGTCGATCCCGCGCCCTCCGGCGCGGCTCTGGCCCAATCGCTCGGCGTGCCCTGCGTGCCGGACGCGGCAGCGCTGATCGATGCGGGCGTTGCCGATGCGGCCATCGTCGCAACGCCAAACGAGACCCATTTGCCAATCTCCGAAGCCCTTCTGCAAGCGGGAATCCCCGTGCTGCTGGAGAAGCCGGTGGCCGAGAGCCTCACCTCCGCCCTCAAGCTGATCGAAATCGCCGAGCGGACCGGCAGGCCTCTTCTGGTCGGCCATCATCGCCGACACAACCCAATCATCCGCAAGGCGCACGAAGCCATACGAGCCGGCCGGCTCGGCAATCTCGTGATGGCCACCGTCACCTGCTCACTCGCCAAGCCGCCCTCCTATTTCGAGGCGGCCTGGCGCCGTACGCCGGGGGCAGGGGGACCGCTGCTGATCAACCTCGTCCACGAAATCGATCTGCTTCGGCATTTCTTCGGGGAAGTCTCCACGGTACAGGCGATCGCCAGCAACGGCCAGCGCGGCTTCGCCGTCGAGGACACCGCCGCCGTCGCGCTAACCTTTGCGAACGGCGGCCTGGCGACACTGTGCATCTCGGATGCCGCAACGGGCCCCTGGGCCTGGGATCTGACTGCGGGCGAGAACACCGTCCGCTTCCCGGCTCATCCGGTGACCGCCCACCACTACGCAGGAAGCCGGGCAGGACTGTCCCTCCCGGACCTGACGCTGTGGGAGCCGGAGGGCGAGCCGGACTGGACGCGTCGCCTGCGGCCGACGATTCTCGCAGTGGAGGCGGCCGATCCTTACGAGGAGCAACTCCAGCACTTCGGCAATCTGATCAGGGAAGGCGGAACGCCGCTGGTATCGGCGCGCGACGCAACGGCCAATCTGATCGTACTGGATGCCATTCGCGCGGCAGCAGAGAGCGGATGTGCCGTGGCTGTTGACCTCTCTCCGCTGGACCTCAGCGGTTGAGCAGCTTCGCATTGCGGGTGGCAAGCCAGAATCAGCAGCGCTTCAGCCAGCCAATGCAGCGCGCAGTCGCGCCTCATCGACGGGCAGGCCGGTAAAGATACGCCAGGCATCGACACCCTGACCGACAAAGAGTTCGTAGCCGGATATGACCTGCAGACCTTCCGCGGCCGCATCCTGCAGGAACTGCGTCTCCGGCGGCGTGTAGACCGCGTCGAAAGCCCATTGCGTGCCGACCATGGCTGCGCGCGCGAGCGGCGTGCCCTCATGGCCGACCATGCCGACCGGCGTGCAGTTGACCAGCCCGGCCACGCCCCTGGCAAGGACGGCCGCATCCGGGCCCGTTTTCGTCAGCAAATCGGGACACGCAGCCTTCAGAGCCTGCGCCAGCGCTTCGGCTCGTGGCACGTCACGCTCGACGATGCGAATTTCGCGAAGGCCGAGCGCCACAAGGGCAAAGGCAATCGCCTTGCCGACCCCACCCGCACCGAGCATCAGCACTGCACCGGGCAGGGCTTCGCCTCGAATGCGTCGGTAGGCGGCAATGAACCCGGAATAGTCGGTGTTGAAGCCGTGCGGCCCACCCTCATCGAACAACACGGTATTGACGGCGCCGATGGCGGCGACAAGCGGATCATCGATTTTAACCCGCGCGGCGGCATTCTCCTTGTAGGGGTAGGTGATGTTCACGCCCCGATAACCGCCAGCGGCCACCTCGTCGAACAGCGCCTCGAACGTCTTGCCGTGTTCGGCGGGCATCAGCCGGTCGTAGACGACATGGCATCCGTTCTGCGCGGCGGCCAGCACATGGAGGCGCGGAGACAGCGACTTTGCAATGTTGTCGCCCACCAGACCGAGGCGGATGGTTTCAGTCATGGGCTGCCCTTTCCTCCCCCTGCGCGTAAGGTCAGGCTTTGCCGACAGCAGGGTCAAAAGCAGCATTTCCGAATTATCGCTTAACGGCAAATACCCAGTTTGCAGCAATCATAACATCAAGTTACGGCGGCAGAGTTTGATCGAACGAACTGCAATGACGGCGCAAGGCATGGCCACGCTTTTTCAAAGAAGCGCGCAGCCCTTTCGAGAACCACATGCGCAAAAAGCGCGAAAGACCGCCCGCTCTCCGAGGAGCTCGACCTGCCGGGAGAGGTGAGACGTTCTAGTCGCTGACGATATCCCACTCGTCGTTCGGATTGAAGGTGCGGATCCGAGATGCGATCTGCGCCGTGTTCTCGCCGAGATCGGCCTCGTAGATGATGCCGTTCTTGTTGACGAGGAACGTCTTCACGCCGGTGATGCCGTATTGGACAGGCCAGGCCACGATAGCGTGACCGGCAATCATGTTGCCGTTGATGACATAATCATACTTTCCGCCGGCGATGTTGTCGCCCTGGCCGGTCAAGATACGGTATCGATAGCCGTGATAGCCTTCCCCCGCCTTGGCCTTCTCGAGCGCATCGCCATCAGCAAGCGCCGGTCCTGCCGGACTCTCTTCGCCGTCGCCTTGCTCCAACGGCCAATAGAGCCCGTCCTTCATGCCCTCGCTGCTAACGACCTTTTGCGCATATTCGAGCACGCCGTCGCCGTCGCGGTCTTCGGAGGCATAGTCCTCCTGCGCATCGACATAGGCCTTCAGCGTGTCGATCGTCTGCAACTCGTTCTCGCCGACATGACGGTCCGCGATCTCTTCGAGGCCCGCATAGGTGTCAAAGCCCCACTTGCCGTCGTCATGCTTGACCAGAGGGAAGGGCAGGGGCCACAGCATCTTCCCGATCTCGATGATCTTGTCGACGCCTTTGTCTACGACGATCACCTGTTCGCTCACACCGGCCTGGATATCGGCAAACGTATCCATGGCGCCTTGACTGGCCTTTGCCTTTGCCGGGTCGAGGCCGAGAAGCTCGGCCAGTTGATCGAAGCCGCCGTCATTCACGGCAGACTTGAAAGCGTCGACCGCCTGCTCCACGGTGTCGAATTGGGGCGGGTCCTGCACCGATGCGTAGTCTGTCAGAGGAATATTCTCGTTCGCCACCTGCCCAAATGTCGCCGTCGGGAGCAAAGCCCCGCCAACAACGATCGCCCCGACAATCGAGAGAGCGATTCCGTCACGCGCATTCTTCCACATCGTCGCCTCCTGGATGCGTGTCCTTAACGGCGGCGGCCGCCGCCACCGCGATGTCCGCCACCCCCGGGCGGTCGTCGATGCCCGCCGCTGGCTTGCGGTCGACGATGTCCGCCGCCGGACATCGATTGCCGGCCGCGATTGGATGAAACCTGCGCCTTGCGACCATTGCCGACATTGCCGATCGCAGACGGCTTGCCGCCCGAGCGCTTCTGGACCTGACCGCCCGGCCGCGGCTTGCTCGCCTTGCGGTTGACGTTCTGCGACTTGGCGCCCGCGATCTTTTTGCCTGCCGCCGCCCCGCCTGATCGATTGGCGGCCCCTGCACCGTCCTTGCGGGCCGCAACCGCCTTGCCGGCGTTCCCCCGGTCTATGTTTGCCGCCCCTTGCCGTGCCCGGTTCGCGTCAACCTTGCTTTTGCGGATATCATCGACGGAGACCTTTCCGCCACGGTTTGCCGCCCGCTCGCCACCATTTCGGCGTACGTCCTTGGCCCGGTTTGCAAGGTTGTTGTCACGATTTCCCTGGAACTCGTTCTTGAGGCGATTGCGATCGACATTGGCCAGCTGGTTCTTGTCGAACTTGATCTTTGACCGGTCGATGTTTTTCCAGTCCACATCGTTCATCTTGAACTTGTCGCGATCGATATCGATGTCGTTGAAGCACTTGTCGCAGTCGATATCGACGTCGCCGTTCCAGCGGCCGCCCCAGACGCCCCAGTCGTCCCAGTCGACGGCCGCCGCCCAGATCGCAGCGCCAGTGACGGCAGCGGCGAAATAGGGAGCGGACGGATAGTAATAGTTGGGATAGGGCTCGTCGTAGTAGGTGATCGGTGCCTGCGCATAGCCCGGCTCATAGAGCATCTGGGGCTCGTACTTCGGTACGTAGATCCTTTCGGGGTCGGCCGCCTGGATGATGACGTTGTCGCCCTGACTGACGACCTTGACCTTGTCGTCCGTCTTGATGACACCGTCCGCAACCGCCTTGTCGCGCAGCGTCTGAATCGCCATCAGCACGTCCTTTTGCTGATAGGCCAGCGCACTGCCGAGCGACTGGGTCCAGTCCAGATCGTCGCTCATCATCGTGACGATGTCTGGATAGTTCAAGAGCGATATAATGCTGTCGTCCCAGCTTTCCTTGGGCTGAAGATCCTTGTTCGTCTTCTTCTGGTCGAGAAAACGCTCGCCCTCGACGATCTGAAGCGGGTAGAGTGATGCCGAACTGACCAGTGCCACCAGTTCGTCGGGGTAGAGCGCGATCCGCGCGACCAGGATTTCCAGTTCGTCCTCGGTGAGAAGGTCAGGCTCCTGTTCCTGTGCCTGATCTTGCGCCGGAGATGTCGCTGCAGCCTGAGTTTGCGCGGAGACGGGATCGACCCAACCCAGACTGGCGGCCCCTACCAGCAGCATGCCGACTGCGAGGCCGGACAGAAATTGACGAGAAAACTTGTCGAAGCCCATGATCCTCAGCCCTCCATGCTTCAGTATCGGGAATTTCAACTGTCTCTGACTGCAATGTCGGATTGGAGTGCACGCTCGGACGCGCCACTCTAAGCATAGTTTTCACGCCACCGCTGCGGCAGGCAATGCTCACGAAATAAATAACTCGTAACGCTCATTATTCATCAACTAGGCGCGAAAAGATAGCGGAATCAAAGATGCGCCTTACCTGCAATGGTGGCCCTCCCTTCTTGCTCGGCCAGCACGCGATCTTGGCAAGGCTTTGCGGTCGGGGCGGGCGCGACCATGCGCTCCGCCCGGTTCTGCGCCTGTCGGGAGCGATTGTGGAAACGGAAAGGTCACAACCGGAAACCGAGGCTCAGTGGCCGCCGAAGACGCCGACCATCCAATAGGTGAGGGCGGATACGACGGCTGCAGCCGGCAGGGTGACGAACCAGGCGACGACGATGTTTCCGGCAAGGCCCCAGCGCACGGCGGAGACCCGGCGCGCAGCACCGACGCCGATGATCGCACCCGTGATCGTGTGCGTCGTCGAAACGGGAATGCCGAGCCAGGTGGCGGCGAAGAGAGTGATGGCGCCGCCGGTCTCTGCGCAGAAGCCCTGCATCGGGTTGAGCTTGGTGATCTTCGAACCCATGGTGTGGACGATGCGCCAGCCCCCGAACAGCGTGCCAAGCGCAATCGCCGCCTGGCAGGTAATCACTACCCAGAAGGGGACATAGAATTCGGATCCCAGATGGCCTTGCGAATATAGCAGGACGGCAATGATGCCCATCGTCTTCTGCGCGTCGTTGCCGCCGTGCCCGAGCGAATAGAGCGAGGCGGAAATGAATTGCAGCCCACGAAAGCTCTTGTCGACCGCAAACGGTGTCTGGCGCACGCAGACCCAGGAGACGAGCAGCACAAGCATCAGCGCCAGAAAGAAGCCGATGGCAGGCGACATGAAGATCGCGCCGACCGTCTTCAGCACACCGGACAGGACGATGGAATCAAAGCCGCTTCTGGCGAGCCCCGCGCCCACGAGCCCCCCGATCAGCGCGTGCGAGGAACTGGACGGAATGCCGAACAGCCAGGTGACGACGTTCCAGATGATCGCGCCGATTAGGGCGGAGAAGATCACGGCAGGGGAGACGATCGCGGGATCGATGATCCCACGGCCGATCGTCTCTGCGACATGCAGCCCGAAGAACAGAAAGGCGATGAAGTTGAAGAAGGCGGCCCACATCACCGCATATTGCGGCCGCAGCACCCGGGTGGAGACGATCGTGGCGATCGAGTTCGCCGCGTCATGCAACCCGTTCAGGAAGTCAAACAGCAGGGCGATGCCGATGAGCGCCACCAGCAGAGGCAGGGCGAGGGTGGCGTCCATCAGACGTTCTCGATCACGATGCCGCTGATTTCATTGGCCACGTCTTCGAACCGGTCCACGACTTTTTCCAGCTCGCCGTAGAGTTCGCTGCCGATCATGTAGGCCATCGGATTGGACGCGCCGTGGCGCTGGAACAGGTCCTTCAGGCCTTTTTCATGCAGCTCGTCGGCCCGTCCCTCGATACGCATCACCTCTTCGGCAATCGCATTGAGGCGAGGCGCATTCGTGCCGATCTTGTTGAGCTGCGGTATCGCTTCACTCACCAGATGGGCTGCCTTGACGATGATCGCACCCATCTCCTGCATGACCGGATCAAAGCTCTTCTGCTCGAACAGCCGGATGGTCTTGACGGTCTTGTGCATCATGTCGATGGCGTCATCGAGCGACTGGATGAGGTCCTTGATGTCGCCACGGTCAAATGGCGTGATGAAGCTCTTGCGAACGGCCAGCAACACTTCGGCAGTGATGTGGTCGGCCTTGTCCTCGAGTTCGACGATGCGATCGCAGTGCTTCTCTAATTCAGGGCCTCCGGCGAGAACCTTCTCCAGCGCCTCCGCTGCTCCGACCACCGTTTTCGCATGCGCGTCGAACATATCGAAGAACCGGTCTTCCCGGGGCATCAAGGCGCGAAACCAACTCAGCACGTGGCGTTTTCCCATATATGACAGTTTTATGACAGCGCCTTAACGGAATGCGGTCGCCATGAAAAGACGCGAAATACCGGAAATCGGCTTCCTCCGCGGCAGGCACTGTCTTAATTCACTGCCATTTACGTGTTGGGTGATTGCCTGCAGTTTTTTGAAAATGGACTGCAAGTGCAACAGGGGCGTGCATTTGACTTCCTGCCAAACCGAGACTTGCCGGGCACTCCCGTGAACCCACCCCGGTGCCAAAATGCGATAATATGTATTATGGAACATCGCCCTACTTCTTCCGCCGAACGCAGCAGCATCGAGCCTCATGATGGGTGCGATCGTCGCTTCGGATGGAGGCTACCCGTCGGGTGATTTGAAAAATACCGCGCGTTGGAAGCTTCGTTCAAACGACTAGGTATCGTGGCTGGTGCGACGTCGAACCGCTCCAGCATCTTCGCCCGGTCCTATGGATTCCTATTAACGATACCTGGTATACTTATTGATGGCAGTGCGAAGTGATGGCTTACCGGACGAATTCGTACGTCTCCAGCGCATCTGCAAGAATCTCCAAACCACGGATCGTTCTGACAGTCGGATCCATGAGCTGGACACTCATCTCGACAATTTGCCCCTTCTGCGCAGCCTTCATGACACTCGCAACCGGATCATGCTTCAGGAAATCGAGCTTGACAGCAATGTCGTCGCCCTCGAAGCGCCGTCTTGTCATGTCACCGGCTATGATGATTGCCGGGTTGGCTTTGGCAATGGTTTCCCAGCCGACGGTTGGCCACTCTTCCTTGCTCTGAACGACATTCCGAATTCCGAGCTCTGCCATGAGATATGCAGGAACACCGCCCTCGCCCGCCACATACGGGTCCGCATTGAGCTTGGCGCTGGAATACCAGAACACCGCGGATACATCACCCTTCAGCGCTGCTACCCGCGTCTTTACTGCCTGCTCACGCGCCTTCATCTCACCGATGAGCGTCCTGCCCCGGTCGGCAACATTGAAGATGCGCGCGATCTCGTCGATTTCCTGGTAAATCAGATCCATTGAGAACTTTGGCGGCTTGTCGCCATCCGCCGTCTTGTCCTTCAGGTGGCAATCAGCCGGTGCCGTGTAGACCGGGATATTCAGTTCCTCAAACTGCTCGACCTTGGCCACCACGCCTTCCGGGCCGATCTGCCACTGGAACTGCGTTGCCACAAAATCCGGTCTTGTCGCAAGAATTCCCTCGAAGCTCGGATCGAGCTCGGCAATTCGGGGAACCCGTGCGTCCACATCTTCAAAGCCTTCGAGCACCGGCCCGATCCACAGTGCTGTGCCGGCAACTTTATCGCCAAGCCCCAACAGGTAAAACACTTCCGCTGAGTTTTGTCCGTCGGCGAAGGCGCGCGAGGGCGCCTTGTCAAAGGTAAGCTCCCGACCGCAATTCTCGATCGTCAACGGGTAACGTGTTTCCTGAGCCAAGCCTGTCGAAGGGATCGTGATCGACATGGCGACAGCCAGGGCGCCTGAAAGAGATGATACGAAACGTGTCTTCACCGTCGAAATCCTTTGAGGCCGACCGATCAATCGAGCCATCATGAGGCGACATTGGCCGGGCGGTACGCCGCAAGCACAAAACGTCGGTAGTACCGGGTGCGCAAACTGTTCCTGAGATCAGCATCCTTGCGCTGAGCGGCAGTGATCGGCCGATGGGATGGGAAGGTTATGTTCACGAAACCCGCCTCTCGCACCAGCGGCTCCAGGCGCTCCGCCGTCAGCCCCTCGCTGAACGGAAGACGCCTCATGATATCGGCATGCTTCTCGCTCATGGCGCCGTCATAATATGGATCATGTCCGATGAAGCGCTCGATCAGGCGGACAGCAAGGCCCGCAAGCTGGCCCATGCGCGTTGGTTTCGTCCAATCGCCATCAAAGACGAGCAGCCTGCCGCCCGGCTTCAAAACCCGGAACCAATCGGCCAGCGCCAGCTCCGGCTCCGTCAGTGTCCAGACCAGGTGCCGGCAGATCACCGCATCGTAGGTTTCGTCGAGTTCCATCGTGCGCTCGGCATCGGCAAGCACGAACCGAACGCGCGTGTTGCCGGTATGCTTTGCCCGGGCCACGTCGAGCATGGCCTCGGAAAAATCGAGCGCCGTCACCTCATGGCCGAGCGAGAGCAGGACATTCGTCACCTCTCCCGTGCCGCAGGCAAGCTCCAGCACCCTTTGGGGTTCCGGCCCGATCGCCTCGCGCACGGCTGCCGCCCAGGCATCAAGTTCCGGGCCCGGCGGAATGCGGTGCCCGAACGCCAGATCGAAGGTCGCGGACCGTTTCGACCAGTATTCCCTGATGTCTTCCTTAAGGTCGTGGTTGCGCAAGTCCATCAGTTCAAGCCCCGATGACGGATAGAGGTGCCGGCCGAGTGACGTTGGCTCTGCCTTGCGAACGTCGCGTCAGGAAACGGATGTGGCAGATACCGCCGCTGTCCTGTTCGATGTCGACATCCACCCCGAACACGTCGCGTATCCGTTTCTCCGTCAGCACCTCCGACGGCGGGCCGAGCGCAACGAGACGACCGCCATGCATGACCGCGATACGGTCGCAGAACATGGCGGCATGGTTGAGATCGTGCAACGCCGCCACGACAGTCAGATCCTGGCGCTGAACCAGATCGAGAAGACTGATCTGATGACCGATGTCGAGATGATTGGTCGGCTCGTCGAGCAACAGGATCCTCGGCTCCTGGGCAAGCGCACGGGCAATGTGCAGGCGTTGACGTTCACCACCGGACAGCGTGTGCCAGAGCCTTTCGGCGAGGTGTGTCATATCGACGTTTTCAAGAGCCGCCTCGACTATGTCGTCATCCTGCGACGTCCACGGCGACAATGGTCCGAGATAGGGAGTGCGGCCCAGTTCAACCGCTTGCCGCGCCGTGATCCGCTCCCCCGTCTCCGCCTGCTGCTCGACGAAGGCCAGACGCTGCGCCACGGCACGCCGACCAAGCTCCCCGATCGGTGTGCCGTCCAGCAGGACCCCGCCCGACTTCGGTTTGCGGATGCCGGCCAGCAGCGACATCAGGCTCGTTTTGCCCGATCCGTTCGGACCGATGATGCCAAGGAATTCCCCCGTCTCGACGGTGAGTGACACGCCCTTCAGGATATCGGCGCCGCCGGCGGACCAGGAAACGTGATCGGCTGAAAGCGTCATGCCCGCGCCCTCCTTTGTCCGAGAATGAGTGCGAAGGCAGGCGCGCCGACGAGTGCGGTGATCACGCCGATCGGCAGCACCTGGCCGGGGATCAGCGTGCGCGACAGGATGTCGGCGATAATCATGAAGACCGCGCCGATCAACGCGGCAGCGGGAAGCAGGACACCGTGCCGCACGCCGACCAACATCCTCGCGGCATGGGGAATGACCAGCCCGACGAAGCCGATCGACCCCACGATCGAAACCATGACGGCGGTCATCATCGCCGAGACGCCGACGAGGGACAGATAGGTGCGCCTGACCGAGATGCCGAGCGAGGCGGCCGATTCCGAGCCGAAGGTGAAGGCGTCGAGTGCGCGTGCGTGCCAGAGGCAGACGGCGAGGCCGACGAGCGCTGCCGGCACCGCCAGCCAGGCATCCGGCCAGCGCACGCCGGAGAGGTTTCCAAGCAGCCAGAACATGATGCCGCGGGCTTGTTCGGCCGTCGCCGCCTTGGTGACGATGAAGGAGGTGAGTGCGTTGAAGAGTTGCGAACCGGCGACGCCTGCAAGGATGATCGCCGCCGTGCCGCGCCCCGCCTTCACCGCCAGCACGCTGACCAGCACGAAGGCTATGAGCGCGCCGAGAAACGCACCGAGTGGCATGGTCAACATCCCGGCGCCGAACCCAAGGATGGCGACGCTGACGGCACCCGTCGAAGCGCCCGCCGAGATGCCGAGGATATAGGGATCGGCCAGTGGATTGCGCAGCAGCGATTGCAGCACGGCACCGGAAAGCGCCAGCGCTGCGCCGCAGGACGCGGCGACCACGGCACGGCTGAGCCTATAGCTCCAGATGATGCCTTCGTCGATCGGCTCCAGCGGATAGCCCGCGTTCCAGAGCTGGTTCGCCACCGTCTGTGCCACGGTCGAGAACGGTATGGCCGTTTCACCGATCGCCGCTCCCAGCCAGAGCGCGATCAGCAGAATGGCGAGCGCGGCCAATGCCGCGCCCGTCCGCCCGAAGGTTGTGAGCGTCCTGCTCACTTTGCAAGGCCTGCTTCGGCGATGGCGTCCGCCAGCGCTTCGATGCCCTCGATCGTGCGGATCGTGGGGTTCATGGCCTGTGCGTCCATGTTGAAGACATGGCCGTTTTTCACCGCCGGCATGAGGCTCGCGACGGGGTCGGTCCTCAGGAAATCGAGCTTCGCCTCCAGGCTGTCGAGCGGATAGCGGCGTCGTTCCATGGAGCCGGCGACGATGATCGTCGGATCGGCCTTGGCGATCGTTTCCCATCCGACCGTCGGCCATTCGTCGTCGGTCTTGATGATGTTCTCAATCCCGAGCGCCGACATGATATAGCCCGGCGCGCCGTTCTTTCCCGCGACATACGGATCGGCATCCGCGGCGCTGGAGAACCAGAAGACGGCCGACAGCTTGCCCTCGGCCGACGCAACCTTGGCGCGGGCCGCCTGTTCGCGCTTCTTCAGATCGGCGACGACCTCCTCACCCTTGTCCTGGACGTTGTAGATCTGCGCCATTTCACGGATTTCCTGATAGACGAGGTCCATGGTGAAGACCTGATGGCGCACTCCGTCACTGGCGGCGGAATTTTCCTTGCCGGTGCAATCGGACGGAGAGGTGTAAACGGGAATTCCCAGTTCCTCGAACTGCTCGGGTTTGGCGACGACACCCTCCGAACCGACCTGCCACTGGAACTGAACGGCGATGATGTCAGGCTTCTTGGCCAGCACGCTTTCGAAGCTTGGATCGTTATCGGCCAGGCGTTCGATCCTGGCATTCACGTCCTCATAACCCTTCAGCACCGGACCGACCCAGAGCGCAGTGCCCGCGACCTTGTCGGCAAGGCCGAGCAGATAGAGGATTTCGGTACTGCTTTGGCCAATTGACACGGTCTTTGCCGGTGCCTTGTCGATGGTGATCTGGCGACCGCAATTTTGCAGGGTCAACGGATAGGTGGTCTCGGCGGCCTGCGCGTGGCCGGCAAGGGTCCCAGCTAAAAGCGACGCGAAGACGAAGCCGGCTCGAAGCGGCGTTTTGAATAGCGGTGTCATGGATTTTCCCCGAATACGGATTGAAAGCCGCGCAAGACGGCAAAGCGAAACGAAGGACGGTCAGGCCGTCCGCGCGATCGAACAATCGACAGTTTGGGGGAAAGGCAGCATCAGTCTACGCCGCGAGGCGCTGGCGATCATCATTGCATACTCCTGTTCCGGGCTTCCCCGCCCGTGACGATGGATCGATACGTGACGGCAGGTCTCCTGGCTCACGGATATCCGCCGTCCATCTGCCTTCCCGCGCGGATCGCACAGTGGCATGGCGCTATGCGCCACAAGGATGGACGGCAATCCGCTTACAGTTGCGGGGGCAGCCACGGCTTTGGTCCCATGCGGGTCGTCCGCACCGTGTTCCCTATTATTCCCCTCCACCTCATGGGTAGGGGAACCGTCGCGGCCAGTTAATGGAGAAGCTGGTATCTGGTCAAGGCCCGACGTTGAGACGCCGCCGACGACCTCAAGCGGCTTTTCCACCAGCGCCTCCCAGATCGATGAACCGCATCGAGACGTTCTCGGCCAGACTCGCGGTCGTGGGTGACCAGCAGAACCGCAAGCCCGGTATCCTCAAAAGCGCCCTCCTTGTCAGTGGTGGCAAGCGTCTTGGCGACCTGACGACGGCTGAAGACACAGCCGGTCTGCGCCGTTCACGAGATCGATCACGCGCGCCGGAAACGTCAGGTCGGGTTCGGATTGCTGGGCCAGGCAAGCAACGCGCCGAAACCCTGGAACGCAGGCATCGCTGATCGTCCTCAAAATGCCGGCTATGCCTCTCAGCAAGGTGCATTTTTCGGGCCTGTTGGCGCCAGCGACTTGCTGTGAGCGAACCCCGTTTCACATCGCCGCTCAGGGGATGAACGGTCGCGTGACCCTGGTATCCAAGCGAAAGGTTTCTGAATTCCAGACAAGTGTTGTTCATGGCGTCCTCGGGGATTGACAGCGAATGCATATGTAATGTTATTACGTCCGTCAACAGAACGTTACGTAATAACATTTTACCAAATGAATCGCCGACACCCGCTGGCTCAATCAGATCGTTCAGGAGGACCGCCATGTCTCAGATCGACGGCTTTGCCAGATGCCGCGCGGTTTGACAGGCCGCCAAGCACCCCGCCGCGCACAAGAAATCACAACATGAAGGAAGGAACCCGATGAAGCCATCTCTCACCCGAAACCGCTTGCTGGCTGCCGTGGCAGCGAGCCTTGTCGTTGCACCCGGCGCCTTTGCTGACGAAGATCATGAGACGAAGGAGGCCTGGCGCCTGTTCGTGGCCGACCATACAAACCCGGTCGTGCGCGTCATCGATTTCAAGGATGGCAAGGAACTCGGCCGCTATGACGTCAAGGGATATGCATCGCTAACGGCGAGTGCCTCCGGTCAGACGGTGTTTGCGGCCCAGACGGAAGCCGACGTCGTTCACGCGATCAGAACCGGCATCAATTTTTCGGACCATGGAGAACACCGCGACCTCGAAATTTCCGAGCCCGCGCTCTTGCCCGTGAAATTTGAAGGCAAGCGCCCCGGCCACGTCGTGCCGCATGATGACCATGTCGTCCTGTTTTACGACCGCGCCGACAAGGCAGAAATCATCGATGAAGCCGACATCCTCGACGGAAAAGTGGAAAAGCGGATTGTCGATACGATCAAGGCGCATCACGGCGTGGCGGTAACGATGGGCCGCTACGTGCTCGTCTCCGTCCCAAATACAGAAATCGAAACGAAACCCGATGAATTGCCGCCGCGTATTGGCCTTCGCGTCGTCGACGAAAAGGGCGAGCAGGTTGGCGAAGTGGCCACATGCACCGACCTTCACGGTGAGGCGACCTCGGCCCGCCTCGTCGCCTTCGGTTGCAAGGAGGGCGTTCTTGTGGCGCGCCCGGGCGGACTTGATGGGCCGAAGCTCACGATGCTGCCCTATCCCGCCGATTTCCCGAAGGCCTACACGGGCACACTCCTCGGCGGCAAGGCGATGCAATTCTTCCTCGGCAACTATGGCGACGACAAGCTGGTGTTGATCGACGCGGATGCCGAACAACCCTACAAGCTGATCGAGTTGCCGACGCGCCGCGTGGATTTCCAGCTCGATCCGGCTGAACCGCGAAACGCCTATATCCTGACGGAAGACGGAGACCTTCACGTTCTCGATGTCGTCAAGGGCGAAATCGTCAATAAGGCGAAGGTCACCGAGCCTTACAGCAAGGATGGCCATTGGCGCGATCCGCGCCCGCGCCTTGCTGTGGCCGATGGCCAGATCGCCATCACCGATCCCCGCCATTCTCTCGTTCGCGTTGTCGATCCGGACACGTTGAAAGAAACGCGTAACATCGCTGTCGAAGGCCAGCCCTTCTCGATCGTTGCCGTGGGCGGTTCGGGCGCTTCTCACTGATGCGATGAAACCTCTGCCCGGACCTGCAGCGCAGCTCCGGGCAGACCCTCAAAATTCGGCGAGTGCTCCTAAAAGGATTTCTCATTATGAAGAAGCTTCCTGTCACCGTTCTCTCCGGCTTCCTCGGAGCCGGCAAGACGACCTTGCTCAACCATATTCTCACCAACCGCGATGGCATGCGCGTTGCCCTGATCGTCAATGACATGAGCGAGGTCAATATCGACGCCGCACTGGTCCGCGATGGCGGCGCCAACCTGTCGCGCACCCAGGAGCAACTGGTCGAGATGACCAATGGCTGCATCTGTTGCACGCTGCGTGACGATCTGCTGCAGGAGGTGCGGGCTTTGGCCGAACAGGATCGCTTCGACTACCTGCTGATCGAATCAACCGGCATCGCAGAGCCACTCCCCGTTGCGGCCACTTTCGACTTCCGTGACGAGAACGGTCAGAGCCTTGCGGATGTCTCCAAGCTGGACACGATGGTGACCGTCGTTGATGCCGCCAACCTTTTGCAAGACTACAGTTCCTCCGACTTCCTGGCAGATCGCGGCGAGACGGCAGGAGAAGGAGATAGCCGCACACTGGTCGATCTTCTGGTCGAACAGATCGAATTCGCCGACGTCGTGATCCTCAACAAGATCAGCACGGCTACGCCAGAACAGCGCGATGCAGCGCGCAAGATTATCGTCGGCCTGAACCCGGATGCCAGGCTGATCGAGGCCGATTTCGGGAAGGTCGTTCTGAAGGAGGTCCTGGGCACCGGTCGCTTCGATTTTGCCAAGGCCGAGACGCATCCGCTTTGGTATAAGGAGCTGCACGGCTTCAAGGACCATGTTCCGGAGACCGAGGAATATGGTATCCGCTCCTTCGTTTACCGCGCCAGGAAGCCATTCGACCCAATGAAGTTCCAGGCCTTCATCGACAAGTCCTGGCCGGGCGTCGTGCGCGCCAAGGGGTTCTTCTGGCTGGCGACCCGCCCGCACCATGTCGGCGAGATCAGCCAGGCGGGCGCGCTTATGCGAACCGGAAAGATGGGCCTTTGGTGGACGTCCGTTTCGCGCGAGCAATGGCCGCAGGATCCCGGCTTTCTCAACATGATGAAGCCCTATCTCGATCCTGTGTGGGGTGACCGCCGGCAGGAAATCGCTTTCATCGGCGCCGATCCGATGGACGAGGCGAAGATTTGCGCTGAACTGGACGCCTGCCTGATCGACAGCCCTGTCTTCGTGCCTGAACTGTGGCGAGACCTGCCGGATCCGTTCGCAAGTTGGGAGCGCAAGGTGGCATAGACATTCAGCCCGGCTGACGATTGACAGCGCCGCAGACGATGAAGTCGAAAACATCACCGAGCGCGCGCTGCAGCCTCCGCCAGAGATCGAACGGCCTTTCAAGTGGCCCGATTCGGCCCTACCGCGACCGGTTGAAAAACTTTGCCCAGCGTCATCGGGACAGTACGAGCTGTCCCGATGACGCTGCCTCTGCCATTACTTCGTCGCCGAGACGGCTTTGGCGGCCTGATCGATCGTATCCGCGACGACGTTCGGCTGCGACATGAACAGGGCGTGGCTCGCCGACACTTTGGTGATCTTCGCATTGATGCGTTCGGCCATATGGATCAGCATGGCCTGATCGAACGCCCTGTCTTCCGTAGCAATGACAGCCCAGCTGGGCTTGCTCCGCCACGCAGCATTTTCGAGCTTCGTGCCAAACGCCGACATGTTGATCGGCACCTGTGTATCCCTCATGAACGCAGCATCAGCATCGTTAATATCATGCGCGAAACCGGCCTTGAACTTTTCCGGGCTGACATAGCCAAAACCATCCTTCGTGGTCTCGATGACGAATTCCGATGCGGGAGCAAACCCTTCGTATTGCTGAGCCGTAGTCTCGCCGGCGTCCGGAGAAAGAGCAGAGACATAGACCAGGCCTTCAACCTTCGCATCGATGCCGGCTTCCGTGATGACAGTGCCTCCCCAGGAATGACCGACCAGAATGACTGGGCCATCCTGACGCTCGAGCGCGCGTCTGGTAGCCGCAACGTCATCCTTGAGAGAGGTCAAGGGGTTCTGGACAATTGTGACGCGATAGCCGCGCTTGGCGAGATCATCGTAGACCCCCCTCCAGCCAGAGCCATCCGCAAACGCGCCGTGAACAAGAACGACATTTCTTACGGACTGGTCCTGTGGGATCGTGTCAGCGGCGTTCGTCGGCAGTGCAGCCGACAGTGAGGCTGCGGCCACAAATGCAGCAACGGTGGCGGTGGTGTTGTGTGTCATGGCTCTCTCCTATTAATAGCGATAATTATTATCGCGATATATACAAGGTGTCAGATCACAGGTTGCGCGTCAACATAATTATTATCGCGATATTGTTTTTCGCTGTATCACTCGCTATCTGTATGCGTACAGGAGCTGAGAATGACCAGACACCATAACGACCCACCGCCCTTGCACGACCAATTGTGCTATGCGATCTACACGGCAGGTATTGCCATCCAGCGCGCCTACAAGCCTCTTCTCGATGATTTGGGCCTCACATACCCGCAGTATCTCGTGCTCAACGTGTTGTGGAGCAAGGATGGACAGACAGTCGGCGCCATTGCCAACGCTCTTGCCTTGGAATCCAGCACGCTGACACCGCTTTTGAAGCGACTTGAAACATCCGGCTTGCTGCGCAGGACCCGAAACTTGAGCAACGAGCGCCAGGTTGTGATCGCTTTGACCGAGGAAGGCCGTGCGTTGCAACACAGGGCGGGCTGTCTCAGTGACACCTTGCTTGCAGCTTCGACTCAAACGCCACAGGAGTTGGCCGCCTTGAACCGCGACGTACGTCGTCTGCGCAACGCGATATATACCCAGACAGGCGGCGGGTGGGACGCACCCGCCTGACTTCCGGGCGTGTGGCAACGCCTACGCTGTCGGCACCGTACCGCCGTCGATCGTGTGCTCGGTTCCGGTAATCGATGCGGCACGGTCGGAGGCAGCGAATGCGATGAGATTAGCAACCTCTTCCGGTTTTGCCGGACGACCCAGTGGTATGCCGCCCAGTCCGTCCATGATGATCTTCTTGCCGCCCTCAAGGTCTGTTCCCGCCTGCGTCCCAAGGCGCTCGGCAAGGCGCACCGATGCTGCCGTCTCTATCCAGCCTGGTGACACGGAACATTCCGCGCAGCGGCCATCGATCTGGGCATATCGACGACGGCGCTCAGCTACAAATAGGCAGGCTTGAGCCGGGCGCGACTATTCAATCGAACCACCCGCAGCGTCTCGTTGACGGACGCCGGCAGGCTCTTCGTGCAGATGGTCGCGCCTTTGCTACAGGATCTTTATGCCGCTCTCGATTCGGTCCGCTCGCAACGGGAGACGCCGACCGGAACAATCCGGATCAACGCAAGCGACGGCGCGACAACAACCTAAACGGGATGTCGCAAGCCACCCAAACGACTGAGAGCGATAGCAACGGCGGTTACCGCTTTCAGAAACCTCTTTGCGCCCTGTTACCGCGCATTTTACAACCGAAGCGCTTCGAGTCATGCGGGCGCAAGGATAGCCCGCACGTCCGTTTTCGGGGGCGCGCCGAAGAGCCTGCGATACTCGCGATTGAACTGGGTGACACTTTCATAGCCAACGCGAAGTGCCGCGCTGCCCGCGTCAATACGTTCGGAAATCATCATTCTGCGCGCCTCATGGAGGCGCAGATGCTTCTGGTATTGCAGCGGGCTCATCGCCGTCAGCGCGCGGAAATGATGGTGCAACGTGGATTCGCCCATGCCCGCAAGGCTGGCCAGGGTCTCGATGCGGATCGGTTTGTCGAAATGGTCGCGCAGCCAGCGGATGGCGGCAGAGACCCGATTGGTTTGCGTGCCGACCTGGACCGCATGCCGCAATCGGCTGCCCACCGGTCCTGTCATGATCCGGTAGAGGATTTCCCGCTGGATGGACCTTGCCAGGATGGGAATGTCGACGGGCTGATCCAGAAGGTCGAGCAGGCGTATTGCCGCGCTCGTCAGCTCCGGCGTCACAGACCCGATGGCGATACCTGATCCACTGCCCTCCGAAGCACTACCGAGTTGATCCACCTCGGCGATCAGCTCGCGCGCCAGGTCGAGGTCGATATCCAGCTTGAACGAAACATAGGGGTTCGAGGCGCTCGCATCGAGTACCTGGACGATGGTCGGCAGGCCGACGGCCGTCAGCAGGAAGTGATCCTGATCGTAGAGATAGGTCTCATTACCGAGGACGACACGTTTTGAACCGCGGATGATGAATGCGAAGGACGGTTCATAGAGCGAGGAGCCGGGCGCCATAGGCGACGCACGCCGATGCAGGGAGAGGCCGGGAATGCCAGTTGCAAGAGAGCCTTCGTGAGGAAGGCGTCTTTCGACGAGCTCACGCATCCGATGGCGGGAGCGTTCCATCTCCTCCATTGCCGATGTAGCCTTCCCTTGCATGAACAAGCCGTTCCAATCTCGTCGCTGATCCACTCCCGTTCTATAGCCTAGAAATCCGTCGCGAGGACCAGTTCCTTCCATCGCTCGAGGTTGTTAGCCAGCGCAGCGGATTTATTGGCGAAGACTGCGTAAGCGTCGGAACCCGTGGCCAACCATATGGGCGGCTCATCCGCTTCCGCCAGCGCGAGCATAACCCCCGCGAATTTTCGGGGATCGCCGATCTGCTGGTGATTGTTGGCATCGAGCGCCTGTCGGTGTCGCGCGGAGGCTGCCGCATAGTCCTCGATCGACAAATCGCCATAGCGAACGGAACTCGCGTCGAGAAAGTCGGTGCGGAAGCGGCCAGGATAGACGCAGGTCACCTTGATGTTGAACGGCGCCACCTCGCTTGCCAGCCCTTCCGACCAGCCCGATACCGCATGCTTGGTCGCACAGTAGACCGACGAGCCTTCAAAGCCCTGCATGCCGGCGATCGACGATATCGTAATGATGTGGCCAGAGCGCTGCGCCCGCATCACCGGCAGGACGGCACGTGTGACGTCGAAGACGCCGAAGACGTTGGTGGCGAACTGCCGCGACACGGTCTCCGGGGCGATCTCCTCGAAAGCACCGAGCTGGCCGTAGCCGGCATTGTTGACAAGAACGTCGATTCGCCCGAACCGCGCCTTCGCCGCATCAACCGCTTCATCGACCGCCATGCGATCGGTGACGTCGAGAGGGATCGCACGAAGCCTGTCGGCGAAACCTTCCAGGGCCGCATCGATCTGCTGCGGGTTGCGCGCAGTGGCAATGACATTGTCGCCAGCCTCAAGGGCAGCGCGCGTAATTTCCAGGCCGAGACCGCGGTTGGCCCCGGTAATGAACCAGGTTCTCATAGAGCGAATTCCGTTGTTGAGTGGACACCAGCGCATCTGGCGCCCGTTCCAAGCAATCTATGGCTCAAGCCCTGCGGCGGCTAGAAACGGTCCTGCCTGTTTCTTGCCTGATCCTGTCGATCAGCAGGTGGAGACAGAGGTGTCACCTGACGGGTCAAGATGAAGGCTTCCAAGCGGCCAATTCGCAGTTGCAAGTCAACAGCGCCCAAAAGAAGCCAGCAAGGCGACGAGAGTGGCTTGCCGATGGGTGTCAGTCTTCTGGAAAATCGCTTTGATCCTGCTCCGGGCGGTTTCCTTGGTGACGCCAAGTGCATCCGCAGCGTTTTCGAGGGATTCACCGACCGCCAAAAGTGCCGCGAGGCGCGCTTCCGCCGGTGTGAGCCGGAAGGCGCGGCTGAACATCTGCCAGTCGGACTTGGCCGGCCGAGCAACCTCATGGAGAAGCAGCAGTGCGCGCGCGCAAAGAAAGGGGGACTTTGCCGCACCGTCGACGGGCAGCATCCTGATCACGAGTGGCGCGGCGTTCTCACGCCTTACGACGATCGGAGGGGCGCACAGGATCTTGCCTTCGCGGAGTCCTCGCAGCCGTTCGATGATCTTGCTGTATTCCGCCGCAGCGTGACGATCGCGGATCATCAGGCGCCCGCTGGAGAGATGAATGAAAGCGCCCAATAGCCGCTGTGCTGCAACATTGGCATGGATGAACCTGCCGGTCTCGTCAATCGCCATCACGGCTTTCCCGATCTGATCGAAGGAATTGGCGACCGACGACAAGGAGACGCGGCCTGCAAGATGGGCAAGACTGCCCACCTCATTCAACCGATGGGAGAATTGTTGAAGGATGGACCTTTCAGTCTGTTCGAATGCCCCCTGTCGCAGGGACCGATGCAGTGTCAGGGACCAGAAGTCGGAGCCGCCGCGTACCCCGATGCCCGCCCACCATTTCCCGTCGAAGCGGGGCAGGAACTCGTCAAAGAATGGCGTAGCCTGATCGCCGGCATTGGTCAGATCACGATCCAAGGCTACTTCGCCCTGAAGATTCAGAACCCTCGCACGCCGATGACTGTCTGCGTCCCGCTCGGGCCACCCCTCAAGGACGTAGGTCTCCAGGCATTCCCTCAGATGTGCGGTCGCCATGGCCCCTTCCGACCCGGTCTGCGGGATCAATGCAGCCCCCATGGAGCCGGTCGCCGCCGCCACGTCCTCCAAGAGCTCCATCCAGCGTGACGGATCTGCAACGATGTCCGACAGCTGCATGGACGCATGTCGCAAGCGCCTGATGTCGATCGACATACCGCCTCCCCGCTTGATCGCCAAACACGAACAGCGCACAGAATTTAAGGCAATATATATCGCATGCCGTACGCTAATTCGTCGTCATCGCAGTGAAATCCGCAGAAAAAGGCAAATGTTTCCGTATTAATATTTGGCAATGATCTTACGGTCCCGGGCAGATGTCAAAGTAACAGAACGATTTAGCCCATTCGATAGCGACACTGCCAAAGCCACCGTTGCAACCGGCCACCCAAACTCAAAATCTCAAGGGCCGGCCGAACTGTCCGGCGCACCGACGATCTCCATCCCATCAACCCCCACAAGGGGGTCGAATGCGTTGTTCACGGATGCTCTGCTGGCGAAGATCACGACCGGCGAGAGGGACCGATGGGTATACACTCTTCCTTGACACTGACGGCTGGGATTGCAGCCGCGTTGGCTCTCGGATCGCAGGCATGCGCTTCCGAGGTCAATGAGGGCATCGGCTTTGACGTTGATGTCGCCATCGTATTCGCGGTCGATTTCTCCTCCTCGATCGATCCGCACACAGCCGACCTGCAACGAAACGGGCATGCCGCCGCACTCGCTTCACCCGAAATCGCCCGGGCCATTTCCAGCAATCATCGCGGCTGCATCGCCGTCACCTACTTTGAATGGGCAAGCCCGGCACATATACGCGTGGTTCTGCCATGGACGAAGATCTGTGGACCCGGGGACGCAAGATCGGCTGCCCGGGTGATCAGCATCAAAGGCGACACCGGCTTCAGCCGCCGGGGCAGAGGCGGGACATCCATTTCTTCCGCTATCGAAGTTGGAAGCCTGCTTCTCGACCAGTTTCCCGGAAGCGCCGAACGAAAGGTCATCGACATCTCCGGCAATGGAGAAAACAATGACGGGTTGCCTCTTCAGGGTTCGAGACAGAAAGCTGTAGGCAAGGGATATACGATCAATGCGATCGCCATCCCAAATCAGGAAGAAGAGAACCGGGCCCGTCCTCTGGCATCATATTTCGCGGACAACGTCATAGGCGGGTTCGAGGCTTTCGTGATCGTGCCAAGGGCGATCGGCGACTACACCACGGCTCTACGCCGGAAACTGGTGAGAGAAATAGCCTTGGGCATCCCGCCTTTGCGGAAAGCCGAGGAAAACATCGGGTGGCCGGCCACCGCAACGCTTACGGCCACTCGATAGGGCGGAATTGACCGGATAGGTGCCAACCGAGACGGCTGCAACCGACCGCGCATCGCCGTGACCGCACGCATCGCACCTCCCCGTCGGTAGGTGGCGTCAGGAAAATTCCCGGCCGGCGGAGACCTTGGCAGAAAAATTCTCGAAGAACTGCCCGGCGAGTTTCTGCGCCGTGCTGGCGATGAGCCGTCCGCCGAGCATCGCGAGCTTGCCGCCGACATCGGCCTTGGCCGCATAGCGCAAGATCGTGGCGTTACCATCCTCCTCGAGTTCGACATCAGCACCACCCTTGGCGAAGCCGGCTACGCCGCCGCTCCCCTCCCCGGCGAGTGAAAACCGGTCCGGTGCGCCTGCGGTATCGAGCGTCACCCTGCCGCCGAACGTGGCCTTCACCGGGCCCACCTTCAGCGCGACCTTGGCTTCGAGCTCGATGTCAGAGATCTTGATGAGCTCCTGGCAGCCGGGAATGGCAGCCTTCAGCACCTCGGGATCGTTCAGCGCCGCATAGACCTCGTCCTTCGGCGCCTCGATACGGATTTCGTCCTTCAGTTCCATTTCGTCCCACCCTCACATGCAACAAAAACGACGCTGCAGCAGCAGGCGGAGGTAGAAGGCCTCGTCCTGCTGGCTCGCCGCGTCCGGAATTCCGCTCGGCCTCACCTTCTCGTGAAGCCCCCACTTGCCAAGAAAGGCCCGTGCCCGGCGCAATGGGCCGGGCCTGCCCGCGAAGGAGGCCGTAGCCGGCTTCGGGGCGTCGCCGTCATCCGCTGGCGCGTGGTCGGCGAAGTTCCCCTTGTCCTCCATCCCTGCTCTCAGCATCCGCTGATGCCCCCGACGCCGCGCCTCCACGAGTTCGGCGACGATCGAGAGCGCGATCTCCTCCGGCGTCACCGCACCGATGTCGAGCCCCGCGGGCGCCTTCACGCGATCGAGGTCTTCTTCGCGGACGCCGCTCGACCGAAGCTCCTGCTTCAGCGCCGCCGCCTTTGCGCGGCTACCGACAAAAGCGACATGGGCGGCGGGAGAGCCGAGGGCCGCGCGCAGCGCCGCCTCATCGCCCCGCCCCTGCGTCGCCACCACCAGGTAGCGCTCGCCCGGCGCGTCGGCCGGCAGGAGATAGCCTTCGATCCGGTCGTCAACCTCGGGAAAGGCCTGCTGATCCGGCGCCGGCGCACAGGCGACGGTGTGAAAGCCGAACCGACGCGCGAGATCGGCAAGAGCCACCCCCACCGGGCTCGCGCCCATCACGTAGAGATGCGGAACCGGCAGCACCGGTTCGATGAAGACGTCCATGGTCCCCTTGGACGGGCACATGTTGCGGGCGAAGCGAATGCCGTCGCGCACCTCTCCCGGCGCAACGCCGAGTTCGGCGAGCAGGTTCTCCGGCTGCACCGAGACGAGCCGCGACTCGCCGTCGGCAATGGCCTCCCGCGCTGCCCGCAGCACCGCACCGCGGGCGCAGCCGCCGCCGATCCAGCCCTCGGCGATGGTGCCGTCCTGAAGGATCACCGCCTTGGCGCCGGCCTTCGCCGCGGTCGCCGCAACGGTCCGCACAACGGTCGCCATCACATAGGGCGTGCCGGCACGCTTCAGCGCGTCGGCGATCTGGTCGATGTTCGGTTTCCTCATCATGCGAGCCTCCTCCGCTCACACCCTTAGAAGATGCGGTTCGAGTGCTGCGAGCGAATCCAGCGTGTTGGCTGCCGCGAACAGATCGAGATACGGCAGCGCCGCCGCCATGCCGCGCGCCACCGGCTCGTACCCCTTCCAGCCCCTAAGCGGGTTCAGCCAGACGATCTTGCAGCCGCGCCGTTTCAGCCTGGCAAGCTCCGTGCCGATCATTTCGACGGGATCGGTGTCGTAGCCGTCGGACAGGATCAGCACCACGGTCCTGCCCGTCACCATGCCGCGTGCGTACTGGTCGTTGAACGCCTTGAGATTAGCGCCGATCCTCGTGCCGCCGCCGAAACCATTCGCCATCAGCGACAGGCGCTCGACGGCGCGAAGCGTATCGTTGTCGCGCAGGGCATCGGAGATCCGCACGAGCCGCGTGTGCAGCAGGAACGCGTCGGTGCGGCTGTCTGCACTGACGAGGCCCTGCAGGAAAGCGAGGAAGACGCGCGCATAGACCGTCATGGAGCCGGAGACGTCGCAGATGGCGACGATATTGATTGGCCGGTCCGGCCTGCGGCGGCGCAAAAGCTCCACCGGATCGCCGCCATGGGCGACTGAGCGGCGGGCGATGCGGCGCAGATCGAGCAGCGCGCCGCGGCGGGCCGCCTTGCGCCGCCGCGACCGGCGGTCCCGCAGCGAGCGCGCAATCCGCCTAGCGACCGCTTCCGCCTCCGCCAGTTCCTCCGGCGTGGTGAGACCGCGCAGATCGGCGCGGCGGACGGCCTCGATGCGCGACGCGAGCAGCCGTCCGGTGCCCCGCTCGCCTTCGCCCTCGCCATCAGTGTCTGGCACGTCCGGCACGCCGCCACCGGTGCGGCTCTCCATCATTTCGCGGATGTTGGAGGTCGCGGGGGGTGGCCGGCGCTCGGCGGCGGGCCTGATGGACGGCCTCTCGCGCCGCCGGCCATGCGAGAACCAATATGAATCGAAGAGATCGTCGAAGGCGCGAAAGCCTTCGGCCCCATGGGCGCAGACCGATTTCAGCGCCAGCCGGACCTCGTTGCGATCCGTCGCGTCGATGGCACCGAAAGCGGCAAGGGCGGTCTCGCCCTGCGCCAAGCCGGCTTCGAGCCCGTTCAGGCGCAGATGCGCCATGAAGCCGGCCATGCGCTCCGAAATCGTCTGCCGTTCTGGAAACCGGGTCGCGCGCATCAAGCAGCCTTTCCGACCAGACGCTGCTGTACCTCGATCGGCACGGCGGCGCGGTCCGCCTGGGTTTTCAGCAGGCAGACCAGCGTCGCCTGCAGCTCGACGGGATCGGCGGCGAGATCGTTGATGCCGAGGCCGGCAATCGCCGCCGCCCAATCCAGCATTTCCGCCACGCCCGGCTTCTTTTCCAGGTCCTCCCTGCGCAACGCCTGCACGACGCCGACGATCTGTTCGCAGAGCCGCGCCTCGAGCCCTGGCTTGTGGCTCGCGAGAATTGCCAGTTCCGTCGCGCGGTCGGGGTAGTCGACGTAGGAATAGAGGCAACGGCGGCGGAGCGCATCCGACAGGTCCCGGGTCCCGTTCGACGTCAGGATCACATGTGGCCGGGTCTGTGCCGTGATCGTGCCGAGCTCGGGAATGCTCACCTGGAAATCCGAGAGGAGTTCCAGCAGATAGGCCTCGAACTCCTCGTCCGCCCGGTCCACCTCGTCGAGCAGGAGCACCGGCGCCTTGTCCTGTCGGATCGCTTCCAGCAGCGGCCGCGCGAGCAGGTATTTCTCGGAGAAGATCCGGTCCTCGATGTCCTCGCCGGGAGCGCCACTCTCGGTCGCGGCCCGGATGGCGAGAAGTTGCCGTTGGTAGTTCCATTCATAGATCGCCGAGGCCGCGTCCAGACCCTCGTAGCATTGCAGGCGGATCAGGCGCGTGTCGAACAGTTCGGAAAGAGTCTTTGCAAGCTGGGTCTTGCCGACGCCCGCAGCCCCTTCGAGCAGCAGCGGCTTGCCGATCGTCACGGCAAGGTGCAGCGCCATGGCGAGGTCGTCGGAGGCGACATAGCCATGTTTCGCGAGATCGTCCTTCAGCGTCTTCCAGTTCATCATGGTCATCCGGCAAAAAGGCGGGCCGGCCTCGTACCGACCCGCCCTCCCGCGTCCTCAGCCGTGCAGGCCGAGTTCGTGCGCCGTCCTCCAGATCCGCCAGTGATCATGGGGCATGTGCGTCTGCGTCAGCCCGAAGGCCCGGAAGGCGTCATGCACGGCATTGGAGAAGGCCGGCACCGATCCGACATTCGGGCTCTCGCCCACACCCTTGGCGCCGATCGGGTGATGCGGCGAAGGCGTGACGGTGAAGTCGGTCGTGTAGTGCGGCGTCTCCCAGGCGGTCGGCAGGAAGAAATCCATCAGCGTGGCGGTCTTGACGTTGCCCATCTCGTCGTAGGCGATCTCCTGACCCATCGCGATGGCATAGCCCTCGGTCGCGCCGCCGTGCACCTGGCCCTCGATGATCATCGGGTTGATGCGGGTGCCGCAATCGTCCAGCGCGTAAAACTGCCGGACCTCGTGCTCGCCGGTATCGACGTCGATCTCCATCACGCAGATATAGGCGCCGAAGGGATAGGTCATGTTCGGCGGGTCGTAGTAGCTCACCGCCTCCAGGCCCGGCTCGATG
Source organism: Pseudomonadota bacterium (assembly GCA_023404095.1). Classification (GTDB taxonomy): domain Bacteria; phylum Pseudomonadota; class Alphaproteobacteria; order Rhizobiales; family Rhizobiaceae; genus Mycoplana. Next base: position 306,986 of record JAEYDD010000026.1, on the reverse strand, counting down.
CCCGGGATGGCCTGGTTGTAGGCGGCAAACGCGATTTCCTTCATGGTCTTGAAGCGCTCGGGCGCGCCCTTGACCGCGAAGCGGTCGACATCCCACTCGACGTCGTCGTCATGGACCTCCAGCAGATAGGCGGCGATCATCTGCGCCTTGGCGCGGATTTTCCGGCCGGCCATGGCGGTCGCAGCTCCCGCGACCGGGGTCGAGCGCGAGCCGTAGGTGCCGAGGCCGTAGGGTGCGGTATCCGTATCGCCCTCCTCCACCGTGATGTCGTCGGCCGGGATGCCAATTTCGGAGGCAAGGATCTGGGCAAATGTCGTCGCATGTCCCTGGCCCTGGCTGATCGTGCCGAGCCTTGCGATCGCCGACCCCGTCGGATGGATGCGGATCTCGCAACTGTCGAACATGCCGAGCCCGAGGATGTCGCAGTTCTTGACCGGTCCGGCCCCGACGATCTCGGTAAAATGCGTGAGCCCGATGCCGATCAGCTTCCGGGTCTTGCCGGCCTTGAAGTCTTCGAGCCTTTGGGCCTGCTCCTTGCGAAGCCCTTCGTAGTCGACGGCCTTCAGGGCCTTGTCCCAGGCGGTGTGATAGTCGCCGGAATCATATTCCCAGCCGAGCGCCGAGTGATAGGGGAACTGGTCCTTGCGGATGAAGTTCTTCGCCCTGAGTTCGGCAGCGTCCATGCCGAGTTTGATCGCCAGCACCTCGATCATCCGCTCGATGAAATAGGCCGCTTCCGTTACCCGGAACGAGCAGCGATAGGCGACCCCGCCCGGCGCCTTGTTGGTATAGACGCCGTCGACGGCCAGATAGGCGACCGGGATGTCGTAGGAGCCGGTGCAGATATTGAAGAAGCCGGCCGGGAACTTGGTCGGGTCCGCGCAGGCGTCGAAGGCGCCGTGGTCGGCCGTCACGTGGCACCAGAGACCGGTGATCCTGCCATCCTTCGTGGCTGAAATCCTGCCCTTCATCCAGTAGTCGCGGGCAAAGGCGGTCGCCATCAGGTTATCCATGCGGTCCTCGACCCACTTCACCGGAACGCCTGTCACGATGGAGGCGACGATGGAACAGATGTAGCCGGGGTAGACGCCCACCTTGTTGCCGAAGCCGCCTCCGATGTCGGGCGAGATGATACGGATATTATGCTCGGCGATGCCCGAGATCAGCGAGGCAACCGTGCGCACCGCATGCGGCGCCTGGAACGTGCCCCAGACGGTCAGCTTGCCGTTCACCTTGTCCATCGAGGCGACACAGCCGCAGGTCTCCAGCGGGCAGGGATGGGTGCGGTGGTAGTAAACCATTTCCTCCGCCACCACGTCGGCAGAGGCGAGCACCTTTTCGGTTGCGTCCCTGTCGCCCTGTTCCCAGGTGAAGATGTGGTTATGATGCCGGCGCGGGCCGTGCGCGCCCTCGGTCTTGCCTACGAGATCCTCGCGCAGCACCGGCGCATCCGGCGCCTCCGCCTTGAACGGATCGACGACAACGGGCAGTTCCTCGTATTCGACCTCAACGAGTTCCACCGCATCTGCAGCGATGTAGCGGTTTTCGGCCACGACGTAGGCCACTTCCTGGCCCTGGAACAGCACCTTGCCGTCGGCGAGCACCATCTGCACGTCGCCGGCGAGCGTCGGCATCCAGTGCAGCTTCAGGGGCGCCAGATCGGCCGCGGTGAGGACCGCAATCACGCCTGGCAGCGCCTTGGCCTTGTCGGTGTCGATCGACTTGATGCGGGCATGGGCGTAGGGGCTGCGAACAAAATCGCCGAACAGCATGCCGGGCAGCTTGATGTCGTCGACATAGTTGCCCTTGCCCTGGGTGAAACGCGCATCCTCGACGCGCTTGCGGGCGGAGCCGAGACCCTTGAGGGCGGCAGCGCGCTCGGTTTTCGGGGGTGCCATCTCGTTCATTGTGCCGCCTCCTTGACCGCATTGAGTTCGGCCGCCGCGGCGAGGATCGCCTTGACGATGTTCTGGTAGCCGGTGCAGCGACAGAGATTGCCGGACATGCCGAAACGGACCTCCTCCTCGGTCGGATCAGGATTTTCCTTAAGGAAGCGATAGGCACGCGTGATCATGCCAGGCGTGCAGAAGCCGCATTGCAGACCGTGATGCTCCTTGAACATCGTCTGCAGCACGTGCAGCCCGTCCGGGGTGCCGAGGCCTTCGATCGTGGTCACATTGGCGCCGTTCGCCTGGGCGGCAAAGACCGTGCAGGACTTCACCGACCTGCCGTCCATGTCGACGGTGCAGGCACCGCAATGGGTGGTCTCGCAGCCGATATGTGGTCCTGTGATCGAAAGCTCTTCGCGCAGCACGTGAATCAGGAGTTCGCGCGGCTCGGCCAGAAGTTCGACGGACTTTCCGTTGACCGTCAGCTTGATGTGCATCTTGCCCATGAAAGCCTCCTTCAGGCGCGCGACGCGGCGCGTTCGATCGCACGGCGCAGGATGACGGCGGCGGTATGGCGCTTGAATTCCGCCGGTCCCTTGTTGTCGTCCTGAGGGTTGATCACCGCCTGCATGGCATCGATGGCGTTGCCGATGTCGGTCGCCCCGAGCGACGTGCCGACCAGCGCCTGGCCTGCGGCCTCGCACCAGACCGGCGTGTCGGAGAGATTGGTCATGGCGATCGACGCGGCGGAACAGATGCCACCCGAATTTGCGATGATCACGGCTGCGGCAGCCGTGGCGTAATCGCCCGTCTTGCGCTTCTGCTTGACATAGGCCTGGCCGCCGGCCGGCGCCTCGAAGCTCACGGCCGTCAGGATCTCGTCGTCGGCGCGGGCCGTGAAATAGGCGGCCTCATAGAAATCGCGCGCCTTCACGGTGCGCTCGCCGTTCGATCCCTGCAGGTGGTAGCTGGCGTCGAGACACTGCATGACGCCGGGCATGTCGTTGCCGGGGTCGCCGTTTGCGACATTGCCGCCGATCGTGCCGATGTAGCGCACCTGAGGATCGGCGATCTGCAGCGCTGCCTCCCGGAGGATCGGGGCGGCATTGGCGAGGGCTGCGCTCCCGATCAGTTCATGCTGGGTGGTCATCGCGCCGATCGTCACGGTGCGGCCGTCGATGGCGATGCCTTTCAGCGCACCAATCTTCTGCAGGTCCACCAGATGCGCGATGTCGGTCATGCGCATCTTCATCAGGGGGATGAGGCTGTGGCCGCCGGCGATCACGCGGGCGCTTTCGCCGAGATCGGCGATCAGTTTCACCGCCGCCTCGACGGTGTCCGGGCGGTGGTAGTCAAAGGGTGCCGGTATCATCGATTTCCTCCCAGAAACGAAGCGCGCCGGCAGGCACGCCTCTGAAAAGAAATGATGAACCCCGTTCGGCCTGCCGCAACGTCAAACGCCTTGGCCGCGAACGGTTCTGCACGAAATGCGAAATAGCTGCACGAAACGCGAAAGCCTTGAAATCAGTGCTGGCCTAGATGCTCAGCGCGCTGCGAACGCGCGGCACGAAGGCACGGCTGACGGGCGCGGACTTGAGGGCGGCGACGCCCTCGAAAAGACATCGGCCGTTGTCCTTGGCTCGCTCGAAGGCCGCCACCTGCTCGATGTTGACGAGATAGCTGCGGTGGGTGCGGACGAAATGCTGCGGGTCGAGCCGCCGCTCGACGGCCGATATGGAGAGCGGGCAGAACAGCTTTTCGTCGGCGGTGTAGATGATCGAATAATGCCCCTCGGCCCGGATCGCCGCAACTTTCCCGGGCTCGATGAAGTGAATGCGCTTGTCGCGCTCGTAGGGAAGCCTGATGTTTTCCGGCAGATGACCATCCGCCGGAGCCTTGAAGAATTTGGGAGCAACCGCTGTTGCGGGAACGGCCGGGGGCGACGCAGTCATGGTCGCGGCCGGCACTTTCGCCCCGGTCAGAACGAAGTTGGTCGCCGTCAGCAGGAAGGTGCCGCAGATCACGAAGGCCGACAGCATCACGAGTAGCGCCAGCACGCCGTTGTCGATGATTGGCGCCACGTCGCCGGTCCCTTCGCCAATCCGGAATCCGGTCCAGCCGACGGCGACGAAATGGACGAGCACCACCGACAGCCCGAAGATGACGGCGGCGGTGAAGATGCCGCCGGTCGTCCGCCTGGAATAGGAGATGCGCAACGCGAGGATACCCATGATCGTCGCGCCGGTAACGGCGAGCACCACGCCCGGCGGCTCGAAGCTCGGCAGGCAACCGCGGATGCCGGACATGCCGACATAGTGCATGGCGACGATGCCATTGCCCAGAATGGCGCCGGCAATCGCGGTGTGGATCCAGGTGCGTCCGGCATAGTGCATGATCAGGAAGGCGATCCCGCACATCAGGACGGCGATCAGCGCCGAGCCGAGCGTGTTGATCGCGTCATAACTGATCGGCACCGGCAGGTTCATGGCCAGCATGGCGACAAAATGCATCGACCAGATACCGCCGCCCAGCGCCATCGAGGCCATGACGATCATGAATTTCCGCCTGAAGTCGGGCAGCGCGTTGATCCCCCGCGTCAACGTGAGCCCCGTGAACGAGGCCATGATCGAGACCGCGATGGAAGCGAACACCAGAACGAGGTCGTAAGTCGGTGCCAGCATGAAGCGACTATCGCCTATTTAAGAGACAATGTGCCAGCCAAACTAGCAAGCTTTGCCGGTAGCGTCATCTCCCGGGCGAATATCTCAGTCCGGTCATTTTCTGCAAACCAGATGTTGCGCCAGACAGTCGGTCGACCCCGGCACGCCCGCAGCCGCGCCGCGAAAGCTTCGAATTAAGCCGCTGTTCCCCACTGACTCCATCAGTAGGCGCTGGACATGAATGCGCCGCTGATGATGGTCATGATAACGATCCAGAAGTCCATCCAGATCGACCAGTGATCGATGTAGAGATTGTCGTATTTGGCCCGTAGCTTCATCATCTCGCAAGCCTCGAAAATTTCTTCGGGCGTGCCCCGCAATCCTTTCAGCTGCGAGAGCCCGGTGATGCCCGGTCGGACCCGGTGGCGGTGATGCCAGTTCGGGATCATGTTTTCGAACGGCCTGCCCTTGAAGTGAAAGCCGATTGGCAGCGGCCGCGGGCCGACGATCGACATATCGCCGTTGATGACGTTGATAAATTGAGGCAGCTCGTCCAGCGAGGTCCGCCGCAGGAATGCGCCGACACGCGTGATGCGCGCGTCGCCGCGCGCCGTGAGCTGGTCACCACGCACGTCCGCCTGGGAAGCGTACATCGACCGGAATTTCAGCATCATGAAGGGCACCTGATTGCGTCCAACGCGCGGCTGACCGAAGAAGACCGGGCCGGAATCCTCCAGCTTGATCGCGGCGGCGATGAGAAGCATCGGGATAAAGAGGACGCTCAGGGCGGCAACGGCAAAGATGAGGTCGAAGCCGCGCTTGAGGCCTTCGCGCGTGCGACTGCGCAACTGCGCCTTCAACTGAACGAGATCGACGGAGTTGTCTTCGCCGACCTGGGCGTGCCACATCGGTATGTCGAACATCGACAGGTCGTGCACCAGCTGCAGCGCGTCGGCACCGCTTGTCCTACCGGTCACGAGGAGGACATGATCGATCGCTTGGGAGCGGATCGCATCGGCGATCCTGTTGCGAACGCTCGCCATTCCCACTACGCCCATCGGGATGATGAGGGAAACGATCTGGAGGCCGATCGGCAATTCGGGCGCCTTCGGCGGGGCCGCCGATGCCTGATCGACGACCAGTCCTATCCGCGCTCCCTCCGACGAGATCAGCCGGGCGAAAACGAGGGCGGTCGCAGCATTGGACAGAAGTGCGACACCGACAAGCATCATCAGAAACAGTTCATGCTTTCGATCGGTCAGATTGCCGGATGCGACGACGAACAGGGCCACCGGGAAAGCGGCAATGATGCTCGATTCGACGACACCGATGACGCGGGCGCGGGCATCGCCCAAACGGGTCGGATCGAACTCCTTCAGCATGAATTCGGCGATGATGATGCAGGCGATGTAGCTGGCAGCGATCAGCCATGTCACACGGTCCATCGTACCGGCCGCCATGCCGCCTGCAACCACCAGGCTCCATGCCAATGCCGACGCGACGACTGTGCTGCCCGCGACTGCGGCCAGGAAGGCCAGCGGCACCAACGGACGCATCGAGGAGGGTGACACAACGAGCGCCAGCGGATTGGCTGCAGCTTCCGGCACGCCGCCTGCCATCGCCGCTCGTCTGCTCGGCGTTCCTGCATCGCCAGGCATGCGGGGGCTGGTGAGAAACCCGTTCGATTTCCATAAGTACCGCGCCAGGCTGTTGACGTGGTATTTTCGATGGCTTCCGGTTGCCGATTCCGAACTGGTGCGCAGGTGGTGGTGGACGAATTCGAGGGCAGGATAGACGAAGGTGGAGAGCCCCGCCTTCCGCAGCCGGAAACACAGGTTCACGTCCTCATAGTACATGTAGAAGCCCTCGTCGAACCCGCCGAAGGCTTCGAACACACACTTGCGGATGAGCATGAAGGAGCCATAGACCCAGTCGACCTTCGTGGGACCGTCGAGGGGAACGCCCTCCAGCAGGCTCCGGCGATAGAATGCCGGCCGGCGGCGCCATTCGTCGGCTCCGAAACCGCGCAAGACGGCGATCCACATCGAGGGAAAGGAGCGGAAGTTGCGCTGATCGGTGAGATCGACGTTGAGGAGGCGGGCGGCGACGACACCGATCGATATGTCGTCCTCAAGGAACCGGACGGCATCGGAAACGCGACCCGCGTGATACTTCGTGTCGGGATTGAGGATAAGAAGGACGCGCCCGTCCGCAATCCGCGCAGCCTTGTTGACGTTCGCGCCGAAACCGAGCCGTTCGGCATTCTGCACGACCGTCATCTCCGGCCGGCTTCCCCCGACCTTTGCGAGGAAATCGGCCTCGTTCAGATTATCGACGAGGATAACCTCGTAGGTCAGCCCCGCCATGCCGGCTCCGATCGTCGACAGGCAATCACGCACCAGCGCTCCGTGGCCGTGGCTGACGATCAGGATCGATACGTCGACAGCTGTCATCGCATGAACTCGCTTATGATCTCGATCTTTTGCTCGACACGGCGCGACCAGTCGTGCGCCAGCATCGCCTCATGGCGACCGGCCGGGCTGGTCGTGGCGTCGGCAAGCACAGCCTCGCAGGCGGCGACGAAGGCGTCCGGCGTATCCGCTATGGCGACCAGTCCCGAAAGGCGCCTGGCGACGGGAACGTCGCGACCGACGACGGGCAGCCCGGCAGCGAGATATTCATAGCACTTCAGCGCATCGCCGTTGCGCGTGATGTCGTTGAGGGGAAACGGCATGATGCCGACATCCATTCCCTTCATGAAGCCCGGCAAGTCGGCATAGGCCTGCGGGCCGAGGACATGGATGTTGGGCACGTCGTCGAACACCGAGCGGTCGAAGCCGAACCAGACATAGCCGACGAGCACGAAAGACCATGTCGGACGCAGCCTTGCCATGGAGACGAGCAGCGGGACGTCGATCTTCCACGGGTCGAGGCCGCCGACGTAACCGATTACCGGCTTCGGCAAGTGGGCGATGGATCCCGGCACCGGTGTCGCCGGGTTCAGGGCGGTGCCGAAGAATCCGACATCGGCGGCGCAGTTGACCTCGAACGTCGCTGGATTGCTTGAGCGGCGGGGTTCGCACAACTCCTCGGTAACGGCAAAGACCAGGTCCGATGCGCGGCAGGTTTCCGCATCCAGCTGCCGCACCGTCCGCCGCTGCGCATCCGTGCTGGCAAGGGCCGCGTCGTCGTCGCCGTTTTCATAGATCTTCAGTTCGGCCGGAAAGGCCTCCAGCAACGCCCCGGAATTGTACATGAAGGTCCAGAGGCAGATCTTGCGAAAGCCGAGCCGCCGCGCCTCGCGTCTCGCAAGGGCTGCGAGCAGGCGCCCGCTGAGATGCGCTGCGACCGGGGTCCGCGACTGACCGGGCATTGCGAAGGGCCTCGGCCGATACGCCCATATTCCGTCCGCCACCGGTCGCAAGCCCCATTCCCCGCCGACTACCCGGCTTTGAATGCGCGCCATACGAAAGACAGATGAAACGGACTCGAACGGCTCGACCACCAGCACCCTGTGACCGCGCGCAGCCAGGCCGAGGATGGTATAGTCGGGATTGGACTTCACGACCCCCCAATTCGATGTCGCGATGCAAACGATATCGAGCGGTGTGCCGTCGGCAGCACATATTACGCAAGCCCGGCCGCTTTTCCGACCGCATTCTGTTTCGGCATCCGGGATCAGCATTCCGGCACGCTCCCGCGATCCATCGTGACGAGACCGTAGTAGCTCAACGGGCCGAGCGCGGGTGCACGCGCGATCAGGTGATCCAGTCCCGTCATGAGGCCAATGCCCCAGCGATTGTCCAGGAACGGTAGATACCCACCCATCCGCAGAAATACGACCTGGGGAAAGGACGTCCCTACATGGCCGGGGAAACTGGCCTGCAGTTTCGCAAGCCGCGCACGGTCGAGGGGATATTCGTCGTCGCTGGATTCCTTCTGTATGCTCAGCCGCCCCGGAAGCGTCGCGCGTGCGAGCATGAGAAGCGGGTTGAGACCCATCGTCTCGATGAAAGCGGCCTTGCCGCCCGGCTTGAGAACGCGCCCGACGGTTTGTGCTGCATTTTCCAGGTCCAGATGATGGAGGACAAATCCTCCGCAGACAGCGTCGAAGCTCTCATCTTCGAAGGTCAGGCTCTTGCAGTCCATTACGGTGAAGGTGGTTCGATCGGAAACGCCGGATGTCTCGGCGCGCCGGATGCTGTAACCGATGGAGCGCGGCGAGATGTCGACCCCCTCCACGACCGCACCACGATGCGCGAGCGCGACCGACAAAAATCCTTTGCCGCATCCCAGGTCCAGGATGCGCATGCCGGGCTTCGGATCGATGTGGGCGAAGACCGCCGCGACGAACCGGTCGAGATCAAGATGCTTGAACCATGGAACGGCGGGATCGCACAGGTCGTTGGCTAAAATCCGCAACGACTGATCGTCGGCAGCCGATCGTTCGACCACTTTGTCCCAGAAGTCAGCTTCGCGATCGGGTATCGTCACTTGCGCCTCCGACGTGGCCTCGGACTCGACAATGCCAATGGCTGGTGCTGCGCTGACGCGCTTCGATTTTTTCCGGAGGGCCAATGGCCTCGCGTCTCCGGTTGTGCGGCTGTCTTCGCGGCCAATCCGCCGCGCAGTCTGTAAAATGGTCTAGTGCCCGCTTGCAGACAGGGCTTCGTTGAGCGATCCGTCGGCCTGGCCGATCGAAAGAGCTTCGCTCTTGTTGGCAGCCAGATACCAGAGCCTGAGGCGTCCGTTCTCCACCAGGGCCGCAGGCGCTAGAACCTGATGCTCGTCGGGAGCGCCCGACGGCCCCCGCTTGACGATTGGGCCGGAACCGAATTCCCACGGTCCTTCCGGCGACCTGCCCGTCGCAACGCCAATCTCCCGTTCCTCCCCGCTCAGCCCGGTATAGAACAGCAGATACTCGTCCGCTCCCCGCTTTACGAGATAGGGTTCAGCGATGCCGTCCTTGCGCCAGTCGTTAAACTGGCCGGGAACCGCAATCGGCTTTTCCCCTTTCGTCCAATTCACGCCGTCCGTCGACGTCGCGCTCAGCAAGTATACCCCGCCGGCACCTATGGCGGAAAAGTCTGTATATGAATGGCCGACATAGACCATATGGAATACGCCATCATCCAAAAGAACAGTCGGACTATAGATAGCGTCGTTGTCGTACCATCCTTTCGTAGGTGTCATGATCGGGTCGCTGGACAAACGTTCGAAAGTACCTCCGTCATTGGAGGTAGCAAGCCATAAGGCGGCCGGAAAGCCGCGGGTGGGAGTGCCGTTGTCCCGATATCCGGAAAAATAGAGCAACCACCGGCTGTCCTGCCGGACGACTGCGGCAGACTCGACGTTCTCGTCCCACTGACCGCTTCGCCCGGCCATCACCACACCGTTGACACCGTCAAAGGAGCCTGAGGTCTTCCAGTCCTGACCGTCCGGCGAGGATGCCTTTGCAATTACCGTGCGGCCCTTCCCGGCATCGAGATCGGTATAAAACATGACGTATCCGTCATTTGTCTTCACGATCGAGGGATCGGAAGCAATCACGCTTCCTCTGTAATACCATTCGGATTTTGCCAGGCCTGCGAAATTCTCTTCGGCCGCCACTTCGTTCTTGAACAGCGGCGCGTGGCCTTCAAGCATAGATTGAAGGCCGGCACCTGCGAAGAGGCCGGCGAATGCTATGCCCGTCCAAACAAGAACTTTCTTCAGCATCTCGTATCTCTTTCCGGAGACGAAAAATGCGGAATGCTCGTATTCTGGATCTACTACACGGGGAATAGATATTGTTATAGAGTGCCCCATGCGTCCCGAATGGTCAACATGAGCTAAATTAGCATATCCTGCATCTCTGTACGAACAAAACGACTCCAAGAGCCGGGGAGCCAGCCCGTGAGCGAACGAGAGGTCAGAGATTATCCAGTCGTCATCCTTTGCGGCGGCGAAGGCACCCGCTTCGGACAGGCAACGCAGAACATGCCCAAGCCGCTTCTGGAGATCGGCGACGAACCGATGCTGCTCCACATCATGCGCATCTACGCCCGTCATGGGTTCAGGCGCTTCATTCTGTGCCTGGGCTACCGCGGGGCGATGATCAAGGACTATTTCCTCGGCCGGGACATCCGCGAGTCTGACCTGAGGCTGGACCTCGAGCACGGGACGCAGACGCTTCTGGGAGGAGCGACACCACTCGACTGGGACGTGACTTTCGCCGAAACCGGACACAAGACTGAGACAGGCGCCCGCGTCCAGCGCGTCTCCCAATATATCGACACACCAACCTTCCTGCTGACTTATGGCGACGGACTTGCCGACATCGACCTCGGCAGGCTGCTGGCGTTCCATCGCTCGCACGGGAAGATCGGCACGGTGACCGGCGTGCGGGCACATTCGCAATTCGGCGAGATGGTGCTGGAAGGCGATACCGTGCGTTCGTTCATTGAGAAACCCAAGGTCAGCGCCATGATCAACGGCGGATTCTTCGTCTTCGAGCGCCGGTTTCTGGAGTACCTTTCGGCGGAAGCCGATTGCATTCTGGAGCAGCAACCGCTTCGCCGGCTGGCGGGCGACGGCGAACTGAAGGTTTTCGAGCATAGCGGCTTCTGGCAGTGCATGGATACGTTCAAGGACTACCGCGCGCTCAATGAAATGTATGAACGCGGCGGCGCACCCTGGACGCGGACTGCGCCCGGACCAGCGCCATGAGTGTGCTCGTCACCGGTGCATCGGGCTTTATCGGCAGCTGGCTGACGAAGGCTCTTGCCGATGACGGCTGTCGCGTCGTCGCCCAGATGCGGCGGCCGCCGTCGACACTGTTCAATAAGCTCGGCCTTTATGCCCAACCTCTCATCGAGGTGGTCATCGAAGACGACATCGCCGATGTCGCGAAAAGGCGTCGACCCGAAACCCTGTTTCATCTGGCCGGCATGAGCCAGGTGGGCTTCGCGCGGGAAAACCCGCTTCTGGCCTTTGAAACGAATGCCCGACAGACGTGGCAGTTGCTGGACGCCGTGCGCAGCATGCCGGTTTCGCCAAGAACTGTGGTGGCCTCCACCGATGCCCTCTACGGCGAAACCGGTCACGCCCCAGCCACTGAAGCGCATCCCCTCAATGCGCTCGGACCGTACGAAATCTCCAAGCTGATGGCGGACGTCGCGGCACGCGCCTATGCGCAATTCGACCTGCCAGTGGTCGTTGCACGCCTCGGCAACGTCTATGGTTACGGCGACGAAAATCAGGCGCGCATCCTTCCCGGAACGCTTGACGCCATCCGCCACGGCCGCGCCCCGCGCCTGCGCGGTGGCGGCCGCGCGGTTCGCAGCCTCCTTCATGTCGACGATTGCATCGCAGCCCTTCGACTGCTGGCGGAACATGCCGCCGAGCCGGGCGTACGGGGCGAGGCATTCAACGTGTCCGGCGAGCCGGCGATGACCACACATGCGATCGCCCGGCTGACGCTCGACGTGTTCGGCAGAGAGGACATTGAACCGGAAATCTCCGACGACGCGCCGGGCGAAACATCACGGCGGTTCTCCAGCTCCGCCCGCCTCCGGGAAACGCTCGGCTGGCATCAGAAGATATCGATGACGGAGGGCCTGTCGAGGATAAAGCGGGCGATGGAGGCGGAATAGGCATGGACCAGACCATCGAGCAGTTGTTTCGCGACCGATCCGTCCTCGTCACCGGGCATACCGGCTTCAAGGGCTCCTGGCTGTGTCTCTGGCTCGTGGCAATGGGAGCAAAGGTCACGGGCTTCAGTGACCGCATTCCGACAGCGCCGGGCGCGTTCAACCTGATGGCGCTCGGCGGTGAACTGACTGACAAGCGCGGCGATATCGTGGACGCTGAGAAGGTCCTGTCGGTAATCACGGCCGCCCGACCAAGCGTCATATTCCATCTCGCCGCGCAGCCGATCGTCCGGCAGGGCTTCAAGCAGCCCTACGAGACATTCGCGGCCAACGTGCTCGGCACCGTGTCGGTGCTGGAGGCGGCGCGGAAGGTTCCGTCCGTCCGGGCGGTGGTGGTCGTAACCAGCGACAAGGTCTACCACAACAACGGCGGCGTACGGCGTTTCCGCGAAACCGACGCGCTTGGCGGGCACGAACCCTATGGCGCAAGCAAAGCCGCAGCAGAGATCGTGACAATGGCCTACCGGTCCGAGGCGTTTCATCAGGGCGCTCAATCACCGAACCGGCCAGCGATCGCCGCTGCCCGTGCCGGAAACGTTATCGGTGGAGGCGACTGGGCCGCCGACCGCCTTATTCCGGATCTCGTGCGCGCGATCGCCGATGGGCGCGATCAGGAAATCCGCCAGCCAAGCGCGATCAGGCCGTGGCAGCACGTTCTCGAACCTATTGGCGGGTACCTCTGCCTTGCCGGCGCACTGATCGACGACCCCGCCTCATCTCCTGCGGCGGTAAACTTCGGCCCGAACGAAATGGAACCGCCCGATGTGGCGCAGATCGCCACCCTGTTCCTCGACGCCATGCCCTCGCACCGGACCCGCCTCCTCATCAGGGAGAAGACTGCGGGAGAGGCCACGACGTTGCGGGTGGATTCGGGTCTCGCGCTGAGGCAGCTATCCTGGCGGCCAGGCTGGAACACCCGCGAAGCGATCGCACGGACAGCCGACTGGTACCGCGCCTGGCTTGAACGAGGCACCGACATGCGGCGTTTCTCGCTGGAGCAACTTGAGAGCTACCGGCGGTCGACCCCCGTCCCGGCGCTCCGCGCTTCAGCGCCTATGGGCCAGCACTGAAAGGCCGGCGCCCCGCGCGGTTGCGCAGTACCGCGACAGCGTGCGCGCGCGCATTGGCGATTTCGGCCAAGCGACTGCTCAAGTGGTCCATCCGTGTCACGTCCGATTCCGTGACGAGAATGACCCCCGTAACGACAGTCATCAACAGGCCTGTATCGGCGGAGCGACCGAGGGCATGGGTGTCCCAGAAGACATAGCGGTAATCCCTGAATGCCGCCGACAGCAATGCCTCAAGGGCGCCGGCGGCAACCAGTTCGCTCATGCCGGCACCCGGCTTGCTGCCGGCTGGCAATATGTCGAGATCGCTGCCAACCTGGATCACCGCGTTCGGATAGAGATCGGGCTTGTCCCGAAGCTGCCTCAAGCCAGCCTTTTCCATTGAACCGGCCAAGCGGGTCAGGCCGGACTTTGCCAGATCGGCATCGATCAAAAGTGCCTTTGCGCCATTGAGTTTGCGGGCGGCGCGGGCAAGTGCGATCGCAAGCGTTGTTGCGCCTTCTCCGCCCACGCAGCCTGTCACGAGAAAGCTGTGGCGCCCCTCGCCTCGCCCCAGGTCGGCGAGCAGCCGCGCCGCGTCATTGACGATAAGCTCGGAACGGACGAGCGCCGTCATCGACCTGCCCCGCGCTCGCCGATCGCGCGGACGATCGTGTGACCGTCCACAAGACCCGAAACATCTTGGTCGGTCCTGACCTTTGGTCTCAGCGCGTCGAGCAGCAGGATGACGCCGCAGGCGGCAAGCAGGGAAAGCCCCGCCGCCAGCATCAGCAGCCGCATCCGGGACGAGGCAGGCGTGACGCCGGCCTGAGGCTCAGCGATGACGACAACGTTGGAGATTTGTGCCGCAGCGATCTCCTGCGCGATGCGCGCATCGTCGCTCCCCTGCTGGAACCGCTGCTGTGTCAGGCGGAGGCGTTCGACGTCGCGCAGCTTCCGGCTGAGCAACAAGGCCGCTTCCTCGATCGACTTCAGTTCATCTTCCGCTTTTGCCAGATCGCGCGCGAGGGAAGCAGCCTTTCGCTCCGTCGAAGCCGATTGGAGAAGGGCCTCAGCGCGATCCTTGAGAAGAGCCTCGCGCAGCGGATTCGGCACCGTGACCGCTTCGCCCGGGACACGCGCGGGTTGACCCGAAAGATAGGTGTCGAGATCCTTGATCTGCTCCGACAATCCTTCGACCTGGGGGGAGCGCGGTCCCGCACGCCGGCTCTCCGACTGGACCTGCAACCTGATGTCGAACTGCTTCAGTTCCAGAGCCTCACGCAACGCGTTCGGTCGTTGAGAGGTGGAGGAGGGTATCCGTTCGGGCAGAGCCGCAAGCTGTCGATCGATCTCGCCGATGCGGGCATTGGCGGCCGCGACGGTCGCCCCTGCGTCCTGCAGCGCGCGGATGAGCTGCTCGCGCCGCTGGACCGCCAGGCTCCTCTGGTCGTCAATCGACCATGCCGACAGTTTCTGGCGTTCAGTGCTGTAGCTGTCTTCCGCCGCCAGCAGCGCCTTGTCCAGCTTTGCAAGCTCGCTGGCAAAAAAATGCGGGACACGGTCGTCGGTATAGATATCCTCTCGCTTGGCCATGTAGGTGGCGATGAAGCGGCGCAGCAGTTCCTCTCCTCCTCGCGGATCGGGATAGGACAACTGCAACTCGATGACGTCTGAACGCGTGACGTGGGAAATCGACAGATAGCGCTGCAGGGCGACGGTGACCATGTCGAGCTTGCTCAACTCTGGCAGGATGCCGATTCTCACGAAAACGCCGCGAACCTGCTCCTTGATATAGTTGACCGTATGCTTGACGAACCGCTTGACCTTCTGGACGAAGGTAACCGCCGGGTCTTCCCCATAGAAGAAATCCTCCCCCAGCCCCTCGACAACCTCTCGGACGATGCCAGGATCCTTCATGATCTGAACCTCGGCAGTGATATCCTCGATACGCTTGGAGATCGGAATGACCTGCTGCGTCGTCTGCGTCGAGACGGTCGGCGGCGCCGACAGTTCGTTGCCGAAGCGAAGCATCAGTTGCGCGCCCACGTCGTAGCTGGGGTTGATCAATAACAGGTAGACGATGCTGGCCAGCACCGCGATCACCGGCGCAATGGCGATCCATATCCAGTTGTGGGCCAGCGCGGTCAACAGCTTGAGCACATCCGGCGGGGTCCATATGACGCTTGAACGGGCATTGGTGCCCATGCGACCGTCTTCATGTGGCGCCGGCCGGGAACCGTCCGTTTCGGCCCGCCGGCCAATCTCGCTGGCGCGGTACTGGTTCATTGAACCGCCCCCCGCACCTCTGCCAATGTCGGGCATTTAGTGCTGGACCGTCCGACGAAGACAAGATCGCCGGGTTCCAGCCTGGTCAGCGGGTCGGCGGACATCAAGGTCGGCGTGGATGCTCCTGTGTCCCGCAACAGCGTAAGCCGGCAGGAAGATGGTGTCGCCACATCGGCGCTGGGCAATTCCGCCCCCGCCGCCTCGAGCGAGCTCGATATGGTCTTGATCGAGGCCCTCGCATCGAGAATCTCGAACTGGACGCCGGCGACTTCGCCCAGAAGCTCGAGGCGAAGCTGAAGATCGTATGCGGCACTTTCCTCGGAAAGCACGGCCTGGCGCGCCCTCGCCTGGGCCAGCGAGGCAACCGTCTGACCTACCTGTCCCTGTATCTCGACATAGTCGCGGCGAAGCTCGAGAATCCGGCTGGAGGTTATGCTGCCGTCGGCAAAGAGAGGCTCCAGGCGTTTCAGATCGCCCTGGACCAGTTCCAGTTGCGTTCGCAGGGATTGCGATACGGCCTCCTGCGAACTGATATCCTCGCGATTGATCTGAGCAGATGCGTCGATCCGGCGAAGTGCGATCGCACGATTTTCAAGCCGCGCGGCAAGCGTGCGCCGCTCGGTCGTAAACAGCAGTCCCGCTTCTTTCTCGCCGATCAGTTCCTTCGCTTCGGCGGGCAAATCGACCGTCTGTGAGCGCTGCATCTCTGCAACCAGCCGCTGCTCCTTGACAAGCGCGCGCGCAAGCCGGGCCTTGGCGCTGATCAGACGTTCCTTGCCCTCGTTGATCTGCAATTCGATCGAGAGGTCGTCGTTCGCGCGTCGGCCCTGCCCTGCCAGCGCCAGCGCGTGCGCCACACGCATGCCAGGCGTGAAGGCGACCTCGCCGGGTCGGGAAACGTTGCCGCCGACGATGACCGGCCGCAGCCTGTCGATCGTCAGGGAAAACGCTGTATCGGAGAGGCCGAACTTCCGGTCGATCAGCACACCGATTTCCCTGCGGGTCTGCTCCAGGTCATGCAAGCCCGCAAGAGTTCCAAGTCCCGGCAGCGACAACTGGCCACCGCGACCGATCTCGAAGACATCCGACAGGTCGGGTTGGCCGATGACCTTCAGCCTCACGCGATCGCCTTCCCCGATCGGGACTGGCTCCCTGTCCTGAGCGCGCGACGAGGCATTCGCGAGGACCGCGAACACTAGAAACATATGGCAAAAGACTTGCGACAGACGGCTCACTACGCCTCCTTCAGTCGCTTCAGTGCATTGTCACCAACCAGGCTTGCATTTCGCCATCACGTGATCTGGATCCCCATCCCCGAATGCGAAGACTTCGCTACGCACAACGCTCTCGCAGCCCAACCCACCGAAACTCAAGCTTCTGAAATCAACGCTGTCGGCATTCCGCTACCGAATTAGCCTAGGTCCGGCCTTTGCCGCCTCACCCGGGCTACCATCAGGCCGGGCCATCTCGCCGGTGATGCGTTTGTACAGATGCGCCTTGCACTCTGCGCATCAAACTGTCGAACGGATTGCGCCGCAGGTCAACCCGTCCGGCAAAAACGGTCGATTGAAAAACACACTCTAGCAAACTTAGCAAGCGTTTGCAGACGGCGACGAACTTTTCTAGGCTATTGCATCCGCCGAAAGAAGCAAGCGGAGAGTATTCAAAAGTTACTTGCAGAATTGTTGCCGCTCTCCGTATATTCTTGTCACAAGGTCGCTGTCGCGCCCGGAGTTGTGAGCGGAGCGCTGATGTGAAACCGCAAGCAATCGGCCTTCGTTCCTGGTCAGCACCATACGCCGTCCTTTGCCTTGCCATTGGGATTGCGGCGATACTTTCGCTTGGACCTTTCAAGGGGTTGCTTGCCGCGCTGGGCGTCATCGGCGTCTTTGTGAGCATTTCACAGCCGCTCGTTGCGCTTGCGGTCGTGATCTTCGCCAATACGTCCCTTCAGGTCATTGGCAGCAGTCATATCATCGGCCTGCCGAGCAGCCTGTCCAAGATCTACGGAGCCATCGCCCTCGGATCCGTCATCCTCCACATGGTGTTCGCCGGCTGGAAGCCGACCGCATCGGCGATCTACAAGCCGATCTTCCTTTTCCTGATCTTTGTCGTCGGCTGGGACCTGGCGCGACGCTATCCCGAAACGGGCATGCTGGAAGGAACCAGCCGAATGCTGCTGACGATCTTGCTGACCGCGCTGGCTGCGACGATCGCCGGGCAGTCGCAGCGGGCTCTCGACGCGACGATAATGATCCTGTCGGCTGCCATGGCCCTCACGGGGATCATCGGCCTGATGGAACACTTCCTGCCTTCGCTCGCTATCGAATCCGATGACCCACGTCTCGCGCTCGGCGCGCTCGGCGGGGTGATCGACAGCGAGTCGCTCGATGGCGTCATCATCAAGCGCATTACCGGCGGCATCGGCGACGCCAACTGGCTCTCTTATTCGATCGCCATGTCGATACCGCTCATCTTCTACGCCTGGCAGCGGTGGACAGACTTCTGGACCCGCTTTGTCGTCGCAGCCTTCGGCCTCCTGCAAATGATCGCACTGACGTTGAGCTACACGCGCACCGGCTTTTTCGGGCTCGGGATTGCCGGCCTGTTTCTGTTCATCCGTGGCGTCATACCGCTTCGCCTCGCGCTTGCCGCGGGAACGACCATGCTGGTGGGGCTGCTGATCTATCTTCCTCCCGGTTTTCTCGACCGAATGTTTTCCCAGAAGTATCTCAGCGAGGGCAGCACGCCGCTACGAAGCCTGCTCGTGACGCGCGCCGCCGATATCTGGCTCGAAAGCCCGATAGTGGGACACGGATACAAGGCTTTCGGCTTCAGGTTCTACGACGACGTACGCGAGCATCTGCCAGACGACATTCGGCTTCAGGCGTGGGTCGACGATATGGAGCTTGCCGTCAATGAAGGGCGAGAACTCGTCTCCAATATCGGCGCGCATAACCTCGAGCTTGAGATTCTGGTGGAATATGGGGCGGTTGGCCTGATCCTCTTCTCCGCAATCTTCTTCTCGGCGTTCCGCGAACTCTGGAGGATGGAGAAGACCGGCCCGCCGGGACTGCGCCTGCTCGCCATCGCCCTCGAGGCCAGTCTGCTGGCGTTTCTGGTCTGCAGCCTTTTCGGCCATGCGAAATTCCTCAAGTTGCTCTGGCTTGTCCTGGGCCTGGTGATGGCCGCACGGCGCATCTCGGTCGTGGGCGACAGCCCCGTCCGCAGTCTGCTTGCGCCAAGAAGCGCCAGATGACCACTCCCTCCCGGCCCCGGCATGTACTTTACGTCCATCCCAACTCCGAGGTCGGCGGCTCCGACATCGCCCTCGCCCGCACGCTGGAAGCCATGCGCTCGACCGGACAACGCAGCTCGGTCGTCCTGCCATGCGACGGCCCGATTGTGGAACGACTGCGCGCAGCCGGCGCCGAAGTTCATTTCCTGCCGATGCAGCAACTGCGAACGCTGCCGTCCGTCAGCTACCAGCTTGGCTACCTGCTGAAATTCCTTCCGACCGTGCTGCGGCTGCGCGGCAAGATCCGGCAAATCGATCCGGATCTGGTCCACTCCAATTCACTCTACTGCCTGTACGGGGCATGGGCGGCCAAACTCGCGGGCAAGCCTCACCTATGGCATGTTCGGGAAATGGCCCCGTCCGTCCCGGTCCTGACGCCGCTGTTTGCCGCCATGGTCCGCCGCCTTTCGACGACCGTTCTGGCGATGTCGACGCCGTGCGTCGATGCGCTTTACGGCGTCTGGCCGCGACAGGTCGTCGTGATGCCCGACGCGCTGGATGGCGAGGCCTTCCGGAAATCCCTCCAGCCGGGCCATTTGCGCGCCGATCTCGGCGTCGCCGCTGACACACCGATTGTCGGCTTCGCCGCCCGTCTCGATCCATGGAAGGGTTGCCATGTCTTTCTCGACGCCTGTGCGCTTGTGGCCGCGCGGCATCCCGAGGCGATCTTCGTCGTCAGCGGCGGCGCTCCGCCAGGCCTCGAAGAATATGAGCGCGAATTGAAGCGCAAGGCCGCCGCACTCGGCCTTGGCCAAAGGCTGCACTTCCTCGGCTGGCGCTACCGGCTGGACAGCATGGTCGACCTGATGGATGGCCTTGACGTCTTCTGCCATACATCCATCAGCCCGGAACCTTTCGGGCTGGTGCTGCTCGAAGCCATGTCCGTGGGCACGCCGGTCATTTCCGTGAAAGCGGGAGGTCCGCTTGCGATCGTGGAGGATGGCGTATCCGGCATCCTGCTGCCGCCCGGCGACGCGCCGGCACTCGCCGAGCAGATATCAGGCCTTCTCGAATTTCCGGAACGCGCAGCGGCGATCGGCGCTGCAGGCCGCCTGCGGCAGGAGCAGGAATACTCCGTGCCGATGTTCGTGGAGCGCCTTTCGGCTATTTATGAACGGATATGCCCTTCCGCCGGGTGAGCTCCATGGCGCGATCGGTCATCTGGCGGGCAAGGGCTGCAGCGGTATGGTGTGCGAGGAACCGTGCCTTTGCAGCCTGACCTAGGACTTCGCGCCGGACGGGAGCGTCGAGGAGCGCGACGAGCGCGGCTCGCAGTCCGTCGACGTCGTCGATCGCAACGACAAGCCCTGCCTCTCCGTCCGCGATGACGCGCGGCATGTCCCCGGCCGCACTCACGATAAGCGCTTTCGCCCGCGCCATGCCCTCCAGGCACGTCATCGGGAGGCTGTCTTTGCGCGATGGAACCACGATGACGTCACTTGCGTCTATCCAGTCCGTCGGCCTCTCGACAAAGCCGGTGAAAGTGACCCGATCGGCGATGGCAAGCCTCGCGGCCATTTGTTTCAGTTCCGCCTCCGTCTCGCCGACGCCGACCAGAACCGCATGCCATCCGCCGTGAGCGGCCAGACGGCCCAACGCCTTGAGGAATATATCCTGCCCCTTGCCCGGGTGAAGCCGTCCCAGCACGGTGAAGACCACAACATCCGGCGGCAACCCGAGATCGGCGCGCGACAGAGTTGCGGGCGCAGCGACGGCCGCTGCGTTCCATGCGACGGAGGAAGACCGCGCACCGCCCCTCCGCACCTCGTCGAGCGCAGCATAGGAGCCGACGAGGACGTGGTCCGCCAGCCCTACCAGCCGGCGATCGACCGCCTCGTAGAAGCGGTGAACGCCCTTGTGCGTGTGACCGAGCCAGCCGTGCATGTGGCAAAGCCAGGGTATCCTCAGGACTGGCCGGTTCATCGCGACCAGCAGGTTGGCACGCATGTCATGGGTATGGATCACACCGATTTCTTGCTCGCGCAGGATCCTTCTGAGACGCATCGCGTTCAGCGGAGAACACGCCAGCCCGTTCCACGGCAGCCAGACGAGCGGCACCATTCCGTTTGCCGTCAGCCTGGCCTCCAGTTCCTGATCGCGCCTGTTAGCCACAAACACCAGCAACGGCTCTGCATCCGGCTGTCGTGCCAACTCCGGCATCAGCCCCTCCAGGAGAGACTCGATTCCGCCGATCCGGTCGTACCGGCTCTTGATGTGGGCGACCCGCAACTGCCTAGGCCCTCCCCTCCAGAAAGCCGCCTCGCAACCGATGATAGGCGGCACCACAGATTACAAGACCCGTCAAAAGCCGCATCAGGAAAACGGAGACGGCCGCTCCTGTCGCACCATATGCGGGTATCAACAGGAAGCCGGCGGTGCCGACGACGACCGCCTGAAACAGGCAGATCGCCAGCGTCGCCCGCGGCTGCGTCATAACGACAAACGACAGCGCGACCGGCACGACGGCGACCCAGCACATAACCGCGGCAAAAAGCAGCTTGAAAACCGGCACGGACGGTAGGTAGGCCGGACCGATGGTCATGCGTATCAGAGGCTCCGCAAACAGGAACACCAGAAGACTGGCGATTGCGGCCATGGGCACGGTAAGCCGGCAAACGGAAGCCCAGAGTTCCAGCGCGCCGCCATGCTTTGCGAGGTCTGCGACCCGGGGCTGCAATACGACCATCGCAAAACCCATGACCATCTCCGGAACGAGCAGCAGCGGCAGCAAGGCGCCATAGAAACCCGCCTCCGCGGGCCCGCGCAGGCTGGTGAGCAGGAAGATGTCCAGCCGCTCTACGACGGCACTGACCATGAGGGCCGGCGCCACCCATCGCACATAGCGCCATGTTTCAAGGCTTGCCTCCGCGGAGAAAGTGAAAAGCCTGCGCCGCGCCGCGTCCGACAGGACAAAGGCCGTCAGGCAGACACAGAGCGCCGACAGCAGGTAGGCCGCCAGAAAGCTGGACGCCGTCAATGCTCCGCCAATCAGCAGGGCCGCCACGGAGACGACGCGGAAGCCCTGCAGGGTTCCCTCCAGCAGCAGCAACCTGTCGAACCGTTCGCGGGACTGGCAGTCAGCCAGGTAGCCGCGATAGACGAACTCGAAGGCCGCCGCACCGCCGGCCAGTACGACGGCCGTGGACCATTCGCGATCGTGCAGAAAGAACCTCGCGATCGGCACCGCCAGCAATACGGAAAGTGCAAATACTGCTGCCGCCAATCCGGTGCGAATCTGCTGGGCGGCACGCCATGCCTGAGCCGCGCGGTCAGGATCGGCGGCAAGTATCGGCGGCACGCGGCGAACGACATCGAGATCGAGCGGATCGCCAAGCGCGGTTGTCACCATCTTGATGGATGCCAATGCGAAAGTGAGAAGCCCGACCTCTGCAACGCCATCCGGGAGCGTGCCGAGATGGCGATATGCGACTGTGATCGCCACGAACCACAGTCCGAGATAGAAGATGCGAATGCCTGACACCACAGCGGTTCGGCCCAGCAGCGGACTCATGAGCGTGCGGGCTCGCTGAAGTCAGCGATGCGTGCACGGCGTCGATGGTTCCGCAGCGCCCGGATGGCCGCCGGTGGCATCAACGCCATCCCAAGGCGCAACCAACAGGCCGGCAGGGACACAACCCGCGGCTCCGCCCGCACGATCTGCCACGTCTTTCGGGCCACGCCTCGCAAGCCCGCGCCCATCCGCGTGAGATGCATCGTCTCGAACGCCTGCCGCGCCACCGCGGTCCGGGCCTCGTGCCGCCGTGTGATCAACGGGCTTGCCTCCGGCCAGGCGAACGCAGTCTCGAGACCTGCGATATGGTCGTCGAACATCTTTCCGTCGGCATAGAGCTCGAAGGAAAGGCTGCTTTCGCGAACGCGATAGTGGACGAGCGGTTCTTCGATGAAAAGGACATCGCCCGCCAGACACAGCTTCAGGAAAAGCCAGCTATCGGCGATCATCCCCCACTCCTCGTCCATGCCTCCCAATGCCTTCACCGGCGCCGTGCGCGACAGGACACAGGAGTAGCAAAACCCCTCGGTGAAGGCGCGGACGAATGCGTCGCCGCCTCCGGATTTCGCGGGCCACCGGCCGCTGAAACGTCCGATCGGGACGCCATCGTCATCGATCCAGATCGCACCGCCATGCACCATCTGGGCAGCCGGATCTGCCTCCAGTCGAGCCACGGCCGCCGCAACGAAACGCGGATCCAGAATGTCGTCGGCGCCGAGCACCATGAAGTAGTCGCCCCGCGCGGCTTTGATCCCGCGCGTGACATTGCCGGCAAAGCCTACGTTGTTGTCGAAACGCCGGTAGATCAGCCTTGGATCCGTATAGCGCGCCATCAGTTTCGCGGTGCCGTCCGTCGAGGCATTGTCGAGCACGAGAACCTCGATGTCGTCGAAAGTCTGTGCAAGCGCACTGTCGACCGCCTCGCCGAGCCATCGGGCCGAGTTGTAGGTCGGGATCACAATTGTCGCGCGCGGGCCATCCTGCATGTTACTCTTCCCTCGTTGGCAGGCGCCCGGCAGGGCCGCCTTCTCCGCCACCCTTCGAACGCAGGCGCCGATTGGACATTCCGAGGCTCTCATGAAGGAAAAGCTGATCAAAGCGCTCGATCTGGCCATTGCCAGGGTTCTCGCGGGACGCCGGAATGAAGACGACACCCTGGTCGTCCTCGCCTTCCACAGCGTGATCGACAGGATGGAAGACCTGCAGACCGGCCTGCTCGACCCTTTTCAGCCCATGACGGTCCACGATGTCGAACTCGTCGCGACGCTGCTGCGCCGGCGAGGATTTCGGCTTGTGACCGGACATGATCTCGATGCCGGAAACGTCCGCGGGCCTGCCGCATGGCTCACCTTCGACGACGGTTACGCCAACAACCTGAAACTTCTGCCGCTCGTTCGTCGCAACGAAATGCCTGTTACGATCTTCATATCTTCTGGCAACGTTGCAAGCGGAGAAGCCTTCTGGTGGGACGTGTTGTTTCGGGAGGAGACCAAACGTGGCACGCCGGCGGCGGCAATCGCTGCCCTCCGAGAAAGCCTTAAAGCCTGCCCTCCCGATGGAATACGGGCGGCCATCGTGACGCGCTACGGCGAAGGTGCCATGCGTCCCGTCGCCGACATCGACCGGCCGATGACGCCCACAGAGGTCACGGCGCTCTCGCGCGAGCCGCTTGTAGAAATTGGCAATCACACGCATTCCCACACGATCCTGACCATTGTCGACAGCGGTACACAGCTGACAGACATTCGCCGGTGCCAGGAAGAACTCCGCCGCCTGACCGGCCGCCTTCCCATATCGATCGCATTCCCCAACGGCGCCTTCGACAGACGGACTCTCGACGCCGCAGCCGAACTCGGCCTGAGGTTCGGCGTCACCTGCCTTCCCCGGCAGACCCGTCCGGCATCGCTGCAGACCGTCAACGACAGGTTGACCATCGGTCGCTTCGCTTCAATCCGTCACGGCCGCATCGAGCGTGAACTCGCGCTCGCGACGGCCCGCACGGGTTTTGGCCAGCTTCGGGCGGAACGAGACCGGCGCCTGAACGCGGAACGTTGTCCCAGTTGACGGCGGACTGCCTCTGGCGTTGTGGGTGCAGCCAACCCTCATAGCGCGCTATCGCCTCCCTCTGCACCGCCTATCGCGGCAGCCCCGTCACATATTTTGATGCCGGACGGCCGCGTTCTGCAGCCAAAACGGCGCCATCCGAGACTGCATCGAAATAAAGGTGGAGGTTTTCGGCGTACCAGTCGATCAGGCCCGGCAGTTCCGCCTCGAGGGTTGCTTCCGGGTGCCACCCCAGCGCCAGCAACTTGTCGGCCACGACGCCGTAACGGCTGTCGTTGAAGGGCCTGTCGAGACCGCGCTCGGCCAGTTGCTCGCAGCTCCTCCCCGTGAACCGTCCGACGAGTTCCACCACTTCCATCACCGAGTGCTCACAAGCACCCGGTACGTTGTACACCTGCCCGTGCTCACCCTTCGTCACCAGTGTCACGACCGCTCCGCAGAAGTCCCGGACATGCAGGAAGGAGCGCCTCGCGCTTCCATTCCCGTGAATCTTGAACTTCTCCCCGCGCAGGGCATCGCAGATCAGTTTCGGAACGAGTTTTTCAGGATACTGGCGCGGTCCGAATATGTTGTTTGCGCGCGAGATGATCGTTGGCAGCATGTAGGACTTCGAATAGCAGTGAACGAACATCTCGGCACTTGCCTTGGAAGCGGCATAGGGATTGGTGGGCGCCAGCGCGTCGTTGTCGCGAAACAGGTGGTCGTCCGCACCGCCGTAGACCTCGTCGGTGCTGAGGTGCAGGAACAGCCTGACGTTGTTGTCGATCGCCGCCTGCAGCAGCGTCACCGTGCCCGCGATATTGCTTTCCAGAAACGGCACGACGTTGCGATAGGAGTTGTCGACATGCGATTCCGCTGCGGCGTGAACGACGAGGTCGACCCCCTTCAGCAGATTGCGCATCAGCGGCTGATCGCAAATAGACGCTTCGATGAGGCGGACCTGGCCAGAACCCAAGGCCGCCGCAAGATGATCGCGGCGGGAAGCATAGCCAATCTTGTCGACGACTATAATTTCAGCCAAAGGGAACCTGCCGCAGAAGGCATCCGCAAGATGCGAGGCTACAAATCCGGCTCCGCCAGTAATACATACTCGCTGCATCTAGAACTCCGGTAACCGAATTGATCGGGCGCGAAATACGAAGAACGAGGCCCGTATTGCCTAACGGACACAAAAGCGGCGATGCACTAAAAGATACATTTTATTACTTGGCCGAACCCTGTAGGTTATCCAGCCGCGGCTCATATTATTTACGAGCCGGCACCTCTCATTAGTATTTAACAAGTCGTTAATATACCAAAAATGGCCGTCGATCAATGCGCCATGGCAGAATGCGGCTCCCGGCTTGATCTCACCAGATTTGCCCCCGCGTCAGGACCGCACGCAAAATTCATCGGCTTCGTTCCCGGGGGATTGCAATCATGGCGATAGCGGCAGTGGCAGGAAGAGCGCCGGATTCGCCTCGAACTCAACCTGCGCCCGCTCGTACTCGCCAAGGTTACCGATGTCGATCCAGTGAAAATCCTCCCTGTAGCCAATGACGTTGCGCTCGGCGGCGATCAGCTTCAGGACGAGTGACGGCGCATCGAGATACTGCCCCGGCTCGATCAGTTCGAGAATGGCAGGAGAGTAAACATAGACCCCCATGGAGGCGGAGTATGACTTGGTCGGCTTCTCGTCATACCCAACGATCCGGCGATCCGATGTGACATCGAGCACGCCGAGCTGGATCTGAACCGTCGTCTCGACGACGCCAACCGTAAGGTCTGCGGCCCGCGCCTTGTGGACCCGCATCATGTCGGCATAGTCCACATTGGACAGGATATCCCCGTTCATCACAAGAAACGGCTCGTCAAGGCCGGGGATGGTGCCGATCGCGCCGGCCGTGCCGAGCGGCTCGTGCTCGATGTGGTAGCGTACTTTCAGCCTTTTCGAGATGGGACTTTGCTCAAGATAGGTCTGGATCAGCGCACCGAGATAGCCAATCGCGATCACCACCTCGGTGACGCCATGGTGAACGAGCTGGCGCAGGATGATCTCTAGAATGGGCAGTTCGCCGATCGGCATCAGCGGCTTAGGCAAAATCGATGTGTATGGCCGTAATCGGGTGCCTTTACCCCCGGCTAGTATGACAGCCTTCATCGCTTGCTCCCGGTCTAGATCTGATACTCCGTCTCAAAGAAATCGATATTGGAACGCACCCATTCGGCAGTCCGTGCGATCCCTTCCTCCAGCGGCACCTGCGGCGTCCAGCCAAGCACCGCTCGCGCCCGGGAAGGATCCGCGACGAGGCGCATGACCTCGCTCTTGTCCGGCCGCAGCCGGCTGTCTTCCACAATGATCCTGGGCGTTCTTGCCAGCACCCGGCATATGGTGTCGAACAGGCTTCCGATACTTACCTCCACGCCCGTGCCGAGCTGGATGACCCGGCCGGGTGTCTCCCCAGACTCCGCGATCATCATCGCGCCAGCGACCGTATCGCTGACATAGACAAGGTCACGCGTCGGCAGGAGCGAGCCCAGCCGAACCGTATCGGAGCGCAGCGCCTGAGAAATGATCGTCGGAATGATCGCGCGCGCCGGCTGGCGCGGCCCATAGGTATTGAAGGGGCGACAGATCGCGACCGGAACGCCAAAGGCACGGAAATAACTGAGCGCCAGCTGGTCTGCACCGATCTTGCTTGCCGAATAGGGCGATTGGCCCTGCAGCGGATGATCCTCGTCGATCGGCACCTTCAGCGCCGAGCCGTAGACCTCGCTCGTCGAAAAGACGACAAGCTTGGCGACATCGTTCTGCCTGCAGGCCTCCAGTACGTTCATCGTGCCGTTGACGTTGGTCTGGACGACATCGACCGGGTGCACATAGGAATACGGTATCCCGATATGGGCCGCGAGATGGAAGACCGTGTCCGCCCCGCGTACCGCCTCGTTCACGCCGGAGGGATCCTTGAGGTCGCCCATGATGAAGCGGATGCGCGACCGTATATCGGGTGGCATGGCTTCGACGGCGCCGCGGATGCCGCGCGATGAATAGCGGGTGAAGACTGTGACCCGTGCGCCCGCCGCGACCAGCGCCTCGCACAGATGGCTGCCGATAAAGCCGGCGCCACCGGTTACAAGTACGGGCCTGTCTGACCAGAACGTCATCGGAGCACTTCCCTGTCTTCCGCCTGTGGAACTTTCGACAGCATGTCTTCGATCATGTCCGAAATCGACCGCTCGATGCAGATTTGCGGCCGCCATCCCGTATCTGCTTCGATACGGGCAATATCAGCATAGCTTACGGGCACCCGTTCAGGGCCAAACCGATATTTGTCCGCCTCCCAATGGAAGGTCGGCCCGATGCGATCGCCAATTATGGAAAGAATATCGGCGATGGCAAGCGCTTTGCCGGATCCGATATTGTAGACCGACTGCGTTTTCCCGCGCAACGCCACCGCCTCGATCGCCGCAGTAACATCGCGAATGTCGATGAAATCCCGCTTCGAGGCGACATCGCCAACCTTCAGGACTTCCCTGGGACTGTCGAGCGCGTGCCGCAGGAATGCCGCGGGCACGAGATGTGCCGGTTGCCCTGCCCCGATCAGGTTGAACGGAACCGCGCACACGACATCGAGCCCGTCCCGGGCCCCTGCCGCCATTGCGGCAAGCAGGGCGGCCGCCTTGCTCACCCCGTAGGGCGTAACCGGGCGGAGCGGATCGTCCTCACGCGTTGCCCGGTGCGACGGCATTCCGAGCCCGTATTGCGCGGCAGAGCCGATCGTCACCAGCCGCAAAGGCAGGGCCGCAATTCTGATCGCCTCCAGCAAGGACAGGGTGGAACCGAGATTGTCCTCGAAAAGGAGCTGTTCGTTGTCCCACCCCGGTGAGGGAACGCGACCTGCCGCATGAACGACCAGCTGCGGCCGGCAGCATTCGATAAGCCTCCCCAGTTCAGAGGGCGTCGAGAGAGAGATAACGACCTTTCGCACACCGGGAGGCATCACATCCGCTGTGGGTCGACGCGAGATCGCGACGACGTCCGCGCCGCCGGCGGCCAGTCGAGCGACGACGTGTCGGCCTACGAAGCCATTCGCGCCGGTAACGAGAACAATTTGCCCCGAAATCGCCATGCCACGCTCCGTGACTGGGACCAAACCGACATCCAGGCGTCGAAGCAGCCCACCCCTCGACCGCGACCACAACGGCCAACGCATCCCTTCGTCGATTGCGCAAGCCTGCTTGCCGCCCGCGCCGCGGCCGCATCTGGATAGACATCGCTGCGGCGCCCCGCGATCAAAAATGCGCGCAACTCAACCCATACACGGCAGGAGTGTAAGTGCGATCAAACCATCAAGCAATGGCATCCTCGCGGGAATCTCCCATCGAGACCGCACTTAATGATGCGCGAGGATTTCGCCGAGAAATGCGCGTGTACGCTCGTGCTTCGGGGCGCTGAAGAAGGACTCGGGATCGTTTTCCTCGACGATCTGCCCGTCGGCCATGAAGATTACACGGTCTGCGACCTGACGTGCGAAGCCCATTTCATGCGTCACGCAGATCATCGTCATGCCATCGCGCGCCAGCGAGACCATGGTGTCGAGAACTTCCTTGACCATTTCCGGATCGAGCGCCGAGGTCGGCTCGTCGAACAGCATCGCCTTCGGCTCCATGCAAAGTGCCCGCGCTATGGCGACACGCTGTTGCTGGCCGCCGGAGAGCTGGGCGGGGTACTTTTCAGCCTGATCGCCGATCCTCACCCGTTCCAGATATTTGCGGGCTGTCGCTTCCGCCTCGCTACGGGAAAGCTTGCGAACGCGCATCGGCGCCAGGATGCAGTTTTCCAGCACGGTCTTGTGCGGAAAGAGATTGAACTGCTGGAAGACCATCCCGACCTCGCGGCGGACCGCATCAACGGCCTTCTGGCTGTCGTTCAGACGGTGCCCCGCCACCACGATCTCGCCGCTCTTGATCGTCTCAAGATGGTTGATGCAGCGGATCAGCGTGGACTTGCCGGACCCTGAGGGGCCGCACAGCACGATTTTCTCGCCCTTTGCAACAGTGAGATTGATATTCTTGAGCGCGTGGAAGGCACCGTAGTATTTTTCGATGCGCTGCATTTCGATCATGGATGCCACGTCTTTATCCTCCTTTTTACTTTGCCTGCCCGGCCGCCATTCGGCGCTCGAGCGTCCGCCCCCACAGCGACAACGGCCAGCACATCGCGAAATACATCGCGCCGACCACGCCAAACACCAGCAGCGGCCTGTAGATCTGATTGGATACGATGGTGCCAGCGCGGGCGAGCTCGATAAAGCCGACGATCGCAGCCAGCGACGTCCCCTTCAGCAACTGCACGAGAAAGCCGACGGTCGCCGGCAGCGAAAGCTTGAAGGCCTGCGGCAGGACCACGTCGAACATGCGGCTGAACCCGTGAAGGCCCAGCGCCTGGGCTGCCTCGCTCTGCCCCTTTGGAACGGCCTGGATGGCGCCGCGCCAGATTTCGCCCAGAAACGCCGAAGCATGAGCCGTCAGGGCGACGGATACGGCACCCCATGCCGGCAGGTCGAAGCCGATCAATGGCAGCCCGAAATAGGCGACGAACAGCTGCATGAGAAGCGGCGTCCCCTGAAAGAGGCCGATCCAGCAGATCGCCGGCACACGCAGCCAGGCCGACGGCGAAACGCGCATCAGCGCGACCACGAGGCCGAAGAAGATGCCGCCCGCAAATCCTATGGCGGTCAGAAACAGCGTCCAGGTCAGACCCTGCAGCAGATAGGTGAATTCCTGAATTCCCATGTCGCCCTCCTCACCGTTGCGGATAGCTGAAGGCCCAGCGGCCTATGGCGGCAAGGCACCACATGGTGACCAGCGAAATCACCAGATAGATGCCGGTCAGCGTGAAGTAGACCTCGAAGCTGCGGAACGTTTCGGCCTCGATCCGCTGCCCGACCGATGTCAGCTCATAGGCGGAGATCGAGGTGCAGATGGCCGTCGTCAGCGTCAATAGGATGAACTGGCTGGACAGCGAAGGATAGATCGCACGCAACGCCGGTGTCAGCACGATCAGCCGGAAGACCTCGTGCTTGTGCAGGCCGAGCGCAAGCCCGGCTTCCGTCTGGCCTTTCGGAATGCTCTCCACGCCGCCGCGAATGATCTCGATGGCATAGGCCCCGCCGTTGACCCCGAGCGCGATCACAGCCGTCATCGTCGGATTGAGCCGGATGCCGGCGAGCGGCAATGCGAAGAAGACGAAGAAGATCTGCACCAGGAACGGCGTGTTGCGCACGATTTCCACAAAGGCAGTTACGAGCAGGGAGGGCAGCCACATCTGCATTCTGAGGATGACGACACCCGCGATGCCGATAACCATGGCGATGATCATGCCGGAAAAGGCAAGGAACAAGGTGCCGAGCGTCCCGAACAGCAGTGACTGCCAGGCGTCGGTCACCACACTGAAATCGAGTGTCATGGTCTCCCCCCGTTGTTGTTGGATGTCTTCATTGGTCCCAATCCGGCGCCCAGTCGAAGTTGGAATAGCGCTCGCCACGGGCAAGCCCGTGGATAGCAGCCATATCCTCGCTGGAGAGTTCGAAATCGAAGATGTCCAGGTTGGCGCGCATGTTTTCTGGACGCGAGGAGCGCGGGATTGCTCCGACATTGTCCTGCTGCACCAGCCAGCGCAGCGTGACCTGGCCGGCGCTTTTTCCATATTTGCGGCCGATCTCATTGAGCAGATCGGACTTGAATACCTTGCCGCGGGCGATCGGCTGGTAGGCGTTCAGAAGCATGTCCGCCCGACGCATACGCGCCAGGAGTTTCTGCTGCGACAGGAAGGGATGGTACTCCACCTGGTTGCAGAAGAGGTCGGCCTTGTGGACGTCGAGCGCCTCGTCGAGCAGGGCGACGGTGAAGTTGCTGACGCCAATCAGGCGCGTACGCCCGTTCGCCTTCTCCTCCGCGAAAGCGGCAAGCGTCTCGCCGAGTGGAACCTCGCGCGTCGGCCAGTGCACAAGCAGGAGGTCGACCTGATCAAGTCCCAGCCGCTCGAGACTTTCCCCGACGCGGCTTGCGACGTTGTCGGGCGCAAGGTCGTTGAACCAGATCTTTGTTGTGACAAACAGCTCGCTGCGCGGCACACCCGAGGCACGGATCGCCCGTCCGACCTCGGCCTCGTTGCCGTAGCGGATCGCGGTGTCAATCTGCCGGTAACCGAGTTCGATCGCGGTTCGAATAGCCGTCTCGCCCTCCGGTCCGGTCAGTTCGAACGTCCCGAGCCCGAGCGCGGGGATGGCTTCGCCGCGGATGATCTTTGTGGCCGGTGAACTCATCGCTGGCTCCTTCCATGAACTGCTTCGAGCACTGCCAGGCTCGCCTGCTTGGCGCGCCGTGCCCATGCTGCAGGCGAGAGACCGGCTGTCTGCCGGTCATTGGGAATCTCGACGGCGACCGGCAGTCCACCCGGCAGCGCCGCAAATATACCCTCCAGATCGATCGCCCCGTCCCCGGGAAGAAACCGCTCGTGGCGCGCGGCGAAATTCAGCCCCTCGCGGGTATCGGGAATTTCCGCCGGCCCGTCGCAGATCTGCGCATAGTGCATCCACTCCTCAGGTATCTCTGCGATCAGAGCCGAAGGCGTCCGCGATCGCGATACGTGCAACGCATCGACGATGACCCCCTGGTTGGGCTGGCCCGCCCCCCTCAGAACGCGTAGCGCTGCGGCAAGGTCATGCAATTCCGACTGCGGCATGAATTCGAGATCCATCGACAGACCGAAGGGTGCAGCGGTTTCGCATAGCGAGGCGAAGGAAGCGGTCAGCCGCCCTTCGTCCGGATCGTCGCCGGCAACGAGTATGGCGCGCGCTCCGAGCCGCCCGGCGCAGTCGAGGAACGAAAGATAGTCCGTCGCCTGGAAATCAGGCGAGATGCGGATCATCTCGACATCGAACACGCTCACCCCGAGGTCGGTCATCAGCGTACGAAGGTCGCGAACGCGCGCCGGATCGTCCATCAGGGGAAACGCGATGCCGCCGGGCGCTGCCGGAAGCATACGCAACCCCACATGGTCATATCCCGCTTCGGCAGCGACCTGTACCGCCTCTTCCGGGCCGATCCCGAGGCACGTCAGGAATGACAGGGAAAGCGCTCTCGTCATGCCCCAGTGCCGTTCTCTTCGAGCATCTCCGAAAGCGTGACGGTTCGGTCCTCCCTCGCTGCGCGCGCAACGGCCAGAGTGGCGGCCAGCGTAGCCCTGCCATCTCTTGCCGAGATCAGGGGCTGCTCCTCGCGCCGGATCACGGCGAGGAAGTGATTGAGCTGGGCCAGATAGGTCGGCAAGCCGGGCGCGCCGCGATACTCCCGCACGAGCGGATGTTGCCAGTGCTCGCCCTCGTTGGCGTGACGCCAGAGGTAGAGGTCGGAGACCGAAAGGGCGGCCTTGCTGCCCGCCAGAAACAGTGACGGGCCGGGCTGGGTGGGGTGATAGAGGGCCTGGCCCGACGTATACTCCCATGCCCAGGGGCTGACGGCGTTGTCGGAGATCAGGAAAGTACCGAGGGCACCGTTGACGAAGCGGATCGAGATGCTGGCGGTATCCTCGACCTCGAAGCCACGCTGCGCATTAGAGGTAAATGCGCGGATGCTCTCGATCTCGCCGACAAGATAACGCAGCACGTCGATGTCGTGGATGAGATTGATGAGGAGCACGCCCCCGCCCGCCTTGCGACGCCACTCCATGTTGAAATAGTCGGTGGGCTTGTCGAACATCGTCATGCCGTTGACGCCGACGAGCCTACCCAGGGCGCCGCTCTCGATCGCCTGCTTGGCTGCACGAATATCCGGACTGTGGCGACGCTGATGCCCGACCAGAACCGGGACGTCGTGACGTTCAGCCGCCACGCAAATCTGCGCGGCCGCGCCAACGCTCTCGGCGATGGGCTTCTCGATCAGGCAGGCTACGCCGCGTTCGATACAGGCAATGGCGGCCGGCGCATGAAGCTGGTTCGGCAGGGCGACGATCGCCCCGTCAGGTCTGATCTCGTCCAGCATCGCAAGATAATCCGTGCGATGCGGCGCCGAAAGGCGCTCGGCAAGAGACGCGGCTTCCGGCGAAGGATCGCAGACAGCGGCAATTTCGACCTCGGGGTGGGATGAAAGCAGCTCGGCATGTTCGCGGCCGATCAGGCCGGCGCCCAACAGTGCAATTCTTGTCATTTCGTCATCTCCGACATGGCCCTCAGGGCAAGCCTGTAGCCGTAGGCGCCGAAGCCGGCCATGACGGCCGTCGCGGTCTTCGAGACAAGCGACTTGTGATAGATTTCCTCTCGCTGATGCACGTTCGATATGTGCAACTCGATCTTCGGGCCGTTGAACGTCTTCAACGCGTCCAGAATGGCGATAGAGGTGAACGTGTAGCCTGCCGGATTGATGATGATGCCGGCCGCCTGCGTCCGCGCTGCGTGAATGGATTCGATGATCTCGCCTTCGAAATTCGACTGCCTGAAGTCGATTGCGACGTTCAGGTCCTTCGCGTCGCCCTCGCACCAGCCGCGGATTTCGTCGAGCGTCGTGCTGCCGTAGATTTCAGGCTCGCGCTGCCCCAGCAGATTGAGATTGGGGCCGTTCAGGATGAATATTGTTCGCAATGCCTTTCCTCCCAAGGGCAATGGTGGAGCGTCGGCCGCAATGTGCGGCCGCGCCTATTCCTTTGTGCGATGTGGGTGGGCGCTTCGCGCTTACTGCACCGTGAAGGGTACGCCTTCGAGTTTCTCGGGGAACTGCGGCATAGACGCGTCGAGATACTTCTTATTGATGGCTTCCAGCCGGCCATCGGCCTTGATCTTGTCGATGAAGCTGTTCAGCCATTCATTCATTTCCTTGTCGCCAAGCTTCGAGCAGATACCCATCCACTGCTCGTTGAACACCAGCTTCTGCTCGAAGTCGTTGCCCGGGGCGGCCTTGTCGAGGTTGATCTTGTAGGTGGTGTTGCCGCCGATTGCATCGACCTGCCCAGAGACCAGCGCCTGCATCGTCGAACTGTCGTCGTCGAAGCGGCGGATATTGGGAACGTCGCCGAGAAGCGTGGTGATCGCCTTGTCCTGGGCGGCGCCGCGCGGCACGCCGATTTGCAGATTGCGGGCGTCCTCGATCGTCTCGATCTTGTTCTTCTTGCTCGACAGAAGAATGATCTTCAGGCCGGCATAGGGCTTGGAGAACTGCACCACCTTGGCGCGATCGGGATACATGCCCATCACGGCCATCTGAAGATCGACCTTCCCGGTCACCAGGTTCGGAATACGCGCGGCGACCGCGTTCGGCACGAACTCCACCTTGACCCCGAGTTCTTCACCGATCAGGCGCCCGACATCGACGTCGTAGCCGATATTCTGGCCACTCGCATCGATGGACCCCCAGGGCGCCTGTTCGCCCATGACGCCGATGCGCACGACGCCCGCTTCCTTGATGTTCTCCAGGGTCTGAGCATTCGCCGTAGACGAGATGCCTGCGAGACCCAAACCCGCCATCAAGGCGAAAGCTGCTGCACGAACTGAAAACATACCCATAACTCCTCCGCTGGGTTGCTGACCTAATTCACTTCCTCCGATCAAGCCTCTGAAAGGACGACAACTCCACCATCGCCAGTCCATTCCAAACAACTCGATTACAATTAACCAACCAGTTGGTTGATGTCAATTAATGCTCTATAAGTCGTCGACAGATGGTTCATGCCGCCCTGATTGGCGCTATGAACAACAGTGGACAGAACCAGCCGACGTGGGGAATGGCGACGATGGCGAGCGACGACAGTCAAAACGGTACGGGCACACCGGGCAGCGGCGAGCGTGCGCCGAAGCGTCGCCGGAGCGCGCTGCTCGATTCGGCCATCGTCGAGTTTTCCACCTATGGCATAGGGGGCGCGCGGGTCGACAGGATCGCCGAGCGCGCCAACACCAACAAGGCCATGCTCTACCATTACTTCGGGAACAAGGACGACCTCTACCTGGCCGCGCTGCAGGATATCTATGCCGGCATCCGCGGAGCGGAGAACGAACTGGAACTCGACCTTTCGGCCCCGGAAACGGCCATCCGCACGCTCGTCGCCTTCACCTTCCGCTATTATGTCGACAATCCCGCCTTCGTGCGCATGATCAACACCGAAAACCTCCATCGCGCCGTCCATCTTCGGGCGGCCGGAGACATGGCCGCGCTCAACCGGTCGATCCTCGACAGGATCAAGGCGATCCTCGACCGGGGCGTCGCGGAAGGCATTTTCCGCGAGGGCATCGATCCGCTCGACCTTTACATCTCGATTTCTGCGCTCGGCTTTACCTACATCTCCAACCAGCACACGCTTGCGGTCCTGTTCGGCCGTGACCTCACGACCGACGAAGCCATAGCAAAGCGCCTCGAAACGATGACCGATATGATTCTGCGGTTCGTCCGGTCGGATGGACATCACGCGGCCTCCGACAGCGCGCGATAGTGTTCGACCGTCCGCGCAATGCCGTCCTGCAACGACGTCCGCGGCATTCGCCCGAGAAGACCGTCGTAGGGCGTCTCGGCGATCTCGGCAGCCATGGGAACCTTCGGACCGACGAAGTCGATGGAAGCAGAGGGGATCTCGCTGCGGATCGCCTCGATGACCTCGGAAACGTCTGCGGTGCCCCCTATGAGTGAGAAGGCATGCGCCCCGTCGAATGGCCTCGTGGCGGCTGCAGAAAAGGCCGCGGCGACATCGGCGACGAAGACCAGATCCTGCCTTCCGGAATAGCCGATCGTGTAGGACCGACCGGCAACCGCCTCGCGGCAGGCGATGGTCGGGCCTGCGGTCAGGCCGACCTCGCGTCCGGGACCGTAGACGACCGTCGGACGCAGCCCGACGCTTGCGATCCCCTCGTCCAGCCAGTAGGCGCGGGCCACCCCCTCGCATGCCAGTTTGAAGGCGCCGTAGAGCGTGACAGGCAACGGATTGGCCCCATCGTCCGGGCCGAATACTGCAGCACTGCTTGCATAGGCGACGCGCGCAATTCCGTGAGCCTTCGCCGCTTCGAAGACGTTCAGCGTGCCGATGACGTTGACCGTTGCGCCACGCGTCGGATCGGCCTTGCAGGCCGGCGTCAGCAATGCGGCCAGATGTATGATGGAAGAGCAGCCGCGCGCCGCTTCACTGACGGCGGCCGCATCCGTGACGTCGCCTTCGACCCACGCGACCCGGTCCGCTTCGGCACCGGCGATTTCCCGCAGCACGCGCCGGTCGGAAGAGCGGTCGAATATCCGCGCCGGATGGCCCGACTGCGCGAGCGCCCGGACGATCCAGCCGCCGAGGAAGCCGCCGCCGCCGGTGATCAGCACGGGCTTCATGGCTTCACCCGCATGTCGTCGTCGGTCAGCGTATAGGCAGCTTCATAAATCGACGTGACCGGCGCGACCAGCAGTCCGGTCGCCGCGGCCAGGCCTTCGATCCCCGGGATCGCGCCCTCCAGACCGGCTCGCGAAGCCCCCTCGGCGAGAATGACGACATCGAACTCCCGTTCGGACATGGCACTGCGAAGTTCCGTCTCGCGAGTACGCACCCCGGAAACTTCGCTGCGGGCGAGCCCCACATGCACGCAGCAGATGCCGGGAAGGGCCAGGATCGCATCGGCCAGGGCCTGCGCCTCCCCCTCGATCGCCGCGCGAGCATCCGCATTGCTCAGGTCGAAACGGATCGTCGCCATGCTGCCACCGTCCCCCCGGCCCGCCTCAGCGATGCGCTCACAGGCGACGCGCAGAAAATTCTGGAAGCTCGGCGCCACCGCGGCCGTCCATGGCGTGGGATTGTTCAATCGCTCAAGATAGTCCACCGACCGGAACACTTCGACTGTATCGGCGGCATAGATGGTGCCGTAGACGTGGCGGCCGGCCCGGGGGTCGTGCAGGCGCTTTCCCGTCCGGAAGCCGGGTATCGAAAGCCGCTCGGGCATATGCTCGCGCGTGTGCCACTCGATGTATTCGCCATGCTCGCCTTCGGCAATATCGTGCCAGATGGCCAGAAAGGCAGCCCCCTTCATTGCCATTTCATTCTCCTCCCAGTCCTCCAACCGGCTCGGCTTGATCGACCAACTTGACAATCAGGCCGCTTCCGCATCATGTAGACTACTAGAATGTTAGTATGTTGCAATTGTCAAGCCGCGAGTTTTCGATACGCGAGCGATGACGGGAGGAGAAACGGATGCAGCAGAGCGAAACCTCACGGGTTGCTATCATCACCGGAGGCGCGGGCGGCCTGGGATATCCCATCGCCGAGCGGCTGGCAGCCCAGGGTCACAAGGTCGCGATCTGGGACATCAACGGCGAGCGTGCGAAGGCGGCCGCAGCAAAGCTTCCCAATGCGAAGGGCTACGAGGTCGACGTGACCGACCCGGACGCTGTGTCCGAGGCAACCGCACGGGTCGTGAGCGATCTCGGGCCGCTCGGCATTCTGGTTACATGCGCCGGCCATAACGGGCCGCTCAGGGAATTCGCCGAATACCCTCTCGACGGCTGGCGCTTCGTCATGTCGCTAAACCTCGACGCGGTTTTCCACTGCTGCCAGGCCGCCGTCCGGGAAATGCTGAAGACCGGATACGGACGCATCGTCAACATGGCCTCGATCGCAGGCAAGGAAGGCAACCCGAATGCGGTGGCCTATTCAGCCTCGAAGGCGGGCGTGATCGGCCTGACCAAATCGATCGGCAAGGAGCTGGCGACCACCTCTATTCGCGTGAACTGCGTGACACCGGCTGCGATCGAGACGGAGATGCTCGAACAGCTGACCCCCGAATTCAAGGCGTACGTCACATCCAAGATTCCCGTCGGGCGACTCGGCCGCGCAGAAGAAGTGGCCGCACTCGTGTGCTGGCTCACTTCCGAAGAATGCTCGTTCTCCACCGGCGCCGTTTTCGACGTTTCCGGCGGCCGTGCGACCTACTGAGGCGGACCGATGCACGGACAACACCTGCTTTC
The DNA here is from genome assembly GCA_023404095.1 of Pseudomonadota bacterium. Lineage (GTDB taxonomy): Bacteria > Pseudomonadota > Alphaproteobacteria > Rhizobiales > Rhizobiaceae > Mycoplana. The sequence goes on along the minus strand of JAEYDD010000026.1, from coordinate 268,579 downwards.
CCTGGCGTTCCTGACCGTTCAGGGGTGCCCGCCGGTCGAACACGTAAAATGCGCCGCCGCCGCAGGCTATGACGCCGCGGGGCTCCGGCTCATCGCCCCGCACGGCCTGTCGCTTGCGCACCCGATCGTCGGTGATCGGCCCTTGATCCGCGAGATACGCAACGTCGCAGCCGATCTCGGCATCTCGTTCCTCGACGGCGAAGTTTTCACCTTGCTGCCGGACACGGACGTGGAGGCGTGGCTGCCCGTTATCGAGACCGCCGGCGAATTCGGCATGCCGATCATGCAGATCACCTGCGAGGATCCGGAGCTCGCGCGCGCGGCAGACAATCTGGCGCGGATCGCCGATGCAGCGGCCGATCAAGGGATGAAGATGGCCATCGAGTTCATGCGCTGGCGCAATGCGGCAACCATCGAGGATGCGGCAAAACTGGCCTTGGCTTCGGACCGCGGCAATGTCGGCATCCTGCTCGATACCCTGCATTTGTCGCGCTCCGGCGGCAACCCCGCCGCCGTCGCCGCCCTGCCCCAGGATCTCGTCCTCTACCTCCAGCTTTGCGACGCACCGGCCGACCAACCCGCCGACAATGCGGCCTGCATCGCAGAAGCGCGCAGTGCGCGGATGCTGCCGGGCGACGGCGGATTATGGCTTGAGGAATTGATGGCGCTGCTTCCGGCAAGCATTGCCATCAGCGTGGAAACGCCGCACAAAGGCGATTCGGAACTCGACTTTCTGGAGAGGGCACGCAGGGGCATGGCTGCCACGCGCGCGTTTCTCGACGCACTGCCGGGCCGATCATGAGCATCGGCTGAGGAGGACGACCGCCCGGGATGGACGTCCACCGCGGCCGCAACGACGACAGGATGGTCCGTTCCTGGATGATGGTTCGGATGAATTGGATGAGTGTGCACGCGACAGGTCGGGGAGGCATCGCGAAGTGGATCGTAGAACACGTGGTTCATTGACCGCCCGCGTCACGGAACGCCTGCGTAGCGCCATTCTCGACGGAGAACTGGAGCTTGGCGACGCGCTCTCCGAGGACAAGCTGGCAACGATACTCGGCGTAAGCCGCAGTCCGGTGCGAGAAGCGTTCACGGCGCTCGAGCAGGAGGGCTTGATCGACATTCGGCCGCAGCGGGGCAGTTTCGTGTTCATTCCAAGCCGGGAGGATACGGAAAACCTCTGCGAATTCCGCCGAATGATCGAGCTTGAGGCAATGCGCCTGGCCATGCAGAGAAAGCGTAGCGAAACGCTTGCAGCGATGACGGCCGCGGCAGAGGAGATGAGGGAGGCAATCCTCGCCGAGGACAATCTTCGCAGCTCCAGCGCCGACACCCGCTTCCACAGCGTTGCGATCGAGAATTGCGGAAACCCCTACCTCATCAACGCCTACCGGCTCGTGGCCGCCAAAGTGGGCGCGTTGAGATCGCATCGATCGACGTTGCCGACACGCCGGCAGGCGAGTGAAGAGCATTTCACGATCCTGTCGATGCTCAAGGAAAACGACATGAACGGCGCCATGGAAGCACTCGGGACGCATATCCTCATGATGGCCAAGCGCTACAGCCTGGAGCCGATCGCCTTGCCTGGCGCGACCGGACGATCAGGCAAGGCGACGCGCAACGCCTCGTTCGACCATATCGGTCCCCTCCCCGACTGAGGCCGGCACTCGCCCCCTAACGCCCCAGCGAATTCCAGCCGCGTGCGCCATCGCCGAAACCGATGCACCCGCCATCGGTCACGGCAACTGTGTCCTCCAGCTTGATGAAGCCGAGATGCGGATGCTGCAGGGTCGTCTCGATGGACAGGACCATGCCCGCACGCAGCGGCCGGTTGCGGTGCGCCGCCGGGTAGGGAATCGGCCCGTCGTCGAGAAGGCGGGGTGCCTCGTGCGAAATCAGGCCCATGCCGTGCGCCACGAAACTCAGCTTTCCACCGCATGGGCGCGACACGCGCCCGGCAACGGCCTCGAAGATCTCCGCGCCCATCGCGCCCTGCCGGATCGGCCGTCGCGCAAGCTGCTGTATCTCCTCGATCGCAGCAAGTGCGTCTTCCAGCGCCGGCGAGGGCTGCCCCAATATCCCCATGCGACAGAGATCGCCGATATAGCCACGGTAATTGCCGCCGGAATCGAGCGACAGGATATCGCCCTCGCGGATCCGTTGGTCGGAGGGCGCCCGGTTCAGATCTTTGCCCGCCGTGATCAGGCAATATTCGAAGTTGAGTCCGCGCCGCACCTCCTCCTGCCGCAGGATTTCGACGATATCGCGCTTTGCAAGCCCGGGCTCGATACGGGCGAACGTCGCCAGCATCGAATCGACTACCCCCTCTGACGCAATCCTGAGACAATCCAGTTCCGCAGGCGACTTGATCGCCCGCAATTCCTCCAGCACTTCGACGCAATCCAAAAGCCGCACGCCGGGCAAGCCGTCCTGCAGGGCAATCATCGCATCCGCCGGGAGGAACCCGGCCTCCACGCCGATGGACGATGGCTCGATCCCGGTGGCGATGATGTATTCCATCGCATAACGCATCGCATCCACCGATCCGCGCGCGCGCAGATCGAGATGGACGGGCCAGAGACTGCCGAGATCCCGTTCGTAGGCCTCGTTGGGGTTGCCGATATAGCCGGTGAGGGCAGGATGGCCACGTCGATAGATCAGGATGGGCAGGTAGCGGCTCAGTCCCGTCGCATCCATGTAATCGAACATGAAGAAGCGGTAGCCGCCCAGCAGGTACTGCACATTGTGCTTGGATGTCACAAGGAGCAGATCGAGACCCCGCTCCTGCATCAACCGATCGAGCAGGTCGGTATCGAACGGGGCAACACCGGAAGCTCCATCTTCGGGTTTCATTCCAAATCCTCCTCCTGCACCACGCAAACGGTCTCGGCCCGTTCACAACACGGTCACAGGCCCATGGGCCGCATGCCCTCCCCCTGACGACCCCACGGGATTGTTGACATACAGTACCTCAGCTTGCAAGTTGGCGCGTCGTTGGAGGCGAAGGGCGTGCAGTTGGCATGGGCCGCGGCGCACATGAACATGTGGAGGAGGAAGGAATGCAGGCGCTCGTCTATCTCGGCAAAGAAAACATGGAGTACCGGGAGGTCGACGATCCACGCCCCGGACCGGGTGAAGCGGTGGTGCGCGTGGCCGCCTGCGGCATCTGCGGTTCCGACATGCACGGCTATCATGGCTATGACCCGCGGCGCGTTCCGCCGATGATCATGGGGCACGAATTTGCCGGCGTGGTGGAAACAGGACGGATGACCGGCACGCGCGTCACCGTAAATCCATTGCTGACCTGCGGCCGCTGCAACGCCTGCATCTCGGGCACGCCGCAGCTTTGCGAAGAACAGCGCAATATCGGGTTGCCTCCGCATGCGGGGGCCTTCGCCGAAAAGGTGGTGGTACGCGAAGCCAATCTGGTGCCGATCCCGGATGAAATGGACTTCGTTACCGCCGCACTCAGCGAACCGGTCGCGGTCGCCTACCACGCCGTCCGGATCGCAGCGCGCCTGTCAGACAGACCTCTTTCGGCGCGCCGCGTCGCAGTCCTGGGCGGAGGCGCCATTGGGCTTGCCACGGCACTTGTGGCCTTGTGCCAGGGAGCGCGGGAGGTTCTTCTGGGCGAGCCTAACGCGAACAGGCAAGAGACCGCGCGCTCTGCAAACGGCAATATCGTGACCTACGAGCCCGGCAGCGCGGACGAACCTGCCATCGCTGGCGTGGACCTCGTATTCGATGCGGTGGGCGCGCAGGCGACGCGCGAGGCTGCCTTTCGCATGACGCGGCGCGGCGGCGCCATCGTACACCTGGGCCTGTTGCCGGGCGCCGACGGAGTCGACGTTCGCCATCTGACGCTCGCAGAGATCGCCTTCGTCGGATCATACTGTTATTCCACGATCGATTTTCGGGAGACTGTGGCCCTGCTTGCATCCGGACGTCTCGGCCCATTGAACTGGGTCGAGACGCGGAAGATGTCCGATGGCGCATCAGCGTTCGCCGATCTCGATCGCGGGCACGCGAATGCGGCAAAGCTCGTCCTGGTCAATTGACCTGCAGGGGGAACATGTCCGTACCTGCCCCCTTATCGCGGCAGGGGAATGTCTGTAACGATTGGCCGTCCTAGCCGATCAGTAACAATGATGCGCCCCATGAACGAACAAGAGAGCCTGAAAGCCGACAGGAACGTTAATCCGATGAAGATGAGTCCCGTCAGGACGCAGTCGCTTGCGGAGATTGTCGCCGATCGCTTGAAAGCCGCCATTCTTCGCCGCGAACTGGCGCTGGGCGAGGCCCTTTCGGAGGAAAGGATCGCGGCCGCCATGGAAGTCAGCCGCACACCGGTGCGCGAAGCGTTGACCATGCTGCAATTGCAGGGGCTCATCACCATCCTGCCGCGCCGCGGCAGCTTTGTCTTCAAGCCGGATCAAGGGACCTTGCATTCGCTGGTGGAGTATCGCCTCCAGCTTGAACTGCTGGCTGCGGACTGGGCCACGCAACGAGCGCCGGAAGCCCTGCATTCGGCGCTTCGGCGGGCGCTCGCGCTCATGGAGAAGGCGCGCGACGAAGACGATTCATTTGCCTATGCCACGGCGGATACCCAGTTCCATGAGGCATTCATTGTGCATTGTGGCAACCCGCTGGTCATCGAAGCCTACGGGATCGCCGCCGGTCGGCTGGCGGCATTGCGATCGCATCTCGCCGAGCAACTTGGCCTGCACCGGCAAAAGACCCTGCAAGAACACCACCAGATCGCCCACGCCGTTGAGGCAAGAGATGCCGATCAACTGCGCCTCCTTCTTAGGGAGCATATCGAGGCGATGGAGCCCAACTACGCCAATGCGTTGGCCATATTGGACATGCAATCGGGCTGACATCCCGCCGGCACCGGCCGGCTGGGCGTCGTTCAACGACTTCGACAGGGGATATGTCACGACTTGACGTGTCCCTGCCACCCTGGTGCACAATGCACTCAGGGCACTCCAATCCAACACAAGGAACGAAAACATGGAATACCGCCTCCTCGGTCGCTCGGGCCTGAAAGTCTCGACCATCACGATGGGAACCATGACCTTTGGTGGCAAGGGTTGGGCAAAGACGGTTGGCGACCTCGGCGTCTCCGACGCCCGACGGCTGGTCGACATGTGCCTCGATGCAGGCGTCAATTTCATCGACACGGCGGATGTCTACTCCGAAGGTGCGTGCGAGGAAGTGCTGGGGGAAATCATCGGCGGACCGCGTCGCAATGGCCTGCTCATTGCCACCAAGGCGCGTTTTGCGATGTCGCCGGATCCCAACGATGTCGGCTCCTCGCGCTATCATCTCATCCGTGCCTGCGAGGCCAGCCTGCGGCGCTTGAAGACCGACGTGATCGATCTCTACCAGTTGCACGAATGGGACGGCATCACCCCGCTTGAAGAGACGATGGAAGCGCTGGACCTGCTCGTTCGCCAGGGAAAGGTGCGCTATATCGGCTGCTCCAACTTCTCCGGCTGGCACATCATGAAGGCGCTGGGGGTGAGCGACAGAGACCGGCAATCGCGCTTCGTAAGCCAGCAGATACATTACACGCTCGAAGCGCGCGAAGCAGAGTACGAACTCCTCCCGATCTCCGTCGATCAGGGCCTTGGCGTGCTGGTCTGGAGCCCGATCGCTGGCGGCCTGCTCTCGGGCAAACACCGCCGCAACCAGTCGGCGCCCGAAGGCACGCGGCAGTTCGCCGGATGGACGGAGCCGCCGATCCGGGACGAGGACAGGCTGTGGAACATCGTCGACACGCTGGTGGCAATCGGCAACGAGCGCAACGTCTCCGCGGCGCGTGTGGCACTCGCCTGGCTACTAGGCCGGCCGGGTGTCACCTCGGTCATCATCGGCGGGCGCACGCCCGAACAGTTCAGCGACAATCTGGCAGCAGCCGCGCTGACCCTGTCGGACGAGGAACGTGCGCGCCTTGACGCCGTCAGCGCGCCGCCGGTCCTGTACCCCTATTGGCACCAGCTCAATACCGCCAGCGACCGGTTGAGCGAGGCGGATCGGGTCCTCCTCGGGCCACACCTCAAGTAGCAAGGAAAGGCTCTCACGACGGAGGTTCTGCAACGTCCGTTGTGGGGTGGCACTACGCTCCACGAGAACGGGCACTGCGGCGCTGCCGCAGCGCAGCGGCTATCTCGCCGACGAGACAATCCACGTGGTTGCAACGGCGTCAAGATTGCCGCGCCGCACGGGTCGCGTGATGGTCGGCGAGATATCGCCTGTCATCAAGCGTCGAGCATAGGATGGCGAGCACCACACCGATACCGGCGCCGAGGAGTGTGTCCAGCACCCGCTCCGGCACCATCCCCAGCCCGGAGGCGTGCGGTGCCGCCAGTTGGCTCATGAGCAAGGCCATCGGCGTGACGAAGATCTGGCCCAGGGCATAGTTGAACCCGATGACAATCTCGGTTGCGAACTGAAGGGCGGCCAGCAACGCGACGATCGTCCAGACAGACGGATCATGGGCCAGGACGATCCATACGACAACGGCACCGATGATGGTGCCGGTCGTGCGCTGCAGGGCGCGGTTCATGCTGATGTGAAGATGGGTTCCCTGGATGACGGCGACTGCCCCGATGGCCGCCCAGGCAGGATGAGCCGCACCCAGCGCGTGCGCCGAGAGGGCTGCGACCGCAGCCCCGAGCGCGACACGAATAGCTGAGATCACCCGATGAGCGACCGGCCGCCGTGGCTCGGCAGCAATGGAACTGCCATCCACCGGAAGCTGGCGCAGGACTTCCGTCAATGCACACACGGCAAAGGCGATGAGGGCGACCGACGCAGTTGCGATTGCACGCTCGACCACAGCCGAGCCGGAATCCACCGGCCCCATCGACGCGCCCGCAGCGAACACAAAGATGAGCGGACCCGGCGGGCCGAACTGCCCGGACACGCTGACGAAGGAAAACAGGCCGGAGCAAACGGCAAGCACCAGCAACTCAATGGCGGGAGATGCGCCGAGCCAGGTCGCCAGCGACATGACGAGGACGGCGAAGGTCTGCCAGAACGCACAAAGAATAAGGACCCTGCCCCGGCTCGCGCGCGGCGCGAACCGCCCGAACAGCGCGACGAGCGCTCCCAACGAGGCGAAGCCGATCAGATGCGGCCAGGGCGAGAGCAGGACGATCGGCAGCGCGACCGCCGCGGTCGCCGCCGCCTGGAAACCAGCCAGCGCGGCGTTACGCAGGCAGGGCTGCTGCGCCAGCATCATGCTCTCGCGGACCTGATGGGTGTGGAGGACCTGTCGCATCGCGTCTACCCGGCGCGCGTTATGCACAACAGACGGCTCAGCCTCGGCGGGCATAGGTATTTTCGTGTTCATTCGGAAGCGTCTCGGCGACGGCGCGCCTGTATGTCGGAAAGCCGCTGTTCGATTTTGTCGAAGTGCTCGAGCATTTCGGCGATCTCCCTGTCGGAGATATCCGCCAGCATTTCCTCCTCGCCTTCCGCCAGGTGCCGCCGGATGTCGGCAACCCGCTCCTCGCCCTTCGCCGTGAGATAGATCAACCGCGCGCGGCTGTCCTTCTCATCGATGCGACGTTCGGCCAGGTCCTGCCTGCAGAGGATATCAAGCAGGCGGACGAGGCTGGAACCGTCGATGCCCACAAGTGCTGCCAGTTCCTTCTGCGAAACGCCGCCTCCGGTTTCCTGCAAGTGGATCAGGGGCGCCCAGGTGGCGTCCGAAAGACCCGACTCGGCGAGGCGCGTATCGAGGGCCCGCCGCCAGCGGCGGGCAAGCAGCGAGAAGCGGATCCCGAAGCGGGACCTTGGAGAAGAGCCATTTTTCATCACCAAAGGCTTGTAGCCCAATTTGCGGCCACACGCACAATCTTCAAAGCTATCGCCGCAGACATTTGCTTTGTGTTATCGGAGGACGCGGCTGGACCGTTCCGGCAGGCGACGGTTGAACGAAGCGGCAATTCCGCCAATGACTTGCCGAAGGCGGCATGCCGCGGGGAAAGGGAGCAGGGAACGATCATGCATATGTTGCTTGTCATCATCGGAGGCGCCGCATTGCTCTGCGTCTTCGCGCTGTTCGGGAAGCTTTGGGGCGGCGATGCCGCCGGAGCGGCAACCGCTGCGAAGATCTTCGTGCCCGCCTGGCTGGCGGTGTCGCTGACCAACATGTGGGTGGGCGTGACGAAGGCCGGATATACGGTCGCGCAGGAACTGCCAATCCTGCTTGTGGTCTTCGCGGTTCCGGCAGCGCTTGCGGCGATGCTGGCATGGCAACTGGCAAAGACCTGATCCATGGCGTCGGAACCCGTTGTTCATGCCGCCGAAGCGGCCTCCCATCACGGTTTTGCTCTCGCACCCATCGTCATCCTTCTGGGGGCGGCCGTCATCGCTGTCCCCCTTTTCAAGCGCCTGGGGCTCGGCTCCGTGCTGGGTTATCTTGCCGCCGGGCTGGTCATCGGACCGTTCGGCATAGGGCTGTTTTCCGATCCGCAATCGATCCTGCACGTCGCAGAACTCGGGGTCGTGATGTTTCTGTTTGTCATCGGGCTTGAGATGCAGCCGTCGCGGCTATGGTCGATGCGCGGAGAAATTTTCGGCCTCGGCCTCGCCCAGGTTGCCCTTTGCATCGGCTTGCTGACGTGCGTCGGCCTCGCACTTGGCTATCCCGTGGCGCAGAGTTTCGTCGCCGGCACCGGTTTCGTGCTGACCTCGACCGCCATCGTCATGCAGATGCTGGAGGAGCGCCGGGCGATGGGCCTGCCCAAGGGGCGCAGGATCGTCGCGATCCTGTTGCTTGAGGATCTCGCAATCGTGCCGCTGCTGGCGCTGGTCGCGTTCCTTGCACCCGGAGGGGCAGACGCCACGCTCGCCGACCGGATGACCGGTGTCGCAATCGGGCTTGCTTCCATCATCGGCCTTGTGCTTGCCGGGCGCTATCTTCTCGACCCGCTGTTTCGTCTTCTCGGCAAGGCGAAGGCGCGCGAGGTGATGACCGCAGCCGCGCTCTTCGTCGTGCTCGGCGCCGCACTGGCCATGCAACTGGGCGGCCTCTCGATGGCGATGGGCGCCTTTCTGGCCGGAGTGCTTCTGTCGGAATCCTCGTTCCGCCATCAACTCGAGGCCGATGTGGAGCCCTTCCGCGGCATCCTTCTCGGCCTGTTCTTCCTGGGTGTCGGGATGTCGCTCGACCTTGCAGTCATCGCCGCCAACTGGCACCTCATCGCCGTTGCCGTCGTCGCCTACATGGCATTGAAGATATTCGGCATCTATACGGTTGCCCGCCTTTTCACCGCAGGCCGGCGGGAAGCGATCGAGCGCGCAATGCTGATGGCTCAGGGCGGCGAGTTCGCCTTCGTGCTCTATGCCGCCGCCACGGCCGTGGGCATCATCGACACGCAGGCCAACGCCATGCTGACCGCGACGATCATCGTCTCCATGGCGCTTACCCCCATCATGATGATCCTGCACGATCGCCTCGTTCCGAAAACCGGACCGTCGATGGAGGGGGTCGAAATCGCCGACGGCCTTTCGGCAAGCGTGCTTCTGATCGGTTTTGGCCGTTTCGGCCAGATTGTCAGCCAGCCGCTTCTGTCCAACGGCTGCTCGATCTCGATCATCGAGACGGATACGGATGCGATCCGCAATGCGCGCGACTTCGGTTTCAAGGTCCACTACGGCGACGGCTCACGTCTGGACATCCTTCACGCGGCCGGAGCGCATGACGCACGCATGGTCATCATCGCCGTCAATGATCGGGTGCTGAGCCTGAAGATCGCCGAACTCCTTCGCTCGGAATTCCCCATGGTTCCGGTGCTCGCGCGGTCCTTCGACCGCGAGCACGCGATAGAACTGATCCAGGCCGGCGTGGAATGGCAGATCCGCGAAACCTTCGAATCCGCCCTGGCGCTGGGAGAGAAGGCGCTGGAGGTGATGGACGTGGACGACGAGGAGCGGCAGCGCGTGATGGAGGACGTCCGTCGCCGAGACAGCGAACGCCTCGCCATCGAGACAGCCGAGGGCATCTATGCCGGGCGCGACCTGATCCACGGCAACGCCCCCCAGAAGAAGGCGCCGGCCGGCCCCGGGAACGCGTAGTCGGCGCAGCGATTTCGAGGGGAGCCAGCGGCTCCCCTTCAATCTTATACAGCCTCGAGTATGCGGCGTTGCAGATCGACGGCCTGCGGATCGGCCAGTTCCTGGCGCGGGCGATCGAGTTGGATGTCAATGTCGAGCGCGATTGCCCCCTCGCGCAAGACGACGACGCAGTCCGCCAAGGCGACGGCTTCCGCAACATCGTGGGTGATCAGTACCGTCGTAAAGCCACGCTGCGCCCAGATTCGCTCAAGCAGGCGATGCATTTCGATGCGCGTCAATGCGTCAAGCGCACCAAACGGCTCGTCGAGCAACAGGATCTGCGGCTGGCTGACAAGCGCGCGGGCGAGTGCCACGCGTTGACGCTGGCCGCCGGACAGGACGCTCGGCCAATCCTCCTCGCGGCCTTCCAGCCCGACATCCGCAAGGGCACGCCGCGCCGTCTCCCGCCAGTTTGGACCGCGGGCGATGCCGACATTTTCGACGACGCGCTGCCAGGGCACGAGCCGGGCCTCCTGAAAGAGCAGGCGGACGGACGGATGGAGGCGCTCGACCTTCTCTCCTGCAATCGAGACGCGACCGCTGCTGGCCCCGTCGAGGCCGGCGATCAGCCGCATCAGCGTCGACTTGCCGCCCCCGGAGCGCCCGACGACGGCGAGAAACTGGCCTGCGGGAATCTCCAGGTTGAAGCTGTTGAGAACGATGAGCTTGCCAAAGGATTTTTCGACACGGTTGAGCGAGATCGGCAGGCCGCCGGTCACTTCCCGGACATCCGGCGGCGTGGAAATTTCAGCGAGGCTCATCGTTTCGCTCCTGAATCAGCCTGGTAGGCAGGGTGCCAGACGAGTACGCGCTTTTCGATTGCGCGGGTGGCCACGTCGGCAGCCTTGCCAAGCAGCGCATAGACGATGATGCCCAGCAGCACGACATCAGTCTGCAGGAACTCCCGCGCATTCATCGTCATGTAGCCGATGCCGCTCGTCGCAGAAATCGTCTCGGCAACGATGAGCGTCAGCCACATGAAGCCCAGCGCGTAACGAAGTCCGACGAGGATCGAGGGAAGCGCGCCCGGCAGGATGATGCGGCGAATCAAGGCCTTCCGGTCCAGCCCGTAGACGGAAGCCATTTCAATTAGTTGCGGATCGATCGTGCGCACACCGTAGAAAGTGTTGATGTAGATCGGGAAGAACACGCCGATCGCAACGAGGAAGATCTTCGCCGTCTCGTCGATCCCGAACCAGAGGATCACCAACGGGATCAGCGCAAGATGCGGAATGTTCCGCACCATTTGCAGCGTGCTGTCCAGCAAGGTTTCCGCGGGCTTCCAGAGACCGTTCAGCACGCCGGCGACGAAGCCGAGCCCACCGCCGATCACCAGACCGATGACGGCTCGCTGTGTCGAAGCGAGCGTGTGGACAAGGAGCGACCCGTCCAGCAATGAACGCCAAAACGCCGCCGCGACCGTCGTCGGCGCCGGCATCAGACGGGCCGTGACCAAACCCGCGCGGGCAGCGACTTCCCAGACGACAAGAATGACGATGGGAAGAGCCCAGGGCGCCAGCGCGCGCCCCAGGCCCTTGAGATTGGGCCGACGGGTCTCGCCGGCAGCAAAGCCGGCCAGCGATGTGTCCGCCATCAGGCGCCACCCTTTCGCACGACATCGGCAATCGAGATCTTGTTCGGGATCAGGCCGAGATCGAAGAACGTGTCCGCAATCGCCTGCTGCTGGGCTGCCACCTTGTCGTCGATCGCCTTGACGCCGTAGGACTGGCGCTCAAGCGCGATCTTGAGGACGTCTTCCGGAATGCCGACCGAGGGCGCAAGCTCGGCGGCCACCGCAGCAGTATTCGCCTTCGCCCACTCGTCGATTTCCGCAAGCGCCTCGATCACGGCGTCGACTGCCTGCGGATGGCCGTCCACGAATGGCTTGGCGCCAAGATAGAACTGGTGGTTCGGCACGATGCCTTCGCCGTTTCGCAGTTCGCGCGCTTCGATCGCCACCTCGGCGGCAGCCTGGAAGGGGTCCCAGATGACCCAGGCATCGACCGCCCCCTGTTCAAAGGCGGCACGGGCGTCCGCCGGCGGCAGGAAAGACGTCTTGATATCGCTGTACTGGAGGCCAGCCTCTTCCAGCGCCTTCACCAGCAAATAGTGGACGTTGGAGCCCTTGTTCAGCACGATCGTCCTGCCCTTGAGGTCCGCGACCTTCTGGATCGGACTGTCCTTCGGCACAAGGATCGCCTCACCGCGCGGAGCGGGCGGTTCGTGTGCGATATAGACAAGCGGCGCGCCGGCGGCCTGTGCGAAGATGGGCGGCGTCTCGCCGGTGGAACCGAAATCGACCGCGCCGACATTCAGCGCTTCCAGCAGCTGGGGTCCCGCCGGAAATTCGGTCCAGGACACCGTATAGCCGATCTTTTCCAGCTTCTGCTCCAGCAGCCCCTTGCCTTTCAGCAGGACGAGCGTGCCATACTTCTGATAACCGATGCGCACGACCTTGTCGGCGGCTGCGGCCGGAGCGAGGTGGAAAAGCGGCACGGCAAACGCAGCGGCCAGCGTCGTCGAAAAGAGGCGTCGTGAGATCTTCATGGCATTCCCCGAAATTGATTATTCCTATATAATCTATGATAATTATAGAAATTCGAGAACGCGCATTCCAACCTTGCTGCGCTGATTAGATTTTTCTCCTAGAAACGAGCGGAAAATATCGACCGCAGAAAAACTTTTGGGCACTTTCACCCCGCCCGGCGCATGCCCCCGCCCCTTTTCCATCTCCCTTGAATGCCGATCGCCTCTCGTGCGCATTCCATTTTCCTGCTATGCGCCCCGCAATCACCAGGAGGAGGACCGGCGGTGAAACTCGGCATCGATTCCTACACGTTCCATCGCTACTTCGGCGAGACTTACGCCGGCCTCGAAACGGACCCCGGCAGCCGCTGGACGGTGTGGGATTTTCTCGACCGCGCGAGCAGCCTCGGCGTCGAGGCAGTCTCACTCGAATCGTGCTTTCTGCCCGTCGGCGACAAGGATCTCACCGGCGAGATCCGCCGCCGCCTCGACCTTCTCGGACTGGAGCGGGTCTGGGCGTGGGGACACCCGCGCGGCTTCCACTCCGGCAAGACGCCGCAGGCGCTCGAAGGCGCGCTTGCAAGCCTTGCGGATGCGGACGCAGTCGGGGCGAAAGTCATGCGCATCTGCGCCGGTGGACGTGGCACCCGGCCCGCAAGCTGGGCAGAACACAAGGCAAGCCTCCTCCCGACGCTAGAACAGCTACTGCGTGCCGCAGAGGCGCGAAAGATCGTCCTCGCCGTCGAAAACCACATAGACCTTCTGACCGACGAGATCGTCGACCTCGTCGAGACCATTGGTTCGCCCTATTTCGGCATCTGCCTGGATACCGCGAACAATCTGCGCATGCACGAGAATCCGAAAGAGGCCATCCGTCGCATGGCCCCTTATGCACGCGCCACGCACATCAAGGATATCATGGCGCGCGGCGGCGATCCCGATACGATCGCCTTCTGGCCCAGTGTTCCGGTCGGCGAAGGCCTGATCGACATGTCTTTTGCTCTCACGGCACTTCTGGGAGCGGGCTATGACGGCGTCCTCGCACTCGAGATCGACTACCTGGCACCGGGTTACGGCAGCGAGGACACAGCACTGGAGAAAAGCATCAGCTATGTCAGGCACTTGCTCGCCAACAGCGTCTCCGGCGATTAACCTGATGTTATGAGGAACGCCAATTTAGTAAGGGAAATTCATCCATCGAGCCGATAGGCTGAGCCAATCGGACACTGCGGAGGAGCACGCTGGCCCGGTTCACGGGAGACGAGTCATGGCCGAGCACCCGGCCGGCTTGTCCAGAATCCGCAAACGACACGACGCAACGAACTGCAACTCACGTTCGGCCCGGCACGCAAAGACGATGCCGGCGCCCGAGATCCGCGAATGGGAGGACACATGACCCGCAAGACAATTCTGGCTCTGACGACCGCGTTGATGACGACCATCGGCATCGCCCACGCCGAGGAAACCGTGAAGATCGGCATCGTCGCCGAACTCTCCGGCGCCGGCGCCCCCTCCGGCACGAACTGGAACGAAGGCGCCCTCCTGGCCGTAGAAGAAATCAATGCCCAGGGCGGCATTCTCGGCAAGCCGATCGAGGTCACCAGCTACGACACGCAGACAGACCCGCAGATCTCGCGCGCCCTGGTTCAGAAGGCGATCGACGCGGAAGCCTATGTGATCTGGGGTACGATCTATTCCGGCTCGACCGTGGTCAACATGCTCGTCGCCAAGCAGAACGGCGTGCCGCAGTTTACGGGTTCGGAAGCGCCCGCGATCGTCGAGAAGGGCAATCCCTACATCTTCCGCACGTCGATGGGCGCCCAGAAGGGCATTCCCGGCCTGACCAAGTACTTCGCCGACACGCTGAAGGTGAAGAAGATCGGCATCGCCTGGGTCAACAACGAGTTCGGCAAGGGCGGCCACGACGTCTTCCTGAAGGAAATGGAGAACGCCGGTATCGAAGTGGTCATCGACGTACCCTCCGAGCAGGCACAGACCGACTACGGTGCCGACATCGCCAAGCTGAAGGCCTCCGGCGCCGAAGCCGTCTTCGTCTACATGAACCAGGAGGAGTCCGCCCGCTTCCTCGTCGAGGCACGCAAGCAGGCGCTGCCGATGCCGCTGGTGGGCGAAACCACGCTGAACGACCAGAAGGTGATCGATCTCGCCGGAGCGGCTGCCGACGGCGCCATCGCCCGCGTCAACCTGCCGGTGACTGCGCCGGAAATCGCAGCCGTCGCGCAGAAGTTCGAGGCAAAGTACGGGCACAAGCCGATTCAGGATGCGATCAAGGGCTATATCGCGGCCTGGACGACCAAGTATGTCACCGAGATGGTCGGCAGCTTCGACCGCGAAGCCTTCGTGCAGAAGATGCATGGCCTGTGCCTGGAGGCGAAGGACTATCCGAACATCCTGCTCGACACCTGCTGGGACGAGCGCGGCGAGATGTCCCGTCCGAGCTTCATGGTCGAGGTGAAGGACGGACAGTCCGTCGTCGTTTCCACGGTCCCGGCGCTCTGAGCCGCCATCGTCGCCCCGCCCGGCCTCACCGCCGGCTCGGGGCGACCATCAGGAAACGACGTTTTCGAATGACGGGAACAGCGGACTACCAGGTGCTCGGTGCAGAAGCGAACCGGCTCGGCGAGTGTCCGATCTGGTGCGAACGAACCGCGCGCCTGTGGTGGGTCGACGTGCTGACGCCGACCCTCTGGAGCTACGATCCGGCAACCGGAGAATGCCGCCGCCACCCGGTCTCAGCCCTCCGCATCGGCTCGATCGCGCTCCGTCATACGGGCGGGCTACTGCTTGCCTGCGACAACGGGCTCTTCGCCTACGAGCCGGAAACGGGCATGCAGGAATTCCTTTGCGATCCGGAGCCGGGAAAGACCGGACATCGCAAGAACGACGGAAGGGCTGATCCCGCCGGGAACTTCTGGGTCGGAACGTTGCGGGAGGCGGACTATGCCCCGGTCGGCGCGCTCTACCGCGTTGGCGCCGATCTGACCACGACGGTCGAAGCCGAACACCTCGCCATCCCGAACGGGCTCGCTTTCGACCCCGTGGGGAAGCGGATGTATTTCTGCGATACGCGCGCCTATGAAATCTGGGCCTGCGACTATGACCCCGAAACTGGCCGCCGCGGGCCACCGCGCAGCTTCGCCAGGACGACTGCCCCTGCCCGCCCCGATGGAAGCTGCGTCGATGCCGACGGGTATCTCTGGAATGCCGAATATGCCGGCGGCCGACTGCTGCGCTTTGCGCCTTCCGGCGAGGTTTCCATGGCCATCGACCTGCCGGTGACCTATCCGACCTGCTGCTGCTTCGGCGGCCGCGACTTGGATGAACTCTACCTGACCTCGGCCACCGAACCGCTGACGGAAACCGAGCGGGCCGCGCAGCCGCTCGCCGGCAAGGTGCTGGCGCTCAAGCCGGGTGTGCGGGGCAGGCCGGAGTTCCGCGTCCGGTTCTGACGCCCGGACTTCGGTTTCTTGATTCACGAAGCGAAGATGTCGCGGACGCCTCACATCCGCACGGCGGGCGCCGCGTCCGAGGCCACCGCGCGGATCGCCTGGATCAACAGCGTCAGCGGCAGGGAAGGCAGCGTATCAGCGCGCATCGTCAGTCCGACCGGCCCGCGCGTATCCGTCGTCTCCATCGGCAGGGCCGCCAGAACGCCATCGGCGATATCAGCCGCGACGACCCCTTCGGAGATGATCCAGACCGCGTCGCTAATGCGCAGGAAGGCGCGCCCGAACGCGTCCGAAACGGTCTCGATCTGTGTCGGCAACGCGGGCACGCCGTTGGCGATCAGGTACTGCTCGACGATCGGGCGGATCACCGAGTTTCGTGTCGGCAGCAGCACCGGAAATTCGCGCAGTCGGTCGAACACGGATACGCCGGTTGCCAGCAGGGGGTGACCGGCGCGAACGACGAAGAGCACCTGTTCGGAATAGAGATGCTCGAAAACGAGGCCGGTCATCTTTTCCGGCGACGCAAGGCGGCCAACGACGAGATCGAGCTCGCCCACACGCAATTGCTCGATCAGAACCGCGTTCTCGCCGGTGACGATCTTGACCGGGCTGCCGGTGCGCTCCGCCAGAAAGTGAGTCATCGCTTTCGGCATGATGCGAACGGAGACGGTCGGCAATGCGCCGATGCGAACCGGAGGCGCGGAGCGGGCCATCTCGTAGGAAACCGAATCGACTGCCTGGCGAAGCGCCGTCAGTGTCGCCGCCGCGTGCCGCAGGAACACCTCGCCATGGCTGCTGGTTCGGATCCCCCGCCCTTCCCGCTCGAACAGGGCGATGCCGAGGATCTCCTCCAGTTCACGGATGGTCTTCGTTACCGCGGGCTGGCTGACATTCAGCGTGGCTGCCGCCCCGTTGACGCTCTTCTGGCGCGCCACCTCCACGAAACTCTGCAGATGGCGAAATTTGATGCGGGGATCGACCGGGAGAACCATAACCTACAGGTTATCTCTAGAGAAGAAAAACTCATTTTACTTAACCGTATCGTCATTGCAATATGCCGATCAAGAGGAGATTGACCGATGAGATTTTTGAAGGTCGGCGACGCGGCGATCCACTATCGCGCGATCGGCATCGGCGAAGGCAAGCCCGTCATCGCCTTCATCAATTCGCTGGGCACCGATTTCCGCATCTGGGAACCGGTCATGGCGGCGCTTGGCGAGGGCTACGCATACGTGCTGCACGACAAGCGCGGCCACGGCCTGTCGGACATCGGCAAGCCGCCCTACGCGATCGAGACCCATGCCGGCGACCTGATCGCGCTGCTCGACCATCTCGGTATCGGCGACGCGGTGATCTGGGGCCTTTCTGTCGGCGGCCTCATCGCGCAGGCGCTACATGCGAAACGGGCCGACCTCGTCCGGGCGCTGGTTCTCTCCAACACCGCCCACAGGATCGGCTCTGCGGACATGTGGAACGACCGGATTGCCACCATCCTGAAAGATGGCCTTGACGGCATGGTCGACCCCATCATGGAGCGCTGGTTCACGCCGGCCTTCCGCACACCCGACAATGCGGTCTATGCCGGTTGCCGCAACATGCTCGCACGGCAGCCCCTGGATGGATATTGCGGCACCTGCGCTGCGATCCGCGACGCGGACTACACGGATGCCGCCGCAAAAATCGCTGTACCGACGCTTTGCGTCGTCGGCGACCAGGACGGCTCCACGCCGCCTGCCCTGGTGCGGTCGCTGGCCGATCTCGTCCCCGGCAGCCGTTTTTCTGTGATCGAGGGCTGCGGCCATATCCCCTGCATCGAACAGCCCGCAGCCTATGCCGCAACTGTCGGAGCCTTTTTGAAAACCTTGCCGGAGTCCTGAGCCATGAACCAACCCGCAGCGCCAAGCGAACGCTATGCCAAAGGCATGGAAACGCGCCGCTCCGTTCTGGGCGATGCCCATGTGGACCGGGCCAGCGCGCAGGCGACCGCCTTCGACCAGCCGTTCCAGACGCTGATCACGGAGTCCGCATGGGGCACCGTCTGGTCGGGCACGCAGTGGACCAAGCGTGAGCGCTCGATCGTCACCATCGCGCTTCTGGCGGCCCTCGGTCAGGACGATGAAGTGGCCATGCACGTGCGGGCGACCGCCAACACGGGCGCGACGGAGGAGGATATCCGCGAGGCGCTGATGCATGTGGCGATCTACGCCGGCGTACCGGCGGCCAATCATGCCTTCAAGATCGCAAAGCTTGCGCTGGCCGAACGGCGCGCCAATACTTCCGAGGAGGAGAACAAGGGATGAGCAACCGACCGCCCGAGACGGGGCCATTTTTCGCCCGCGACCGCGAGATGCAGCCCCCTGCGTTTACCCCGTGGTACAAGACGACGGTGCTGCGGTCGCCACAGCGCGCGCTGATTTCTCTGGAAGGCACGAAGAGCGAGATCACCGGCCCGGTCTTCGGCCACGGCATGCTCAATCCGCTGGATAACGACCTGATCCTGAACTATGCCCGCCCGGGCGAAATGCCGATCGGACCGCGCATTCTCGTACATGGCCGCGTGCTCGACGAAAGCGGGCGTGGCGTCGACGGAGCGCTGGTCGAATTCTGGCAGGCCAATGCCGGCGGCCGCTACCGCCACAAGAAGGAAACCTATCTTGCCGCGGTCGATCCGAATTTCGGCGGCGTCGGCCGCACCATCACCGACGAAAACGGCTACTATTGGTTCAAGACCATCCAGCCTGGTCCCTATCCCTGGCCCAACGGCGTCAACGACTGGCGTCCGGCACACATCCACTTCTCGATCTTCGGCCACGGCTTCCAGCAACGGCTGATCACGCAGATGTACTTTGAGGGCGATCCGCTGATCTGGAAGTGTCCGATCGTGAAAACGATCCCGGACGAAGACGCCATCCGCCAGTTGATCGCACCGCTCGACATGAACGCGACCATTCCAATGGACATGCGCGCCTACAAGTTCGACATCGTCCTCAGAGGCCGTCGCTCCACCTTCTTCGAGAACCGTCCGGAGGGCAACTGACATGGTTCAACCGCTTGGCTATCTCAAGGAAAGCGCTTCGCAGACCGCAGGTCCCTATGTGCACATCGGCTGCACGCCGAATTTCGTCGGCATTCACGGCGTCTTCGAGAAGGACCTGGGCTCCGGCGCCCTCTACAACGAGCAGACGCGCGGCCAGCGCATCACCATTCGCGGGACCGTCTACGACGGCGGCGGCAACGCCCTGAAGGACGCCCTGGTGGAGATCTGGCAGGCCGACGACGCCGGATTCTACAACAGCCCGAGTGAGACGCGCGGCGCTGCAGACCCGAATTTCGTCGGCTGGGGCCGTTCGCCGGGCGACATGGACACCGGCGAATTCGTCTTCGAGACGATCAAGCCCGGCCGGGTGCCCTTCAAGGACGGGCGCTGGATGGCTCCGCACGTGACCTTCTGGATCGTTGCACGCGGCATCAATATCGGGCTTCACACGCGGATGTATTTTCCGGAGGAGGAAGCGGCAAACGCAGAAGATCCCATTCTCGCCCGCATCGAACACAAGGTCCGCGTCCCCACGCTGATCGCGAAGAAGGAAGGCGACAACACCTATCGCTTCGACATTCGCCTTCAGGGCGAGGGCGAAACGGTGTTCTTCGACATCTGACACGATCATGAGCCTTACCCCATTCGAGCATCCCTTCCTGTCCGGCCTTCTGGGCGACGATGAGATTACGTCGCTCTTTTCGGCGGAGGCGGACATCGATGCGATGATCCGTTTCGAAACCGCACTGGCCCAGGCGGAGGCGGACTGCGGCATCCTCGCAAAGGACGACGCTATTGCCATCATTGAGGGGCTCTCCGTGTTCGCGCCGGACATCGCGGCGCTGAAGAGCGGCGTCTCGAAGGACGGGGTCGTCATCCCGGAACTGGTTCGACAGATGCGTCAGGCGGTCGCCGCTCCCGCACGCGACAAGGTGCATTTCGGCGCCACAAGCCAGGACGCGATCGACACAAGCCTCGTGCTGCGCCTGAAGGCGGCGACGGATATCCTTGCTGGAAGGCTGGCGGCTACTGTCGCCGGTCTCGCCACCCTTTCGGAACGGGACGGGCAGCGGCCTCTCATGGGCTACACCCGCATGCAGGCGGCGATCCCGATCACCGTCTTCGACCGGATCTGCGCCTGGAGCGCACCGCTTGAGCGGACAGCCGCCCGACTTGCCGATTTCGCCGCGCACGGCTTCGCCGTCCAGTTCGGCGGGGCCGCAGGTACTCTGGAAAAGCTCGGCGACAGCGGGCCAGCCGTGCGCGCTGCTCTGGCTACCCGGCTTGGCCTTGTCGACCGGGTGCAGTGGCACAGCCAGCGCGACACGCTCGCCGAATTCGCCGGCCTGCTTTCTCTGATCACCGGCAGCCTCGGCAAGTTCGGGCAGGACGTGGCTTTGCTTGCGGAAATGGGCAGTGCGATCCGGATGTCCGGCGGCGGCGGCTCATCGGCCATGCCGCACAAGCAGAACCCCGTTTCGGCGGAGGTTCTCGTGACGCTCGCGCGTTTCAATGCAGCACAGCTTGCCGCGATGCATCAGGCGCTGGTGCACGAACAGGAACGCTCGGGCGCCGCCTGGACGCTGGAATGGCTCGTCCTTCCGCAGATGACGGCGGCAACGGGCGTTGCCCTGTTGACTTCGCTGCGATTGCTCGGCCAAATCGAAAAGCTGGGAAAAACCGAGTAGTTTCCGCAGGATCGCGGCCAAATGCGAAAGCTGGCATCAGGAGGAGAGACACTGTGCGGACTTCGATTGCGACGGTATCCATCAGCGGAGAATTCCCGGACAAGATGGCAGCCATTGCCAAGGCTGGTTTCAGCGGTGTCGAGATCTTCGAGAACGATTTCCTGACCTATGACGCCTCGCCGCGCGAAGTCGCGCAGATGGCGCGGGACTTCGGGCTGGAGATTACGCTTTTCCAGCCGTTTCGGGACTTCGAGGGCATGCCGGAGCCGCACCGCGCCCGCGCCTTCGAACGTGCGCAGCGCAAGTTCGACATCATGGGAGAACTCGGTACCGATCTCATGCTGATCTGCTCCAACGTGTCTCCGATTTCGCTCGGCGGGATAGATCGTGCGGCGGCCGATTTCCATGAGCTGGGCGAACTGGCGGCCAAGCACGGCGTGCGCGTCGGCTATGAGGCGCTGGCCTGGGGCCGCCATATCAACGACCACCGCGACGCCTGGGAGATCGTCCGCCGCGCCGATCATCGAAATGTCGGCCTGATCCTCGATTCCTTCCATACGCTGTCACGCAAGATCGACGTCAAATCCATCCGCTCCATTCCAGGCGACAAGATTTTCATCGTCCAGTTGGCGGATGCGCCGCTGATCGACATGGATCTGCTCTATTGGAGCCGCCATTTCCGCAACATGCCCGGCGAGGGCGATCTGCCGGTCGTCGATTTCATGCGCGCCGTCGCCGCAACCGGCTATGACGGTCCGCTTTCGCTCGAGATCTTCAACGACCAGTTCCGTGGCGGCTCCGCCCGCGCGCTTGCCGAAGACGGCCATCGCTCGCTGGTCTACGTGATGGACCAGGTCCGGCGCCTCGAACCGGATATCCGCATCGACGTGCCACCCATGCCCGATCGCATCCGGACCAGCGGCGTGTCCTTCGTCGAATTCACGACGGCGGAGGCGGAAAAGGATCACCTCGTGACTTTGCTCAGGTCACTCGGCTTCCGGAAAACGGCGCGACATCGTAACCGTAGTGTCGATCTCTACACGCAGGCGGACATCCGCATCGTCGTCAATTCCGACGATTCCGGCGACAGCTTCGCCGGATCCTCCTATTTCGTGCATGGTACGAACGCCTATGCCTACGGCATGAAGGTGGAAAACGCGCAGGATGCGCTGGCCCGCGCCGCAGCACTTGACGCGCCTGTCTTCTCCGAGCCCCGCCGCGCGGGTGAGACCAGCGTTCCTGCGATCCAGGGCGTCGGCAACGGCGTCATCTATTTCCTCGACGACACGCCGGAACTCGCCTCGATATGGGACAGCGAATTCACACCCGTTGACGATCCGGGCGAGGGAGACGCGGGATTGAAGCGGATCGATCATCTCGCCCAGACAACCCATTATGACGAGATGCTGACGTGGCTGCTCTTCTACACGTCGATTTTTGACACGCGCCGGACGCCGATGGTCGATGTCGTCGACCCGGGTGGCCTGGTCCGCAGCCAGGCCATCGAAAGCCTGTCGGGGAACGGCTTTCGCCTGACGATGAACGGCGCCGACAGCCGCAAGACCTTTGCCGGCAAGTTCCTGGCGGAGGGCTTCGGCTCCAGCATCCAGCACATCGCCTTCACCACCGACGACATTTTTGCCACCGCACGCGCGTTGGCGGCGCTGGATTTCCATGCCCTGCCGATCTCGCGCAACTACTACGACGACCTCGAAGCGCGCTTTGGTCTTGAACCGGCCTTTTCGGATGCGTTGCGGGAGGCAAGCATCCTCTACGACCGCGACGACAATGGCGAGTACTTCCAGATCTACAGCCGTACCTTCGGCGAGGGTTTCTTCTTCGAAATCGTCGAGCGGCGCGGCGCCTATAACGGCTATGGCGCAATGAACGCCCCGTTCCGCATCGCCGCGCAAAGAAGATTGCTGCGGCCGGAGGGCATGCCAAAGCGATAGCGCGCGATGAAGGAACTGACACTCAGGCAGATCGAAGTCATCCGGGCCGTAATGATCGCCGGCACCATCCAGGGTGCTGCGGATCTCCTGCACGTTTCAGCGCCCGGCATCAGCAGGCTGTTGAAGCATGCCGAAAGCGGGCTCGGCGTCCGCCTGTTCGAGCGCAAGGCCGGCATTTTCGTTCCGGCTGCGGAGGCCCAGACGATTTTCGAGATGCTCAATCTCGTCTATCGCCAGATGGAGAGCCTGAATGCGGCAGTCTCCTCGCTCCAGAAGGGACACGATTTCGCGCTCTCCTTTGCTTCAGCCCCATCAATCGCCAATTTCGTCGCCGTCCGCGTCATTCGAACCATCCGCCAGCGCTTTCCAGATCTCAGGGTCGACCTCAACATCCTGAAGATCGAGGAGACGCTGGACTACCTGCTGCTGGAGCACGGCGAAGTCGTCATCATGAGCTCCCCGGTCGACAATCCCGCGGTGCGCAACAAGCCGCTGGCGCGCGGTCGTCTGCTGGCGATCGTGCCGGAAGGCCATCCGCTGGCCGCACTGGAAAAGGTCTCCGTCCATGACCTTGCGCGCTATCCGTTCATCGGCGTTGACCCCGGCGACCCCTATGGCAGCACGCTCGCCCAGCCATTCAGGGATGCCGGCATCGATCTGCGTCACACGGTCAGGGGGCGCTTCTCGCAAACCATCCTCGGCCTTGTGCAACAGGGGCTGGGGGTGGCGCTGGTCGACGAGTTCTCGGTTGGCACCGCGCACATTCCCGGCATCGTACGCCGACCGCTGCAGGAACCGGCCATGATCACCCCCTATGCCATCCACAAGCGCGGCCGCCAGTTGTCGAGCTTCGCCGAGTTTACGATCAAGTGCTTTCAGAACGAGCTCGCCGCCGCCACGGCACGGCAGATTTGGGATCCGCCTGGACCTTCGGCATAAGGAAGATCACGAGTTGCCGTAGTCCCAAGGCAACCTCGTGTCGGCTCTCCGAACCCAGGTTCTGGACGACAGAATCCACTTGACCTTGACATGATGGGAAGGTGCACGATCTATCCAAAGAAAGGAGCGTGCACAATGCTCACGTTCAAGGGACCCGATGCGGCCCAGACGATCAAGCTGTCCATCGAGGACATGACCTGCGCTTCGTGCGTACGGCGCGTGGAAAAGGCGATCCAGAAGGTACCGGGCGTTTCCGTAGCCTCTGTCAATCTCGCGACGGAGAGGGCCGAGGTGACGTTCGATGGCACCCCTGACATCACGGCCGTGGCAGAGGCCGTGCGGGATGCCGGGTATGGCGTCGGCGAGGAGGCGCTTGAATTCACCGTCGAGGGAATGACATGCGCCTCCTGCATTGCGCGTGTCGAACACGCCCTGAAGAAGATTCCCGGCGTCATCGACGCCACCGCCAACCTTGCCAGCGAGCACGCCCGGGTGCGCTACCTGCGCGGTGCCGTGACGTTCGACGCGTTGGCGGAAGCGATCGGGACAACCGGCTATCGCGCCGTCCGGCAAGACCGTCGCGAGGACGGACCTTCCGAAGATGAGCGGCGCGAAGGTGAAATCGGTACCCTGCGGCGCTCGCTGGTCGTCGCCGCCGCGCTGACCGCGCCCCTTTTCGTCATGGAGATGGGCGCACACGCCATTCCCGCCTTTGGCCACACTATCCATGAAACGATCGGCATGCAGGCGAGCCGGATCATTCAGTTCGTGCTGGCGACGATCGTTCTGGCAGGCCCTGGTGCGCGCTTTTTCCGCAAGGGCATTCCCAGCCTTCTGCGCGGCACACCCGATATGAACGCGCTCGTCGTCATCGGAACGGCCGCAGCCTGGATCTTCTCCGTCGTCGCCACCTTCGCGCCTGGCCTGCTGCCGGGCGGCACGGCGGACGTCTACTTCGAGGCCGCCGCCGTCATCGTCACCCTGATCCTTGCCGGGCGCTACCTCGAAGCCCGCGCCAAGGGCCGCACCGGCGAGGCAATCCGGCACCTTGCCGGCCTGCGCGCGACGTCAGCGCGCGTGATGAAGGATGGTGCCGCGGTGGATGTGCCGCTTGAAGCGGTCATGCCGGGCGATATCGTGCTGGTTCGCCCCGGGGAGCGGGTCCCAGTCGACGGCGAGGTGACGGAGGGCAGTTCCTTCGTCGACGAATCCATGATCACGGGCGAACCGATGCCGGTCGAGCGCAAGCCCGGCGACACCGTCACCGGCGGAACGATGAACACGACCGGCTCCTTCTCCTTCCGCGCCACCCGCGTCGGCGCGGACACGGTGCTGTCGCAGATCATCCGCATGGTGGAGGACGCACAGGCCGCCAAGCTGCCGATCCAGGCGCTGGTCGATCGCGTGACCCAATGGTTCGTGCCGGCGATCATCGCCGTCGCACTCGTCACCTTTGGCATCTGGTTCGCGTTCGGCCCCAGCCCTGCACTGGCGCACGCACTCGTGGCCGCCGTCGCAGTCCTGATCATAGCCTGCCCGTGCGCCATGGGACTTGCGACCCCGACCTCGATCATCACCGGAACCGGTCGCGCAGCCGAACTCGGCGTGCTCTTCCGGCAGGGAACGGCGCTGCAAACATTGGAGGCGACCGAGGTCGTCGCCGTCGACAAGACCGGCACACTGACGCTCGGCCGTCCGAGCCTGACCGGGATCATACCGGCCGAAGGTTTTGCCCGAAACGAGGTGCTGTCGCTCGTGGCCGCAGCCGAAGTCCGCTCGGAACATCCGATCGCCCTTGCAATCCACGAGGCTGCAAAGGCGGAAGGTTTGGAAATCCCGCAGGCAGAAGCGTTCCAGGCGACCTCCGGCCAGGGCATTTCCGCAACGGTCTCGGGGCGCAAGGTCGAAGTCGGTTCCGCCGGCTTCATGTCGACGCTCGGTTTCGATCCGACCGCGTTCAGGGGTGAAGCGGAGCGGCTTGCTGCCAGCGGCGCTTCGCCCCTCTATGCCGCGATAGACGGCAGGCTCGCCGCGCTCTTCACCGTGACGGATCCCGTCAAGCCGACGACGAAGGAGGCAATCGCGCAGCTCAAGACGCTGGGCATCGAGGTCGCGATGATCACCGGCGACAATCGCCGCACAGCCGAGGCCGTTGCCGCGACGCTCGGGATCGACAGGGTGATGGCGGAGGTGCTCCCGGAGGGCAAGGTCGACGCCGTGAAGGCGCTTTCGGCTGGCGGCAGCAAGGTGGCCTTCGTCGGCGACGGCATCAACGACGCGCCGGCGCTCGCAATCGCCGATACCGGGATTGCCATCGGTACGGGCACGGACGTGGCGATTGAAAGCGCCGACATCGTGCTGATGGCCGGCGACATGCGTGGCGTTGCGACCGCGATCTCGGTTTCCCGCGCGACCATGCGCAACATCCGCCAGAACCTCTTCTGGGCGTTCGGCTACAACGTCGCCCTGATCCCCGTGGCGGCGGGCGCGCTCTATCCTGCCTTCGGGATCTTGCTGTCTCCTGCAATTGCCGCCGGCGCCATGGCGCTTTCAAGCGTCTTCGTCGTCAGCAATGCCCTCAGATTGAAACGGTTCCGCCCTTCCCGAGCCCATGCGAGAGGGGAGATCCGCACATGAACATAGGCGAAGCGGCAAGCGCCAGCGGCGTGACGGCGAAGATGATCCGCCACTACGAATCGATCGGCCTCATCGCGGAAGCCGGTCGCACCGGCTCGGGCTACCGCACCTACGGGCCGAAGGATCTCGCCACCCTCAGCTTCATCCGCAGGGCGCGCGATCTCGGATTTTCGATCGCGCAGATCCGCGACCTGCTGGCGTTGTGGCAGGATCGCGACCGTGCATCCGCCGACGTCAAGCGCATCGCGGCCGGGCACATAGAGGAACTTACCGCCAAGATGCGGCAGTTGCAGGAGATGGTGATGACGCTGCAGCACCTCTCTGCCCATTGCCAGGGCAACGACCGGCCGGACTGCCCCATTCTGAAGCGGCTGGCCAGCGGGACGGGCGATGGCGGCGCATGCTGCGATTAGCCCGTCCGCCGATTTGCAATCCGTCGCGCTGACCGTGTGCTTCGATCGCAGCAGACAGAGGGGGAGCCGAAGCAGGACGCGCCGATTCCGACGGGTCGCAACACCTATCGATCGCAAGACCTTTCCCACTCGCTCCCGCCAATCAATTTGAGTTGAGTTCCGGTGCTGGTCCTCCG
Organism: Pseudomonadota bacterium; assembly: GCA_023404095.1. Lineage (GTDB taxonomy): Bacteria > Pseudomonadota > Alphaproteobacteria > Rhizobiales > Rhizobiaceae > Mycoplana. Next base: position 241,607 of record JAEYDD010000026.1, on the reverse strand, counting down.
TCCGTAAACTGCCGCCGAACTGAAACGAGGAAGCCGGATTTGCGCTACCATCTCCTATCGATCGCCGTCATCGCCGCTCTTGCCGTTGCACCGCTCGGCGACGTGATGGCGCAACAGCCCGCACCGCAACAATCCGGCTCCGGTCTTCTGGATCTGCTGCCGGGCGATGCCGTCACCGACCATGTGCTGCGCCGCCCGTCGAGCGACCTGCCTTATACCGCCACCGCCGGCACGCTGGAACTGCGGGGACAGGACGGCAAGGTGAGCGCGAAGATCTTCTATACCGCCTACACCGCCAAGGATGCTCCCGCCGAACGGCCGGTCACCTTCGCCTTCAACGGCGGACCGGGCGCCGCCTCCGCCTATCTTCACCTCGGTCTCGTGGGGCCGCGCATCCTCGATTTCGGCAGCGAGCAGGGCAGCACCGCCCCGGACGGGACACGGCCGGCGCTTTCCGACAATCCGGACAGTTGGCTCGACTTCACCGATCTCGTACTGATCGACCCCGCCGGGACGGGCTGGAGCCGGGTGGCCGGCAAGGATGCCGAGGCGGCCTACCACGGCGTACGCGCCGATGCGGAAAGCCTTGCCAAATTCATCGCGCTCTATGTCCAGAAGAACGGCCGTTCCGCCGCACCGAAATATCTGCTCGGCGAAAGCTATGGCGGCTTTCGCGCTGCCAAGGTCGCAACCGCACTGAAGGAGAGCCAGGGCATTCTCGTCTCCGGTATCGTCATGCTCTCGCCGATGATCGAAAGCCGCTACATTTTCGGGACCGGCGATCCTGTCGGCGCCGCCTTGCAGCTTCCTTCGCTGGCGGCTGCGGAGATGGAGCGCAAGGGCGCCTTCTCCGCCGAGGGCATCCAAGAGGTGGAACGGTTCGCGATGAGCGATTACCTTGTCGCGCTCGCCGGTGCCGCCCCGAGCGGCGACGACGCCGACCGCCTCTACGCCCGCATCGCCGAGATGACGGGCATCGGCAAGGACGCGGTGGCACGCGCCCGCGGCTTCGTCGGCGATATCTATACGAAGGAGCTCGACGGTGCCCCGGACAAGATCGCAAGCCCTTACGATGCAGCTTATCTCGCGGACGATCCCTATCCTGAAACATCGGAAGACCGTGGGGCCGACCCGATCCTCGACGGCTATACGCGCGCCTACGGCGGCGCGTTTGCCGCCTATGCGCGTGACGAACTGAAGTTCTCGACCGAAATGACCTACCGCCTGCTGGACAAGGACGTGAACCGCCGCTGGGACTGGAACGGCGCCCGCTCCAATGTCAGCGCGACCCGCGATCTTCGCGAGCTTCTGGCGACCATCCCGTCCCTCCGCGTCATGGTGGTGCATGGCTACAGCGACGCCATCACGCCCTATGGCGGCAGCCGCTATGTCCTCGACCACCTTCCTCCCTCCCTCACAGAAGGTCGCGTTGGGCTGAAGCTCTATCGGGGTGGTCACATGTTCTATACCGACCCCGGCGAACGGAAGGCCTTCACCGATGAGGTGCGGGGCTTTTATGCCGACAACGACAGGGGCTGAGTTGGCAAGGCGTCACCGTCGCCGCGCAAGGACAGCAGTCCCAGGCGCTGCATCCCTTTCCTATCCCCGGAAGGGTATTGCGCTTTGGCATGGTGGCAGACATTCTCCCTCCGCCAGCCTTAAGCGGCGGCGGGAAACGAAAAGAATGAATGCGACGGGAGAAAAGCATGCTGGACAAACGCAAGTTCTACATTGACGGCAAATGGGTGGACCCGCTGACGCCGCGCGACCTGGAGGTGATCAATCCGGCGACCGAGAAGCCGATCGCGTGGATCTCCATGGGCACTGCTGCCGATATCGATCGGGCAGTCGCCGCCGCCAAGAAGGCGTTTGCGAGCTATAGCCAGACCAGCGTCGACGAGCGCCTCGCCCTGCTGGAGAAGCTCCTCGCGGTCTACAAGCGCCGCTATGACGAGATGGCCCGCACGATCACGCTCGAACTGGGTGCCCCGATCACCATGAGCACCGAACAACAGGCCGACGTCGGCGTCGGCCACCTGCAGGGCTTCATCGACGCGCTGAAGCGCCTGAAGAGTCGTGAAGTGCTGCCGAACGGCGACGTGGTGCGGCGCGAGCCGATCGGCGTCTGCGGGCTGATCACGCCTTGGAACTGGCCGATCAACCAGATCGCGCTCAAGGTCGTGCCGGCACTGGCGACCGGCTGCACCTGCGTGCTGAAACCTTCCGAGTTCACACCCCTGAACGCCTTGCTCTATGCCGAAATGGTCGAGGAGGCGGGCTTCCCCGCCGGCACGTTCAACCTCGTCAACGGCGACGGCATCGAATGCGGCGCAGCCCTTTCGAAACACAAGGACATCGACATGATGTCCTTTACCGGCTCCACCCGCGCCGGTATCGCCGTCAGCAAGGACGCAGCCGACACCGTCAAAAGGGTGACGCTGGAACTCGGCGGCAAGTCTCCGAACATCGTCTTCGAGGATGCCGACCTGGAAGATCGTGTCGCAAGCAGCGTTGCCGAGTGCTTCAACAATTCCGGCCAGTCCTGCGATGCGCCGACGCGCATGCTCGTGCAGCGCTCGGTCTACGACAAGGTAGTCGCAATCGCGGAGAAGGCCGGCAAGGAGGCAAAAGTCGGCAATCCGGAACAGGAAGGCAGCCATATCGGCCCGCTCGTCTCCCACATCCAGTTCGGGCGTGTCCAGGCGCTGATCGAGGCAGGTGTGGCCGAAGGGGCACGCGTGCTCGTCGGCGGTCCCGGCAAGCCGGAGGGCTTCGAGACAGGCTATTTTGTCAAGCCGACGATCTTCGCCGACGTAAACAACGACATGCGCATCGCCCGCGAAGAGGTATTCGGCCCGGTTCTGTCGATCATCGCCTTCGATACCGAAGAGGAAGCGATCGCGATTGCCAACGACACCAACTACGGCCTTGCTGCCTATGTTCAGACCGGAAATCCGGACCGTGCCGAACGCGTGGCCGCACGCCTTCGCGCCGGCATGGTTCATATCAACGGCGGGCCGCATCGTTACGGTAGCCCGTTCGGCGGCTTCAAGCAGTCGGGCAACGGCCGCGAAGGCGGTATCTTCGGGCTGGAGGACTTCCTCGAGGTAAAGACCGTCCATCGGACCGACGCCGCGTAAGGGCGATCGGAAGGCACATCAAAGACTGCCATCGGGCGCACCCATCGATGCGCCCGATTGGCTTTTGATCGAAGGAATATTTCGAGACGACGCGCATTCCACGCGCAGGTAGGACCGACGGGATGTCTATCACCTCGATTCTTGTGATCTGCGTGCTCTCTGCCCTCAATCGTCCGCTCCGTCTCGCAGCGCGCCGCGTCCTCCATGGGCGTTTATTTATCGCTGAGATGTGCCATCGATCGGCATCGCGCTCTTTTCACTATCTTTTCAACGGCGCGCTGCCGAAGCTTCGTCAAGCTGAATGCAGCCATCAATATTGTTGACTGGATCGTTGGGATGAGATGTGCGAATGGCTCCCCATCCCCATACTGTGGCCCGTCGACGCCTCGCGCAGGCTCGCAGCCCAAGCGCGCAGAACCGGCCATGACAGATGCGACCGCCACCTCCGTAACGCCGTCGAACGCGACGCGCCTGGGCGTGCTGTTCATGCTGCTTGGCATGGTGATGTTCTCGTTGAACGATGTACTGGGCAAATGGCTGGTGGCGACCTATTCGCCGTCGCAGCTCATGTTCATTCGCAGCCTGGCGGCCATAGCCGTTCTGCTGCCGTTCTTCTGGCGCACGGGATGGCACAATCTCGTGCGCGTGGAACGCCCTCGTCTGCAAGCCCTCCGCTCCCTGCTTTTCGCCTTCGAGGCAACCGCGTTCTACTTCGCCGTCGGTTACATGCCGCTCGCGGACGCCATGACCTACTGGCTTGCTGCGCCGATCTATGTCGCGGCACTCTCGCCACTGATGCTAGGCGAAAAGGTGGGCTGGCGCCGCTGGAGCGCGATCCTCGTCGGTTTCGCCGGCGTGATCATCGCATTGGAGCCCTCCAGGGAGAGCCTCACATTGCCGGCGCTCATCGCGCTTGCCGGCAGCATCGCCTTCTCTTTCGCCATGATCTTCGGCCGCACCTTGCGGGCAACGCCCGACACGACGCTGGTCTTCTGGCAGGTCGCGGGTGCTGCCCTTTTCTCGCTGGTGGCGCTTGCCTTCGATCCCGCCGGATGGGCTCCGGTTCGCCCTGTGGACATCGGCCTTCTCAGCCTGCTGGGTGTCGTTGCAATGGCAGCACACATGCTGGTGAACCGGTCGCTCAAGCTTGCGGACGCCGCAACCGTCGTGCCGCTGCAGTACACGCTCCTGCTTTGGGCGGTCGTTTTCGGGCTGATCTTCTTCGGGGACATGCCGCGCACCGCCATGCTGGTCGGGGCCGGTTTCATCGTCGCCTCAGGGCTTTTCATCTTCTTCCGTGAACAGAAGCTCAAACGGGCACGGCTGCCCACACCGTAGGACCTACGGAACCTGTGCACCCTTCGCCGTCGTGTAGATCGCATAGACCGATGTCGTCGCGGTGATGAAAAGCCGGTTGCGGCGCGGACCGCCGAAGGTGAGGTTCGACACGGATTGCGGCACGCGAATGCGTCCGAGCAACACGCCATCGGGTGCGAAACAATGAACGGCGGGACCGCCGCTGGTCCAGACATTTCCGTTCGTATCGACACGCAGGCCATCCGGCACGCCACCCTCGACGAGCGCGAAGACGCGGCCGTTGGCAAGGCGCCGACCGTCCAGGACATCGAAGGCACGGATCTGCGGCGGCCATTGTGCGTCGTGGCTCGAAGCGGAGTCGGCGATGTAGAGGATGCTTTCGTCCAGAGAGAAGGCGAGGCCATTCGGCTGGCCGAAGTCGGTAACGACAGCGGCGATGTCACCGCTTGCAGGGTCGAGGCGGTAGACGTTGCGCGTCTGCTGTTCCGGTTCGGCCTGATAGCCTTCGTAGTCCGACAGGATCCCATAGGTCGGGTCGGTGAACCAGACGGAACCATCTGAGCGCACCACCACGTCGTTTGGGGAATTCAGTCGCCGTCCTTCAAAGCGGTCGGCAAGAACGGTAATTGTGCCGTCATATTCCGTCCGCGTGACCCGCCGGGTTGCATGCTCGCACGAAACGAGCCTCCCCTGCCGGTCACGGGTATGGCCGTTGGCAAAGTCGGAAGGCTGCCGGTAGACCGAAACGCCGCCGTCCGGCGTCCAGCGCAACATGCGCTGGTTGGGAATGTCGCTCCAGAGAAGCTGGTTGGCGTCGGAAAACCACACCGGCCCCTCCGCCCAGCGGCAGCCGGTATAAAGCTCTTCCAGCCGTGCGCTGCCGACGATCAGGCTGCTGAACCGCGGGTCGAAAATTTCGTAAGGCTTTTCCTGCGTCATCGGGCCTCCCCTTCCCTGTCGCTCGCATCGTCCTTGCCGCAGTCTGCGCCCAGCAGAACGACGTGACGCAAAACTGCCAGTTGCAGTTTCCGCGATCAAGCGGCCCTGGGATACCTCTGCCTACTTGTAGCGGCCATGCCGCTGCAGGACCTCGATCTTGTAGCCGTCCGGATCGGTCATGAAAAAGAAGCGGGCGATCAATGCTCCATCGCGCTTGAACTCCACGATCTTGTTGGGATCAAGTCCAAGCTTGGTCAGCCGTGCATGCTCCGCATCCAGATTATCGACCGAAACGGCCAAATGCCCGTAGGCGTCGCCGAGAGCGTAAGGTTCGGTACGGCCCTTGTTGATCGTCAGTTCGAGCTCGAATTCGCTCTCCTCGTTGCTCAGGTAAACGAGCGTAAAGGTATCGAAATCCAGCCGCTCCGCCACGTCCAGGCCAAAGGCGTCGCGGTAAAAATCGACCGAGCGCTGCTCGTCGAGCACGCGGATCATGGAGTGGATGGACTTCGCCAAGGTGGCCTCCTTGTTCTCTTCAAAGTGCGGCAAGCATGCGCCGAAACTGCTGCGAGCGGTAGCAGCGCCTCGCCACAAACGCAATTTTTCCGCCACGGCTTCGTCAGGAAAGCATACGGGCTCTGCGTTGACAATTGAGATCACATCTCAATATAAGTGATCACATTTCGGAAAGACGCAAAAGCGCGCCGAGCACAAGCTGAACACGATGAGCTTCGAGGGGTGCGCATCTTGTCAATGCACAAGGCAACAACGTCCGGCCAGAAGTCCGAACTGGAAGCGCGCGCGGCAGCGATGCTTGAGACCGAACGGGAACTTTTCGCCGAGCGCCGGCCACGCACAGCGGCAGCCCATGCGCAATCCGGACCCGGCTTCTTCGACGGCGTGCCGCAGCACTGGATGCTCGACTGGCCCTCCCCGTTCCCGCCGATCATCGAAACGGCGGCCGGGGTGACCCTTACCGATATTGACGGCAACCGGCTGACGGATCTCTGCCTCGGCGACACCGGCGCCATGTTCGGACACGGGCCCGAGCCGGTGCTGAGAGCCCTCGCCAACGCCGGCACCCGCGGGCTGACCACTATGTTGCCGTCCTCCGACGCCCATTCCGTCGGCAAGCTGCTTGCCGAGCGCTTCGGCCTGCCACAATGGCAGCTTGCCGCCACCGCTAGCGACGCCAATCGCTTCGCCATCCGTGTGGCCCGCGCAGTCACCGGCCGCGCTAAACTGCTGGTCTTCGACGGCTGCTATCACGGCGCCGTGGACGATACGCTCGTCGATCTTGTCGATGGGCGAACGGTCTCGCGTCGCAACCTGCTCGGCCAGGTGCGCGACCTCGGCGAACTGACCGTCTCCATCCCCTTCAACGACGAGACGGCCCTTGCGTCGGCCCTTGCGGCCAATGACATCGCCTGCGTGCTCGCCGAACCTGTCATGACCAATTGCGGCATGATCCTCCCGGAGCCGGGCTTCCACGATACTCTGCGACGGTTGACGCGGGCTGCCGGCACGTTGCTTCTCATCGACGAGACGCACACCATCTCGACCGGCCCCGGCGGCTACAGCCGGAAGCATGGGCTTGAGCCTGACCTGATGGTCATGGGCAAGCCCATCGGCGGCGGCATTCCGGTCAGCGTCTGGGGCATGAGCAAGGCGGTGGCGGAGCGGCTGCACGTCGTTCGCCGCGAGCAGAGCGGCCACGGCCATTCCGGCATCGGCACCACGCTTTCGGGGAGCGCGATCCAGCTCGCCTGCCTGCGCGCCTGCCTGGAAGAGGTCATGACCGACGCGGCCTACGAGACCATGAATGCGCGCGCAGACCGGATCGAAGCCGGTTTCAAGGCCGCGATCGCGGCGAACGAGCTGGAGTGGACGGTTTCCCGCGTAGGGGCGCGGCTTGAGGTGGTTTTCTCGCCCCATCCGGTGCGGAACGCGGTCGAGGCGCGCCTTGCGGCTTCCGACACCATAGAGCAGGCGCTGCATCTGTCCATGCTCAATCTCGGCTATCTGCTCACCCCGTTCCACAATATGGTGCTCGTCAGCCCAGCGCTTACGGCCGGAGAGGCCGACGGCCTCGTCGAGGCGTTTGCCGCAGTGCTCGGGCGGCTGGTGAAGGGGAAGGACGCATGAGCAAGGACACATCCGCACGCCCCGAGGGCATAGCCGACATCGTCGAAGCTGAAGCCTTCCTTGCTGCCCATCCGGAAATCAGCGCCTTCGATCTGGTCCTGATCGACGCCAACGGGATCGCGCGCGGCAAGATCATACGCCGCCACGAACTGCTACCGATCTTCCGCTCCGGCCGGCATCTGCCGGGCTCCATTCTTGGCCTGGACGTCTCCGGCGAGGACGTGGAGGAGACAGGACTGGTCTGGTCGGACGGCGATGCCGATCGCCGCGCCTGGCCGATCGCCGGCTCGCTGGTGCCGCTGCCGTGGACCAATCCGCCGCGTGGCGAGGTCCGCCTGTCGCTGTTCGAACTGGACGGCTCACCGATGGCGGCCGATCCCCGCCAGGTTCTCTCCCGACGCGACACGCTGCTGAAGGCGCAGGGTTTCCATCCTGTTCTGGCCTACGAGCTGGAATTCTACCTGCTGGACCGCGAAAGGGACGCTGCCGGCAACTTTCAACCGTTGCGGCTGCCGCTCTCCGGCGAGCGCCCGGAGGGAATTCAGGTCTACGGCGTCAACGAGCTCGACCGGCTGGAACCGTTTGTCGACGCTGTCTACCGTGCGGCGGAGGCGCAGGGCCTGCCGGTCGAGACGATAATCTCGGAATATGCACAGGGGCAGTTCGAGCTAACCTTGCGCCACGGCAGCGCGCTACGCGCCGCCGACGATCTCGTCATGCTGAAACGGCTTCTGCGCGCGCTCGCGCTGCGCCACGGCATGATGGCCTGCTTCATGGCCAAGCCGTTTTCCGGCCGCGCCGGTTCGGGAATGCACGTGCATGCAAGCCTCGCCGATGCCGCGGGAGAAAACCTGTTTGCCGATCGAGCAGGCGCGCTTTCGCCGCTGATGACGCAGGCCGTCGCCGGGCTGCTGGAGACGATGGACGAATCCATGCTGGTTTTCGCGCCGCACCTGAATTCCTGGCGGCGCTTCTCCGCCCAGAGCTACGCGCCGACGACGCCGACCTGGGGAACGAACAACCGGTCCGTCGCAGTGCGCATTCCCGCAGGCTCCGGTGCCGGACGGCATCTGGAGCAGAGGGCGGCGGGGATCGACGCCAACCCCTACCTCGTCGGCGCGACCGTCCTTGCCGCCATGCAGAGAGGCATCGCTGCGAAGGCGGATCCGGGTCCGCAGACGACCGCGTACGCGGAAGGTGCCGGCGACAGCCTTCCACCGGACTGGCGCAGCGCCATCGACAAGGCGGCGGCTTCCTCGTTCCTGAAGGAGGCGCTGGGCGAAAGGATGCACCACGTGTTCCTGGCGCTCAAGCGCGCGGAATACCGCCGCTTCGCCGCCGAAATCACGCCCCTGGAGCGCTCGCTCTACGGTGAAATCGTCTGACCCCGTTCTTGTGAGCAGGCCGACCGCATGAAGACCTTCTACACCGCCGACCACCACCTGCATCACAGCGGCATGGAGGTTTCCTTCGGCAGCATCGTCGAAACCTTCGAAAAGCCCGAGCGGGCGGAAATCGTGCTGTCCCGCGTCAAGGAAGTCGGCCTCGGCCCCATCCTCGATCCGCAGCCCTACGGGCGCGGGCCGATCGAACGGGTGCATGCGCCCGACTATCTCGATTTTCTTGAAAACGTCTTTGCCGAATGGCGCGCGGCTGGCCGCGACGGCGAGGTCTGGCCCTATAGCTGGCGTCACCGCTCGATGCCGCCGATCGACAGCCCGCCCTCCGGCCTGGACGCACGGCTATCCTACTACTCGTTCGACATGGCCGGCTCCATCACGCAGACCACCTGGCAGGCGGTGCGGCGTGCGGCCGATACGGCGCTGGCGGGCGCGGATGCGGTGCTTGCCGGCGACCGTGCCGCCTTCTCCCTGTGCCGGCCTCCCGGCCATCATGCCGGGCGCGACTTCTTCGGCGGCTACTGCTACCTCAACAATGCGGCGATCGCCGCCCAGCGCCTGCGCGACAGCGGCCACGAGCGCGTCGCGATTTTCGACATCGACTACCACCACGGCAACGGCACGCAGGAGATCTTCTACGACCGCGCCGACGTGCTGCTCGCCAGCCTGCACGGCGATCCGGACTTCGAGTTTCCCTTCCATCTCGGCTATGCGCGCGAGCGCGGCGCAGGTCCCGGCGAGGGTTACAATCTCAACTATCCCCTGCCGGCCGGAACCGGCTGGGCGGAGTGGCGCGACGCCTTCGAGGATGCGCACGCACGCATCCGCGATTTCCAGCCGTCGGCCCTCGTCGTCTCGCTTGGCGTGGATACGTTCAAGGGCGACCCGATCTCGCAGTTCATGCTGGAAGGCGGGCACTTCCTCCTCATCGGCGCGCGCATCGCCGCCTTCGACGTGCCGACGCTTTTCGTGATGGAAGGCGGCTATGCGGTAGAGGCGCTCGGCGTCAACGCCGTCAACGTGCTGCAGGGTTTCGAACGCGCCTGAAGCGTGTCGTTTGTCGCAAGACCGCTGCGTCATGCCGGACATCGCGCCGCGATACCCGGCAATCGCCAGCATACTGACTTCAGCCAGTATCTCAGGCTCTCGGCCGGCTTCCCGGGTCCCTGGCAGCTCGGGGCTCCATCGGCATGCCGGGCACACCGGTCCAGATGCCGGATGGTTTCACGAAACCGATTATCTCCGCCGCCATCAGCGTATCCACGAACTCGACGAACTCGATGATGCGGCCATCGCTGAACGTCAGCTTGTCCAGCATCTCCGTATCGATGAAGTTGTCTGTCGGGATGAACCGGATCGAACCGGAACGATGGACCAGCACCGTGTCTCCGTCGACATGCATGCTCTCGATGTCGAGACCCGAGACGTCCCAGTTCGTCATGAGGTCGCCGAACCGGGCGCTGATTTCTGCCGTACCTTCGGTCATGTGTGTCAGAGGTCCGAGCCTGTAGTTTCCGGTGATGCGGAAACAGGCTTGAGGATCGACCAACGCCATGATCTGTTCGATGTCGTTATCGTTGCGTGCCCGGTAGAATGCCCGGACAGTCCTCTCGAGTTCTCTGCGATCCGTCATGGATGCGTCCCTCCGTTTGAACGGCGGAAGTGTGCGCCCGAAAGCCATGGCAGACAATCGGGCGGCAGCATCCAATGGTATTAGCGTAAACTAATATTAAGAGGCGCACCAAATAGAGACGTAAACCGGTGTCGTTGCCGCATCAGTTGCCCTGGTGCAGATTCCGGCGCGAGAGGTTGCGCACGTCCCGCTCGCCGCAAAGCGCCATGGTGATGTCGAGTTCCTTGCGGATGATTTCCAGTGCCCTGGTCACACCCGCCTTTCCACCGGCTCCGAGGCCATAGAGGAAGGGGCGCCCGATATAGGTGCCCTTTGCACCGTAGCAGAGTGCCTTCAGCACGTCCTGACCGGAGCGGATACCGCCATCGAGATGTACTTCCATGTCGCCGCCGACCGCATCGACGATGCGTGGCAGCATGCTGATCGAAGACGGTGCACCGTCGAGCTGACGGCCACCGTGATTGGAGACGATGATCGCGTCAGCACCGGCCGAGACCGCCATGCGCGCATCCTCCTCATCAAGGATCCCTTTGAGGATCAGTTTGCCGCCCCAGCGCTCCTTGATCCAGGCCACGTCGTTCCAGGACAGTTGCGGATCGAACTGCTCGGACGTCCACACCGAAAGGGAGGTTAGGTCGGTGACACTCTTGGCGTGCCCCACGATGTTTCCGAACGACCGGCGCTTCGTGCCGAGCATCTGCATGCACCAAAGCGGCCGCGTCGCCATCTGCCAGATATGTCTCGGCGTGAACTTCGGCGGTGCCGAAAGGCCGTTGCGAATATCCTTGTGGCGCTGCCCCAAAATCTGGAGGTCCAGCGTCAGCACGAGCGCCGAGCACTTCGCGGCCTTCGCCCGGTCGATCAGGTTGATGACGAAGTCGCGGTCCTGCATCACATAGAGCTGGAACCAGAACGGTTTCGTCGTTACCGAAGCGATGTCCTCGATCGAGCAGATGCTCATGGTCGACAGCGTGAACGGGACGCCGAACTCTTCTGCCGCCTGCGCCGCCAGCATTTCACCGTCGGCGTGCTGCATGCCGGTCAGGCCGGTCGGCGCGAGCGCCACCGGCATTGAGACCTTCTCACCGATCATCTCGCTTTCGAGGGACCTGTTGGTCATGTCCACGAGAACCCGCTGGCGCAGCTTCACTTTCTGGAAATCGTCCTCGTTGGCCCGGTAGGTGCCCTCCGTATAGGCCCCGGAGTCGGCGTAGTCGAAGAACATCTTCGGCACCCGTCGCTTGGCCCTCGCCTTCAGGTCGGCAATCGTCAGAATATCGTTCACGCTTCACCCCTACATGCGGCGGGACGCAATGCGGCGCGCCCCGAATTCGACTGTCATCTTTTAGGAGCGGAACGTGTATTCGGCAATGGATTCCGGTTTCATTTCGATGGAGAAACCGGGGCGCGACGGCGGCATGTAGGCGGCGTTGCGGATAATGCACGGATCGACGAAATGCTCGTGCAGGTGATCGACATATTCGATGACCCTGCCCTCCTTCGTGCCGGACACCGCGACGTAGTCGATCATCGACAGATGCTGCACATATTCGCAAAGCCCGACGCCCCCCGCATGCGGCCACACGGGCAGTCCGTATTTCGCCGCCACCAACAGAACGGACAGCACCTCATTCAGACCGCCCATGCGGCAGCTGTCGATCTGGACGACATCGATGGCGCCCTCTGCGATGAACTGCTTGAACATGATGCGGTTCTGGCACATCTCGCCGGTCGCGACCTTCACGGGGCCGATGGCCTCGCGGATCTTGCGATGTCCGGCGATATCGTCGGGACTGGTCGGCTCCTCGATGAAGAAGGGATTGGCGAAGGAGAGCTTCTTCACCCAGTCGATCGCCTGCCCGACCTCCCAGACCTGGTTCGCATCGATCATGAGGTAGCGATCGGGGCCGATCACCTCGCGCGCGATTGTCAGGCGGCGGATGTCGTCTTGGAGATCGCGGCCGACCTTCATCTTGACGTGGTTGAACCCAGCATCGACGGCCTCCTGGCACAGGCGCCTGAGCTTGTCTTCCGGATAGCCGAGCCAGCCGGCCGAGGTGGTGTAGCAGGCATACCCCTCGCGCTGCAGCGTCTCTACCCGCTCCGCCTTGCCGGCCTCGGCCTTCTTCAGGATCGCCACCGCCTCGTCGCGGGTCAAAACGTCCGTGAGGTAGCGGAAATCGACGATATCGGCGATCTTCTCCGGCGAGAGCTCCGAAACGAGCTGCCACACCGGCTTTCCGGCCTGCCGCCCGAGCAGATCCCACACGGCGTTTACGACCGCACCCGTGGCAAGGTGCATCGCCCCTTTGTCCGGGCCGATCCAGCGCAACTGGCTGTCACTGGTCAGATGTCGCCAGTATTTTCCGGGCGCCGCGGCTACCTCTTCGAGGTCCGTCCCAACGACGAGATGCTCCATCGCCCTGATGGCCATGCAGCAGATGTCGTTGCCGCGGCCGATCGTGAAGGTCAGCCCGTGGCCTGCAAGGCCGTCGACGTCGGTGTCGAGGATGACGTAGGCGGCGGAGTAGTCCGGATCGGGGTTCATCGCATCCGAACCATCAAGGCTCTTGGATGTCGGAAACCGCAGGTCGAACACGCGCATGCCGGTGATGCGGGCCATCTTATCCTCCCCTTGCGCGCCGGACGCAACCGGGCCTTTCCGGTCTGTCTTTCAGCGCTTGAAATCCTTCTTCTGTTCTTTATACATAAAGGACAAATTTTGCCGCTGTCAACAAACGCCGGAGTGAGGAAATCCAGCCTTCTTGCGCACGGCACCGGAGGGAGGAACCATGTTCATCGACACCCATCTCCATCTCATCGACCAGTCGCGACTTGCCTATCCCTGGCTCTCCGGCGCGGGCGACCTGAACCGCGACTTCACCTATCCGGAATATGCGCAGGAGGCGAAAAGGCTCGGCATCGAAGCGGCCCTGCACATGGAAGTGGATGTCGCCACCTCGGACATAGAGGTGGAGACCGAAATGCTGCGCAGCCTGGCAGAAACGCAGGGCGAACTCATCCGCGGCGTGATCGCCGCCTGCCGCCCGGAGGAAATCGGTTTCGCCGCCTATCTGGAAAAATGCGAAGCCGATCCGTTCGTGAAAGGGTTTAGACGGGTGCTTCATGTCGTTCCGGACGACATATCCGAGCAGGCCTTGTTCCGTGACAATCTCAAGCGGATGGCCGGGAGCAGACTGACGTTCGACATCTGCATGCTGGAACGCCAGCAACCGCAGGCCATCGCCCTTATCGACAGCGCACCGGACGTTCGATTCGTGCTCGATCACTGCGGCGTGCCGGACATCGTTTCGGGCGCGCTGGAGAGCTGGAAACAGGGGATCGCCGAGATCGCCAGGCGCCCGAACGTCATCGCCAAGGTTTCTGGCGTCGTCGCCTATGCCGATCCCGAGAGCTGGACGGTCGAGACCATTCGCCCCTATGTGGAGCACATCGTTTCCAGCTTCGGCTGGGATCGGGTCGTGTGGGGCAGCGACTGGCCGGTGTGCACGAAAGGCGGCGGGCTTTCCACCTGGGTCGGAGCGACGCAGGCCATTTTCGGCCCCTGCTCAGCCGACGAGCGCGAAAAGCTCTACCGCGGCAACGCCAAACGTCTCTGGCAGATCTGAAGGATCACGCAGGGCTGACGCGACGTTTCGGCCGCATCCAATGCGAAGAGCAGCGAAGACCGCCGCGGCGTTAGTGACCGATCAGGCCAACCACGATCGCTGCAACAAACAAAAGGGCCGCGCCGGCGACCACCTTGCAGACAATGCCATCCAGGACTCCCTTGCGCGTGGCGCTCTGGCGCGCGGACGGCGATTGATGCCTGTGGCCGAAGCCGGCCTTGCCGATAGCGTCCACGTTGCTCATCGTCGTCATCCTAGGCTGGTTAGGACATCGTCCTGAAAGCAGCGCCCACATGGACACCGCCTGCCGGCTGCTCATCTCCGACAAGAGTGGATTATAAAGAATGTCTATAAGAATGATAGGGTTTATTTTTCTCTTTTTCGCCACATTGATGAACGGAGGTTTTACGGTTGTGGGCTGTGGGCGGCACAGATATTCCGCATGGCACACAAGGGGGACGACGGCCCTCCGCAGACCGTCGAGCCCTCTGCATTCATGATACCGTCTTGGAAATCCTGAACTTCCGCTTCTCCAGTTCGGGGAAATAGCTCGCCACGTCAAAATAGCCTTCCGGAGCGTAGACGCCCGGCTTTTTAGGATGCTTCAGGATCAACTGGGCTGCAATCGAGCCGTTCATGGACGTGCAGGCATCCACGTAGGGGCCATACATCGGGTCGGGTGACACCACGACCTCGACGCGCACCGTGCAGGGCTTGCCGCCCTTTCGGCCATGGCCAATAGCGAAGTGGATTTCATGGCTTTCCTGCGCCGGAATGCGCTCGGCGTTCTTCTTGATATTGCGCTCGATCACCTTGTTCAGAAACTCGAGCGGCTTGACGCTGACGCCGCCGATATCGACCGGCTCATTGAAGTCGCCAAAACCGGCCTTGACCAGCCCGACCCAGGCCTCGTGTTCACGATGCGGAAGGTGCAGCTTCCAGGAGAATTCCTTGATGCCCTTTTCGCGAATGCCGTCGGCCAACGGCACCGTCAGTTGCTCGGAATGCGGGGAATGCATGAACTCGCAGCGTCCCCAAGGCTCGGGCAGGTCGAGATATTCGGCGCCGCTCATCGGCGCGCACTCGACATGCTTGCCGTCATAGAACTGCGTGCTCGGATGGGCGTATTCGGCAAGCACCGTCGAGACGCTGTAGGGCGGGACGAGCACCGGGTTTTCGTCGCCCGTCAGTTCCGCCGCCCAGTAGAGGTTGATCTTGTCGATCTCGTCCAGTTCATCGGCGACCGCCCGGCAGATGACGTTGGACATGCCCGGATCGGCGCCGACGCCGATCACGGCTGTCACGCCAGCCGCCTTGAACCGCTCGTGTTCGGCGATCTGCTTGACCGTATAGGTGCCAAGGCCGCCAAGGTCGACATACGAGACTCTTGCGGCCAGCGCCGCCTCGAAGATGGCCATCTGGAAGCCGAGCAGCGTCGGCACGCAGTTGATGCAGATGTCGGCACCGGAAATCGCAGCCGAAAGGGCGCCCGGATCGGTGACATCAAGGCCAACAAGCTCGATCCGCGGATCGCCCAGTTCCATCGCCAACGCCTCCATCTTGTCACGCGAGGCATCGCACAGGCGGACCTTTTCGATATCGACGATGGCGCGATCCGAAAGAAGGTCGCGAACAATGCCGGCGCCCATGAAGCCCGCGCCGCCGAGGATGGTGATGATCATGTTGGGTGTTCCTGTCTCAGTTATTCAACAATTGCATTGCAAGCCGCCTGCCGACGTCGAAGTTGGGCAGAGCGCGGCGGCAGCGGCGCTTCGTTCCCTCATGCGGAGCGAGCCGCCGGCCACGCGCCGCCTCACACATGTTTGCGCCCCTCGGCCTCGTAGAACCAATCGTCCGGATAGGGATACCACCAGTCCTGAACGACCGGCTTGTGATCGATGATGACCATCTTGGAGCGGCGGAAAGCGTCGAGGCCGAGTCTTGAGAGTTCGCGGCCCAGGCCGGATTTCTTCCAGCCTCCGAAGGGAAGCGCATCGTTGTCGATCAGTGGATTGTTGACCCAGACCATGCCGGCCTCCAGCCGGTCGGCCGCCTCCATCGCCTCTTCCAGCGACGTCGTGAAGATCGAGGCGCCGAGCCCGAAATCGCTGTCGTTCGCCCGCTCGATCGCCTCGTCGAAATTGCGGACCTTCATGATCGCGGCGACAGGACCGAAGCATTCCTCCTGCATGATCGCCATGTCGGACGTGCAGCCGGTGAGGATCGTCGGTTCGTAGTACCAGCCGATCGGTTCGCTTTCCGGTATCCTTCCGCCGATCACGACCCTCGCACCCTTGATCTTCGCGTCCTCGACGAGACGGATCACCTTGTCGCGCGCCGCCTTTGAGACGAGCGGGCCGATCTCCGCCTTGCCAAGCCCATGGCCGATGCGAAGCCGTCGGGTCTCGGCTGCGAACTTCTCCACGAACGCGTCGTGAACGCTGTCGGCCACGAAGAAGCGCTCGGCCGACGTGCAGACCTGCCCGGACATATGGAAGGCGGCGGTCACGGCGCCGGCGGCTGCGACGTCGAGCGGCGCGTGTGCCGTGACGATCATCGGATCGGAGCCGCCCGCCTCGATGACCGCCGGCTTCATCTGGCCAGCCGCGGCCATCGCCACCGCCCTGCCCGCGGCGACCGAGCCGGTGAAGGCAACCGCATGGGTCTTGGGCGAGGCGATCAGCGCCTCGCCGAGCTCGACCCCGCCGGGCAGGCAGGCGACCAGGCCGGTTGGCAGCGCCTCGAATACCTGCATGAACTCCAGCGTCGACAGCGTCGTCGCAGGCGCGGGCTTGATAATGCAGCCGTTGCCGGAAGCAAGCGAAGCGGCAACCGTCCAGCACATCAGCAGAATCGGAAAGTTGAACGGCATGATATGAACGCTCAGGCCCAGCGGCTCGTATCGCGCGTGCTGGAACGAGCCGGCCTGCGTCGTGCCGGCCACCTTGCCGGCCTCGTCGCGCGCCATCTCTGCGAAATAGCGGAAGGCGCCGGCACAGTTGGCCACCTCTCCGATCGCTTCCGGATAGGGCTTCCCCATCTCCCGCGACATCAGCTCGGCACAGCGGCGCATGTCGGTCGCCTCGATCCGATTGGCGATCCGATGCAGAAGCGTCGCCCGCGACTTGGCGTCCAGTCGCTTCCACCGACGCTGGGCAGCCGCAGCCGTGTCCAGCACCGCCTCCATTTCGTCGATCGTCGTGATCGCGAACCGACCCACTTCCGTCAGCCGCGCCGGATCGATCACCCGATGATGCGGACCCCGGGCGGGCACGTAGTCGGGATGTCGGTAGAAAACGGGTTCGGCGGGGTTGAACATGGTCGTTCCTCTCTCATTCGGGATGGGTTGACCCATCTTCGGCTTGTTTTTCGGGACAGCGAGCCTTTAGCTTTGCCCCTCACCCTGGCCCTCTCCCCGCAGGCGGGGAGAGGGAATGGCGACGTTGCGACGAGCGTTCTTCTCCCCGTTTACGGGGAGAAGGTGCCGGCAGGCGGATGAGGGGCACCCGGATGGGCAATGCCGGCAAGGCAAGGTCCGGCGAGCAGCCATTCCGAGCCCCTCGTGCCCTCGGTCAGCGGATCATGTAGACCTTCTTGATCGTCTCGTGCACGGTGCACTCCCCCTTCCAGTCCTGCGGGAAGAAGGCGGCAGTGTCGGGCGTGATCTCGATGACTTCGCCGCTCTCGTGCACATAGGTGCAGCGGCCTTCGAGGAAGTGGCAGAACTCGTCGCGGGTGACGTGGCAGAACCATTTTCCGGGCGTGCACACCCAGAGACCGCATTCCGATTCCCCGTTCGGGCCCTTGTGGATGACCTTGCCCGACGTCCGGCTCTCTCCCTCGATCATGGTCGGGATAATGCCCCAGTCGACGAGATCCGTCTGCTCGAGTGGTTTCTTCATGAAGGGGGTGATCGGCATGATCGTGCTTCCTCTTTGTCTTTCGGTATCGTTCAGTCGCCGCGGCTCATGAAAGCCTTGGTCAGGGTTTCGGTTATGATGGAAGTGCCGGTCCACCCGGCCGGAAAGAAGACCGCGGCGCCCGGAGACACCGGAATCTCCTCTCCGTTCTCGTGGACATAGACACCCTTCCCGCCGAGGAAATAGCAAAACTCGTCGCTGGGAATGGTGATAGCGCGCGTGCCCGGCGTACACGACCAGACTCCGCATTCGCTGGAGCCGTCCGGGTTTACGGATAGCACCTTCCCGCTCATATGCGGGTTGCCTTCGGTGGCGGTGGCGCTTGCACCCCAGTCGTCGAGTGCGACGGCTGCGGTCTCGGGCCAATACGGGGTGGTCATGGCTTCACCTCACACGAGCATGTAGACATTGCGCATCGTCTCGATGACCGTGCATTCGCCGGTCCAGCCGCCGGGAAACATCACGACGGTGCCTGGTTCCACCTCGATGACCTCGCCGTCGTCGGATCGGTAAATCGCCCGCCCCGCCACGAAATGGCAGAGTTCTTCGCGCGGGATGGAAAGCCGCCAGCGGCCGGGCGTGCAGACCCAGATACCCGTTTCCGGCTGGTTGTTCGGCCCCTTGAACAGAAGCCGGCCGGACGATTTCGAAACGCCTTCGATCGCGTCCGACTGCACGCCCCAATCGACGAGGTCGCCATATGTAGTGGCACCGTGAATGTGCGGTGCGGAGGATTTGAGGGTTTCAGCCATTGTATTCCCCCGTCTTGACGAGTTCGTCGAGGATGCCCGCTGCCTTCTTCGGCCCGCTGCGAGCCTGCATGTGGGCGCTGGTGGCGGCGAGCTTCGTCTTCATCGCAGGGTTGTTGATGCAGGCCTCGAGCTTGGCGGCGAGATCGGCATCGCTCCAATCGTAGCGCGGCATCTTGAAGCCATGGCCGGTTTCGTCGACGCGGGTGGCGTTGTCGTGTCCATCCCAGACATAGGGCATGATGATGGCCGGCTTGCCGAAGTAGAGGCACTCGGTGAACGAGTTGTTGCCGCCGTGATGGATGACGGCGTCGACCTGCGGAATGACGGAAGGCTGGGGGAACCAGCTGTCGACGATGACGTTGCCGGGCAGGTCCTCGTACTGGTCCTTGTAGTCGCCGACATTGACGAGAGCGCGGTAGGGCAGCTTGCCGATCGTCGAGATCAGGCGCTTCAGCAGGTCGGTGTCGCCCGCGCCCAGTGAACCGAAGGAGATGTAGATCAGCGGCTTGTCGTTCTTTTCCGCAAAGACCGGTACCTTATAAGCCTTCTCCTTGCGCACGCAGCCTTCGAGATACTGGAACTGCCTGCCGTCGAGGGGGTGCTCACGCTCGAACTTCACCGGCTCGGGATAGAGCAGCAGGTTCATGTAAGGCGAGGCCTCGAAGAACTGGCCGATCGGATAGGGTTCTTCGCCATTCTCCGCAAGGAACGCATTGAAGTCGTCATGGATCGGCTTGATGACCGCGTTGAAGTGGTCGCGATACGCCTGGTGGCCGGCGTAGTCCTTTTCGCCGCAGCCGGAGAGATGCGGCGGGATCTTCGGATCCTCTATCTCGTTTTCAGAACACGAGATGATGCGTACCCAAGGCTTGCCGAATTGCTTGATGGCCGGGAAGAGAATGACGTTATCGACGCAGATCAGGTCCGGCTTGATCTTCGCCAACACGCCCGGCAGGTCCTTCTGCGCCCACTTGGCGCTGTCGACGATCGCTGTCCAGCAATCCTTTACATAGTTCTCGACCTGATCGATCGGGGATTTGCGGAAATTCGGGATATGACCGTTGATGAAGTCCTCCCAGAACTTCGCCATCTGCTCCGCCGGCATGGGTTCCGACAGGTTTACCGGATGCGCCTCGAAGCCATATCCTTCATAGACCGAGACGAAGCCGGGATCGGACAAGAACACGGCCTTGTGGCCGAGCGCCTCGACGGCCTGGGCGATGCCGACCGAATTCAGCGCCGGCCCAAAGGCCGCTTCCGGAAAGAATGCGATGGTCTTGGACATGTGTTCCCTCTTTTATGTCGTCCGTGAATTCCGTGTTTACTGGAAATCGCCCTTCATCCGCCGGCGCCAGCGCCGCTGCCCGCGAACAGCCGGCAACGGGCCGGGTCGATCTTGAGGCTCAAGGCGTCGCCCACCCGGTAGGCAGCGGCGCCGCTGGCCGGGACTCGAACCTGCATCGGCCCGGGTGAGGCGGGCGTCTTTACATGCAGCACACGGTCGAGGCCGTGATAGGCAATGTCTGCGATCGTGCCGGCCAGGCGCTCGCCCGGGGCGCCGACGGCGATGTTCTCCGGCCTGGTCGCAAGCGTTGCAGGACCGGGCCGCGCATTGACCAGCGCCAGCCGCAGGCCCTCGGCCTCGAATACGCTATCCTCCGTTACCCGGCCGTCGATGAAGTTCATGACACCGATGAAGTTTGCGACGAACCGATCGGCCGGCGCCTCGTAGATTTCCTCGGGCGAGCCGCATTGCAAGAGCCTCCCGTCCTTGAGGATCGCCATGCGGTCCGCCATCACCAGCGCTTCTTCCTGATCGTGCGTGACGATGATGAAGGTGATGCCCACCTCGTTCTGCATGCGCTTCAGTTCGAGCTGCATCTTTTCGCGCAGTTTCTTGTCGAGCGCGCCGAGCGGCTCGTCGAGCAACAGCACCTTCGGCCGCTTGACGAGCGCACGCGCGAGCGCCACACGCTGCTTCTGACCGCCGGACAGTTGCTCGGGCTTGCGGTCGGCGAACTGGGTCAGGTCGGTCGTGGCCAAGGTCTCGTCGACGCGGCGGCGGATCTCGGCCTTCTCCAGCCTTTCCATTTCCAGCCCGTAACAAAGGTTCTGCCGCACCGTCATGTGCGGGAAAAGCGCGTAGGACTGGAACATCAGGTTCAGCGGACGCTTTTCCGGCGGCAGCGGCGAGATGTCCCGCCCGTCGAGCAGGATGCGCCCCGCGTTCGGCGTTTCGAAGCCCGCCAGCATGCGCAGAAGCGTGGTCTTTCCGCAGCCCGAAGGTCCGAGCAGCGCGAAGAACTCGTTCTCGCGCACATCGATGGAAACGCCGTCGACAGCGACGACCGGCCCGAATTTCTTCGCCACGCTTTCGATCCGAAGGATGGGAGACGTTTCTGCGTTCATCGGACCTGTTCTTTGTTGAGCCATTGCGAAATCAGGAGCGCCGTTGCGCTGACGCCCATGACGATGGTGGCAAGCGCATTGACCTCGGGCGTGATCCCGAAGCGGATCATCGAGTAGATCTGCATGGGCAGGGTGATCGACGAGCGCCCCGCACCGGCAGTGAAGAAGGCGACGATGAATTCGTCGACAGAAAGCGTGAAGGCGAGCAGGGCGCCGGCGACGATCGAGGGCAGAAGAACGGGAAAAGTCACACGCCAGAACGTCGTCCAGCCCGAGGCGCCAAGATCGCGCGAGGCTTCGACGATCGAGAAGTCGAAGTGCTTCAGCCGGGCCCGCACCACCGAGCAGACGAAGGCGAGGTCGAAGACGACATGGCTGACGATGATCGTATGCAGCCCCATCGTCAGGCCCAGTCGTGAGAAGAAGGTCAGCAGCGCCACCGCAAGCACGATGTCCGGGATGACCATGGGCGCGAAGGCCAGCGCCTCCAGGCCGTTGCTCCTGCGGCGCCGGGTCTCCATGCCGAGCGCCAGCAGCGTGCCGAGAATGGTCGAGACAAGCGTGGCGAATATGGCGACCACCAGCGTGTTCCAGGCGGCACGCAGGATGTCGGAATTGCCGAGAAGTGCCGAATACCATCGGGTGGAAAAGCCCGACCACGCGGTCGGAAGTCCGCTGTCGTTGAAGGACAGCATGACCAGAACCGCGATCGGCAGGTACAGGAATCCGAAGACGAGCAGCAAAACGATGCGGCCCGGCAACCTGCGACGGAAAGCGCCCGCGTCCGCAGCACGCGCCGCCATGGGGGCGTCGGCGACGGTGACCGTCGCAGAAGTGCCGGTCATGCCTGCGCCTCCCTGCTTTCGCCGCTTGCGCGTGCGGTTGCGCGGGCCTGCACGAAAAGAAGCACGATCATCGTGACGATAAGGGCTGCACCGAGTGCTGCGCCGAAGGGCCAGTCGTTGGCGGTCAGGAACTGGTCGTAGACGAGATTGCCGACCATCTGGAACCGGCCGCCGCCGAGAAGGGCGGGCGTCACGAAGTTTCCGATCGACAGCACGAAGACGAACACGCCGCCTGCAGCCACGCCGGGCAGGGACAGCGGCAGGGTGACGCGAAGGAAGGTGCGCACCGGGCCGGCGCCGAGATCGCGCGAGGCTTCCATCAGTTCCGGGTTCAGCCGCGACAGCGTCGAGTAAATCGCAAGGATGACGAAGGGCAGGTAGTTGTAGACCAGCCCGGTGATGACGGCCGCCTCAGTGTACAGCAGCGACAACGGCTCGCCGGTATAACCCATGGTACGCAACAGATTGTTGATCAGCCCCTCCCGGTTCAGAAGCACGATCCAGGCATAGGTGCGGATCAGGTAGTTGCTCCAGAACGGCAGCACGGCGAAGAACAGCAGGATCGGCTGGCGCGTCCGCGGCGCACGCGCGATTGCATAGGCCGCGGGATAGGCGATGAGGATCGCGATCGCCGTGGTCGTCAGCGCGATGCGTGCCGAGTTCAGGAAGATCTTCGCGTAGAGCGGATCGGCGACGCGGGCGAAATTCTCCAGCGTGAAGGTGTATTCGATCCCGCCCCAGACGCCGCGCTGGAAGAACGCATATGACAGAACCAGCAGGCACGGCACCACCATGAAGGTGACGAGCCAGGCAACGCCGGGAGCGGCGAGCAGGTTCGGTCTGGCGGCACTTGATGACACGGGAGGAATTCGCCTTACTGATATCTGGAGACGACCGGCGCAGGCGCGCCGGCTGACGAGTTGGGAAGTTTGCCCGAGCCGAAGAAGGGGCGACGGCGCTCCCTCTCCCCGCCTGCGGAGAGAGGGGCATGGCGACGGGATTGTTCTCAGCAGAGGCCGCCACCCCTGGGAGGCCCCTCATCCGCCTGCCGGCATCTTCTCCCTATCACCGGGAGAAGTGCGGTCCTGTCAGTTCGCCGCCTTGATCTCGCTGACGGCGCGCGAATAGTCCTTCTGCGCCGGACCGAGATCCCGCAGAAGCTCGTATTTGACCAGTTCCTCGGGCGGCATGTTCATGTTGGGATACTGTTCGCCGAGAGAAGCGGGCAGGCTTTCCATCGCCGCCTTGTTCGGCACCTTGTAGAGAATGTTCTCAGCCGCCCAGGCGTGGTTCTTCGCATCAAGGATGAAGTTGATGAACTTCATCGCATTGTCCTTGTGCTCGGAATTCTTCATCACGACCATGGTGTCGATCCAGAGGTCGGAGCCCTCCTTCGGCACGACGAACTTGATGTCCTTGTTCTCGGCTATGCCGTAGTTGCACCAGCCGTCCCAGGCCTGGACAAGCGAGGCTTCCCCGGAGACCAGCTTGGAGTAGAACGTGGTGTCGTCGTAGGCGAGCAGGGTCTTCTTGGCCTCGATCAGCAGATCGCGCGCCTCGTTGATCTTGGCCGGGTCGGTTTCGTTGACCGAGTAACCCTTGCCGAGCAGGCCTGCGCCCATCAGCCAGCGGTCGGTCGCCAGCATGGTCGTCTTGCCCTTCAGGTCGTCTGCGGGCTGCAGCAGGTTCATCCAGCTGTCCGGCGTGCCGCTGACCTTATCGGCGCGGTAGCACAGACCCGTCGTTCCCCAGGTGTAGGGAACGGAGAACTGGTTGCCCGGATCGTAGGCGAGGCTGGCGGCCTCGGGATAGAGATTGGCGAGGTTCGGGATTGCGCTCTTGTCCAGCGGCTCCAGCATGCCCTGCGCGTTGAGCACTTCGGCAAAGGGCGTGGAGACGAAGACCACATCATAGCCCTTGCCGCCGCCGGCCATGATCTTGCCCATGATCTCTTCGTTCGTGGCGTGATTCACCACCTCAAGCTCAAGCCCGGTCGCCGCCTTGAAGCTCTCGGCGATATCCTTCGCCATGTAGCCGTCCCAGTTTGAGATCACCAGATCTGCGGCGGTTGCCATCCCCGCGGAGAGGCTGACGGCAACGAATGCCGCGGCCGCGCGCAACGCGACCGTTCCGTTTTTCGCTTCCACGAAAAAACTCCCTTGTTTGATTTTGTTCCTGGCCTCTGTGCGATGCAGCCCGCCGGTTGATCCGAACTCTTTGCTGCGTCCAAAAGCAGTATTAATTAGAAAAAAAATACGTCAATAGGGATTCTGATAAAATCCGAGGCGATAGAATTTTGTCGGAGCCGGACTTGCGAAAGCTGGGCGCAACAGGCAGCATGCGCGGCGATGGAGGCCAGTTTGAGCGCATGAATCCGGAACCGAAGCGCCCCAATTATCGCCATGTCGAACTGGCGCAGAAAATACTGGATATTGCCGGCGAGCGCGGCATCTCGCCGGGCGAGCGGCTGGCGGAACAGGCGCTGGCCTCGCTCTGCGGTGTCTCAAGAACCCCGATCCGCAAGGCTTTACAAGTACTTGCGGATCGAGGCTTTGTCACGCCGGAGGCGGAAGGGGGCTATATCCTCGCTGTCGATCCGGCAGCCACCGCACGCCTGGACGACACGGCGGAGACCGAAGGCGAAAGCGAAATTCATGCCGCGATCCTGCGCGACCTCGCAGCCGGCCGTATTGCCGAAACACAGACCATCGCCTCGCTCCAGCGACGATACACCGTATCCCGCCAGACGGTACAAAATGCGCTGATGAAACTGTCGGAGGAAAACCTGGCCGAACGCGGCGCCGGGCAGCAATGGCTTCTGAAGCAGTTTGCCGTCAGTGGCGACGCGGCGATGCGCAGCTACGAATTCCGCCTTGTGACGGAGCCGCTTGCGCTCACGCTTCCCGACTTCCGCCGCGACCTGCCGGCGTTGACCGCGCTTCGCCAGTCGATGCTGATCCTGAAGAGCATGAGCGAGCCGACCTTCGATCGAAAACTGTTCGAACGCACCGACTTCGACTTTCACACCCTCATCGCCAAGAGCTGCGGCAATCCGTTCATGGCAGAGGCGCTCGTCAACCACCATCGGCGCCGCAGAACGACGCCGCCGGCGGGACATGTCGCCGTCTTCCGGCTCATGCAGTCAAACCTCGAGCACCTGCAGATTCTCGAGCAGATCGAGCGCGGGCAAATGGAGCTTGCCGCCGATCTGATGAAAGTGCATCTGCAGCTTTCCCGACAGCAACGGCCGCGGATCGCCGGCCGCGGCGTACCCGCCACCTTCAAAATCGTATCGCGTTGACCCCATGGCCGCATCCAAGACCATCGCCCTCTTTCCCGAAGCGAGCTTCGGCGCAGCCCTGAATTGCGTCGGCATCGCCCAGGAACTGCGCCGGCTCGGAGCGCGGCCGGTCTTCATCTGTCATCCCGGCTTTTCAGGCGTCTTTTCCGAGTACGGCTTTCCCGAATATCAGCTCGCAGACGACGCTTCAGGCGCCCCGACGGACTGGAACGACTTCATCGAACGTCATCAGGACGCCTTCCGCCAAACACCCATCGACCAGTTGGAGAGCTATGTCGGCCCCACCTGGGATGCGATCGTCGACACGGCGATCCGGGTCGAGGAGCCGTTGCGCCAGCTGCTGACACGGCTGAAGCCGGATGC
Source organism: Pseudomonadota bacterium (assembly GCA_023404095.1). Taxonomy (GTDB): domain Bacteria; phylum Pseudomonadota; class Alphaproteobacteria; order Rhizobiales; family Rhizobiaceae; genus Mycoplana. The sequence goes on along the minus strand of JAEYDD010000026.1, from coordinate 215,814 downwards.
GATCGTGCTCGACAACGTCGTCATGTTTCCGGCCATCGCCAATGCCGGCGTCCCCTGGATCCGCGTCGTATCCTGCGCAGAAACCGAGGTTCCGGACGCGAACGTGCCTCCCTATCTTTCCGGTTGCGGGGGAACGCCGGACAGGAACTGGCAACGATTTGCAACGGCCTATGAGCGGGTGACGGCGCCAGCGCACCGGCGCTTTTCCGCCTTCCTCGCCGAATGCGGGCTGAAGCCGCTCGAGGCTTCGCATTTCCTCTCGGCCTCGCCCTGGCTGAACCTGCTGCTGGCCCCACAGATCATCCGGCACGAACGTGAAAAGGCGCTCGATCCGCAAAGGTTCGTCTTCCTTGACGGCTGCGTGCGCCATGAGGCGCCCTACACGCCGCCGCGCTTCGCCAGTCACAACGATGCGCCGCTGGTGCTGACGAGCTTCGGGTCGCTGGGAGCGATGGATGTGGCGATGACGAAGCGGATGATCGAGGTGTTCTCCACCCTGCCCTATCGTTTCCTCGTCAATGCCGGCCACTGGCGCGACGAATACCGCGACGTGCCTGACAACGTGTTCATCGACAGCTGGTTTCCGCAGCCCTCCGTCGTTGAGCAGGCGAGCCTTTTCATCCATCACGGCGGCAACAACTCCTTCTGCGAGGCGCTCTACTATGGCGTGCCGTCGCTGGTCATGCCCTATTGCTGGGACGGGCACGACAACGCGACGCGTGCGGCCGAAACCGGCGTCGGCCGAAAGCTAGACCGTTATGACTGGGCCCCGCACGATCTCGCCGCGGCGATCGGTGAACTGATCACGGACGGCGCGATGGCACAGCGGCTGAGGGCGAATGCGAAGACCATGCGGGCGTCCGCCGGCGTCACGCGGGCGGCGGAGGAAATCATGAAGGTGGCGGATAGCGCAGCCATCGGTGCGCGGGCCTCCTGACCCGGTCCGAAGGGCGGGCCGTGGTGGCCAGCCACGAAAAGACACAGAAAACATCAGACGGGAACGACCATGCGCGACAAGCTTTTTATCGACGGACAGTGGGTGGCCCCGGCCGAGGGCGGAACATTTCCGGTCATCGATCCGGCGACGGAAGAGACGATCTTTCAGGCCCCGGCCGGAACCGCGCGCGACATCGACCATGCCGTTCGCGCAGCCCGCCACGCCTTCGACCACGGCCCGTGGCCAAGGATGACCGGCAGGGAACGCGCCGCCTGCCTGCGCCGGATCGCCGCGATCATCCTCGCCCGCAAGGAGGAACTCGCGCGCATCGAGGTCCGAGACAACGGCAAGCCGCTGCCGGAAGCGATCTGGGACATGGAAGACACCGCCGGTTGCTTCAGCTTCTACGCCGGGCTCGCCGAGGAACTGGACGAAAACCCCGAGGAGACGATCGCGCTTGCCGAACCGCGCTTCTCCTCGAAGGTGGTCCGGGAGCCGATCGGCGTCGCCGGCGCGATCATCCCCTGGAACTATCCGCTGTTGATGGCCTCCTGGAAGGTGGCGCCCGCGCTCGCGGCTGGATGCACCATGGTCCTGAAACCTTCCGAACTGACCCCGCTGACGGCACTGGAGCTGGGTGCGATCGTAGAGGAGGCCGGGCTGCCGGCCGGCGTGCTCAACATCGTCACCGGCCTCGGCCCGGATGCCGGCCAGCCGCTCTCCGAGCATCCGGGCGTCGACAAGCTCGCCTTCACCGGCTCGGTCCCGACAGGGGCGAAGATCATGGCGGCGGCGGCCCGCGACATCAAGAAGGTCAGCCTGGAGCTCGGCGGCAAGTCGCCCTTCGTCGTCTTTGCCGACAGCGATATCGACAAGGCCGTCGAGTGGATCATGTTCGGCATCTTCTGGAACCAGGGCCAGGTCTGCTCGGCCACCTCGCGTGTGCTGGTGGAGGAAAGCCTCTATCCGGCTCTGCTCGAGCGTCTCGTCGAGGAAGCGGCAAAGATCCGGATCGGCAACGGCCTTGCGGACGGCACCCTGCTCGGACCCCTCGTCTCCAGGGGGCAATACGACAAGGTGCTGGCCGCCATTGAACGCGGCGCGAAGGAGGGAGCGACGATCGCATCCGGCGGCAAACGTCCCGCCGGACTCGACACCGGCTACTTCCTAGAGCCGACAATCCTGACCGATATGGCCGAGGACAACTTCGTCTGGACAGAGGAAATCTTCGGCCCCGTCGTCTGCGTAAAGCCGTTCCGCGACGAGGCGGACGCCATTCGCCTTGCAAACGACAGCCGCTTCGGTCTGGCTGCCGCGGTCATGTCGACGGACCGCGCACGCTGCGAGCGCGTCGCCCGCGCCTTCCGGGCCGGCATCGTCTGGGTCAACTGTTCGCAGCCGACCTTCACTGAGGCACCATGGGGCGGCTATAAGCAGTCCGGCATCGGCCGCGAGCTCGGCCGCTGGGGACTTTCGAACTATCTCGAGACCAAGCAGATCACCGCCTTCGAAGCCGACGAGCCCTGGGGCTGGTACATCAAGGGCTAAGCGCCGCAGCCGGCCCGCCGTCCAATCGGGTCGGTGTCCGGCACTTTCGAGCGGCACCGCCCACAACGGGCGGCCGGCTTCACTTGGGCCCCGGCTCAGCTGGGCTCTGCGAGCAGGCCCGATGCCAGACAGCGGAACGCCTCAAGCGCCTTCGCCAGCACCTTTTCTGGCTCTTTGCTGGCGGCGATCCAAAGCGCCGCGTTCAGGGCGGCACCATTCATGAGCCGGGCTGCGGCCTCCGGATCGACAGGCTTCAGCCGGCCTTCTGCGAGAAGGCGCTCAACCTTGGCGATGGTCGCCTGCAGGCAGCTGTTCTGGCTCGGCCACTGCGAGGGGTCGCCCAGCACCGCCGGCCCGTCGAGCAGTACGATACGCTGCACCTCGGGCTCCAGCGCCATCTCGATATAGGCCCTTCCCTCCGCCAGAAGCCCTGCCCACTCATCGCCGACGGCGTTGCCGATCGCCTGCGCCCGGGCCGCCATCTCGCCGTCGATGCGGTCCACCACCGCCTGCAGAAGGCCGCGTTTGTCGCCGAAGTTATGGTACAGCGCGCCGCGCGTCAGCCCGACGGCGGCCGTCAGGTCGTCCATCGAGGCGTTGGCATAGCCCTTCTCGGCAAAGGCCTTGCGCGCCGCCTGAATGAGCTTGCCTCGGGTCTCTTCCATCATTTCCGATCGCCGCGTCGCCACCAGAGCAGACTCCCATTTTCAGATACGCTACGTATGCAAGTATTGACATACGCTACGTATGCGAGATAGCTTTACATACGAGACGTATATCAATCTGTCTCTGCCGTGGGAAGCCCGCACCTGGGCCGGCCACCCCCAGCCGTGCGGCTTCCACTACCAGACAACCCGAATTCAAGGAAAACGAGATGCAACGCGAACCGATCTTCCCCGCCAACCGCCACAACCTCTATGCTGCACACCAATACTCGGCGGCCATCCGCTCCGGCGACTTGCTGTTTGTCTCCGGCCAGGTCGGCAGCCGCGAGGACGGCACGCCGGAGCCTGATTTTGAAAACCAGGTGCGGCTCGCCTATGACAATCTGACCGCCGTGCTGCAGGCCGCGGGCGCCTCGCTCGACGACGTGGTCGACGTGACGACCTTTCACACCGACCCGCCCACCCAGATCGAGACGGTCATGAAGGTGCGCGAGGCAGTGCTCGGCGGCCCGCCCTATCCGAACTGGACGGCGGTCGGCGTCAACTGGTTGGCCGGGTTCGATTTCGAGATCAAGGCGATCGCCCGCATTCCCGCCGGAAACTGAGCGAGGCCGGCGCGGAGCGGGGAGGCATGCGATCCCGCTCCGGGGCTGGCGTTCGGCAATCCGCTGATGTATCTGGCCCCATCCAATGGTGCTTTAACGGATCGCGACCGGCGATCCACCACGTGACGGCGCCGCAACAGACGGGGCCTTCGCCGCATGATCCGCATCGAGAACGTCAGCAAGCAGAACAGCCATCGCCTGCTCTTCATCGAGGCTTCCGCCGCCTTGAACAAGGGAGAAAAGATCGGTCTCGTCGGTCCGAACGGCGCGGGCAAGACCACGCTGTTTCGGATGCTCACCCAGCAGGAGCAACCCGACGAAGGCCAGGTTTCGACCGAGAAGGGCGTGACGATCGGCTACTTCGACCAGGACGTCGGCGAGATGGGCGGCCACAGCGCCGTCTCGGAAGTCATGAACGGCGCGGGCCCGGTCAGCGAGGTCGCAGCCGAGCTGCGCGCCCTTGAAGCCGAGATGGTCGATCCCGACAAGCTCGACGAGATGGACCGCATCATCGAGCGCTACGGCGAGGTGCAGGCGCGCTACGAGGAACTCGACGGCTATGCGCTGGAGGGGCGCGCCCGTGAGGTGCTCGCCGGCCTCAGCTTCAGCCAGGAAATGATGGACGGCGACGTCGGCAAGCTCTCGGGCGGCTGGAAGATGCGCGTGGCGCTGGCCCGCATTCTTCTCATGCGTCCCGACGTCATGCTTCTCGACGAACCGAGCAACCACCTCGATCTCGAAAGCCTGATCTGGCTCGAGGAATTCCTGAAAAATTACGACGGCGCGCTTCTGATGACCTCGCACGACCGCGAGTTCATGAACCGCATCGTCGGCAAGATCATCGAGATCGACGGCGGCTCGCTGACCACCTATTCCGGCGACTATGCCTTCTACGAGCAGCAGCGCGCGCAGAACGAAAAGCAGCAGCAGGCACAGTTCGAGCGCCAGCAGGCGATGCTGGCCAAGGAAATCAAGTTCATCGAGCGCTTCAAGGCGCGCGCATCCCACGCCGCCCAGGTACAGAGCCGCGTCAAGAAGCTGGAGAAGATCGACCGCGTCGAGCCGCCCCGCCGCCGCCAGACGGTCGCCTTCGACTTCCTGCCGGCGCCCCGCTCGGGCGAAGACGTGATCAACCTCAAGGGCGTGCACAAGAAGTACGGCAGCCGCACCATTTATGAAGGCCTCGACTTCATGGTCCGTCGGCGCGAGCGCTGGTGCATCATGGGCATCAACGGCGCCGGCAAATCGACGCTGCTAAAGCTCGTCGCCGGCGCGACCGCTCCCGACCAGGGCAGCGTCGCGCTCGGCGCGGGCGTCAAGCTCGGCTACTTCGCCCAGCATGCAATGGACCTGCTCGACGGAGACAGCACCATACTCGAATGGCTGGAAGAGGCCTTTCCGAAGGCAGGTCAGGCACCGCTGCGCGCCCTGTCGGGCTGCTTCGGCTTCTCCGGGGACGACGTGGAAAAGAAATGCCGCGTTCTCTCCGGCGGCGAAAAGGCGCGGCTCGTGATGGCGCGCATGCTGTTCGACCCTCCGAACCTGCTGGTGCTGGACGAGCCGACCAACCACCTCGACCTCGACACCAAGGAAATGCTGATCAAGGCGCTGGCGCAATATGAGGGCACGATGCTCTTCGTCTCGCACGACCGCCATTTTCTGGCCGCCCTTTCGAACCGCGTTCTCGAACTGACCCCGGACGGCATCCATCAGTATGGCGGCGGCTATACGGAATATGTCGAGCGCACCGGGCAGGAAGCACCGGGCCTGCGAAGCTGAGCGGCTGCAGCGCCCGGAAGTCCGCCCAAAGCGTGACAGGCTCGCCACACGCGCCGCGAGCCTTAGCGGCAACCAAAGGCCGGGGAGGTCCTACTCAGCCGCGACGAGCGACGGCAGTTCGTTGAAAAGCGTGTCGCGCACACGCGCTCCCGCCGACCCTTTCTGCCGCTTTTCCTCCTGCGCGAGGCGGGCGAAAACCACGGTGCGATCACCCTTGGTCGCCCAGCCGACATACCAGCCCCAGGGATGATCATAATCCAGCGTCCCGTCCGCCTGACGCGGATAGGCCATGCCCGTCTTTCCCTGCGCCGACCAGCCGTCGGCAAGTTCCGCTTTCTCCACGACCTTCATCGTCATGTCGAAGGCGTGGCCGGAGACCGGCAACTGGCGATTGACAAGCTTGCGCAGGAACGCGACCTGCTCCAGTGGCGATATCTTCAGCGACGAGGAGATCCACGCCCGGTCCAGACCGTTGTCCTTGCCGGGATCACCGGAAAAATCGGCATTGCCGTAGTCGAATTTCGTCGCGTAGGCACGCAACTTCTCTTCGCCGAGCGAACGCGCCATGACCTGCGAAAACCAGACGACGGAGTACTTCATCCAGCGCGTCGCATCGGTCGGCTGCTTCCAGTTGTCGCCGCCCCAGTCGGCATAGCCCTCGCGAAAAGGCAGCTTCGGCGTGTGTTCGTCTTCCAGAAATCCGGAATCGTATCCGATCAGGCTGAGCGCTACCTTGAAGGTCGATGCCGGTGTGAAGCGCTCCGCGCAATTGCCCTCCTCCACGATCGTCTTGCCACTCTTTGCGTCCGCAATGACCGTACAAATTGTTTTGGCTTGTGCGGATGATGCAAGTGACCACGCAGCCATACAGCCAACGAATGCAATGTACTTCCTCATGGAATACCTCTCTTTCCAGAACCGATGGACATGTTTGCTACCAGCAGTTTGACCAGGGCACAAAGGACGAATACTGGTAAGTGGCATTAGAAAAACTAGGCCAATGCCATGGTACGACCACACCTTCCGCTGAACGCATTCCGGGCATTCGAGGCCTCCGCACGCCACCTGAGCTTCACCCGCGCGGCGATCGAGCTGAAGGTGACGCAGGCCGCCGTCAGCCATCACGTGAAGGGTCTGGAGGAGATGCTGGGGACGTCGCTCTTCAAGCGCCTTCCGCGCGGGCTGATGATCACGCCGGAGGGCGAACGGCTCTTGCCGGTGTTGCGCGACAGTTTCGACAGGATGGCGGATGCGGTCGAGCGCTTCCGCGGCGAAGGCATCCGCGAGATCCTGAACGTCGGCGCCGTCGGCACCTTCGCCGTCGGCTGGCTGCTACCGCGTCTTCAGACCTTTGCGGAACGGCACCCGTTCATCGAACTGCGCCTGTCAACCAACAACAATCGCGTGGACCTTGCAGCCGAAGGCCTCGACTTCGCGATCCGCTTCGGCAGCGGGGCGTGGCATGGCACGGATGCCGAGCTGCTGTTCGACGCGCCGCTTTCGGCACTTTGCCTGCCACGCACGGCGCACGAACTGCGGGAGCCCGCCGACCTTCTCGGCCACACGCTGTTGCGTTCTTACCGCCCCGACGAGTGGACGCGCTGGTTCGAAGCCGCCGGCCTGCGGCGGGTCGTCCAGCATCACAGCAGCATCGTCTTCGACACCTCTCTTGCAATGATGGAAGCCATCCTGCAAGGGGCCGGCATCGGCCTCGCGCCGCCAAGCATGTTTGAGCGACAGCTGACGTCCGGCGCCATCGTGCAGCCGTTCGACGTCAGTGTTCCGGTCGGCAGCTATTGGCTGACCAGACTGCAATCACGGGCGCTGACGCCGGCGATGGGGGCCTTCCGCGACTGGCTTCTCGACGCGTCGGGCGCGGGCGTCACATCGAGAAAGGAGGCGCCCGTCCCGTCACCTCAGTAGCACGGGGGATAGGGATAGTAGCCGCAGGGGGGCGGCGCGTAGTAATAGGGCCTGTACCCGGCAGCCGCGGCAGCACCGATCGCCGCACCTGCAGCCAGCCCCGCTCCATAATAGGCACCGGGGTGGGCATACCAGCCGCCATGCCAGACCGGTCCGTGCCGCCATGCTCCACCGGCAACGACGGCTCCGCCGTAGGGGCCACGCGCGGCAAACCAGTCGATGAACAGGGATGCAGGACCATCCGCGCTAGCCAGTGCGCCCTCGAGAATCGACACTTCGAACGTGAGCGCCCCTCCTTCCAGCTTCGGCGACTTAAGGACAACGACGGCATCCTCGACGCCTTTGCCATCGCGGCTCAGCACGGAGATCGTGGCATTGGGCGGATCCTTGGCGAAACTGTCCTTACCCTCGTCCCACTGCTTGATGAACTCCGCTGTCGCGACATGGCCGGCGGCACGAACGGGGCGATCCGCAAACACGATCGTGCTGGCACCGACATCGTTCATCGTCAGCTTGCCGTCGGCAAGCGTCGCGCCTGCGGAATTGATCACGGCAAGCGAGGGCACCATCTGCTGTGCCTGCGACGCGCCGACGGTTTTTTGCGCCGGTGCGGATATGGCGTCCTGCGCTGCGGCGATACCGGAAAAGGCAAATGTCCCTGCGAACATGGCGACTGAAAGTACATGGCTTCTGAGCGTCATTCTCAAACTCCCTCCGTTGACCGCCCGCGAAAGCAAGGACCGCGAACGAGACTGTCGCCTGCGGTCGAAGTCGGCCTGCCGCCACCGTTTCCGCACGGGGTCGGCCTTTGCCATCGAGCGAGGATTGTTTCAGGCAATGAATGGTCTGGCTGCAGAACTTTGGACGACTTCGCAGTCTCCGCAAGGCGGCGGCCGAAGTACCAGCGGAACTCTACGCGAACCAATATAAGCTGTAAATCATATAAGGGCCGCGGGGATATTCTTCATCCAAACTTGCCCCACCGGAAGAACTGCGCGATAACTCCGCACCCATTCTGTCGAGGCCAGCCGGAACTTTTGCCATTCTTTTGCCATTCCAGGGCCGTGCGCTCGCCGCTCAGCGCCGTGGCAAGAGACTGCCCGGAGCAGCCAGCAAAAGGTCTGTCGTCGGCAGTCGCTTGAAGCACGAGGAGTATGAACATGGGTTTGAATGGACAGCTATCCTGGCGCGAGCGCCCCTATCATCGCGCATGGCTGTGGGATCAGGCGAACCGCCTTTTCGATTTCTTCCAGAACCCCGCCTTCAATCCCAATGGCGGCTTCTACGATCTGGATGGCGAGGGACGGTCGATCAATCCCGGAAATCCGATCAGGGGCATCCATTCGACGGCCCGCATGGTTCATTGCTTTTCGATCGGCAGCCTGCTCGGCCGGCCCGGTTCGGACGACATCGTCGACCACGGCATGAAGTATCTGTGGGAGAAGCACCGGGATGCCGAGCGCGGCGGTTATCACTGGTCGCTCGACAATTCAGGCCTGCTCGACGCGACGAAGCAGGGTTATGGCCACGCCTTCGTGCTGCTTGCCGCCTCCAGCGCCAAGGTCGCTGGACATCCCGACGCCGATCGAATGATCGCGGATATCACCGAGATCCTGAATTCCCGGTTCTGGGAGGAACAGCACGGAGCGATCGCCGAGGAATTCGGCGCCGACTGGTCGCCCGTGCCGGGCTATCGCGGCCAGAACTCCAACATGCACCTGACGGAAGCGCTGATGGCCGCCTTCGAGGCCACCGGCGATTCAGGCTACCTCAGGAAGGCCGAGCGCATCGCTGATCTCCTCATCCGGCGGCGTGCGGGCGAGAACGGCTTTCGGGTGCCCGAGCATTTCGACGAGAGCTGGACGCTGGACAAGGACTACAAGGGCAACGAGATGTTCCGCCCCTCCGGCACCACGCCGGGCCACTGGCTGGAATGGGCACGCCTGATCCTGCAGCTCTGGGCGCTCGGCGGCAAGAAGCACGAGTGGATGCCGGAGGCCGCAAAGGCGCTGTTCGCCCAGGCGATCGCACTTGGATGGGACAAGGACAAGGGCGGCTTCTTCTACACGCTCGACTGGAACGACGAGCCGGCAAAGCGCGAGAAGCTCTGGTGGCCGATGGCCGAGGGCGTCGGCGCAGCATCCTTCCTGTGCGAACACCTGCCAAGCGACTTCCACGAAACATGGTATCGCAAGATCTGGGACGGCCTCTCCCGCCACTTCATCGATGGCGATCGCGGCGGCTGGCACGCCGAACTCACCGAAGACCTCGCGCCGAGCTACACGCTGTTTGCCGGCAAGGACGACATCTACCACGCCCTGCAGGCCTGCCTCATCCCGCTCTATCCCGCGACCGGCAGCCTGACCAAGGGCATCCTCGAGGCGAACAGCACGTAAAGCGGGTTTGCCTCACAGCGCTCGTCATCGACGAGAGCGGCGCCGGGAGAATATCCCCGCGCCGCGGCCAGGACGCGATTCATCGCCAATGGCACGCCTTCCCCGTCGGCAATTCGCAGCCGGCGCCGCTCACGCGGGGCCTCAGTCTTCATCGTCCGCCATTTCCATCGGCGCGGCGCTGTCACGGCTGCCGCCACTCAGGATCTCGCGCTTGCCTACGTGGTTGGCAGGGCCGACCAGGCCGTCGCGCTCCATGCGCTCCACAAGCGAGGCGGCGCGGTTGTAGCCGATCGAAAGCCGCCGCTGGATGTAGGAGGTCGAGCATTTGCGGTCGCGCTGGACAACCTTGATCGCCTTTTCATAGAGATCGTTGCCATCGTCCTCGGCCATGGCCGTCTTGTCGAACACGGCGGTGTCTTCCGGCTCGGCCGCATCTTCCTCCTCGGCATCTTCCGTAACGGTGCCGAGGTATTCCGGCCGCCCCTGGGTCTTCAGGTGCGCCACGACGGCCTCGACCTCCGAATCCGAGACAAACGGACCATGCACGCGGGCGATGCGGCCGCCGCCGATCATGTGCAGCATGTCGCCCTGCCCGAGCAGATGCTCGGCACCCTGCTCGCCGAGGATGGTGCGGCTGTCGATCTTCGACGTGACCTGGAAGGAGATACGGGTCGGGAAGTTCGCCTTGATCGTGCCTGTGATGACGTCGACCGAGGGACGCTGCGTCGCCATGATCAGGTGGATGCCGGCGGCGCGTGCCATCTGCGCCAGACGCTGGATCGCCCCTTCGATCTCCTTGCCCGCCACCATCATCAGGTCAGCCATTTCGTCGACGATGACGACGATGTAGGGCATCGGGGTGAGATCCATCTCCTCCTGCTCGTAGAGCGGCTCGCCGGTCGAGCGGTCGAAGCCCTTCTGCACGTCGCACATCACGGTCTCGCCCTTGGCGCGGGCAGCAGCCGCCCGGGCGTTGAAGCCGTCGATGTTGCGCACGCCGAGACGGGACATTTTGCGATAGCGGTCCTCCATCTCGCGCACGGCCCATTTCAGCGCCATGACGGCCTTCTTCGGGTCCGTCACGACGGGCGTCAAAAGGTGCGGGATGCCGTCATAGACGGAAAGCTCCAGCATCTTCGGATCGACCATGATCAGCCGGCACTCCTCCGGCTTCAGCCGGTACAGCAACGACAGGATCATGGTGTTGATCGCGACCGACTTGCCCGAACCGGTGGTGCCGGCAACCAGAAGGTGCGGCATCTTGGCGAGTTCGGCGATCACCGGCTCGCCGCCGATGGTCTTGCCGAGGCAGACGGCGAGCTTGAACTTCGTCTCCCAGTAGCTCTCGCACTCGATGAGCTCACGGAAATAGACGGTCTCGCGAACCGCATTTGGCAGTTCGATGCCGATCACATTCCGGCCGGGAACGACGGCCACGCGCGCCGACAGCGCCGACATGGAGCGCGCGATGTCGTCGGCGAGTCCGATCACACGCGAGGATTTCACGCCCGGCGCCGGTTCGAATTCATAGAGCGTGACGACCGGGCCGGGCCGCACGTCGATGATCTCGCCCTTGACGCCGAAATCCTCGAGAATGCTTTCCAGAAGGCCGGCGCTTTGCTCGAGCGCCTCCTGCGTCATCGTGTGTGCCTGCTCGCCGGTGGGCTGCTGCAACAGGTCCACTGGCGGAAATTCATAGTCGGGATTGCTGTCGACAGCGGCGAACAGCCCAGACCGTGCCAGCGATCGCGAAGTGGTGGAAACCGGCTTCGGCGCGACTTCGAAAACGGCTGGGACAGTCGGCTCGGCCGGCACTGCCGCCGGCACGTCCGCGACTGCCTCGGCTTCTGCCGGCTGGACATCCAACACCGGGGCGTGTTCGCCGATCGAGATCGTGCTGACCGACGACGGCCAGACCGTGCCCAGCCGGAATGCGGCAAGCGATGGCAGCGCCGAAAGCGGCGTATATCCGGGCAGGGTCTCAACTCCATCTTCCGTCGCGACGGCAGCAGACTGCTGCTGGGCCACCGACTGCGTCCGCGTGTCAACGATCGCTGCCTGTGCGATGCTCTTGGCTGCAGCGACGGCTTCAGGGCGTGCGATCGGCCCGGAATTGACGGTGTCGCCAACGCTCGGCACCGACGGCGTGTTGTGCTCCGCCTTCTCCGCGACCTGGATCCCAGCATCCGCTGCGGCGACAAGATTCCCGTTTCGCCCGCGAATGCTGACCTCGCGGTAAAGGGACGGCGTGGTGTTCGCGGCAGCGCGGAACGTGGGGAGGGTGATGCGTTCGGCCGCAGCAAGCGGCGACAGATCGACATCTAGGCTCATCGTTTCGAAGAGCGCATGGTCGGAGATGTGCAGTCCGAAGGCATGATGTGCACTGGCTGCTGCCGCGACCGGTGCGGGAGCTGCGCCGGCGTCTCCCGCAGTCTGGGTCGGGATCTGTGCCTTTTCCGGAACGGCGACGCGCACTTGCTCCTGGCTGGCCTGCGCCATTTCCCGCTTCAGCCGCAGATAGAGCGCCAGCGCGCCGGCATTGTCGTCACTGCCTCCTTCGGGGGGGACGGACCTTGCAGCAGCCGTGCGCCCCGTTGCCGCCGGCACCCCCGGCGCGCCCGCGCCTTCGATTCTGCGCATCGCGTCGCCGTCTATGTCCGCGCGCGCCTCAACGGCAATCGCAGTGGAGACAGGCACTGCAGGCGCCTCTTGAATGACGGGCTTTTCGGGTTGCACCTGGACCTCGACAATCTGGTTTGCCTCTTCCTGCTTCGGCGAAACGGCCTCGGCCTGTTTGCGCGAATAGGCGCTTTCGGGCGTTCGCGTGAAGCGAACGTTGGGTCCGAGAATGAACGCGCTTTGCCAGGCCGGCAGCGCCGCGTCTGCTTTGACCTCGCCGGTGACCGTCATGCCCGGAAGCGTGACGTGCGGTGTCGGCCGCTGCTGCGGGCCTTCGGTGTCGCCGCTTGCGACTTGGTCATGGGCGATAGGCGAAATCGTTCGGGAAAGACGCATGGAAACCTGCAACGCTGGAACTGGCGGGAAGCCGTGAAAACCCCTGCCTTGGGAATAGAAAATAAAGGTTAACAGCCCCTTTCCGAGGGAGCCGATTTGGATGTCCGCTGCGCCTCGTGCAGCGCGGTGCAGAGAATTAAAACATCTATTTATCAATTACTTATAGCAATTACTCGGTCAGCAAAGGAATTGGCGCGCATGGAATCCGCAACCCGACCCTCAATGCTGCGTCCATTCGACCGAAGATCAGAGAAGGAGCAGTTTCTTAACCAGCGAGAGAACGTCGTCGAAGGGCAGCTGGGACAGTCCGACGACGGCGAACGGCAGGAGCGCCATGGCCGACAGGGGCAGAACTGCGCCACGCGAAAACAGTCCCCCCTTCATCTTCTTGGCGGCCTCATAGAGCTTGCCGGGATCCGGCACCTCCTGATCGGGCGGCGGTTCCCCTGCATCGTCCGCGACCATGTTTCGCGACAGGATCTTGCGCTCCTCCTGTCGCTGTCGCTGTGTCGCCTGCGCCGCTGCCGCAAGCAAGGTCGTCTCGCGAAGGCGCCGGAGCGGCCTTGAAAAGGCCGAAAGCGGATAGGCGAATAGGCCGAGCACGACGGCAAGCCACACGCCCATGATGGTTGTCAGCGTCTTGGCCGAAATCGCCTCGGCAACGATATGCTGGGCAAAGCTCGACGCGACGGCGCAGCTCAGCCCGAACATGAACGTCATGTACGCGTTGGGATAGTCGGCAAGGAAGGCAAGGCCTCCCTTGCCGTCCGGATGGCTCGCGACAAGGCGAAGGTCCAGCCGCGCGATCTCGCGCAGCAGGCGCGACCACACGAAATGGCGCCAGAAGCCGCGCAGAACGAGGAACCAGAACAGCGGCAGGCTGACGAGCAGCGCCCACCAGCCGGCAATTGTGATATGTCTCCCGCTCTCGTCGCTGAAGGAAGCCCAGGTATAGCCCTCGGAGTTCAAGTGATGGCGGATCGCCCAAAACGCGAAGCAGAAGCCAATGGCAAGACAGATGGCCTCGGCGATACGCGAATTGCGCAGTCGAAGCGCCCGGTTGACCGCGGTCGCGACGGCAGGCATTGCACGCGGTGCGACCAGAGGCGCTGCCGTGAAGTGCCGCAGCTTGACCCGCAGCCGTTCCTCCACTTGCTCTTCTGCAAGAACGACCATGCCGATTGCCAGCACGAAGCGCCCCCACAGGCCGACGTCGGTCAGATAGCTCGTGCCGAACGGGCGAAGGCGCAGGCTTTCCGGAAGGGCAAGCAGCAGGGGTACAAACCACGCAAGGGCGATGTAGAAAAGCGCGCGTCTGCGGGCGTTCAGCGCATCTTTCCGCAACAGGCCCATTCGCCTTTGCAGCTCGAAGAATGGGCCGCCCCGGTAGGCGAGGTAGTCCTGGATATCGTTGGTTTCCGCTGCGCTGCCTGCCATCACGTTGCCCCCCGACCCCGATCTGCATGCACTGGACGTTCAGTCACCGCGGGAATGATAGAGCAAGGCTCCAGAAACGCGGAATCGATTTTGGGACCGCACGGCTACGTCAGCCATCGTCCACAAGATCGAGGATGAGCTGGTGGATGTTGCCGCCGTTGCTCAGTTCCGTGCGGTCGAAATCGCGGCTGCGCTGCCTTTGCGCCTGCGAGAGTTCGCCGAGCCTCTGCGTCAGGACCTTCCGGATCTTGCGGCAATCGGGGTCGTCGGCCACCGTCAGCCCCACCGAATAGGCCTCGATCTGCCTGACCATGTCCTCGATGATGTCGCCATGAATCATCTCATGCGCCCGCACGCCGGCGAGAAAGGTATCCCAACGTTCGCCGAGCGCGCCCTTGGGCCGGGTTGAGGGCTTCGGCAGCATGTAGGTGATGATCAGCTTCGGCCGCGCAGACGACAGCACGCAGCCCCCGTCCCGCGGCTCGTACTTTCGCGACCACGTAAGCTTGAAATCTGTAAAGGCGATGGCGCGACCGACGCCGACCTTCGGCCCGTGCTCGCCGATCGATCGATACAGTTCCAGCCCGGTCGTGCCGCTGATGGCATAGGTCTTCACCTGTTCGACGGGCTCCCAATCCGCATGCGCAAGCATGGGCGAGAGCAACACGACACCGGCCAGAATGCCGCTCAGGGCGCGTGGTTTCACACCGTTCTCCAAGGACATGAGTTCGCGGCCGGTTGCGCTCAGATGGAGCGCATCAGCCCGCCATCGACGCGGATGTTCTGACCGGTGATGTAGCCTGCCCCTTCGGATGCAAGGAAGGCCACCGTGGCGGCGATCTCGGCACTCGTGCCGTAACGCTGCATCGGCACGCCGGCGCGCCGCTCCTCCGTCGCCGGCAGGCTGTCGATCCAGCCGGGCAACACGTTGTTCATGCGAATGTTGTCAGCGGCATAGGTGTCGGCAAAAAGCTTGGTGTAGGCAGCGAGCCCGGCCCGGAAGACCGCCGAGGTCGGAAACATCGCCGTCGGCTCGAAGGCCCAGGCCGTGGAGATATTGACAATCGCGCCGGATTGCTGCGCCTGCATGATCGGCGTGACCAAGCGCGCCGAGCGAACGACGTTCATCAGGTATACGTCCAGCCCCTTGTGCCAGTCCTCGTCCGTGATCTCGATGATCGGCGCGCGCGGCCCGTGACCGGCACTGTTGACGAGCACGTCGATACGGCCCCAGTTCTGCATGGCTAGGTCCACGAGCTGTTTCAGGTCATCGTTCGACTGGTTCGAACCGGTCACACCGATCCCTCCCAGTTCCTTTGCGAGGGACTCGCCCTTGCCGGAAGACGACAGGATGGCCACACGATAGCCGTCCGCTGCGAGCCGTCCCGCAGCTGCAGCTCCCATGCCGCTCCCACCTGCCGTGATCAGAGCCACCTTCTCGGTTGCCATGTCCGTCCCTTCCTAATGCCTGCGATGCGTCTGCGGCGCGATCCTATCACTCTCTCGCGCACGGTCGAGCCCGTCGGAGCGGTCAGAAGTGGAAATTCTGTAACTGGCAGGGATTGGCGGAATACAACATATGCTTGCTTTATTCTACTTTATATATCTATAATTGTATCTCGCCGTCGATGCGCGCGCTGCCGTCGCCATCTGCCGACCTGCATACCCGATCCCATGCCGATAACGCGCAGTTGCGCGCGTGAAGTCTGTTTCCACTTCGCTTGATCAGGGAGGTCGCCTTGAAACGGCTCGCTTTGAGACTTTACCAGATCGCAGCGGGCGAGAGGACGCTCGTGCTGGAAATCAGCCAGAGCGGCAAGAAACTAGTACTGCGACCTGCTATCGACAAAACCCCGTTCGATCACATCGAACTCTTCGATGGGGAGGAGGCAAAGCTGCGGCTGAGCCTTCGGGTGGCGTCCGGTAAATTCTACATGGACAAAAACGGCAATCTTGAACTGTCCGTCACCCTTCCCTACCCGCTGGTCCGTCACCCCGCCAACAAGGCCCGTTTCATTCTCGGATGCGTTATCAACATCCCCGCCAAAATATTCGCGAGCGATGGATCGCTCGACGTACGCCTGACCTATGGGGCCGCGCACGTCAAAAACGCACCTGGGTTGGTAAATGCAATACCCGAGTATTACTCAATCGCTGCGATGGCAGAGGCACCCGAACCTCTGGACCGAAGGATATTCGGTACGGATGCGCCGCCCGAACTGAGCGCTCAAGCATTCCCGCTGCCTGCCCGGCTGTTTCAAGAGACCCACAGCGTTATTATACAGGACATCACCCCGATCGACCCGAAGCCGGGTTTCCCGAACCCGCGCACAGTCAAGATCCGGCCCGTGGGCATTCGCCGCCGTAGCCGCACTTCGAAGTCGCATGACTTCGTCACGTTCAGCACGCGCGTACAGATCGCGCCGGCAAACTCCGGCACCCCCGGCAGGGCGACGATCGTTCTCGACGAGCGAGATCCGGCCCTCGATACTTCGATCGACATCGCCAAGCGTATCGAAGTCGAACTGATCCCCGATGCGTTTTCCCCGGCGGAAATTGCCGCACCACAGCCGGCCTCGTTCTATCTGCGCGCAGGCCCGTTGCCGCCGCAGCCATTCGCCACGATCTGGAACGAGCGGATCATACGCCCCTATCTCAGGGCTCTGCGCACCATCAACGACGCCTCCGACATATCCTTCGTTCCGGAACTGCACAATGTCAGGCCTGCGAAGCAGGCAAGCGGCGATTTCGAGGCGCTGTACGATGCCGTGCTGCCGGACATGAGCGGCAACACCGATCCCGAAGAACTGTGCCTTGCCGCCATCCGGCCGGTCGGCGACAGCGCCACCTTCCTCGCCGACGCCGTGTTTCCCGGACTTCTCACCCATGCAGGCAAGCCGGTGACGCGTGCAGTGAAGGTGACGGTCGAACGAACCAGCCTGGAGGAAACTTTCGAGTGGTTCGATGCGCCGGCCGATCGCGCGAAGGCGCCAGAAATCAATGTGAGGATCGAGGCCGAGGGGAGCGGCGCCGGCGCCGGCGGCCCGCTGCGCATCGGGGCGCTGGATCTCGACGTACCCGCAGCGATGCATGCCGCTACGGGGCGCATAGACATCCGCATCGCCGTCACGTTCGATCCGGCGGCGCCCGGTCGCGAGCATTTTGGCACGAAGGAGGTCGACCCAAAAAAGAAAAGCGGGCGCGCCCGCCTACCGCGTGCCGGCGAAGCGGTACCGCGCCTTCGACTGCGCATCGAAAAGTTTGATCTGCGAGACGCAAGGCCAGGCGCCCAAGATCCCGTTCCCGGTGCGGCGCGCGCCTTTGACGCAGTGCTCCAGGACCTCGCGCGGCCCGAGGCCGGCGATGGCATGCAAGCTAATCGGGAGCGGCGGATCAGCCGCAATCTTTCGCGCGAGACGCCGATTGTCATCGTCGATGCGCCTTTGAACGGCAGCAGCGGAGAGACACCGTTCTTTGTGCGTGGTGACGAAACAACCGCCAGGAACCGCAATCGCCATCTCGCCCTGACGCTGCACCGGCAACCGCTTGCTTCAGACAAATCCCCGGCGCCGCAAAGGACGAAGAAGCGAACGATCGTCGTCGATCCCGGGCCCTTCACCGTAACGATGGTGGACGTGCCGACCTTTGTGCCGTCGGCAACCGATGCCCAGGAAAACGACGGCGAGATCGCTAACTGGGAACTGTCCGAGAACGGCGGGGCCAGGTGGGAAGTCGCCGGCGTAACCGACGGCTTCGACCTTTATTTTCCGCCGCAGGCGACAGGCGAAGCCTTCGAAAAGGGTGGGCCCTGGCCCTCCATCTCTCCTTCGGGGTCGGAAGCGACACTCGACTACAGGCTCGGCACCCTCGCGCGGCTGGCGCTGTCGTCCTCCTACTATCGCCAGCGGTATGCGGAGGCGCCGTGGAACGTCCGCCGCGTGCTGGGCTTTGCCGGCGAGCGAGCACCCGGGGCCGGACTGCGAACGGCGCGGATGGAGTTTGTATACGGGCTTGCGGGCCGGATGACGACCGCGGGATTGCGGCTCGCCGAGCAGGGTGCCCGTATCGGGGCGATCCGGGATCCGCTGCCTGCCCGCCCAGCCGGCATCCGGCGGAGGCTGGCTACGGCAAGCAGCAGCACATCGTCCTCCCTGCAGCCGCTCGTCGAGGCGGAACTCTATGATCGTTTCCGGGACCTCTGCGCGTCTCTCGCCAAGCTCTACGGCACGCGGCTCGCCGCATTCGAGGCCTATCGGGAGGGCAGCGATGGGCCGTTGTCGGTCGAGGAGAAGGTCGCCTTCGAACTTCGCGACGATGCCGAGCTGGACCGGGAACCGTGGAACCCGGACAGCACCTCGGCCGGCTTAAGGGGCGGCGCGACACGCGGCTTCGAATCGAGGAACATCTTCGAAGAGGTCGTGAAGCAACCGCGCAGCACGCGTGGCCAGATCGTTCAGCCCGAATTCTCCGCCCTCGGCGGATCGGGCTTCGTCAGGGCCTTCTTCGCAGACGACAAGACACGCATCGTTGCCGACACGAATTTCGGCCGGACGGAAACCTACAGCGTCGAGCGGATCGGCCGCATCGGCGTCTTCTGGAACATCGCCAAACACGTCATCGTCTATGAGCGAACGGTGCTGCCGCATGACCAGTTCGCTCGCCAGCAGGCCGGACAGCATTTCGGCCGGCCGATCGTCCGCAAGGCGGCCGAATATATCGATATCATCCAGTCCGACCGTACCTATCCGGAAAGCGGCGCCGCCCCGCGTTCCCGCGGCTTCGTCGAGGCGTGCCTGTTCCGCTCCCGCCGCATCCCCGTCGATGGCCGCTGGGGGCGCGACGTCGACGGCGGCTGGATCGTCCCCCTCTGGCAGCCCGACGCCGATCCGGACGTCTATCCCAAACCCGATATCCGCCTTCAGATCGCCGCCGCGCATATGGGCGCTGCAGCCTCCACGCCCGCCCGACTGAGTGACCCGAGCCAGCTCGTCTTTTTCACCACAACCAGCAAGGAAGGCGACGATCCCAATCTCTGGGCCTCATGCGCGGGTATTGATTTCGTCAATGCACCGCCACCTTTGCCCGTCGGCAAGCCTGTCATCGACGCTGCCGATCCGGATGCGCCTGCACCCGACGACATGATGCGCGATCCCCTTTTCAATCCCTGCACCTTCGACCTCGATACCTCCGGCACGGCCGTCAATCTGATGGACGGTCGCAGCGCAGCCGACCAGGTCGGCGCGGTGCTCGAAAACGTGACGATGATGCGCTCGTCTGCGAGCGGGCAGGACGGCGGCCGGCCGGGCAAGGCGCTGGCGGCCCGGCAGGAGCTCGATCGCATCCTCACCGATGCGCGCCGGCTCGAACGCGTGCTCGATGACGGCCTCGGACAAGCGCAGGCCGCGCTAGCCAATCTGGCACGGCTCGGTCTTCGCCGTCCCGGCGAGGCAGAAATCAGGCGGGCGCTGGATTCCGAGATCGATCGCCTAGCGGTCATCAAAGCCGTCATCCACAAGGAGGCCGCAAATGCACGCCAGGCCATCGGAGCAGCCGCGCAGCGGGCAAGGGATGCGTTTGCGGATGCGAAATCGCATTGGACAGACAACGTTGATACGGCCGAAGCGCGGCTTTGGTCCGGCGTGGAAACAGCCCTCGTTGCGCGCGCCGACCAATTGCTGAAGGCGAGCGAAGCGCTGATCGACGGCTTCGACAAGCTCGCCGACGGCATCACACCATTGACGGCGGAAGTCCTGGCGCGGCGGATCGAGGAGGGATTGACGCCCGTCAGAACCGCCATCGCCAGGGGCCCCGGCAAGGTCGGCGAGGCGCTGTCCCGGCTTGACCGGGCGATCGCCGGCTTTGCGGGCGACATGAACGCCGCGCGGAATGCGCTTGAGACGGCGGCTGCAAAGCTTCGCGATGAACTGGAGGCGGCTAAGCCGGAGGAGGCGAGGAGGCTTGTCGCCTCGTATGACGCCTTCCACCGATTGCTGCTCGCCAAATTGGACACCATCGCCGTGACAGCGCGCAGGCAACTGCCCCGCTCGATCAAGACCATGCAGCTTTTCGCCGGCGGGAAGCAGACACTCGACGAATTCCTGAACGACTTGCGAGACACGCTCCTATCGCTTCACCGACAAGCGCTCAAGACGGCTCAGAACGCCGCATTCGAGCTCGCGGCCATTCAAACGGCTGTGCGAGAGGCGATCGACAAAGCGGTCGCATCGCTTGATGGCGCATGTCTCGATCTCTCGGGCTTGGTCGCGCAGGGGCGAAAAATGGCCACCGATGGCGACGATGCAATCGCCGCCTTCGGTCGCGATCTCGACCAGCACCTTACAGACGAGATCGACACTATCTACGCCGTCTGCGCTGCGGTCGGCTCGCCCATCGAAGAAAAGCTGACGGTATTGAGGAGGGCACTTGGCGCGCTTCGCTCCTTCGCTGTGGGCCTGGTGGGCCGGGCGGCGGCCGCGAAGGATGCCCTCAGGGCGGCGACGGGCGACCTGCTCGACGAGCTCGGGGCCTCAGTCGATATCGTGGAACAGGAGATCGACGATACCATCGCCCTGGTGCAAACCGCGCAGGGCGCGATCTCTTCTCTGGAGGATCAACTGATCCGATCGGTCGACGAGTGCATCGCGGCACTGAAGGCCGGTACCGGCGACCTCGACGACATCATCGCGGAAGCGGCAGACAAGCTCGGCGACGCCGCCGATGCGGTAGCGGTAGGCCTGCGCCAGCATGTGCCGGCATCGATCAGCGACCAGATCCGTATTCTCGAAGCGGGCTATGAGCGGCTGTCGCAGGCGCCGACGTTCCAGAACCCCGGCGATACGTTGGCGCTGGTGCGCGCAGCCGGTACCTCGCCCATCCTGCCGAACCTGAAATTCAACCGCGAGCGCATCGCCTATTTCTTCGACGATACCCGCGATGCCATCCGGACTTCGCCGGTCGTCGCGCTGATGAACCGCCTCGATGACGATCTCAAGGCGCTCGGTATCCGCGTGCCCACCGACGAGATCCTCGATCGTCTCGTTCCCAAGGGCATGGACCAGTTCGATTTCGGCAAGCTCTTCCCCGATCTTGGCGGCCTGAAGCTGGACGGCCTTTTCAAAAACCTGAAGATGCCCGCGTCCCTGAACGACAAGGTCAAGCTGACGCACGGGTTCGACAAGGCGACGCTGACGGCGTGGGCCAAGGCAGAAGCGGCAGCGCCCTTTCCGGATCGCTGCGAAATCTTCGAGGCAGGGCCACTGGAACTGTCGATGGCCGGCGGTCGCTTCGAGGCACTTGCGGATCTCGCAGCCGGTTTGGACGGCATCACGCGCCGGACGACGCGAGGAGAAATCGTGGGCGACTGGCAGCTCGCCTTCAGCGGCAGGCCGCTGGTGACGCTTGAGCGTACGCGCGTCACGTTCGAAGACGGCAAGGGGCTGGACGTCGACATCGACCCGAGCCGCATCCGACTGGACCGCTCGATCCAGTTCCTGTCGGACCTGGTCAAGTCCTTCAGCGAACCGGGCGCGGGCTTCTTCCTCGAAATGCTGGAGGAGGAAGGCTTTCCGGCCGGCCTTGCCGCGCGGCTCGAACTGCCGATGCCGCCGCTCTCATTCGGCGCCTTCTCGGCAACAGGCCTGCGCTTTTCGAGCTCGTTCGCCCTTATCACGGCGAGATCCGGTGGAAAGCGCGGCGATTTTGCACTTTCGACGACGCTGGCGATGGGACGCAAGGCCGAGCCCTTCGCTTTGCGGGTCTGGCTCTTGGTCGGCGGCGGCTGGCTCGAGACCCGCGCGACCTACTTCCCGGCCTCCGGCCGCCTCTCGAGCGCTGTATCGATCGGCCTGACAGCCGGTCTCGGCATCGACTTCGCGTTCGGGCCATGCCGCGGCTTCGTCTACGCGATGTTCGGCGCCTACGCAGAATTCGAGAGTGACGGACGTGACGGCAACAGCTTCTGCCTTGCCGTGATCTTCCTCCTTCGCGGCGGCATCGTCATCCTGGGACGCTTCAACGTCGGCCTCTCGCTGCTGCTGGAACTCGTCTACCGCGACGACGGCTCGATGGTCGGACGCGGGACGATCGAGGTCAGCTTCCGTATCTGCTGGTGCTGCGAAATCAAGGTTCGCCAGTCGGTGACCTATCGTCTGGCGAAACCGTCATCATCCCGCATGGCTGCGGCAGCGTCTTCACGCCCACACTATCTCGACAGCTTTGCATGAGGACCACGCGATGAAATTCGTACTTCTTTGTGATCTCGTGCGGGCCCCCAGCGCAAAGGACGCGCCTGTGGTCGGTATGCGCCTGACAGGCGCTGCCCTTCGCGCCACCGTTCCGGGCGAGGATGTCGGCAAGGCCGCCGAGCCCCTGTTCTCCGAGGTCAGCGGCCTTTCCCTGCCGGAGGTCGGCGACGCCGCCTTTTCCGGCTATCTCGAACAGCTGGCAAAGGGGGCTGGTCCGCTGTTTCCCTGGATTGGCGGCGATGCCGAATTCGAAGCCCTGTGGGCGTCCATCCCCGCCGGAGATCCGACGGCACCGCCGGTTGCCGACCCAGGCCGCTTCACTCTTCAGGATATCCCCCTTCCCTCGGGCGGCTCGGGCACGCCGGACTACAATCTGACGGACGCAGCGCTCGCCGCGCTTCGTCACGCCGCGCTTGCCGATCTGGTGTCGGCCGAACATACGGCGAACTTCACCCTGCTCGACCCGTTCGTACTGGCCGGTCTCGGAGACGACAATGCAAGGCGGCGGATCGACGAGACCCACGACGACGCGTGTGACTACCGCTACGAAGCGCTAATGGCTGGGCTCGCCTGCCTGCCGGCACCGATACCGCACGGCGGCCTCAACCTCGTTCGCTTTGCGAGATTGACAGCCGCCAGGAAACCGAGCCCCGGCGAAACATGCCTGATGGTCACAGCACCCCGGCTCACACTCTTGTCCGGAGCGGTGTTGCAACCCGATTTCTCCCAGGTGGTATGGTCGGGCAAGGGCGCGTCTGCAATCGCGACGATCCCGTACAAGTCGCCCTTCAACACCTATGCCGTCGAAGCGATCTGCCGGGCAATCGATCCGGTATCGGTTCCGGCAAGTGCGGCGAGCTTCATCGACCTCGACACCCTGTGGGTCCGACGCAGGCACAGCGACGCGGCGGCCGACGACCCGCGCGCCGGCATCGGCTTCGAGGACTGGCTGGCACGGCTTCCCGCCCGCACTAGCGAGGCCTTCGACCTGCCGCGCCTCCTCCTGCTGGCGCTGGAGAACGATGCCGCAGCGCCCGGGTCACCACTGAACGCCGCAATCGCTGCGCGCGACAGACGTGAAGGTGCCCGCCGCCTGACACTTGCCACCCTTGCCGCCCTGCGCGACATCGTCGGGCCCGGCGTCGTCACGAAGCCGGACGGCTCGGTGCTGAAAGGACCGAATGGCTCGCCCGCTCACCGGACCATCATCGCGCAGGTCAATCTGCTGGTCCGCGGAGCAAAACTTGATGCAGAGCGTGCCGCGCGGTTCGCCACGCTGCTGGAACAGGACGACAAGGCGTTTCGCGACGCGGTTCGGATGGGCGGAACCGGTGCCGGCGCAGCGCTCTCGGAATGGATCGCGCTGCTCGCCGGCATTGTCGCGCCCGCCCTGGAGCTGCCTGCCGACGGCGAGGCCTTCGTGTTGTCGATCGCCGAACAGGTCGCCGGTGCGCCGGACCTGAATGGACCCTACGACGCGGCCCCCTTGCGGAAGATCGTGGATGCCGCGGTCGACCCCGCCAATGCGGCCGCCATTCAGCTTGCCATCTGGCGCAAGGCGGCCGAAGCCGACACTACCTTCCAGGGCTGGCTGGTCGATGCGGCCGAAGCCTTCGCGCGCCTTCTGCAGCAGAAGTTTGACATGGTCTCGGTTCTGCGGCGCGCCAACGTAGACTTGCCCTGGATCTGTTCTGCCGGCATCTGGCACAAGTCTGCGCCGGGCACCGCGCGCGATATCGATCTCCTGCGCGGAAGCGAGACGGAAAAGGGCAGCATTCGCGAGGCGATCGGTGCCTATGCGCTTGGCACGCTCTGCGAGGCAGGGGGCACAGCGGCCGGGCTGGAAGCCAGCTATGAAGACCTGCACGGACGGATCGCAGCCTTGCCGGCCGGCGTCCGGGATGCGCTTGAGGACGCGCTCGACGCTGCTGTTGCCGGCCGGGTCGGCTCTTGGTTCGCCGAGCCCGAAATGGACGACGGCGGCGAGACATTGCTGAGCGGTCCCCTGGTACCCGACGCCCATCCGCTGGTCCTGCAGATCGACCGCTTCGTCGTCAGCCAGTCTACCGAGGCGGATTTCAACGATGACCTCGCCGGCTACGGCGTCCTCATGCGCCGGTCGCAGCCGCCGGGCAACTGGTGCTGCCTGACGGCATCCTATGCGGAGATCGATCCGGACCAGACGCTTGGAAGCGGACCCTGTCCGGTCGAATTCAAGACAGCAGACAGGACCGTGCTCGGGGCGCTGCCGGTCGGATACATGGGACCCGCTCCGCAGGCGACGGTGGTCTACGACAATCATCCCATCCTCGGCGACATGCAGCAAAGCATCGGGATCGAACACCAACAGGGCGACGAACCTGCCGCACGGATCGTACGGCTCGTTCAGCCGGCCAGGCAGGACAACCCGCCGAAGGCGACCCTTATTCCGTTCCTCGCCTACGGCGCGACCTACGAGATCGCTCCGTTCGGCATCTCCAATCAGGGCGCGCTGCCGGAGACGATCAGAAAGACGGAGCATCCCGCGCTGCTTGCGACTGAGAAGCTGACAGACAACTTGTTTGGGGCCGACGGCGACATCGTCCGCCGCTTCACCTATCTGCGTCGCACCGGCTTTGGTGCGTTGCGCGTGGCGGCCGATCCGTTGCCCGACGGGCAAAGCTACCATCCGCTCGCGCCTGGCAGGGACACACGTCCGCTGGCAGAGGAAATCCTCGTGGCGTCGCAATTGGTCGAGCCGTGGTTTCCACCCTCCACCGCTGCGACCGTCCGACCGCTGAAGATGAAGACGGCAGTTCTCCTCGCTGACGGTCGTCGCGGCAAGGTCGACGGCAGTTGCGGCCGTCTGCAGTTGCGCATCGATCCTCCGGTCACGCCGCTTGAGGATTTCGACCGATGGATCGCCCTGGACGAGGCTCTGCTGAAAGACGACGACCCGAACCGCGACGAATTTCGCACCTTTCGAAGAGGTCTGCGTGACCGGCAGCAAGCGCTGACACAGGAGCTCGATGAATGCGAAAAGCAGCTTGCAACCGCTCGGGGGGAAGACGCAGCCGAACTGCAAAGGAGGATTGCCGAAATTCGCGAGGATCTCATCCTGCAGGATCCGGCAGTGGACGGCCTTGCCATCCGCGTCGAACGCGTCCGGCGCGACGGCAACGGCGTTGCCTCGGGCGGCACCTTTGCACCGTTGATACTGCCATGGGCTTGGCAATGGCGGCCGGGAACGAAGATCGACGCGCCATTCGCGACCAGAACGCCGGTTCTGCTCAATTGCAGGCTCGGAGAGCGGACTGACGATCTGCTCGACAAGGACAGCCTCACGGTCACGCTGGCGGCCGGAGACATCGTGATCGTGCAGATCTTCGCAGCCGTGCGTAAGGAGCGCTTCAGCGATCCGGTCGTGCCCGGCGGCGAGCGCCGTTTCGACCGGGTCGTGCGCGACAGTTGCATCGGCAGCATGCCCGACACGCCCTTGCCCGACAGTGCACTGCCGGTGGACGAGAAAGGCCAAGCCTATCGCCTGTTCAGCCTGCACGCCCTTGCCGTCGAAGGTGCGTCCCAGGAGATGCCGTCCCCGACAGGGCTTGCCGCCGCCATCGCCGGCCGTGTCGTGACTGGCTTCGCGGCTGCAGACGAACATGAGGGCGATATCCGACTTCAGTTCACCCGGACGCAGAGCGCAGCGATGGATGCCGTCGGATCGATCACCGTGGGCACGCAGGCCTGGCGATGGACCGGACGGCCGCTGCCGCCCTTCCCGTTCAAGCCGGCGGTCGGCTTCAACGATTTCCCCGTCGGCGATCCCGCCGACCCGAACGACAGCAATCCGGCGAACCGACGCGAACCGCCCTCGCCGTCACTCTATCCCCTGCTATGGGATGTCTCCGGCTTTGCCGAACGCTTGGATGAAACGCTTGGCGATCTCACGGTAGCGACCCCGATTTCCGAGACGGTTGGTACGGACGGCGCGGCGCACCCTCGCGCTGCACGAATCGCACTGAACTCGCCGCAGCGCTTGGAACCGACCCGCTATCTGCGCTTCCGGGCACGTGCCGCATCGCGTTACACGGCGGCCTATGAGCGAGCCGGCGTCACACTGGAACGCCCCCGCGCCCTATGGGCAAATCCCGGCGCCAGCTGGAGCTCCGGCTGGTACCGGATGCTGCGGCCGGCCACGGCAACGAACCCTCCACCAAAGCCAGGCGTCAAGGCGATCCTTCCCTTGACGAGGGCACCGCACGGTGGCGGCGAGCTTTCGCCGGTATCCGGCGTGCTCGTGATCACTGACGGCGCCTGGTACGAACAGGCGGGCCTCGCCGAATGGCTGCTTGCCGGCACAGAGATCGCCTACCGCGGGAAACTGATCGATCCCGAGACTGGCAAAGGTGCACCCGCGCGCGCTGTCGAATTCGGTCCCGACCCGCTGGTGCGAACCCACGGGCTGGGGCGAGATGCGAAGGCGTCGGTCTCCCCAAAGATTGACGAACTCAGGAGCGTGGCGGCGCTTACGGTTGCAGGTCCGCTAGGGCATGGCTTCGACACCGGAACCGCAACCGGCCTCTTCCTCAACAGTTCCTTCGTCGTCCGGGCGCCCGGCTTTGCGGATACCGATCCCGGCGCCTGGTGGATGGGCAAGATCGCCTTCCGACGCCTCACCCTCGCCGAGGCCACCGAAAGCTACTGGGACGACGTGCAGGCTTTGCCGATCCACTCTACAGCTGCGCAGATTTCGCTGACCCAGCACGACATCGCCGCGAGCGGCGAAAAGGCAACCATCCGGCTCGTGTTGCAAGCCTCGCTCGGCGACGGCAAACGAGATCTTACAGTGAAGGGCGTTCGCGCCGGCGGGAAATGGACGCTCGATTTCGGTGGCGGAACGCTCGAGATGAAAGCGGCTGCCTTCGACGCACGTGTCATCGCCGTTCGCCGGTCGTCCCCGATCGACCCTGAAAATGCTGGCGGTCCGCGCTATGCGTGGTTCGACATCGTGCTGCTGCTGCGCGAAACCGGCGGGCACTGGTTCCTCGCATGGCAGGACCGTTGGTTCAACGCTCCGCCTCCCGGCGGCATCGAGGACACGTCAGGCGAGCCGCTGACGCTCGACATGAAGGTTGAAGAGACGGGCACGACCTCGGGCGACATCCGGGTCAGCAGCGCACTCCAGCTGTCGGAGCCGACCGAAGGGCGCTGGACGCAATTCCTGCCCAACATGGAGGTGCTTGGCCGGCTTGGCAAGGTGCCCGTGGACAACCTGCCGCTAAGGCTCCATCCACAAGACACAGCAAAGCTGCTGCTCGCTGCGGCAGGCGGCTGGCTCGCAACGAACGGACTTGGAAAGGAGCGGGCTGCCGGCCATATGGACCAAGGGCTGTTCAACCTGCTCCTGGTCACTGCCGGGATCGCCAACGGCGCGGGCGGAACCGACGAAGCCTACGTCGGCCTCTATCATTCCCCGGACGGCCGGGCGGACGGCAGCGGCAACATCACACTAGAACCCTTCGAGCCGGAAAATGGGCCGGTGCCTCCGGAAAAAGGTCCGCTCTACGGCCGCATCCTGACCGTGCGTACCGGAAAACCAACGGTGGCGGACAAGGATATCGCTGCATGGCGTACGGATGCCTGGCGCGCATTCTTCCCTCCGGAGGCCGAAGACACGATCGACCCAGACCGGGTGTTCGCCGAACAACCGCCTGGAGACGCGCCCCTGCAGATCATCGAGATTTATGCGCCGATCCCCTTCCGGGACCGGTGATGGGGCTTCGTCGCCGGTCAGAGGATACTCCAGGCGCGGAAGCGTTCGCGGCCGGTGATTTCGCGAAGCTGCAGCTCGGCGGCAAGGCCGAGTGCGCCCTGCGGGGTGACCCCGAGTTCCTTGGCGATGATGCCGGCGGATACCACCGGACGCGCGATGACGAGATCAACAAGCCTGGGCAGTTTCGAATTGGCGCGTTTTCCGACCAGTCGTCGCTCCAGCTGCAGCTTTGCCAGAACCAGCCGATCATGCGTTTTCAACCCCAGTTCGGATGCCAGTTCGAAACCTTCGAGGATCGCCAGCAACCGCGTCTGGCGATCCGGGGCGTGACGGCGTTCGCGCGCGACCGCGCGCAAGCCGGCATTGACGGCGGCGAGATGGGCTCCGGTACTCGCCTCTCTTCTGAGGAACGAAGCAACAAGCTGGCGACCAAGCCACGGAATATGCTGAAGAACCTGCAACCTGTTCCAGGCATCAAGCAGAAGCGCCGCGCGCAGAACGGCAGGCAGAGCTGCCGTTTGTGCAAACACCGTCCGCCATTCCGCCAGTCGCTCCTCCTCATCCCAATCGGCATCGTAGACCAGCGGATCGCGCTCGGAACGTCCGGTGCGCGCCGAAGGTGCGATCACCCCATCAAGCACGGCGCTGCTGCGCGCCAGCAGCGCGTCGATCTCGGCAAACTCGGCGCCCGCCTCATCATCCGCTGCGTCGTCGCGGTCGCCATTTGCGACCACAACTCCATCCAGCGTCGGCGGATCCGATACCCCCATGGCGCTGCTCCGCTCTGCCTCAGCCCGTCCGCGCAGGCGGGCTAGCCCCGCAGCCGTCAGCGCCCACGGCGGCGGCTGATCGAAAATCTGGCGCCGCACGCGAAGTACCGAATGGGCGATCGTCAGTTCATGGGTGGGCGTGCGCACATCCATGCGCGCATCGTGCAGGACGAGATCCTCCACATGCACCAGTTCGCCATCGACCCAAAGAGAGGCCGCGGCGTCCTGAAAGTCCTGTCGCTGCAGAAACCCCTGGCGGATCGTGGAACGCAGGACGCGCTCGTCCATCCGCGCCAGCGCCTCCACCGCCCTGCAGCAGGGCAGAAAGAGGGCCGCGAGATCGAGATTGCGCGTGTCGTAATGCATGGCGGCACGATGTCCGACTCGCTCAACGAAAGCAAACGAAGCGTTTTCTTTCGCCGATTGGCAGCACCCCTGAAGCCGGTTCAGATCACATAATCGGCCGCGACATTCAGAGAGGCGATGAAGCGCTTGGTGCGTTCGCGCTCCGGCTGTGAGAAAATCTTGCCCGGCGGGCCGCTTTCCACGATGGAGCCGCCATCGAGGAACACCACCTTGTCGGCGACGCGGGAGGCAAGCCGCAGGTCGTGCGTGGCCATCATCATCGTCGTGCCTTCGCGGGCGAGGCGACCGAGAACATCCACCACTTCTTCCGCCAGCTCAGGGTCGAGCGCCGAGGTCGGCTCGTCGCACAGGAGCACACGCGGCGAAGGCGCGAGCGCGCGAGCGATCGCCACGCGCTGCTGCTGTCCACCGGAGAGGGTCGCCGGCCACGCGTCTGCCTTGTGCGCCATCCCGACTTTTTCAAGCAGCTCCATCGCCCGCGCCCGCGCGCGTTCCGCTGGCCACCGCAGGACGGTCACCAGCCCCTCCATCACATTCTCCACCGCGGTACGATGGGGGAAAAGCTGGAAATTCTGGAACACCATGCCCGTCTGCCGACGCAGGCGCTGGATGTCGGCCCAGCCGACCCGCGTACCTGGCGAAAAGGTCAGCACCTCCTCGCCGATACGCACCGAACCGCTTGTCGGCGTCTCCAACAGATTGACGCAACGCAGCAGCGTGCTCTTTCCTCCGCCGGATGGCCCGACGAGCGCGGTTACCGTGCCTTCGGGCATGTCGACGCTGACGTCCTTCAGCACGACATTGTCGCCGAAGCGCTTCTCGATGTTCGCCAGCTCTATCACGCGCGTGCCTCCAGGAAGCCGCCGTAGCGGGCAAAACGTTTCTCCAGCCGCACCTGCAATGCGGAGAGTACAGAACTCATGGCGAGGTAGACCAGCGCTGCGAGGATGTAGAGGATCAGCGGTTCGTAGGTGGTGGCGACGATGCGCTGCGCCGTCTGGAAAAGTTCCGGGACGGTGATTGCCGCTGCAAGCGACGTGTCCTTTACGAGCGATATGAAGGTGTTGGAAAGCGGCGGCACCGCAGTGCGGCCCGCCTGGGGCAGGATCGTGCGGCGCATCGCCTGCCCCCAGGTCATGCCGATCGAATAGGATGCCTCCCACTGACCGCGCGGCACCGAGGCGATGACCGCACGAATGATCTCCGACGTATAGGCGCCGATGTTGAGCGTGAAGCCGATGAGGGCCGCTGGAAACGCATCGAGCAGTATGCCGATGCTCGGTAGTCCGTAGAAAATCACGAACAACTGCACCAGCAACGGTGTTCCGCGAAAGATCCACACGTAGAAGCGGGCGATCGCCACGAACGGTGCGGGCGCGAACAGGCGAACGATCGCAACGAGCAGCCCGAGCGACAGACCAAAGGCGAACGAAAGAAGCGTCAGCGGAACCGTGAAAATGAGGCCGGCCCACAGAAGCGGGCCGAGCGATTCGAGCATCAGTTGAAGCCAGTGCGGCAAGGCGGACCTCGGAAACAGGCGCCGGACATGTGAACCGACGCGAAAGCTGCGAAATGCGGGCAATCTACAGGAGGAGCGCCGGCCCCGTCACCTCGTTTTCGAGAGGCAGCGGTTCGGCGACAAGCAGGGGCCCCAGAAACACGATCCGTGCTCCGGGGTTCAATCGAGATCTGGGAGGCTTACTTGGAGACGTCCTGGCCGAAATACTTGTCGGAAATCTTCTGATAGGTGCCGTCGGCCTTGATCTCGGCCAGTGCCTTGTTCAATGCCTCGACCAGTTCGGGCTCGCCCTTGCGCACGATAATCCCGGAGTAGTCGGCGCCCGTCTGTTCGGCCACGATCTTCACGTTTGCGTCCGGCTTCTGCTTCTTGAAATCAAGGAAGGAGAGGCTGTCGTTGATCGTCGCGTCGGCGCGGCCTGTCAGCACCAGCTGGATGGACTGGTCGAAGCCGTCGGTACCGACGAGCTCGGCCCCGTTTTCCTGCGCAAGCTTGCCGAAATTGGAGGTCAGCGACTGGGCGGACTTCTTGCCCTTCAGATCGGCGAAGCCCTTGATGCTATCGTCGTCCGCGCGAACAATGAGCACGGCCTTCGAAGCGATATAGGGGTCGGAGAAATCGTACTTCTGCTTGCGCGCATCGGTGATGCCGACCTGGTTGATCACCGCGTCATAGCGCTTGGCGTCGAGACCGGCGATCAGCCCGTCCCACTTGCCCTCCAGGAACTCGGCCTTGACGCCCAGGCGGTTGGCGACCGCCTCGCCGATCTCGACGTCGAAGCCGACGAGCTTGCCCGACTTGTCATGATAGGTGAACGGGGCGTAGGTGCCTTCCGTGCCGATCTTGAGGACGCCGGCGGACTGGATCTCAGCGAGGTTTTCGCCGGCATGTGCCGGAAGCAGGAAGGCCGCCTGTAGGAGGGTAGCAGCGGCAAGGGTCTTGAACCAGGACATGTCGATCTCCGTATCTGATATTGGCTGGTGATCATTAGATCGCAGAAATTTCGGTCGCACGGAGCGCAGAAAACTGCGCTCGAAACCGGCAGATGCAAAAAATTTTTCCCTTTCGGTCAATTTTTGCGCACGTCTGCAGGCCGCGCGGCAGGCGAGACGCCCATGATATCTAGTGGACCCGGTCGGAAAGTCAGGGCCTGAACGGGCCTTGGAGGAGGCTGCGTCCGCAAAGTCACAGCCCCGCATCTCAGGCCGCCACGGTCCAGTCGGGCGGGCGAAGTGTCTTTCGCGCGCCTTGTGTGGCGGCACAGAGCGCTCGCCTAGGGATGCCTTGACAGCAATTTCAGCGTCTCCTGGTCCGTCACTCCATCATAGAAGTGCGACAACGCCTGTTCGAAAAGCGCTGGATCATCGCCGATCGCTGCAAACAAGGTCAGACAGGACTGCAGCTTCCTGTCATCGGGAGAACCCATGATCGCATGCGCCGATTTGTCGGGGACGGCAAGAAGCGCGGCGACGCATTCCCGGAGCCTGCCGCCGAGGATAGGGTCGGCGAGATAGGCCCGCGCCTCGCCTCGGGATCGGATCGCATAGCGTTGCGACATCGCCGACAGTCCGAGTCCTTCGAACTGCGGAAAGATGAACCACATCCAGTGGGTTTCCTTCCGCCCGCGCTTCAACTCGCCGAGCGCCTGCGAATAGGTCCCCGCTTGCGCCTGGTGAAATCGAGCCAGTTCATAGGTTGCATCGTCGACCATCGCCTTACTCGTCCAAGGGATGCCAGCGCCGCAGCCGGATCCTTCCCTATTTTCCACCGAGCTTGCGAAGCTCCTCGCGTGCCACCGCCGCCAGCGGATGCTTCGGATGGCGCCGGATGAAAAGATCAAAGGCCTCTACCGTGCCACTCTGCCGTGCCAGATCGAATTCCTCCTGGACGGCGATGTTCGGGTCGCGCGCCGGCGCCATGGCGGGCGCGGAAGCCGCGCCGGCCGCCTCCGAGGCAAGGGGGGCCACATGGAGGCCGGCAACCACGGCAGCACCCACGGCCATCCTCCCCATCCGCATCGGTCGCTTTTTCTCGTTCATCCGCCTATGCCTACACGCTTACCGCGGCATTACCAAGGCCGCTCGAAACGGGCTGAGGCCGTCGTCAACGCGGCGGACGATGGTGGCGTTCGCAGGCACCGCACTGGGCGAGCGTCTCGATCACCTTGCATTCGGCGATCGTGCCGTGACTGCAATCCGAAAGCGTCCGCTCGAGTTCCGCCTCCAGCAGCTTCAGCCGGGCGATGCGCTGACGGACGTCGTCAAGCTGACGTCGCGCGATTTCGTCGGCATCGTGGCAAGGCATGTCGGGATGCGAGGAGAGATCGATCAGCTGCCGTATGGACTCGATCGAAAGTCCGAGGTCGCGGGCGTGCAGTATAAACACGAGCCTGTCATAGTGGCGCGCGGAATAGCGGCGCTGGTTGCCGGTGTTGCGTTCCGGCTCGGGCAGAAGGCCGATCGCCTCGTAGTAGCGGATCGTCTCGACCTTCGACCCGCTGGCTGCGGCGAGCTTGCCGATAGAAAAGACGTGTTCCATGAATTTTTCCGCTTGAAGCTCTAGTGACTACAGGAATTATAGGTGGTGCAAATCAAGGAGATTTGCAATGCACGATCACCGTCCCCAAGCCTCCGCCACGCCCTCCCCCGCGGAAGAGCACAAGCGCGACCAAGACGCGAATGCGGGCCATGACCACGCCTGCTGCGGTGGGCATGCCCATGCGGAGGCGGCAGAGACTGGCGACCCATGCCACAACGACGAGCACGCGGGACACGGGCACGGTGCAAGCTGCGCTTCCGATGGCGACTCGTTCGCCGACGCAGCCCTCCCGGAGGCGATCGACGGCTACCGGCGCCTGCGTGTCTCCGGGATGGATTGCGCCAGTTGCGCAAATACCATCCGCACCGCCGTGAGCGGCATGGCAGGCGTATCGGACGTCCGCGTCTCGGTTACCCGGGAGATGATGTCGGTCGCGCTCGACGAGACGAAGACGCCGCTTGCAGCCGTGCTCGACCGTGTGGAAAGCCTCGGCTACGGCGCCGAACTGCTCACCGAAGACGCGCCCGCGCGGCGACCAGCGCCTGTCGCGTGGTGGCGAACCTTCAAGGGACTGCATGCCATCATCGGCGGCGCTGCCACGGCGGTCTGCTTCACCGTAAGCCATTTCTCGCCGCAGATGGGGCACTGGATGTTCGTCGCGGCGGCGATCCTGCTGGCGCTGCCGTTCGCGCGCAGTGCGTTCGCAGCAGCACGCGCGGGCGCGCCGTTCACCATCGAGATGCTGATGACGATCGCCGTAATCGGTGCGGTCCTGATCGGCGAGCCGGCCGAGGCGACGGTCGTCGTCTTCCTTTTCGCAAGCGGAGAAGTTCTGGAAGCCTATGCGGCCGGGCGCGCCCGTGCCGGCATCCAGGCGCTCGCCTCTCTCGTTCCCGATCGGGCGTTCATCGAGGAGGACGGGGTCGTCCGCGAAATTCCCGCCTCCGAGATACGTCCCGGACAGATCGTGCTTGCCCGCCCCGGCGACCACGTCGCTGCCGACGGCACCGTCGTCGAGGGGCGCGCGCATCTGGATGAAGCAGCCATTACCGGGGAAAGCGTTCCGGTTTCGCGCGGTCCGGAGGAGAAGGTTTTCGCAGGTTCCATCGTCGTCGATGCGGCGCTGAAGATCCGCGCAGAAAAGACCGCCTCGGACAACACGATCGCCCGCATCGTCCAACTCGTCGAGGAGGCGCAGGACGCCAAGGCGCCGGCCGAGCGCTTCATCGACGCGTTCTCGCGGATATACACGCCGCTGGTCGCAGCCCTAGGGTTGCTTGTCGCCGTCATTCCGCCGCTGTTCATCGACGGCGACTGGGACACCTGGATCTATCGCGGCCTCGCCCTTCTCCTGATCGGCTGCCCGTGTGCGCTGGTCATTTCCGTTCCCGCGGCGGTGGCCTCGGCGCTGTCTTCCTCCGCCCGTGGCGGCATTCTCGTCAAGGGCGGCGTCATTCTGGAAACGATCGCCAAGGCTGACGTCGTGGCCTTCGACAAGACGGGCACCCTGACCAAGGGCAGGCCGGCAGTGACCGAGGTTCATGCCGTCGAAGGCGGCGCGGCCGAACTGCTGGCGCTCGCGTCGGCCATCGAGGCGGGATCGAGCCATCCCCTGGCGGAAGCGATCGTTGCAGAGGCGAAGGCGAAAGGCCTGGCGCCGGTGATCGCGTCGCGCGTCAGGGCGCTGGCGGGACGCGGCGTTTCCGGCTTCGCGGAGGGGCGTACGATATTCATCGGCGCGCCGCGCTTCGCAGCCGAGGAGGGCAAGATCGGGCCTGCGCTTGCAGACAGAATCAAGACGATGCAGCAGGCCGGCAACACCATCGCTGTGATCATCGCCGACGGCGTCGGCATCGGGGCCATCGCGCTGCGCGACGAGCCGCGCGACGACGCCCGCCAGGGCATAGAGGCGCTCAGGGCACTCGGCGTCGAGACCGCGATGCTCTCCGGCGACAATCCGGCGACGGCGGCCGCCATCGGCCGTGCCCTTTCCATCGACGACGCGCGCGGCGGATTGTTGCCGGCAGACAAGGTCGACGCCTTGAAGGCGATGTCGCAAAAGCGCGGCGTGGTGATGGTCGGAGACGGGATCAACGATGCGGCGGCGCTGGCGGCAGCCAGCGTCGGCATGGCAATGGGCTCCGGCACCGGCCTGGCGCGCGAGACCGCAGGTGTGGCGCTGATGGGTAACCGTGTCGTGGATGTCGCGCGCGCGATCGCGCTCGGCCGGGCGACCATGGCGAACATCCGCCAGAACGTCGCCATTGCCCTCGGCCTGAAGGCGGTCTTCCTCGTCACCACGATCTTCGGCATCACCGGTCTGTGGATCGCCGTCTTCGCCGACACCGGTGCGACCGTGCTGGTGACGCTGAACGCGATGCGGCTGCTGCTGCCGAGCGCGGGTGCGATCGCCACGAAACCGCGCGCGGCCTAGCGCCAGGATGGCCTGCGCTCCTGCGAAGTGGTAAAATCTCTCATGCGTTGTCCGCGGATGGAGGGGCGACGATGAGACGAATGCTGGCAGCGACGGGCTTTCTTGCAACATCGGCATTGATGCTTCTTGCATCCACCATCATTGCGGCGGCCGCTCCGCCGGACGAACTCGTGGCGGCGGCCCAAAAGGAGGGCCGTCTTTCGGTGATCGCCCTGCCGCGAGACTGGTGCAATTACGGTCGCATCATCGACGGCTTCAAGGCGCGGTACGGGCTGGCGGTGGACGAATTGCAACCGGAAGCCTCCTCAGAGACGGAGCTCGAGGCAATTCGGGCAAGTCGTGGCCATGACGATCCCATCGGGCCGGACGTGATCGACGTGGGTCTTTCCTTTGCGGAAGCGGCAAGAAGCGAGGGGTTGCTGCAACCGTATAAGGTATCGACATGGGATTCTATTCCCGAGGCGGCAAAGGATCCTGACGGCTATTGGTACGGCAACTACTATGGGCTCCTCGTGTTCGAAGTGAACGCCGACCGTGTCGCCCGCCTTCCCGTAGATTGGCCAGATCTCGCATCGCCGGAGTTCAGGAATGCGATCGGGATCGCCGGCGCGCCAGGCTCGAACCAGACGATCCAGACGGTGCTGGCCGCGGGCCTCTCGGCAACGAATGGGCGGATCGAGGAGGCTGCTCAGCGCGGACTGGAGTTTTTTGCCGAACTGAACCGGCGCGGCAATCTCGCACCCATGATCGGCTACGCCGAAACCCTCTCTGACGGCCGCACACCGGTTCTGATCCGATGGGATCATCTGGCACTCGGCGATCGCGATGCTCTTGCGGGTAAGACACGCATCGCGGTAGTCCGTCCGCGAACGGGCATCGTCGCCGGCGTTTATGCGCAGGCCATCAGCGCATATGCGCGGCGTCCAAATGCTGCACGGCTCTGGATGGAACATCTTTATTCAGACGAGGTGCAACTGATCATGCTTGCCGGCCGCTGCCACCCGATCCGGCTCGGAGCGCTGCTGCGGGAACGCAAGGTTCCGGCGAACCTCCTGCAGGACTTGCCGAGCCCCCAGAGCGACGGAAAGGGCGGTCGCGCCGAACCCGTTTTCCCGACCGTTGAGGAACAGCGGCGAGCAAGGGACATCATCCTGAAGGGTTGGGACGGCATCGTGGGGGTCACAATCGAGTGCAACCCGCCGGAAGCGCCAGATCCCGGCCCGGTCTCGCAGCAGCGCGCGCCCAAGCAGCCGACTGTCGCCTTCCAACAATGCGCCCGGCCGTCGCCGGCGCTTCAATAGCGCATTGGCAAGAAACGCCCTGTCTGCAATCGCGCCAAACCGTGCAGGTCTCAGAACGTCGGCGGGGTATTGATCCAGATGAGCACCGTCTCTCCGTCGTGGCGATTGCGCCAGGAGTGATGGCGGCGACTGTCGAAATAGAGCGAGTCCCCCGGTCCGAGGTCGTGAAACTCGTCCCCGTCCAGCACCATTTCGAAGCGGCCACAGAGCACGTGGATGAATTCCTCGCCCTCGTGACGGTAAGCCCCGTCGCTCGAGGCGCCGGCGGACAGAACGAAGCGATGGCAATCCATCATGTTGCGCCCGTCCGCCAGCACCTGGACAGTCACGCCCGGTGACGTCTCCGGCCAGAACTTCCACTCGCCGGCGCGCACGAGGCTGCGCCTCTCGGCCTCGTCCTCGCCCGACAGTTTCGAGACCGTCGTTCCATAGTATTCCGCAAGATCGTGCATCACCCGGAAGGTCACGCCCTGAGACGTGCGTTCGAACGTCGAAAGCACGGAGGTCGCAATGCCGATGTCGCCTGCGACCTGGTCGAGCGTCCTGCCGGCCGCATGGCGCAAGGCGCGGAACTTGCGGCCGACCCCAAGCGATGCATCGCCATCGACGAACGGAACGGAGACGCCCGCCTCTGCCCCGGCGTCCTCGCTGTCCAGCGCCTGGCGTATGGCCGCGGGGTTAAGGCCCCGCTCGGTGCGGTACCAGGCGATCTTCTTCAGTCGCGCCACATCATCGGCACTATATTGCCGGTGGCCGGTGTCGGAACGTCCGGGCACGACGAGTCCCTGGCTTTCCCAAAGGCGGAGCGTGGACGCGGAGACGCCGGCCATGCGGGCCGCCTCCGCTACCTTATAGTGAACGTTGTCCCGCTCGTTCATGCCAATCAACCCCAATTCCTGTATAATTGCTGCGTTATAGCAGCTTGCGAAGCGGTGGGTGGCACGACGTTTCCCGCCTTTGCCGAAAGGGCCGTTCAGCACCAAAATACCCGTTGCAATCTTACAGAAAAAATGTAGCTATTCCACAAAGTCTTGCAGAAAAAATGCAAGATAT
This sequence comes from Pseudomonadota bacterium, assembly GCA_023404095.1. Classification (GTDB taxonomy): domain Bacteria; phylum Pseudomonadota; class Alphaproteobacteria; order Rhizobiales; family Rhizobiaceae; genus Mycoplana. Next base: position 177,530 of record JAEYDD010000026.1, on the reverse strand, counting down.
AGCCTTTCTCTAGCTCCAGGATCTGCATCATGACCGCGACCTCCCTTACAGACCGCAAAAACGCTGCCATCTCCCGCGGGGTTGGCATGACCACGCAGATTTATGCCGACCGGGCCGAGAATTCGGAGATCTGGGACAAGGAAGGCAACCGCTACATCGACTTCGCCGCGGGCATCGCGGTGGTCAACACCGGCCACCGGCATCCGCGCGTCATCGAAGCAGTCAAGAAGCAGCTGGACCGCTTTACCCACACCTGCCACCAGGTCGTTCCCTACGAGAACTACGTCGAGCTTGCCGAGCGCCTGAACGAGCTCGTCCCGGGCAATTTCGCCAAGAAGACGATCTTCGTGACGACGGGCGCGGAAGCTGTTGAAAATGCGGTGAAGATCGCCCGCGCCGCCACCGGCCGCCAGGCTGTCGTCGCTTTCGGCGGTGGTTTCCACGGCCGCACCTTCATGGGCATGGCGCTGACCGGCAAGGTCGTCCCCTACAAGGTCGGCTTCGGCGCGATGCCGGGCGACGTCTTCCATATCCCCTTCCCTGTCGAGCTGCATGGCCAGACGGCGGAACAGTCGCTCGCTTCGCTGAAGAAGCTGTTTGCCGCCGATGTGGACCCGAACCGCGTCGCCGCGATCATCATCGAGCCCGTGCAGGGCGAAGGCGGGTTCTACCCGGCAACCACGGCATTCCTGAAGCAGATCCGCGAGATCTGCGACCAGCACGGCATCCTGTTGATCGCCGACGAAGTACAGACCGGCTTCGCCCGGACGGGCAAGCTGTTCGCCATGGAGCACCATGGTGTGGTGGCCGACCTGACGACGATGGCCAAGGGGCTGGGCGGCGGCTTCCCGATTGCGGCTGTGACCGGCCGTGCAGAAATCATGGACGCACCCGGCCCTGGCGGCCTGGGCGGCACCTATGCCGGTAACCCGCTCGGTGTGGCCGCGGCTCACGCCGTACTCGACGTGATCAAGGACGAGGATCTCTGCAACCGCGCAACCAGCCTGGGCAACCGCCTCAAGCAGCGCCTTGAATCGCTGCGCGAAAAGGTTCCGGAAATCGTCGACGTGCGCGGACCCGGCTTCATGAACGCCGTCGAATTCAACGACGCGACGACCAAGCTGCCGAGTGCCGATTTTGCCAACAAGGTGCGGCTCAAGGCTCTTGAGAAGGGCCTGATCCTGCTCACCTGCGGCGTCCATGGCAACGTCATCCGCTTCCTTGCACCGCTCACGGTTCAGGACGAGGTGTTCGCCGAAGCGCTCGATATCCTCGAAGCCGCGATCATCGAAGCCCGCGGCTGACACAAAGCCGAACCTGCAACCTGCCCACAGCAACCACGCCCGGACAAGACCGTCCGGGCGCACCCTGCGTGATACCTGAAGGAATGACGAAATGGCCTTCTACGACGCCCTTACCAGGCACCTGAAATCCACGGATTTCCTGCGCGATTCCGGCTATGTCAACGGCAGCTGGGTCGGCGGCAACGGCACTTCGACCTTCGATGTTCTCAATCCGGCGACCGGCGAAAAGCTGGCCACGCTGCCGGAGATGGGGGCGGAGGAGACCGCTGCTGCAATCGACGCCGCCTACAAGGCGCAAGGTCCCTGGGCCGCACGGCCTGCCAAGGAGCGCAGCGCTATCCTGCGCAAGCTGCACGACCTCATGATCGCCAATGCCGACGAACTCGCAGCGATCCTGACCGCTGAGATGGGCAAGCCGCTCGCGGACGCGAGAGGCGAAATCCTCTACGCCGCGTCCTACGTCGAGTGGTATGCGGAGGAGGCCAAGCGCATCAATGGCGAAACCATCCCCGCCCCGTCCGCCGACAAGCGCATGCTGGTGATCAAGCAGCCAGTAGGCGTCGTCGGAACGATCACCCCGTGGAATTTCCCCTCCGCGATGATCGCCCGCAAGGTGGCGCCGGCGCTCGCCGTCGGCTGTACGGTCGTTTCAAAGCCGGCGGAACAGACGCCGCTGTCGGCGCTCGCCCTCGCAGTGCTTGCGGAGAAGGCAGGGGTTCCGGCCGGCGTCTTCAACGTCGTCATCGGCACCGACGGCCCGGCGATCGGCAAGGAACTCTGCTTCAACCCGAAGGTCCGCAAGATCTCGTTTACCGGCTCCACCGAAGTCGGACGCATCCTGATGCGCCAGTGCTCCGACCAGATCAAGAAGGTGAGCCTCGAACTCGGCGGCAACGCGCCTTTCATCGTCTTCGACGACGCCGATGTCGACGCCGCGATCGAGGGAGCACTCGTTTCCAAGTACCGCAACGCAGGCCAGACCTGCGTGTGCGCGAACCGCATCTACGTCCAGTCGAAGATCTACGACACCTTTGCGGAGAAACTGGCCGCGAAAGTGCATCAGCTATCCGTGGGCAACGGCTTCGAAGCCGGCGTCGCGATCGGCCCGCTGATCGAGGAGGCTGCCATCGACAAGGTCGAGGCGCACATCGCCGATGCGGTATCCAAGGGCGCGAAGGTCGTTGCCGGCGGCAGGCGCGTCGACGGCAAAGGCACCTTCTTTAGCCCCACGATCCTGACCGGCGTGGACAGGACGATGAAGGTCGCCCGCGAGGAAACCTTCGGTCCGGTGGCGCCGCTCTTCCGTTTCGAGACGGTCGAGGACGTCATCGCCCAGGCAAACGACACGGAGTTCGGCCTTGCGGCCTATTTCTATGCCGCAGACCTGAAGAAGGTGTGGAAGGTTGCCGAGGCGCTGGAATACGGGATGGTCGGCATCAACACTGGCCTGATTTCCTCGGAGGCTGCCCCCTTTGGCGGCGTCAAGCAGTCCGGCATGGGGCGCGAAGGCTCCACGCACGGCGCCGACGACTATCTGGAGATGAAGTATCTCTGCATGGGCAACATCGCCTGAAGCCGCTACGCGAATGGTCCTTGCGCCATTCGCCATCAAGTCAGATAAAAATCGCCTCCGCCATGTCGTCATGGCGGGGGCGATTTACTCAACCTGAGCTGACAGGGTTCAATGCTCGCGATCGGATGGCGATGCCTCCTTCAGCATGGCCATCTCCTCCAGGAGGTCGATCAGGTGCTCTACCCGTTCCTTCCCGTACCGCTTCTCTATTTCGGTGTAGATTGCGTGCGTGTTCGGCGTGACCTCGTTGATAAGCGCCATGCCGGCGGGAGCGACTTCCAGCAGAATCCGCCTGCCGTCATCCTTGTCCTTGCTGCGCGTGATGTATCCGCGTTCCTCTAGCGACTTGATCATCCGGGTGAGGCTCGGCGCTAGAATGAAGGCCTTCTCGGCCACCTCCGAAGCATCCAGCGTCCCAGCCTCCGCCAGCACGCGGATAACCCGCCACTGCTGCTCTGTTACATCGTACGCCGCAAGCATCGGTCGAAAATGGCTCATCACGGCCTCGCGCGCCCGCAACAACGCGATCGGCAGGGAACGGAGCGTGTTGCGCGGCAGCAGGCGATCGTCGGCTAGACGCGGGACAAAGGCTTGTGTTGGTTCGCTCATGGTCGTCTATCCGAGATTACGCGTTGGCGGCCGTTTGCGGGCTTTGGATCGCCGCGTTTCCGGTGCCACGATGCTTCTCAATGGAATGCCATATGCGAGGGGATAACGACGGCGCCGCACCTTGCCATCGACGACATAAATGCCGTGGCTGCAAGGTTTCGACGCACTGCCCCATCCCATGCATGACGGGCCTGCCGCTGCTTCTATTCGCCGCAAAATGGCACACCTCATGTGGACTGCAATTTCGTCCGATCGGGATGGGCTGCACGGAAGGCAGACTGTTCATTGCAGAGAGCGACGATGCGCCGGACACGGCCGAACGCCGAAAGATCCACACCCCAGCGATCAGCGTTATAGACCTGTGGTACGAGGCACATGTCGGCGATCGTCGGACTGTTGCCATGGCAGAAAACGCCGGTTCGCGGATCGTCCAGCATCCGCTCCACGGCCAGCAGCCCCTCGCCGATGAACTTCTTCATCCAAGCCCCTTTTGCCGCCTCGTTGCCCGCCGTCAATTCCATCACGTGGCCGACCACGCCCAGATTGCAGATCGGGTGAATGTCCATAGCAACCGCGTAGGCGAGCGCCCGAACCCGCTGGCGGCCGGAAGCATCGTCGGGCAGCAATCCCGATCCGCCGCGGGTTTCGGCAAGGTATTCGATGATCGCAAGCGATTGCGTCATCATCAGACCGTCGATTTCCAGCGCGGGCACCAGACCTTGCGGATTGCGGCGAAGATGCGCAGCCGCCTTGTGCTCACCATCCAGAAGGTTCACGGGCAGTGTCTTGAAGGCGATCCCGAGGCTGTTAAGGGCGATACGGACCCGATAGCTCGCCGAAGAACGCCAATAGTCGTAGAGAACGATTTCGTTCGACATGTTGTCTCTCGTGTCGCAACGCGGGCGGGTCCTCCGTCATGCGGGACGACCCGCCTTTTCGTCAGTCGCGTTTATATTGCTTCACCGTCTGCTCGATCGCACCGAAGATCGAATGACCCGCGCCGTCTTTCATCTCGATGCGCACCGTGTCGCCGAAGGTCATGAACGGGGTTTTCGGCGCGCCGGTCTCGATCGTCTCGATGGTTCGGATCTCGGCGATGCAGGAGTAGCCGCCCCCCCCTTCCGAGACGGGCTTGCCCGGTCCACCGTCGAGCTTGTTGGACACCGTGCCCGAGCCGATCACGGAGCCCGCCACCAGCGGCCGGGTCCTTGCCGCATGCGCGATGAGCTGGCCGAAATCGAAGGTCATGTCGATACCGGCATTGGCGCGCCCGAACAGTTTGCCATTCAGCGAGACGAGCAGCGGAAGGTGCAGCCTGCCGCCATCCCAGGCCTCTCCCAGCTCGTCCGGCGTTACGGCAACCGGCGAAAACGCAGAAGACGGCTTGGACTGGAAGAAACCGAAACCCTTCGCAAGTTCTCCCGGGATCAGGCCGCGCAGCGACACATCGTTGACGAGCATCACCAGCCGGATGGCAGCGCGCGCTTCCTCGACGCTTGCGCCCATCGGCACGTCGTCGACGACGACCGCAATCTCCCCCTCCATGTCGATGCCGTAGGCTACATCTGCCACCACGATCGGATCGCGCGGGCCGAGAAAGCTGTCCGAGCCACCCTGATAGATCAGCGGATCGGTCCAGAAGCTCGCCGGCATTTCGGCGTTACGGGCCTTTCGCACCAGTTCCACATGGTTCACATAGGCCGAGCCGTCGGCCCACTGATACGCACGCGGCAAAGGCGAGGCCGCTTCGTGTTCATGAAAGCGGATGGTGGGCTGCGAGCCGGTTTCGATGCCTTCCGCAACGCGAGCCAGGCGCGGACCGGCATGCGCCCAGTCGTCTAGCGCCGCCTGCAATGTGCGGGCGATGTGCCCGACTTCGGAACAGCGGGTCAGATCCCTCGACACGACCACCAGCCTGCCGTCGCGGGTACTATCCTTGAGTGTGGCAAGTTTCATGCTCTCTCCCTGGTCTTGTATTCTCCCACGCCACTATGGCATCTTCGCCTTGACGCGTCGCCTGTCACGTCAGCCCGCCTGAGGAATCTCCCGCTTGAACCGCACGTTTGTGAAGTCCCTTGGCATCGCCGCCGCCGCCATCGCCGTTACAGCTGTAATCCTGCACCTGATGGGGCGAATCTGGATCTGCAAATGCGGCTATGTGAAGCTCTGGCACGGCGTGGTCGTGTCCTCGGAAAACTCGCAGCACCTGACCGACTGGTACACGCCGAGCCACATCATTCACGGCATCCTGTTCTACGCCCTTTTCACATGGCTTCTTCCACGCGCCAGCATCGTGACCCGCCTGGCACTGGCACTCGTCGTCGAGTGTGCGTGGGAGATCTTCGAGAACACCGATTTCATCATCAATCGCTATCGCGAGGCGACCATCTCGCTGGACTACTACGGCGACAGCATCATCAATTCGGCCGCAGACATCGCCGCGATGGTGATCGGCTTCTTCCTTGCAGCCCGGCTTCCCGTCTGGGCCAGCATTGCAATCATCATCGTTTTCGAGGCGGTGACGACCTACCTTATCCGCGACGGTCTGGCATTGAACATCCTGATGCTGGTCTGGCCGCTGGAGGCGGTGAAGGCCTGGCAGGGCGGTGGCTGACCGGACCGCCGCAGCCATCATGCTTTCCCACATCATTTGATGCCCGGCGTCCCGTCGAACTTGCGTTCCAGCCCATCCCAGCATTCGATGTAGTTGTCCTGCAGCGTCTCCAGCTCGGCGGCAAACCGCGTCAACTGCTGGGGAAAGCGGGTCTCGAACATGAACGCCATGGTGTTGTCGAGCTTGACCGGCTTCAGTTCGCCGTTCGAAGCCTTCCCAAAACCGGTAGCGTCCGGCCCATGCGGCAGCATCATGTTGTGCAGGCTCATCCCGCCGGGCACGAATCCCTCCTCCTTTGCGTCATACTGGCCATGGATCAGGCCCATGAACTCGCTCATGATGTTGCGGTGGTACCAGGGCGGGCGGAAGGTGTGCTCGGCCACGAGCCAGCGTGGTGGAAAGATGACGAAGTCGACATTGGCCGTTCCCACCTCGCCCGACGGAGCCGTCAGAACGGTGAAGATGGACGGATCGGGATGGTCGAACAGGATCGCGCCGACCGGCGAGAACGTGCGCAGGTCATACTTGAACGGGGCGTAGTTGCCGTGCCAGGCGACGACATCGAGCGGGGAATGGCCGCTCTCGGTCACGTAGAACTTTCCGCACCATTTGACGTGCAGGCGGCAGGGCGTCTCCTTGTCCTCGAAGGCGGCGACCGGCGTCTTGAAATCGCGCGGGTTTGCCAGGCAGTTGGCGCCGATCGGTCCGCGATCGGGCAGCGTGAACTTGGCGCCGTAGTTCTCGCAGATGTAGCCGCGCCAGAGATCGCCTTCGCCCATCCGCGCGACCTTGAACAGCATGCCGCGCGGAACGAGGCATATCTCCAGCGGCTCGACATCCATGATGCCCATTTCAGTGAAGACGCGGATGGCGCCGGTCTGCGGCACCACCAGCAGCTCGCCATCGGCGTTGAAGAAATAATCGTCCGTCATGTCGGCATTGAAGACATAGGCATGCGCCGCCATCCCCACCTGGGTCATGACATCTCCCGCCGCCGTCATGGTACGGATACCCTCGAGAAAGGTCAGTTGCTCTGCGGGCGCCGGTAGCGGATTCCAGCGCAGCTGTCCCAGCGGCAGGGAATGATCGTCAAGGCAGGGGGCGGACTTCCAATACGGATAACTCGCATTCGAGAACCGGCCGGTGTGGCGCACGCTTGGGCGAATGCGATAGAGCCATGAACGCTCGTTGGTGCCGCGGGGCGCGGTAAAGGGCGATCCTGAAAGCTGTTCCGCATAGAGACCGTAGTTGCATTTCTGCGGGCTGTTCTGCCCCTGCGGCAGCGCGCCAGGCAAGGATTCGGTCTCGAAGTCGTTGCCGAAGCCGGGCATATAGCCGATGTTGTTGCTGATCAATGCGCCTCCCCGCGCACCTGCCTCGGACTTGTCCAGCATGATCGGCCTCCTCCGCCAGATCGAAATTGGTTACATTGGTAACTATCAATTTTGTAACTATCAAGCGGGGCACAGGGGGATCTCGTGCCCGCTGAAGGAACATCATCCATCACCGAGATGAATCGGTTGAGTGCGAGCGATTCAAACCTTTCATTGGACGGCGGAATCCGCCTCGCCGACACTGCGCGGCATGAGCCAGAAGCCGCCCCTGCCCCGCAAAGATGAATCCGTTTTCCTTCGCCGCATCGATCCTGCCTGCAACATGGCCCGCTTCTACGCCCTGACGCTCGAGCCGACACTGTTCGGAGAGGTCGCCGTCATGCGCCACTGGGGGCGTATCGGCTCGCGCGGCCGCAGCAAGTCATGCTTCCTGGGGGCCATGGACGACGCCCATGGCGTCCTGCACCGGCAGGCGGAGCGCAAGAAGCGCCGTGGCTATGTGGTCGGGACATCGGGCGTGTGAGCCTGCCACCAGGCCGAGACGTGATCGCCCATTGCGGGCAATGGGGCATCACAGGCTTCCCAAAGCGTGCGTCACGTTATAGTTGACGGCGTTCCTCCATTTTCGCATGCACCAGAGTTCCGGTTAGATGCTCGTCCGTTTCTTTTCCTACTACGCTCCCTACAAAAAGCTCTTCGCGCTCGATTTCGGCTGTGCGGTGCTGGCCGGCCTGCTCGAACTCGGGTTTCCGCTTGCCATCAAGTATTTCATCGACGATCTGCTCCCCGGCAGGAACTGGGGGATGATCCTCGGTGCCGCAGCGGTCCTGCTCGGCATTTACATTACCAACACGATCCTGATGGCGATCGTGAACTACTGGGGCCATGCGCTCGGCGTCGGCATCGAGACGGACATGCGCCGCAGCGCCTTCGATCACCTGCAGAAGCTCTCCTTCTCCTACTTCGACGACAACCAGACCGGCCGCCTGATCACCCACGTCACGAAGGATCTGGAGGAGGTCGGCGAGGTCGCCCATCATGGCCCCGAGGATGTCTTCATCGCCATCATGACGTTCATCGGCGCGTTCGCCCTGATGTTCGTGGTGCATCCGCAACTGGCGCTGATCACGCTGATCATCGTGCCCTTCATGGCCTGGCTGGTCAGCCGCTACGGCGCGCGCATGACGCAGAATTGGGAGAGGCTGTTCGGCCAGGTCGGCGACTTCAACAACCGGGTCGCCGAAAGTGTCGGCGGCATCCGTGTCGTCAAGGCTTTTGCCAACGAGGATCACGAGCGCGCGCTCTTCTCCGTCAACAACGAGAACTACCGCAAGACCAAGTTGAACGCCTACGCCTACATGACGGCCAGCATTGCGCTCAGTTACCTGAGCACCCGGCTCGTGCAGCTGATCGTCATGGTCACCGGCACATGGTTCGTCATGCAGGACAGCCTCAGCTATGGCGGCCTCGTCAGCTTCATCCTGCTCATCGATGTGTTCTTCCGGCCGATCGACAAGATCACCTCCGTGCTGGAAAGCTATCCGAAAGGCATTGCCGGCTTCCGCCGCTTCACGAACCTGATCGATACCGAACCTGACATAGCCGACCGGCCGAACGCGGTCGCCATGGCGCATATCGAAGGCGACATCGTCTACCGGAACGTCAGCTTCGCCTACCGCGACGGTCGCCGCGTGCTTGACGATCTCAACCTGACGATACGGCACGGAGAATCCATCGCCTTCGTCGGCGCTTCCGGCGCCGGCAAGACGACGATCTGTTCGCTCCTGCCCCGCTTCTACGAAGTCGGTTCCGGCGCCATCTCGATCGGCGGCGTCGATATCCGGGACATCACGCAGGCATCGCTTCGGGCGCAGATCGGCATCGTCCAGCAGGATGTCTTCCTCTTCGGCGGCTCGATCCGTGAGAACATCGCCTACGGCAAGCTGGGCGCCACGGAAGAGGAGATCATGGAGGCGGTGCGACGCGCCAAGCTGGACGACCTGATCGCCATGCTGCCGGCCGGCCTCGACACGATCGTCGGCGAACGCGGTGTCAAGCTCTCCGGCGGTCAGAAACAGCGCCTTGCCATCGCCCGGATCTTCCTGAAGAACCCGCCGATCCTCATCCTGGACGAGGCAACCTCGGCGCTGGACACCGTCACCGAGCAGGCCATCCAGCAGGCGCTCGCGGAACTGTCGAAAGGTCGCACGACGCTGATCATCGCCCATCGCCTGGCGACTATCCGCAATGCAGACCGCATCGTCGTCATCGACGAGGGCGGGATCGTCGAGCAGGGCGATCCGGACGAGCTCCAGCAGCGCGGCGGCATCTATTCCCGCCTGCTTCGGGCACAGTTCTGATCTCCGCCATAGGTGGATTGCAATGCCGACCGCATTGCAATAAAATATGACTATAAAGTGAAGGTTTAAACGCTGGGTGCCGGGAAGACGTCCCCGCATCGATGGACTGGGCGATGAATTTTCAGCCGCGCATGAGCAACAAGATCAGCGGATTCCATGTGGTCGGCGGGCTGCGCCGTCGTCATTGGAACGGCATTGTCGCCGACCTGTGGGACGTGGAATGCGCGCCCAACGCCGGCGGCTTCTATGTCGGGCAGGATCCACGCATCTTCATTGTCCTCGAAGCCGAGGGCGGTGGAATCTGCAACCTCAAAGTCGCGCCTTCCGCCCGGGGCACAGTGCAGAATTATCATCGCCAGGCAATCTCCTATATCCCGGCCGGGATGGAACTGTGGGCCGAAGTGGTCGATCTCAGCTTTGTCCGGCATCTCGACCTGCATTTCGACATCGATATTCTGCGGCAGCGTCTGGCCGACGAATTCGACAGCCAACCGGTCGAAACCCCGCGGCTGATGTTCGACGATCCGCGCATCATGTCCCTTGCCGAACTGATCGCTGCGGAATGCTCCAATCCGCAGCCCCTGCACGATCTCTATGGCGACGGGCTATCGCTGGCCCTTATCATCGACCTGTTCAAGGTCAACCGCTCGCAGCCACGCAAGCGCAGCCAGCTCGCCGCCTGGCAGCTGCGGCGGGCGACCGACTACATCGACGAGAATTGCCTGCGCAGCATCCGCCTGGAGGAACTGGCGGCCCTGACCGGCCTTTCCCAGTCGCACTTCAGCCACGCCTTCAAGGCCACCACCGGCCTTGCGCCCCATCAGTGGCAGATGAACGCCCGCCTTGACCGGGCGAAAAACATCCTGCTCAAACATGACATGCCGCTGACCGCCATCGCCGCGGAAACCGGCTTTGCCGACCAGGCTCACTTCACCCGTGTCTTTCGCAAGAACGTCGGCACGACGCCCGCCCGGTGGCGCAAGATGACGCGTGACTGAACCCGCGGCCGAAATCTGTGTGCGGCGCACGAAAGTGCCAAGAACGTTCAATTTTCCCCGAAGCGGTCAAGCGCATCTATTTAAGTTGATATAATTGCTCATGTTACTTGGTGCGCACTTCGGCACCTGATCACGTAAAGCGGGGAATGCGGGGGCAATGATCAGCAAGGTTAAGGGCACGGCAGGTACAAGCATCAGGGCTGCACTCCGGGGCAGTGTCGCGGGAGCGGCAATCCTGGCGGCCACGACGGCTGCAGCACAGGAACAGCAGGCAACGCCGCTTGCGACAGTCGTCGTCGAGGGTACTGGCGAAGGCAGCGGTACCGGTCCGGTGGAAGGCTATGTCGCAAAGGACACCACCACAGGCTCCAAGACGGATACGCCGCTTTCGGAAATCCCGCAATCCGTGTCGGTTATCGGCCGGCAGGAGATCGAGGATCGCGGCATCGTCAACAAGGTTGACGAGATCCTTCGCTACACGCCCGGCGTGACGACCGAGCCATTCGGCGTCGATCCCGACACCGACTGGTTCTACATTCGCGGCTTCGACGCGACCCAGACGGGCGTTTTCCTCGACGGGCTGAACCTCTTCAGCTACGGCTTCGGTGGCTTCCAGGTCGACCCGTTCATGCTGGAACGGGTGGAAGTGCTCAAGGGGCCGGCCTCGGTGCTCTATGGCGGCGCCAATCCAGGCGGCATCGTCAATATGGTCAGCAAGCGTCCCACGGGTGAAACTTCGGCCTATGCCGAAACCGGCATCAATAGTAACGCCAACGCATTCGCCGGCTTCGACGTGAACGGCATCCTCAACGAAGGCGTCAACTATCGCGTGACCGGCAAGGTTGCCGGAGGGGAGAACTACAGCGACTTTTCGAACGATTTGCGCGGGTTCATCATGCCGCAGGTGACGTTCGAAAAGGATGACGCGACGAGCCTGACCGTCTACGGCGTCCTGCAAGGTCTCGACCAGAGGCACAGCGGCGGCAGCTTCCTGCCCTATATCGGCACCGTGGAGGCAGCCTCGTTCGGCAAGATCGACCGGCGGGCGTTTTTCGGCGAGCCGGACATCGACACCGGCACCTACGTCCAGCAGATGCTGGGCTACGAGTTCAAGCATGCGTTCGACAACGGCTGGCGCTTCTCCCAGAACCTGCGCTACGGCCACCTCCACAAGCACGAGAACGCGCCCTACACCTACGGCTACTACGATCCCGACGCCGTCTGGCCGGACCCGTCCTATGTGAATGCGCCCGTCACCCCCGACAATCTGCTCTACCGCCTGGGCTTCGAGCACACATCGAAAGTTGACACCTTCGCGGTCGACAATCGCCTCGAAGGGGACTTCGATACCGGTGCACTCAATCACACGGTGCTCGTCGGCCTGGACTACAAGTTCTACCGGCTCGATCAGGAACAGGCATCCTCCGCCGCCACGCCGATCAGCGCCACCGACCCGATCTACGGCGCACTGCAGCCGCCCAACAGGATCTACATCAATCAGGAGATCACCCAGCAGCAGCTCGGCGTCTATGCCCAGGACCAGATCCGCTTCGGCGACGGCTGGATCGTGACGCTGAACGGGCGCTACGACTATGTCGACACCAAGACGGAGAACGGCCCGACCTATTGGGATCCGGCCCAGAACTCGACATTCGACTATAATGAAAGCGCGCTCAGCGGCAGGGCCGGACTGGCCTACGAGTTCGCCAACGGCGTCACGCCCTACATCAGCGCCTCGACCTTCTTCAACCCGATCGTCGCGGTGACCCTGACCGGCAACACCAAGCCGGAAGAGGGCGACCAGTTCGAGGCCGGCGTCAAGTACGAGCCCGCCTTCCTCGACGGCGTGTTCACGGCAGCGGTCTACCAGCTTACCAAGCAGAATGTCGTCGTCACCGACCCGCTGACCATGCTCTCCAGCCAGATGGGAGAGGTGCGCTCGCGCGGCATCGAGCTGGAAGGCAAGGTCCACATCAACGAAAGCTGGAAGCTCATTGCCGGCCTGGAGTTCATTGACCTCGAGATCACCAAGGACGCCAATTCCGCCCTGATCGGTAACACACCCTACCTCATTCCCGACACCCAGGCCTCCCTGTGGCTGGATTACACCGTCCAGGACGGCGCGCTGGAAGGCATGAGCTTCGGTGCGGGCGTGCGCTATCAGGGCCAGAGCTGGGCCGACAACGAGAACACGGCGAAAGTCCCCTCGGCCACCGTATTCGATGCCGGCATCCGCTACGAGAAGGACGACTGGGGCGCCGCCCTCAACGTGGCCAACCTGTTCGACAAGGAATATGTCAGCGGCTGCGGCGGCCTTCTGGTCTGCGGCTATGGCGATGCCCGGACGGTCACGTTCAAGCTCAGCAAGAAGTGGTAGCGAGCCAGCGGCATCTGAACCGGGAGGGAGGAGCGAAAGCTTCTCCCTCCGTTTGTAGATCCGGCAAGGCTTGCCGCCGGTATGACAAATGCCGAAAAATTCGCCACCGGCCATCGCCTGCCGAGGCGATAAGCAAGCATCTGCATTTTTGCATGCCTCTTCTGCATGCTTATGCCTTCATATTAGGCACGATTTGCACCATATCAGGCGCATTCAAAGATATGGAGAAAAGAGATGAACATCCGTCAGAAAATCAAGGACTTCGCAGAACGCCGCAAGGCCATTCGCGAACTGAGCATGCTCGACGACCACACGCTGGCCGATATCGGTCTGTCGCGTTCGCAGATCCGCTCTGCCGTTAACGGCCGTTAATAGAACGACCGAACTGTCGGCGACCGGATCATCCGGTCAGCCGATCGCGCCCATCCAACGTGTGGCGCGATCAAGAGAGCCTCGCAACGGCGGCCTGGAATCCAAAGTTCCCATTCGTGCCGCCGCCACGGCTTCCCGGACAACCGGGCCTGACACCATCAAACCCTCATCATTCCCGCAAAACGTTGCTGACGACGGCGCCAGCCTAAAGGTTGGCAGGATGCTCGCCGCAAACAAAGCCGCCCCCCTGATAGAGGGTTGCGGGATTGGCCGGATCTTCCGGGCCAATCGACGCCAGGATTTCAGCGCGCCACTGCTCGGAACTGTCCTTCGGCCTCCATCCGAGGAAGGCCGCGTTTGCGTTGTCCCACCACTGCTCTTCGTTGTCCGACGCGCCGTAGACGACCGTGTGACCGATACGGGGTGCAGCGAATGCGCGGTCGCACAGCGAAAGCATGTCGCGATAGCTGAGCCACGTCGCCAGCATTCGCGGATTTGCGGGCTTGGCAAAGCACGAGCCTATCCTGACCGACAGGGTCTCGATCCCGAACTTGTCGAAATACAGGCTGGCGATCGCCTCCCCGAACACTTTTGAAACGCCATAGAGCGAATCCGGTCGCGGCACCACCTGGTTGTCGAGCCGCTCGTCGCGCCGATAGAAGCCGACCACATGGTTGGAACTGGCGAAGATGATGCGCGGTCGGTTGTGGCGTCGCGCAGCCTCGTAGAGATTGTACATGCCGACGATATTGCCCTGCACGATCAGATCGAACGGCCGTTCGACGGAGATGCCGCCGAGATGGATCACGCCGTCGACGCCTTCCAGCAGATCGTCCACGCCCCTTGCATCGGAGAGATCGCAGCGCTTGTACCGCTCGTGCGGCTGAACATCCAATATGTCGGCCATATCCGACACAACAACCGTCTCGGCCAGTTGGCGCAGCATCGGGCGCAAGGCGGTTCCGACGCCTCCAGCGGCGCCCGTTATCAACAAGGTCTTGAGCATGGATACTCCCCGAACACTTCCAAACCTGCAGGCAGACCGCAGACTTGTCCCTTATTTTGCCAATCATAGTATGGCGCGCCGGAGACGCGTCAACGGATATCGATGCCGGACCAGGAGGTTACGGCGATGCAGCCGGCCTATTTGAACAGGCTCGGAAGCCAGAGCGACAGGCCGGGGATGTAGGTCACCAGCATCAGCACGGCGATGCTCGCCCCGAAGAACGGCCAGATGGTCCGCATCGCTTCGCGGATCGAAATGCCGCCCACAGCGCAACCGACGAACAGTACGGTACCGACCGGCGGCGTATTGAGGCCGATGCCGGCATTCAGGATCATGACGACGCCGAAATGGACCGGATCGATGCCGAACGCCTTCGCAACGGGAAGGAGCACGGGCGTGGTGATGATCACGAGCGGAGCCATGTCCATGAACGTGCCGAGCACAAGCAGTGCCACGTTGATGAGTAGCAACACGACGATCGGGTTCTCGGAGATGGAACTGATCACGGCAATCATCTGCTGTTGCACCTGCAGAAAAGCCATCAGCCAGCCGAAAGCGGCAGCCGTCCCGATCACCAGGAGCACCATCGCAGTCGTGCGGACCGCCTGCAGCACGGCCTCGACAAAGCCGCTCCAGTCGAGCTCGCGATAGACAAGCAGCGCGACGACAAGCGCGTAGAACACGGCGATGCATGAGCTTTCGGTCGCCGTGAAAACACCGGAACGCACGCCCCCGAAGATGATGCCGATGAGCAGGAGCCCGGGGATCGAGGCCAGCATGTAGTAGCCCATCCTGCGAAAGCCGGGAAAGGGCTCGGAGGGGTAGCCGCGCCGGCGGGCGACGAAGTACGCCGTCACCATCAGTGCCGCCGCGAGCAGAAGGCCGGGCAGAATTCCCGCCGTGAACAGGTCGGCCACCGATACGTTTCCACCGGCTGCGATCGAATAGAGGATCATGTTGTGCGACGGCGGGATCATCAGCGCGATGATCGCGGCATTGACCGTGACGTTAACCGCATAGCTCCGGTCGTAGCCGCGCGCGGCCATCTGCGGAATCATCAGTCCGCCGACCGCGGATGCGTCGGCGACGGCGGAGCCTGAAATGCCTCCAAACAGGGTCGAGGCGACGATGTTGACCTGGCCGAGGCCGCCGCGCAGGTGGCCGACGATGCTGGCTGCAAAACGGATGAGCCGGTCGGCAATACCGCCGCGCACCATCAGATCACCGGCGAAGATGAAGAACGGGATCGCCATCATGGCAAAGACGTTCATGCCGGAATTCATCTGCTGGAAGACAACAACCGGCGGCAGCCCCATGTAGAGCACCGTCGCGACTGCTGCGATCCCGAGGCAGAAGGCGATCGGCATGCCGATGAACATCAGTACGGTGAAAACGCCGAAGAGAACCGTATAAGCCATTACGCCAGCTCCTGCGCGGTGATCTCGGCCGCCGTCTGCTCACCGGCCACCACATCGACGAAACGCTCGGCCGCAAAGAGCGAAATCAAAAGACCACCTGCGATCATGGGAAAGAAATCGACACCGCCCGGCCAGCCGAGCACGGGAATGGTTGCAGCCCAGGTTCCGGCCGCAAGAACCGCAGAGTACCAGGCCATGGCCAGGCCAAAGAGCACGATCAGGCCGAGGCTGATCAGATCCATGGTGCGGCGCGCGGCGGGAGACGCGCCATGCCGAACGAAATCAAGACCGAGATGCACGCTTTCGCGCACGCCCACCGCCGCCCCGAGCATGATGAACCAAGACATCAGGTGCAGCGACAACGGCTCCGACCAGCTCGGCGTGTTGTTCAACACGTAACGGGCGAACACCTGCCAGCCGACGGCCGCCGTCATCGCCACAAGCCCAATTCCCGAGATGTAGAGCGACGCCCGGCTGAGCCAAGCAAGCACCGGCCGCCCCGCATGCAAGTAAGTCGACATTGCCTTTTCCTCCAAGGGCATCGATCGCGATCCCGCGCGCGATCGTAAACGGCGGTGGCCGGATCGGGCGCCGATCCGGCCGGCCAGGTCAGTCGGTCGCGCGAATGCGCGCCAGCAGGTCCTTCATCTGCGGATCGGTGACGAATTTCTCGTAGACCGGCGTCATGGCCTCGGCGAATTCCGCCTTGTCGACCGTGATCACGTTGACGCCGGCAGCGCGGACCTTCTCCTCGGAGGCCTTCTCACGCGCCTGCCAGAGTTCGCGCATCTTGACGACCGAGTCCTTTGCCGACTGCTTGATCACCTTCTGGTCGTCCGGCGAAAGCTTGTCCCAGGTGATCTTTGAAATGACCAGGATTTCCGGATTCAGCGAATGATCCGTCAACGTGTAGTTCTTCGCGACCTCGAAGTGGCGGGACGATTCGTAGGACGGCCAGTTGTTCTCCGCCCCGTCGACGACGCCGGTCTCGAGCGACGAATAGACCTCACCGAAAGGCATCGGCGTGGCGTTAGCACCGAAGGCCTCCATCATCGCGATCCAGAGGTCGGACTGCTGCACGCGGATCTTCATGCCTTTCAGGTCCGCAAGCTTCTCGATCGGCTTGTTGGTGGTATAGAAAGAGCGTGCGCCGGAATCGTAGAACGCCAGACCGATGAGCCCATGCGGCTCGAACGCGGCGAGCACTTCCTCGCCGATCGGCCCATCGACCGTCTTGTGCATGTGCTCGGTCGAGCGGAACAGGAAGGGCAGGCCCAGGACGACCGTCTGCGGCACCAGATTGTTGAACGGTGCGGCATTGACGCGGTTCATGTCGATGACGCCAAAACGCGTCTGTTCGATCGTGTCTTTTTCGCTGCCGAGCGCGGCGTTGTTGGTGACGTCGATCTTGATGCGGCCATTGGTCCGCTCAGACACCAGTTGGCCCATGTATTTCACCGCCTCCACCGTCGGATAGCCATCCGGATGAATGTCGGCCGAGCGCAGCGTAATTTCCTGCGCCTGTCCTGTGCCCGCGGCCAGGGCGAACGCCAGTGCGGCACAAAGCGATCTTGCAATATGCATGCTTTCCTCCTCCTCAAGATTGCCGTTCAGAGCCTCCTCGCTCAGAAGCGGCAGGTGTCAGTCACCCCTCACGAATAGACCGGCAAGCCGAACAGCCGTTCCGGATTGTCGACGAGCGCCAACCGGCGCGCTTTTTCGTCCGGCAGCCAGCCGAGCACCGTATCGGTCAGGTCCGCGTCGTTCGGGTAGTCGTGCGTGGTACGCGCCAGGTTGTGCGGCCAATTCGTCCCCCAGACGATGCGCTCTGGCGCATGGTCGGCGAGATCGCGGGCCACAGCGGCGACGTCCTCGTAGTCCGGCGGCCCGCTTCTGGACGATTCATAGACGCCCGCGAACTTGAACCAGCAATTGCCCCCATCGATCAGCCGGCGTAACGCGTCAACCTGCGGGCTATTCGGCGAGACACCGCTGAAGAACTTGCCGTGATGATCGAGGACCCAGCGGGATTTCAGCTTCCCGAGCCGGCCCTCGTGCGCTTCGATATTGCTGCCGTCGAATTGAATGGCGACCATCCAGCCGCGGGCGACGGCACGCGCGTCGACCTCTTCCAGATGATCGAGCCCGACTGCTCCGCCGGGAAGATCCATGATCCGGACACCGACGACGCCTGCGTCCGCCAGCGCATCCAGTTCCTTCTCGGGCGTGTCACCGTCGATGACGGCGACGCCGCGAGCAATGCTACCCATCTCGCGCAGGCAGGCGACCAGGTTGGCATTGTCGCGCTGGTGGGCGTTGCCCTGGGTGATGATCACCCGATCAATGCCGAGCCACGCCATGAGGCTGCGATACTGATCGGCGTCCGGCAGTGTACCGCCCGGCAGCGGCGGCCCGCCGTCACGCACAGGGTATCCCGGCAGATACATATGCATCTGACTGTCGACCGCTCCCCGTGGGAGCCTGATCCGAGGCGACCTTCCGGAAAGCGATCTGACGATCATTCAAACATCCCCCATGCGGAACTCGGCGAGCGCATCACGATCGATGTCGATGCCGAGACCCGGACCATCCGGGATTTTGACCACCCCGCGGACATGCTCGATCGGCGTGGTGACGACGGCCTGGCGGAACGGGTTTTCCGTACGGTCGAACTCCAGGATCGGTTCAATCGGATTGACGCGCACCGGGTTCGGCACCATGGCCGCCATGAACTGCAACGCCGCCGCGATCTGGACCGCCGTTCCCCATACGTGGGGAACAAGCCGAACACCGTGTAGCGCTGCCATGTCGGCGACGCGGCGGGCCTCGGTGAAACCACCAACGCCGCAAAGGTCAGGCTGCAGGATATCGACGGCACGGGTTTCCACCGGCTCGCGCATGCCCCAGCGGGTGTGCCACGTTTCGCCGCCTGCCACCGGTATCGCCTGCCGCGCGCGCACCGCGCGATAGGCGTCGAGCTGTTCCGGCACGACCGGCTCCTCGAACCAGTCGATATCGTACTGGGCGGCGCGACGGCCCAGGTCGACCGCCTCAAGAAGGTCGTAGCCGTGATTGGCATCGATCATCAGCCGCATCTCCGAACCGATAGCCTCGCGCACGGCCCGGATGACGGCCAGGTCCTGCTCCACCCCGAAACCGATCTTGATCTTGGTTGCGTGAAATCCTTCCGCGCGATAGCGCGCCGCATCCGCCGTATTGTCCTCCACCCGATCGACGCCCTCGCGCTTGAAGCTGCCCGTCGCATAGGCGCGCACTTCATTGCGAAACCGTCCGCCGAGCAGTGTGGAAACCGGGACCCCGAAACGCTTTCCCTTGATGTCCCACAGCGCGATGTCGATGCCTGAAAGCGCGGTGATCGTCAGGCCGCGCTGGCCCTGATCGCGCAGGGCGTTGTAGAGCACCGCCCAAAGCTTCTCCGTCTCAAGCGGATCGGCGCCGAGGAGCCATTGCGCATAGGTGGCGACCACGGCCGCATTTGCCCGCGCGGGGCCGAGGCACTCGCCCCAGCCGATGGTACCGTCGCTGCATTCGATCTCTACGAGCACGTGGGCGCGACGGTCGAAGCGCATGGACGCGCTTTCGAATGGCACCGCCAACCGGTGCTCCAGCAGATGGGTCCGGACGGCGACAATCCTCATCTCAACGCTTCCACGGCGCGATGAGGCGCTCCAGCATGCCCTCCTCCTCCGCCGTCAGGTCGTCCAGCGGCGGGCGAACCTTGCCGGCTGCAAATCCCTGCAGGCGGACGCCGGCCTTAATCGCCGCGACCGCATAACCCTTGCGCCGGCTGCGAAGCGCCATGAAAGGATAGAAGAACTCGTTGAGGATCGTTTCGCAGCGCGCGCGCTCGCCGCGACTCAGGGCCTTGTAGAAGTCGACGGCCAGTTCCGGAACAAAGTTGAACACCGCCGACGAATAGGTCGTGAAGCCAGCCCCCAGATAGGCTTCTGCAAAGAGTTCCGCCGTCGGCATGCCGCCGAGATAGGTCAGGCGGTCGCCCATGGTCGCGGTCACCTGGCGCACGAGGCCGATGTCGCCCGTCCCGTCCTTGAAACCGATGAGATTGGGGCATTCGTCGCACAAGCGCTTGAGCGTATCCACCGCAAGGATGGAATTGTCGCGGTTGTAGACCATCACACCGATGCCGACTGACTGGCAGATCCGCTTGACGTGCTGGTAGAGCCCCTCTTGCGGCGCGTCGATGAGGTAGTGCGGCAGAAGGAGGATGCCGTCGGCCCCTGCCTTCTCCACCTCGCGCGCCAGTTCCACACCCACATGGGTACCGAAGCCGCATCCGGAGACGATCGCCGTCTTTCCCGATGCCTCTTTCGCCGCGCGAACGATGCCCGGAATTTCCGACGGGGCAAGCGAGAAGAATTCACCCGTGCCGCCTGCTGCAAAAAGGACCGGCGCCTCGTAGCCCGACAGCCAGTCGATATGCCGGCGATAGCTTTCCGGCTTGAAACGCCCCTCCGCATCGAAATGAGTGACCGGGAACGAAAGCAAGCCTGCGCCAAGTGCGGCCTTTATCTCCTGCGGGTTCACGGACTGTCCTCCTGCGTCTGCTACCGTGAACTTGTAATATGTATTAGGCGCAAATTTGTCAATCACTCATCATACAAGTTTCGCTGCTCGTGCAGCAGTTTCCTGTAGCGCGCCTGGCTGCCGCGCAAATGCCGTCGCATCGCCGCGCGCGCCCCCTCCTCGTCGCCATTGGAGATGGCCGAGACAATCTCCTGATGCTCGCGCAATAGCAGGTTGATGTAGGCGGCGTGGTCAGCATCCGGTTCGTCGTTTCTAAGGGCTGCGCGCGGAATGACATTCTTGCCGATCATGGCGAGGAATTCGCGAAACCGCGGATTGTTGGTCGCCTCCGCAATGGCGATATGCAGGGCAAAATCCGCCTCGCTCGTCGGCAGCGAGGCCTCCAGACAGGCACGTACGGCAAAATGCCGCTCGATGATGACCTCCTCCTGGGCCGGTGAGCGACGGACTGCCGCCAGTCCGGCGGCCTCGACCTCCACCGCCGTGCGCAACTCCAGGAGTTCGATCATGGACGATACGCGATCGTGGTCGACATTCTTGAGGAACATCCGGGGCGATGCGACGTCAAGTACGAAGACGCCAGCGCCCTGGCGAGCCTCCACAAGACGATCGGCGCGCAGCGCGGCGATGGCCTCGCGAACGACCGTGCGGCTTACCCCGTGCGCCTCGGTCAGTTGCGCCTCGCTCGGCAACCGGCTTCCCGGCGGAAACTGTCCCCCGGCAATCGCCCGGCGCAGTTCGTCCGCAAGCCGCGTCGTCAAGGTGCCAGCAGCACTCCCCACACCCGACCTGGCTTGAATGGTCATCGGCACCCCCCGCCTGCGATTGTTGTCATACGTCATCAGCAAGCCAACGAACTTGCTTGCACGGGCATATACCATAAGCGGAGGAATCCACAAACTTGTATGATGTGTGAGGCTAGGCGAATGGAGCAAGAGACCGCACGTTCTGGCCGCGTAAGGTCAGCATCAGAAACCTGGCGTCTCAAGACCACGTGTGGCTAGACGCTGCGCCCCGCTCCCGACAGGGCATCCGGGCGGCCGGGCTCGCGGAGGGGACAGAGGGCCGGCGGCGCAGGTTCAGCAAAGGCTGCTCCAGCAGTCGATAGGCCGCGATCCCGCCGGCAACGCCAACGATGGAGGCGATGACCAGCGTCGTGAGCGGTGAGACGCCTAGCCGCTCGCCGAGCCTGGCCACGACCGAGATCGCAAACGTGTGCCAGAGATAGATGGAATAGGAGGCATCGCCCAAAAGCCGGGGCACGGCCATCGGGCGCATCAGCCCCCCCTCCTCCAGGCTGACGGTGCCGAGCACGAGCATGGCTGCTAGCGGACCGCAGGTCCATTCGTCGAAGGGCAACCTGAAGATCGCGATCGCCGCAAAGCCCGAGAGGGATGCGGCCACCATCGCGCCCCCGATCACAGCTCCCGGCACGCGCCCCGACAGAAAGAGCTGGCCCAGCATCATCCCGGCCACAAATTCAAGGATGATCGGCCGCATGTAAGTTGCGGCCAGCGCGTTGTCGGAGGGCATCAGGGCGCTCGCCAGCGTCAGCCCCCCCATTGCGATCGCCACCGCCGGAAGCTGGCGCCGGCGCGGCAGAAGCAGCGCGAGTGCGAAGACCGCATAGAAGAACATCTCGTAGTTCAGCGTCCATCCCTGCACCAGGACGGGCCAGATTTCGCCCGAACTTGGCGAGCGCATCGGAATGAAGAACAGCGACGCCATCACGTGGGCGATCGTCAGCTTCAGGTTCGGAAACAGCCCGACGAGGCCGCCGGCGACCATCGCCAACGTCGCCAGCCAGTAAATCGGCACGATCCGCACGGCCCGCTCGGCCAGAAATTGCGCCGGCGTCACCGGCCGCCGCGCCGTGATCACCCACATGATGAAACCGCTTATGACGAAGAAGACGTCGACACCGGCCGCACCGATCGCGAAGCTGCCGCCGGTCTTCTCGGCCGCATGGAAGACGACCACGGCGAGCGCCGCCAACGCCCGCAGATACTGAACGCCGTAGAGCGTCTTCATCGCCACCCCACCTTCGCCAGCGATGTCACCGGCAACCGGCGCACTACCGGCATGGATTCAAGGGCAAGCCGCTTTTCCGGTCTGCGTACGGTCAGCCTGCCGGCTGCGAAATAAAGCAGGAACGAGCCGATGTGATAGGGGTTCATGATGTCGATCTCGAAGAAGGACCGCATGGCAAGCAGGATCCCGACCCCCAGCAGCAACGCTGCCTCGGCACTGCCATCTCCGGCCAGGAAGCGCCGGAGATGGCCGGCGATCGTAACGATCAGCACCATGAAAAGCAGCGCAAACCCGATGCCGCCCGTTTCCACCATCGCCTCGATCGGCGTGTTGTGGAAATGGAAGCCGGCGCGGCTGCCGATGTAGAACTCTTCCCAAAGCCGTTCCGCCTCGGAAAAGCCCTGTACCCAATAGGCCTGATAACCGACGCCAAGCCAGGGGTTGTCCGCGGCAGCCGCCATACCCTGCTGCCAGAGATAGGTGCGTCCGGTCAGCGTCGCGTCCTTGCCGAATGCGGCCAGTACCATCTCGTAGCCGCCGGCCGACACGAAGGCAGCACCCCCGATGACAAGAAAGATGACGGCGGCGATGAAGAGCGACCGGCGATTGTCTGGAGAAAGCCAGAGCAGGAGCCGAAGGCTGAGGAGGCAGGCAACTGCGGCCCCGGTCGTCAGCACCGAAGTTGCCGACTGCGAGGCCGCGAGCGCATAGGCAGACAGCAGGAACACGCCAGCAGCGTTAAGACGCCAGAGCCCTTTCTCGCGCAGGATCATGACCGTCGCGACGGCGAAGTACACACCCAGCGAAGCATAGAAGCCCAACTGGTTCTTCGACGCGAAGGCGCCGACGAAACTGACGGTGCCGTCAAGGGGATCGGCGTGATAGACCCCGAAGGCAAAGGAGTAGACGAGCACGAGTGCAACACCGGCTGTAGCGCCGCGCGCAAGCGTGCGGATATCCAGCACCCGCATTGCGATCAGGGCGCAGACGACATGGGTGAAATACTGAATGCCCGTGCGCGCGGTCTGGCCGGGAGCCGCCGACCAGAACATAGACAGACAGGCAAAGACGGTGAAGCCGAAAATCCAGAGACACCGGGTGTAGTTGCCCAGCACCCTGCGATAGTCGACGAGAACCAGAGGCAGCCAGAGCCCGTAATAGGCGAGGATGGAGACCTGCCCGAAGCGCGCGGAATAGGCGAAGACGAGCAGCGACAGCGCCACGGCTGCGATGCCGAAGAGCTGGTTTTCGCCCGGCGTTACGAGATTGGCCTTGGCGATCCGCATCGGCCGCTCATCGCATCGCCACGTTGTAGCGCACCTTGATCACGTCGCCGGGAAGAACCTGCGTCGTTTCCGTGGCCGCAATCTCGGCGGCATCACCGTCCTTTTGCCGGACGATGACGAAGGAGACATCCGCTTCGGACGGGTTCTGCTTCGTGGCAGCGGCATCGGCCGACTGCAGCAAAGCCTCCGACATCAGCTTGCGGCTGGTATCCAGCTTGAGGGTGACGGCCTCGAGTTCACTCTCGGTGTTCTGCAGTTCCTGCGCCAGCGATGCGTCCCAGTCGTTGACGAGGTTGGTCTCGTCCTGGCTCGCCTTCGTGGCATCCTGCTTCGCCTTGAGGGAAGCGGTATCGATATCGAGGAGCGCGGCCTGCAGATCGGCCACCCGCTGCTCCAGCGCCAGCTTGCGCGAACTGATCGTCAGTCCTTTCTCGGCGAGGCTGTCGACCTTCTTCAGATCCTGCTCCACGAGATCGAGCTGGCGGTTCTGAGTCTGCGATTTCTGTTCCAGTGCGCTGATCTCTTTCTGCAACAGCGTCTTCAGATCCGCCAGCGCTGTCAGTTGCACCTTCTGGCGCCGGTCGCGCGATTGCATCAGGGCCGTCTCGCTTTCGATGAGGCTTGCCGTTTCCGGCATGTCCTTCATTTCCTCCGGCACCTTGATGCTGTCGCTTTCGGCGATTTCCGCCTGCAGCCTGGCACGACGCGTCAGAAGCCGGTTGCGCTCGGCGATGAGCACCGACGTGTCACCGTCGGCGCGGATGAAATCACGGCCGAAACGCTGGCCCGCATCACCGCGACGCAGGCCGCCGCCCAGGCTGACGGCCTTGAGCACAGTCATGTTGGGGGCAAAGGGATACTCGCCCGGTGTCTGCACTTCGCCCGCAACGTAGATGGGTCGATACTGTGCCAGTTCCACGGATGCGGAAGGCAGATCGCGCAGGGCGAACAGCTTCTGCATGCGCGTGCCGATCTCCGCCGCCACCTCCTCAGTCGTTTTTCCCGATACCGGCAGTTCGCCGACAAGCGGCAGGGAGATGGTGCCCGACGCGCCCACGGAATAATCGCCGCTGACCGCCGACCAGTCGCGCACCGCCCCCTCCGCCGTCTGCCATTCGACGACGCGAACGCGCAGTTTGTCGAGGACGTCGAGGCGGTATTCATCCGCCCATGCCGGCACGGCCTGCAAAAGCAGGGCCGCTGGTAGACTGGCGATGACGAGACGCCTTGCAGCGGCCCGGATACGATTCGGCCGAGCGGCCGTCGTTGCAGATCTCATGTTGAGCATCCGTTTCTTCTGAATGGCTGCGCTGCGGCCGAAGACGAAGCGCAAACTCCCGGACCGGGTGACTGTTGGGCGCGATTAGTAGCTGCCCCGTGACAGGCAGACCGCGGGGATGGTCCGTGCGACGATGATCACGTCGTTGGTCAGGGACCAGGTCCGGACATACTCGGTATCGAAGGCGACACGCGTCGAATAGGAGACGTCGTTACGACCGCTGACCTGCCAGAGCCCCGTGAGACCGGGGCGGGTCTGGAGATAGTATCCGGCTGCGCCTTCGTAGAGCTCAAGCTCGTCCTCCACCACCGGCCGCGGGCCGACAATGCTCATCTCGCCGCGCAGAATGTTCACGAGTTGCGGCAGTTCGTCGAGGCTCAGCTTGCGCAACACCGCACCGACCGTCGTCACGCGCGGATCGAACTTGAGCTTGCGGGTCGCCCGCCATTCCTCATAAGCCTCGGGATTGGATTGCAGGTAGGCCTGGAGAACACGGTCGCCATCGGGGCGCATGGTACGGAACTTCAGGCAATGGAAGGCGCGGCCGTTGTGGCCGACGCGGCGATGGCCATAGAAGACGCTGCCGCCGTCGGACAGCTTCACCAGCGCGGCGATCAGCAGGAAAATGGGGCTCAGGAACAACAGGGCCACGAACGCCGTGGCAACATCGAAACCGCGTTTGGAGATTCCTCCGAGTGGGGGCGCGCCGGTTTTGGCTACGCTGATGAACGTCGAACTGGCCGATCGTGTCGCGGACTTCATAGAGTGGGCTCCGTTCCGTTTTGGCGATAGGTCTTGTCTGCTTGGACGAGGGACATCCAAGGCGAATGGTATGGTCAGAATTTGGTCTTGGAAGAGAAATCTTTTTGCCCCGATACCAATCGAGGGCATATAAGGACCTTATAATATATAAATTAGATAATCCCTTTGGGCGATACAGTGTAATTTAAAATATACACAAGCCAATTTCCGCGATCTTTTCTGCGAAAATGCAGATATTTACGTTTTGTTAAACCGCGTCCGCGCCGGAAATAAATGCGCTATATTCCATCATGAGCCTGCATTACGTTCAGTATGGAGAAATCTGATAACAATCATTTGTCTCAAAATGAAATTCT
This sequence comes from Pseudomonadota bacterium, assembly GCA_023404095.1. Classification (GTDB taxonomy): domain Bacteria; phylum Pseudomonadota; class Alphaproteobacteria; order Rhizobiales; family Rhizobiaceae; genus Mycoplana. Next base: position 151,285 of record JAEYDD010000026.1, on the reverse strand, counting down.
GCGTCGCAACATTATATTGCATTGCACACAATCGACGCCTCTCGCCAGAAAATCGTTGTAACAAAAGTTGATCGGAATAGGTCAGCCGTGCTTACCAATAGCTGCGCAGGGCAAATTGCTGTTCCCGCATTCGCTGTAACGCGGCCGAATTGGGGCGGAAACATGGCGGATCGCGATTCGAGACTTCGCGCTTCGCGCTGCATCCGAGGCGCTCACAACCTCTTGAATTGCAGCAATTCGCCTCGAGCTGTATCTGCCGCAAGGCTGACAATTGAACCGACGGCATCCGACGAATATACTCTCGTTACGGCAAGGAGCCGGATGCCGGGAGGAGTACGCATACCGATGTCGTTTTCATCCCCTTTCAAGACTGCGAGTTAGCGCCGATGTATGGTCCGCGCGTCTTCTTCAGCATGATCGGCGCTCTGCTGGTCTTTGCAATCGCGACTTATGCGCTGGGCGCCTCGCTGTCGGCGACCCTGGTCCAGACGCTGATCTGCGCCGTTCTTTTGCAGGTGGGCTACTTTGCCGGAGTGCTCTTTCTGGTGTGGAAGGAAGCGCGCGAACGGCGCCGCAAGACGGATGAAGCCATCCGCGCCGCGACAGCAGAGCCCACGAGTGGTGCCGGTCTTTCCGTGTCTTCGCTGAACAAACCCGGCCACCCCAACTTCTGAACGCCTGCCCCTGCCCGGACAGATCGTTCGCCGCACCGAAACATCCTCATCTTCATCTTCTCGCCATGTTGCGTTGCACCATAGGAGCGAGCGCCCTGCGCTTGATCTGCAATGGAGGCCGACTGGACGATGAACAGGGAAGTGTGCGTCATCATCGCTGCGAAGAATGCCGCCCAGACCATCGGGCGCGCCGTCGCCTCGGCACTGGAGCAGCCAGAGACCAACGAGGTGGTGGTCGTCGATGACGGCTCCTCCGACGCCACCGGTGACGCAGCCAGGGCCGCCGATGACGGAAGCGCCCGCCTGAGCGTCCACCGCTTCGATATGAACCGGGGGCCGGCTGCTGCGCGAAACCACGCCATCAGCGTCTCCCACTCACCGCTCCTCGGCGTGCTAGACGCCGACGACTTCCTGCTTCCCGGCCGGTTCGAACGGATGCTTGCGGAACGCGACTGGGATTTCATCGCCGACAACATCGCCTTCGTCGACGAGGCGCGGGCGGAAGAGGCACGCCACGAAATCACCGAGATCGCGCCGCAGCCGCGGCTGCTCGACCTGGAGGGGTTCGTCGAGGGCAACATCTCACGTCGCGGCGTCCGGCGCGGCGAGATCGGCTTTCTCAAACCGTTGATCCGCCGGGAATTCCTGGACAGGTTTGCCCTGCGCTACAAGGAAGGCCTACGCCTTGGCGAGGACTATGACCTTTATGCGCGCGCGCTGGCATGCGGCGCCCGCTACAAGATCATCCACAGCTGCGGCTACGGCGCCGTGGTCCGCGGCAATTCGCTGAGCGGCAGCCATCGCACGGAGGATCTGAAGCGCCTCTATGAGGCCGATCGCGCGATCCTCGCCGAACCAGGCCTGTCGCCGGCCCAGCGGGCGCTGATCGCCCGACACGAGCGCCACATCCGCGCCCGCTACGAGCTGCGCCATTTCCTCGACATCAAAAGGGAGCGCGGCATCGGCCGCGCGTTCCTCTACGCCGCAACGCATCCCACAGCCGTGCCCGCGATTGCCGGCGGCATCTTCTTCGATAAGACAGCGCGCTTCCGCCGGCAGGCGGAGGAACCGGCGGCGCTCGGGGGCACCGGCACGATCCGTTACCTTCTGCCGTCGCCGAACGCGTCGGCATGAGTACATGGCCGGCCTCTGCACTCGAACTGACAAGGCCCACCGGGAGCGCCCATCGACTGGGCGCGCCCCGGTTTCGATGACGCGCGGCTAGAAATAGTCGCGGCGCACGGCGTCCAGGACCTCGCGGAACCGGGCCTTGCGGGAGGCAAGGGCCGTATCCGCGCTCAGTTGCGGCTCGGCGCGACCGGCCTGCCAGAGCGCCAGCGCGGATGGCACGGCGAGCATCTGCTTTGCCGCTCCGCGCAGTCCGGCCTTGCGCGACTCGCGTTCGCGCACCATCACCTCGCCGTCAGGCGAGGGCGAGGCGTCCTGCTGTGGGTTTGTTTCCGGCTGCGGGTTTTCGAACCCCACGCCCCAGAAGCGCGTGCCCTTCAGGATAGCCTCGGCGCGGCTCGATACCGGGACGTGTCGCGGCCGATAGGAGACGCCAAGCGTGTTGGCCCAGTCATTCCACTTGAAGCTGTTGATGTTGCGCGATGTGGAGACCGCCACCCACGGCACCCTAAACGCATCGGCGAGGATCGCGCCGTGCATGGATTCCGCAATAATGGTTTCAGAGCGTGCGATCTCGGCGATCACCTCCTTCGCATCGCCGCGTGGGTCGATGTAATTGATCCCGACCGTCGCGCAGACCTCCGCCCAGAGGCCGGCGATCGCCGATTCCCAGTGTGGAACGAAGCTCTTCTTGTGGGCCTTGGGGAGATGGCGGAATTCCGGCATCTCCGCCACCATCACGGCCGGATCAACGATGCCGAGCGCCTCGTCCACCCCGACCTTCCTCGCCGTCAGCGGCCCGCGAACCGCCCGGACATCCCACAGCCTGCCGTCGCTCATGTCCGGCAGGCTGCCGTAGCCGAAACCGCTGCCGATCACGAGCTTGCGGCCCTCCTCTGGCAGCAGAACCTTGTTCAGGACGGTGCCTACGCCGACAAGCAGAACGTCAGGATGGACATCGCGAAAGCCAGGCAGCAGGAAATCCCAGAGCCAGAGATTGAGGTCGTCTCCAAAATTGCCGTGATGCGATTCCCAGTAATAGGGCTTCATGCAAGTCTCCTGAGAAGATTGTTTTCAAAACGGACCGAACGGGTCGCCTCAGCGGGCGATCTTGCCGGCGGCCAGTTCAAAGACGCTGCGCAGCAGCACCGGATCGCGCCACACCCATTTTGCGAGGAGGTCGAGTTGCGGCAGCTTGCGGCTGCGCACCCGTTTCGCCTGGCTCCACAAGGCCTGCCGCCGTGCCGTGCTCTTGTAGGAACGGATGGACGCAGCCTCGCTCGACCGACGCGCGAACCGCCCCTCGAGCATGTCCAGCGCGATCCATGTATTGAACTGCTGCTTGAGGAATTGCGGCGAGTCGTTGTCGATGCCGTGGAAGATGTTGATCCCCTCGCCGCGCACCGCACCGGGCGCATCGCACAAGATCACGCGATCGGCCGCCTTCACGCAATCGCAGAAGAACAGCACGTCTTCGGCCGCCAGCCGCAACCGCGCGTCGAAACGAACGGTCTCGAAAAGCTTGCGGCCGATGACCATGCAGGACAGGTGCAGAAAGCTCCAGTTCTTCAGCATCACACTGGAGAGTTCCGGCAGTTCCACGGTAAGCGGTGTTTCCCGCAGCCGCTCGACTCGCTCGGTCTTTTCGAGATCGGAAACGCCGAAGTGGTAGTAGAACGCGTCGCCGCCGGTGATCGATGCCCAGTAGCAGTCGGCCCCGAAACCGGTCATGCCTTCATAGGCGTTCTTGAGGTGGTCCGGGGTCCAGATGTCGTCGGAATCGAGGAAGGCGACGAATTCGGTTTCCGCCGCTACGTTGTCCAGCGCGGTGTTGCGGGCGCCGCCGGGGCCGGCATTCTTCTGCCGGATCACAGTGATGCGCGCGCGCTGTTCGGCGGGCAGCGGCGCCAGTTCCTCATCGATGGAAAAAGGTGACTGGTCATCCACAACAATGATGTCGAAATCCGTGAAACTCTGCTCGAAAACGGAGGCGAGCGCGCGCCTCAGGATGCCTGCTTCCTTCTGGTAGTAAGGGATTGCGACCGTCAGTTTCGCCATCATTTCGCCCTTTCGGTTTCTCTAGAAAGAGGTGTGTCGGCTTCCTCCCAAAGGCCGATTCATTCAATAAGCAATTGAAAAATAAGCGACTTCCCTCTCCTCCAATCCTCGGGACGCTGCCATGCCCACAGTCATCAACGCGAAATCTGTCACGCGAAACGTCGGTTGGAGCGTCCTATCCAAGACAAGCACATTCGGGCTGAAATTTGTCACGGTTCCGATTCTGGCAAGAATCCTTACCCCTGAAGAATTCGGTGCGGTGGCGGTCGCGCTGACCGTCGTGCAGTTCCTGGCCATGATCGGCGGCGCCGGTCTGGCATCCGCGCTGATCATCCAGCGCGACGAGGATATGCACACGATCCACTCCGTTTTCTGGGCCAATCTCGCCATTTCCTGCCTCATGGCGATCGGCATCTTCGTCTGGGCCGAACCGATCGCGACCCTGCTCGGCGCCTCGGAGGCAGCCTACCTTGTGCAGTTGATGAGCGTGCTCATTCCCTTGCAGCTTGGCGGCGACGTCGCCTATGCCTTGCTCGCACGGCGCATGCAGTTCGGCAAGGATGCGTTCTGGAACATGGTTTCCGAATCCGCCGGCGCGCTCGCCGCCGTGGTGCTGGCATTGGCCGGATTCGGGATCTGGTCGCTGATCGCGCAACTGTTCCTGTCGGCCATCATCCGGCTTGTCGGTCTCTTTGCGGTGTCGCGCTACGTGCCGCGACTGCAGATGTCTGTCCGCCGCGTCATCGGGCTGACACGGTTCAGCCTGAGCATGATGGGGTCCGAGATCGCCAACTTCGTCAGCTTCCAGTCGCCGATGGTGATCATCTCGCGCTTCCTCGGCCTGGCCGACGCCGGCGCATATTCCGCGGCCAATCGCTTTTCCAGCATCCCGAATCAGGTGGTCCTTTCCGCCGTGATGGGCGTGTTGTTCCCCGCCTTCAGCAGCATGATGCAGGACAGCGCCCGGCGCTCCAATGCGCTGATGCTCAGCACGCAGGTCACCACTGTTCTGCTCGCACCGATGATGTTCGGCCTGTGGGCGCTTGCCGAACCGGCCATGCTGATGCTGTTCGGCCAGCAATGGGCCTATGCCTGGCCTGTGCTGGGCCTTCTCGCCCTGTCGAAGGGCGTCCTCACGCCCTGCAGCACCTTCATTCCCTACCTCAAGGGCGTGGGCCACGGCGGCACGCTGTTCTGGTGGGCGATCCTGCGTGCGGTCGTCACGACAGCCGCCGTCGCCTTCGGTGCCTACAACGGCTCGCTGGTCGAAGCGATGATCTGGCTTTGCGCGGTCAACGTCTTGGTGCTCGTCGGCTATTCGCTGGTCGTGTTCCGGGCGGACGGGACGCCGTTCGTTCGTGGCTTCCTCGTCTGCTGCCGGCCGATGCTGTCCGCCGCGATCATGGCCGGCGCCGTCCGCCTGCTGCTGGAACACTACGGCGATCTGGTGCCCCACGCCGCCCTGCAGGTCGTGATCGGCGCGGTGATCGGCGGATTGATCTACGGCGCGCTGGTCCTGGCAACGGAGCGCCCTCTCCTGCGCAAGCTCAAGGACCTTGCCAGGAAGCGGTCGCCTGCAGCAGAGGCAAGCCCCGCCGAATAACCGACGGACGGGCGGACGCCTCATTTCCGCCACAATCGGACGACCTTGCGCTCACAATTGTGCTTGGATGCGGCGTTTCGAAACAGAAATTCAGAGAAATTCTCGCACCGCGATACACTTGAAGCGTGTATGTATCTGAGTTTATGAGCAATTTCTGCAATTTGCGAAACCGGCGTCGCTTTTTCCCGCTCACGGGCTTGTGATCGCCATCGGACGGCCCGAATAACCGCTTGCCTCATTGTGCAGTGCAACCATCCGCCGCACAAAATTTTGCTGCACCGCCATATTTTTCAGCCCGAACCGCCCTACCATTTTCGATGCGGGCTCAAGTCTGCTCTGTCCAAACGGCTGCCGGAAACGGCACCAATGCAAGGGGTAGCTGACATCGTGGAAATGAACGCGGGCGTTTCTTCGCGGATCAATCTGATGCGTATCATCCTCATTTCGGGGATCGTGTTCGTGCATGTGCCCTACGATCCGGCCAACAGCCCTTTCCTGGGTGAAAATGGCCTGATCGACTGGCTGCGGGTGTTTCTCGGCGACAGCCTCTTCCGGGTCGGCGTCCCGTGTCTCAGCGCCATTTCAGGCTATCTCCTGTTCCGCCGCGGCCTCAACGGTTTCAGCTACGGGAAAACGCTGCGCACGAAAGCGGCGACGGTTCTCGTGCCCTTCCTGCTCTGGAACCTCTCGTTCCTGGCTTTCGTCTTTCTGGCACAGCAGAACAACATTGGCTTCGGCTATCTGCCCGACGTCGTGCATGCGACGCCGCGCGAAGCCGCCACGCTTGCCTTTGCGCTGGAGGGCTGGCCGATCAACCTGCCTCTCTATTTCCTGCGCGACCTGCTGCTGTGCCTGATCCTATCACCGGTGCTTGCGGTCCTAGTGATGCGCTACCCGCTTTTAACGTTGCTCGCCTTTCTCGCCTACGCCGTTCTGCCGGTTCCGAACGGGATTTTCTTGAAGAAATCGATTCTCTTCGGTTTCAGCACGGGGATTGCCGTCGCACTGCACCGCGTCGATACGAGCGCGATCGACCGCAATGCCGGCCGGATCGTCGCAGCGGTACTGGCAGCCGCCCTGCTCCTGTCCATCGCGCTCTACGCGGTCGGCCCGGAATTCCCGGTCTGGCTGGACATGCTGCGCGCCCTCACGGCACTCTCGGGCATTGTCGGCGCATGGGCGCTTTCCGAGCTTCTGCTGCGCACACGGCTGGGGGCGGAACTGTCGAAGGGCGGCGGCCTGAGCTTCTGGATCTTCTGCGCCCACTATCCGCTGCTGGTGGGGTTCTGGATTGTGTGGAACCGGACCGGCATCGATCATTTCGCTATATTTTATTTCACGGCGCCCCTGCTGACGATCGCAATCCTGGTCATCTCCCACGCCATTGCCCAGCGCTCGTTTCCAACCCTTCACGCGCTCCTGACCGGCAGTCGCGCAGGTCGCACAGACCTTCCGCGCACGACTTCCGCTACGGGCGCCAGTCCCCAGCATGACGTCCGCTACTCGACCATTAAACGGTGAAAGGATGCGACCGACCATGAAAAAACGACCCCTTGTTGCAGCGTTCGCTGCCGCTTTCGCAACCGCGCTCTCCGTCCAGGCCCTTGCCCAGGAGGGTGCCACCGGCACCTCCTTCGTCGACAACTTCGACAAGCTGGACACCAGCTTCTGGTACGTCTCCGACGGCTGGAACAATGGCGGACACCAGAACTGCACATGGTCGAAAGACCAGGTCAGCGTTTCGGAAGGCATCCTGAGCCTTACGTTCGAGAAGAAGGCGCTCGGCGAACGTGAATATGCCTGCGGCGAGGTTCAGACCCGCAAGCGTTTCGGATACGGCGCCTACGAGGTGCGAATGAAGACCGCTGACGGGACCGGCCTGAACTCCGCGTTCTTCACTTTCATCGGCCCGACCGACAAGAAGCCGCATGACGAGATCGACTTCGAAGTCCTCGGGAAAAACCCCGCGAAGGTGCAGTTGAACCAGTATGTGGCGGCCAAGGGTGGCAACGAGAAGCTGGCAGACGTCCCCGGCGGCGCCAACAACGGCTTCAACGACTACGCCTTCATCTGGGAAAAAGACCGGCTCCGCTACTACGTCAACGGCAAGCTCGTCCACGAGGTCACCGATACCGAGAAGCTGCCCAGCAACGCCCAGAAGATCTTTGCAAGCCTCTGGGGGACCGACACGCTGAGCGACTGGATGGGCACCTTCGCCTACAAGGCGCCGACCTCGATGCAGATCGACCGCATCGCCTTCACCGCCGAGGGCGACGCCTGCCAGTTCGCCGATTCCGTGGTCTGCCTTCTGAATTGACGACGGCCGGGCAGACCGGCCCGACCTGCACTTCCGCACATCAAAATGCGCCCGCAAAAGCGGGCAGGAGAACGGGAAAACTGAATGCTGCGTATTCTCTATCTCGCGCATGACCTCTCCGACCCGGCCATTCGACGCCGGGTCCTGGCGTTGCAGAGCGGCAATGCATCGGTGACGCTGGCAGGTTTCCGCCGTGGCGAACAGGCGGCCGCGGCCATGAACGGGGTCACGGCGATAGAATTGGGAACGACGGAAGACGCACGCTTCCTGCAGCGCGCCGGCGCGGTGGCGCGCGCCTGCATGAACCTAGGCACGACATTGCACGGCGTCGTGCGACCCGATCTCATCATCGCCCGCAACCTTGAGATGCTCGCCGTCGCCCGGCGTGCGGTGGCTCTCTTCGGCGACGATGTCCCGATCGTCTACGAATGCCTCGATATCCACCGCCTGCTTCTGCGAAACGATCTCGGCGGCCGGGCGCTGCGCGCGGCCGAGCGCAGGCTGGGAAGCGAGGTCAGCCTGCTGATCACCAGTTCGCCGGCCTATGTCGAAAATTACTTCCAGCCACTCTCGGGTCTCGACGCGCCCGTGATGCTACTGGAAAACAAGGTTCTCGAGCTTGACGACGAAAATCCCGTCGTCCCGGCGCCCCGCCCGCCAACGGACAGCGAACCCTGGAAGATCGGCTGGTTCGGCGCGCTGCGGTGCCGCAAGTCGCTCGATCTTCTGTCCCGGTTCTCGCGGGCGATGGAAGGCAAGGTCGAGATCGTCGTCCGGGGTCGCCCTGCCTACACGGAACTCAAGGACTTCGACAGCTTCATGCGGGGCGAACCGTTCATGAGCTTTCGCGGCGCCTATCGTAACCCGGAGGACCTCTCTGAAATCTACGGCGAGGTCCAGTTCTGCTGGGCGATCGACTTTTTCGAGGAAGGGCAGAACTCCGCCTGGCTCCTGCCGAACCGGATGTACGAAGGCTGCCGCTACGGCGCCGTCCCCATCGCGATCGCCGGGACCGAAACCGCCCGCTTCATCGGCGACAGGGATATCGGTTTCGTGCTGCAACAGGCCTCCGTCGACGCGCTTGTCGAGCTGTTCTCCGGCATCGACCACACGCGCTATGTCAATGCGGCGACCCGCATTGCCGAACAGGGCGCGAAGCAATGGACGTTCCGGCGCAACGATTGCATCGAGCTCGTCAACCGCCTTTCGGCGATAGCCGACGCCCCTGAAACAGCCTCCCGCAATCCCGCACAGGTGGCGGCCGCAACCATGGAGATGGAACTCAATGACAGGTGAAACGCTGAAGTCCGCACGCTGCCTGATCGTCATCCCCTGCCTCAACGAAGCCCGCCACATCGGCCCTCTGATCGGCCGGCTCGGTCGCGCCGTCGAAACGCTGGATGCGGTCCTCGTCGTCGTCGACGGCGGCAGCACGGACGGCACCCGCGAGATCGTCCAAAACATCGCAGCGTTGCGCGACGACATTGCGCTTCTGGACAATCCGAAGCGGATCCAGAGCGCCGGCATCAACCTTGCGGTCGCCGCCTTCGGCGACCAGTACGACTACCTCATCCGGATCGACGCCCATGGCGACTATCCGGAAGACTATTGCGAGACACTCGTGGCCGAGGCGACGGCCACCGGTGCGGATTCCGTGGTCGTCGCGATGGAGACTGTCGGTACCGGCGCCTTCCAGAAGGCGACGGCCTACGCACAGAACTCCAAGCTCGGCAATGGCGGCGCCCGGCATCGCGTCGGCTCCAAGAGCCATTGGGCCGACCATGGCCACCATGCGCTGATGCGTATCGCGGCATTCCGCGCGGTCGGCGGCTACGACGAGGATTTCAGCCACAACGAGGATGCGGAACTCGACTTCCGGCTCAATGCCGCGGGCTATCGGATCTGGATGACGGACAGGACCAACATGGTCTATTACCCGCGTGCCAGCGCGGGGCCCCTGTTCCGTCAGTATTTCGCCTATGGCCGCGGTCGGGCCCGCAACCTGCTCAAACATCGCTCCTGGCCCAGCCTGCGCCAGATGATTCCGCTCAGCGTCGCCCCGGTCGCCGCCGGTGCGCTTCTCGCCGTGATCAACTGGGCGGCCGCAATCCCCTTCGTCTTCTGGGCTGCTGCCTGCCTAGGCTATGGCGTGTGGATGGCGGTCGGACAGCGCAATCCCTACGGGCCGCTCGCAGCGGTCTCCGCCATGATCATGCATTTCGCATGGTCTGCCGGCTTCTGGCGCGAGTTGCTGTCTCCGCGCCGGCGGTCGGCCGCGGCTTTCGGCCAGGCGAGGGTGACCCCATGACGGCCACCCGCGTGGAGACGCTGCCCTTCACCCTGATCGACATAGCGGTCTGCACCTTCCGACGCCCGGCGCTGGAGCATACGTTGCGTTCGCTTGCCGGAATCGAGGTGCCGGAGAACTGCTCTGTCCGCATCATCGTTGCCGACAACGACGGCGTGCCGAGCGCTTCCGGCCTGGTCGACGCGCTCCGTCCAGAGCTTCCCTTCGCGATCGACTACGTGCATTGCCCCGCGGCAAACATTTCGATCGCCCGCAACGCCTGCCTGGACCAAAGCCGCGGCGAGCTCCTGGCATTCATCGACGACGACGAGATCGCGTCGCCCGGATGGCTTGCGCGCCTGACGGAGCGCATGAGCGAAACCGGCGCAGATGTCGTTCTCGGCCCGGTCAAGGCCACCTACACAACGCCTGCCCCGCAATGGATGCAGCGGGCCGACATTCACTCGACCCGTCCCGTGTGGGTCAGCGGCGAGATAAAGACGGGCTATACCTGCAACGTCCTGATGCGGCTCACGTCTGCTGCACTTGCAGGGCGACGCTTCAGCCTTTCCCTCGGCAAGACCGGTGGCGAGGACACGGAATTCTTCACGCTCGCAACGCAGGCCGGCGCCCGTATCGATTTTTCGGCAGAGGCGTGGGTGTTCGAGCCCGTGACGGCGGGCCGGGCCACGTTCGGCTGGCTTGCGAAGCGACGATACCGGATGGGGCAGACCCATGGCCGACTGATCGCCGGGCGCACGCAGGGCGCAAGGCGGATCGCTCAGGTCGGGCTTGCCGGCGCCAAGTTCGTCGTCTGCGCGGCCGCGAGCGCGATCACGGTATTCTCGCCTTCGCGCAGTAAAAGCTATCGGCTGCGCGCCGTTCTGCATGCGGGGGTCATCAGCGGCCTCGCCGGCGTGCGCGAGATCGAACAATACGGAATGACCGAGGTTCCCAGCCGATGATCGAACCGCCCGACGTCACCTTCGTAATCGCCGCCTACAACTCGGCCGGGACGATCCGACATGCGATCGAAAGCGCGCTTGCACAGAGACACGTCTCTATCGAAGTCGTCGTCGTCGACGACGCCTCTTCGGACGATACGCGGGAGGTTGTGGGGAACCTCGCCGATCCACGGCTGACGCTGATTGCACTGGAACAGAACACAGGGCCCGGCGGCGCACGTAATGCGGGCCTCGAGGCCGCACGTGGGCAATGGATCGCGATCCTTGATTCTGACGATACCGTCGAACCCGACCGGCTCGCCCGCATGATCGCGCGGGCAGAAAAGGCCGATGCCCAGATCGTGGTCGACAACCTGGACGTGGTTTCCGGCGACGGATCGCGCCAGCGCATGTTTTCGGAATCCGACCTCGCGCGGCAAAACCAGTTGACGCTGCCGGCCTTCATAGCCTCCAACGCGCTCTTCCGGTCGGAACACAATTACGGCTACATGAAACCGGTGTTCCTGCGCGGCTTCCTGCAGCAACATGGGCTTCGTTTCGACGAAACGCTGCGGATCGGCGAGGACTATATTCTGCTGGCGTCCGCGCTCGCCCGCGGCGGCCGGTGCGTGGTCGAGCCGACCGCAGGCTACGTATATAATGTACGCGACGGCTCGATATCGCGCGTCCTGAGAAAGGAACATGTCGAGGCGATGCTGGTGTCCGACCAGCGCTTCCTCGTGGACAACCGCCTGGATGCAGCCGCCCAAGCCGCCCAACGGGTGCGCACGCGCAGCCTCCGCGAAGCTCGCTCCTTCCTCGATCTCGTCGAGCATCTGAAACGCGGCGCACTGCTGCGTGCCCTGCGAACGGCGATCAGCGATCCGGCAGCCGTGCGGCATCTGCGCATGCCGATCGAGGCACGCCTGCGCCGGCTCATCGGACGCCCCGCGCTCGCGATCAAGCAATCAGACAGATCCCCGGGCAAACGCCCTCATACCAGCAAAGGATAGCGCCATGGACCCAATCAGACGCGTGCGCAAAGCTGTCATTCCTGTCGCAGGAAACGGCACCCGCTTCCTTCCCGCCACCAAGGCCATGCCAAAGGAGATGCTGACGGTGGTCGACCGGCCCGTCGTTCAGTACGCCCTGGACGAAGCGCGCGAGGCAGGTATCGAGCACATCGTGTTCGTGACCGGCCGCAACAAGCAGGCAATTCAGGACCACTTCGACGACGCGCCGGAGCTGATCTCCTCCTTGTCGCGCTCCGGCAAGACTGCGCAGGTGTCGGAACTCGAGGCGATGCTGCCGGCAGCCGGCACCGTCAGCTTCACCCGCCAGCAGGCCCCGCTCGGCCTCGGCCACGCCGTATGGTGTGCGCGCGACCTGATCGGCGACGAGCCGTTCGCCCTGCTTCTGCCTGATATGATCTGCCATGGCCCGCGCGGGTGCATGGCCGGCTTGATGGATCTTTACAACTTCAGCGGCGGCAACGTGGTGGGCGTCGAGCAATGCCCGCCCGAGGAGACCTACAAGTACGGCATCGTCGGCAAGGGCGATGCGGTTCCGCATGGTTTCGAGGTGACGGGGATGGTGGAAAAGCCGCGTGCAGGCGAAGCGCCCTCCAACTACTTCCTGAACGGGCGCTACATCCTGCAGCCCGAGATCTTCGACCTGCTCTCCCGCCAGGAGCGTGGCGCCGGCAACGAGATCCAGCTGACCGACAGCATGCGGCAGCTTTCGAGGAACCAGCGCTTCCACGCCCATCCCTATGAAGGCCAGACCTTCGACTGCGGTTCGAAACAGGGCTTCATCGAGGCGAATGTCGCGCTTGCCCTTTCGCGTCCCGACATCGGCGGAATGGTGTTCGAATCGGTCAGGCACATGGTGATGACCCACGAGAGCCGCATTCAGGCCGCATAAGATGGGCCCCGCCCGTCCCGGGCATGTCCCGCCAACAACCTGTCCCGGCATGAAGCCAGGACAGGTTTCCCTATCCGGGAACAGCGAGGTTTTCATGAACCAGAGAAGTTTACCGCTAAGCAGGTCGCTGCCGCACACCATCGACAGCTCAGATGCCTTCATCGACCTCGACCGCCTCTTCTCGGCGATCCAGCGGCGGTACAAGACGCTGATGTTGTTCACGATTGCGGCGATCCTATGCGGGGCGGCCTATCTTGCATTCGCCACACCGCTCTATACCTCGATGACCCAGGTGCTGATCGACGACAGCCTGTCGCGCTATGCCGAAGAGCAGGAAAGTTCGGCCCAGAGCGGCCAGCAGCTCGATACCCGCATCGCCAGCACCGTCGAGATCCTCAAATCCGGAAAGCTCGCGTTGCGTGTCGTGGATCAGGCGGATCTTTCCGACAATCCGCTGCTGACCAACCCGCCGCGCTCGCTGATGGCAACCGTAAAGGGATGGGTGGCTACGGTCAGCGGCGTCTTCGCCAAGGGATCGCGTGTATCCGAAGACGACCTGGCCAATGCCCGGCGCCTGAAGGCTGCCGCCATGCTGCAGCAGTCGCTCAGGGTCGAGCGCGTCTCGCGCTCCTCGGTTATCGCGGTCGCCTTTACTTCGCCCGATCCGCGGCTGTCGGCCCTCGTCGCCCGCACCTATGCCGACGCCTATCTTTCCGACCAGTTGAGCGCAAACTTCGAAGCCTCAGAGCGGGCTTCCGAATGGCTGCAGGAGCGCATCGACGACCTCGGCAGGCGCGCCCAGACCGCCGCCATGGAAGTCGAGACCTACAAGCGCGACAACAATCTGACCTCAACGCGCGGTGCGCTGATGTCGGAGCAGCAGCTTGCCGACCTCAACAGCCAGCTCATCATCGCCCAGGCGGATGCAGCGAGCGCGTCCGCGCGCTACAACCAGCTGAATTCGGTCATCGAGGCCGGCCCGGAGAAGGCCCTCGAGAATTCCGTCTTGACCGCCAAGGAAATCGACAACTCGGCCATACAGGACCTGAGAGGCCGCTATGGCACCGTCAGCAAGCGCGAGCAGGACGTGACGCAGAACTTCGGCGCCGACCATCCGCAGGCCATCGCCCTGCGTGCCGAGAAGCTCGATCTCTCCCGGCAGATCTTCAACGAACTGCAGCAGATGGCGGCAACCTACCGCAACGAATACGAGGTCGCGCGCTCGCGCGAGCAGTCCTTGCGCGACAGCATCGACCGCGTGGCCGGCCGCAACTCCGACGCCAACGAAGCGCAGGTCAAGCTGCGCGAACTGGAGCAGAAGGCAACGACGCTGAAGGCGGTCTACGAATCCTACCTGAACCGCTATGAGCAGGCGAGCCAGCAGCGCTCCTTCCCCATCGCCAAGGCGCGCGTGATCTCGGAAGCCGGCGTCCCTGTATCACCCTCGAGCCCGAAGAAGACGATGATCCTGGCGCTTTCCGCCGTCCTCGGCCTGATGGCGGGTGGCGCCTTTGCCTTCCTGCAGGAGATGCGGGAACGCGGTCTGCGGCTCGAAAGCGAGGTCCGCTCCCAGCTCAGACATCGCTCGCTCGGCTATCTGCCGCTCATCGGCCGCAATACCGCACGGCAGCATTCGCCTTTGAAGCGGCTTTTCAAACGGAAGCGGCACGAGGAGGGAGAAGCAGACGAGCCGATGCCGCTCGAGCAGATGACCCGCGTCGTGCGCGATGCCCCGCAATCGACCTTCGCCGAAACGCTTCGCAACGCCAAGCTTGCCTGCGAGATGCTGCTACAAAGGAGGCCGAACAAGGTCATCGGGATCATCTCTGCCGCCCCCGGCGAGGGCAACACGACGTTTGCGGCAAACTTCGCGCTGCTGCTCGCCTCGGCGGGCAAGCGCACCCTGCTGGTGGATGCCGACCTGCGCAACCCGAGCCTCAGCCGCATGCTGAAGCCGACGCCGAAGGCGGGTCTGGTGGAAGCGGTGCTGGGCGACGTGCCTTGGGCATCCGCCATCAAGATCGACCAGCAGACCCGGCTTGCGATCCTGCCGAACGTCCCGGACGGGGCGACCGAGCAGTTCCACTATACCAACGAAATCTTCGCCTCTCCGGGCATGGGCACGCTGATGGAAAACGCGCGCAAGACGTTCGACTACACCATCGTCGATCTCGCCCCTTTCGGCCCGGTCGTCGACGCCAAGGCCTTTGCCCAGCATGCCGACGGCTTCATCCTCGTTCTCGAATGGGGCAAGACGCCGTCACGACTGGTCCGCGACATCCTGGAGGCCGAGATCGATATCAATTCGAAGGTTCTGGGCGTCGTCTTGAACAAGACCGACATGGAGCAGTTGCCGGCCTATGGCGACAGCGGCGGCTCGGAGAAGTTCCGCAAGAACTACACGCGCTACTACGTCGAGTAACGGCAGGTCGGCACGACCCGGACGGCGCGTCGGCAGAAAGAGACTGGATGCCTAACTTCGGGACTGGATGCTAGTCCAAACTCGAAGGCGGCAGGCTATCGTCCGCGCGAATCAATGCGGTGCTTATAGCCAGGAGTTGTCATGTCCGATCTGATCGCCATCGTCTATCCGACCGAAGCCAAGGCGGAGGAAGTTCGCCAGCGCCTGATCGATCTGCAGAAGGAATACCTGATCACGCTGGCCGACGCGGTGATCGCCACGCGCGACGACAGCGGCAAGGTCCGGCTCAATCAGATGCTGCATACGACGGCAGCAGGCGCGCTGTCCGGCAGCTTCTGGGGTCTGCTCGTGGGCGTCATCTTCCTCAATCCCCTGCTCGGCGTCGCAGTCGGCGCCGCATCTGGCGCAGTCGGCGGCGCGCTGACCGATGTCGGGATCAACGACGAATTCATGAAGCAACTGGCGACGAAGCTGACGCCCGGGAGTGCTGCGCTTTTCGTGCTGGTCCGCGAAATGACGGCCGACAAGGTGCTGAAGGAAATTTCCGGTTTTGGCGGCGAAGTCTTGCGCAGTTCACTGGACGAAACGAAGGAAAAGGTCCTGCGCGACGCATTGCAGTCCGCGTCCAACCCCGCATAAGGTTGCCTTGGCCGCACCAGTAGCGGCCGCGTTCGACGGGGATCGCGCATGATGAAAATCGAAGACGGACGCATGGCAATGCTGGTGGTCGCCGGCATACTCGTGCTGGCACTTCTGTACGTCGCACATGCGGTCTTCGTACCGCTGACATTTTCAATCCTGGTGATTGCGCTGGTATGGCCGCTGCAGGCGATGCTGCAGCGCTTCATGCCGCGCATGCTCGCCCTGCTGGTCACCCTCGTCGTCACCATCCTCGTGGTCGTTGCCGTTGCGTCTTCCATTGCTTGGGGCATGAGCGTTCTCGGGCACTGGCTGTTCATCAACGCCAGCCGCTTTCAGACCATCTACCTGGACTGGACGCTTTGGCTGGAAGAACATGGGATTGCCATCGCCGGCCCGCTCGCAGAGCAGTTCAACGTCGGATGGCTGGTAGGCATGCTGCAAGGCGTTGCCGGCCGCATGAACAGCTTTGCCGGCCTCACGCTCGTCATCTTCATCTCCGTCCTGCTCGGCCTTCTCGAGGTTGAGGATTTCAAGCGCCGGCTGATGCTGCCAAGCGTTCAGCCGCAGGGCGCGCTGATACTCGACGCCAACCTGACGATCGCTGCGAAACTCCGGCGGTTCATGGCAGTGCGAACGTTTGCAAGCGTGCTGACCGGGCTCGTGGTCTGGATCTTTGCAAGCTTCGTGGGGCTGGAACTGGCCGCCGCCTGGGGCGCCATCGCCTTTGCGCTCAACTATATCCCCTTCCTCGGGCCGTTCATCGCAACGGCCTTCCCGACACTGTTTGCCATCGCGCAATTCGACACGTGGCAGTCGGCGATCATGGTGTTCGTCGGGCTAAACGTCATCCAGTTCATCATCGGCAGCTATTTCGAGCCGCGGCTGACGGGAGCCTCGCTCGCGATCTCGCCGTTTGCGGTGATCTTCGCCGTGTTCTTCTGGAGCTTCATGTGGGGACTTCCGGGCGCCTTCATCGGCGTCCCGATCCTCATCTGCCTCATCGAGTATGGCCGGCGGGTGGAAACCACACGCTGGATCGCCGTGCTGCTGTCGGGTGACGACGGGAGATCATCCACCGTCGCAAGCCCAGAGAAGGTGCACGGAGCAGCATCAGACAGCGCTCCGTAAGCCGCACCTTACGCTAGGCGCTACCGCCGCAATCGGCGCACGTCGACGACCCGCCCCGTATGCCGGTTGATCGCGATCTCGAAGCGGCTTCCGCCGCGCCATGCGCGATAGACAAAGAAACGTCCGCGGCAATCGATCGCCCGCACATCCCGGAACCCCCGGCTACGTAGCCGCCGCCTGCCCTCCTCACAGGAAATCGAGCGGCCGCCGCTGATGTTGGTGCCGATCTGGATGTTGACCGTCACGGCCTCTGCCGGAACCGGCGCCAGCGCCGGCGGCGTCGCGACGAGAACCGCAAGGAGGGATGCGATAATTGCTCTGCGCAAGAAACTCTCCTTCACAAATATTTCCATTTGATCGCCGCCGTCACGACACATTGCGCTGCGGCCATTCTTCCCTCCGCGTGTGACTACGCGCGGAGGGAGCATTTCCGCTGCCGACTTTCGGCTGACCGATACGCTGGTGACAGCGGCAATCCGTTATCGCGGGCAGGCGGCGATGTAGCGGCGGCCGTAGCGATCCCTGTAGTAGCACTGGCCGGGGCGGCCGGCGACGTTCCCGATCACCGCGCCGGAAACGCCACCAATGGCGGCGCCCACTGCAGCACCACGGACGTCGTTTGTGATGGCGCCACCGACCACCGCGCCGGTGGCGGCACCGATGCCGGCACCTCTTTCAGTTGGCGTGCATCCGGAGGCGACGATTCCGACCAAGGCAAGTATCAAGCAAGCGTTTCGCATGTTCTTTCCTTTCCTTCTTCCTGAAGATGTTGCTCGTCGATGGCTTCACCATTTTGGCAATTCGATCGCGACGAAATAGAGCGCTATGACATAGTACAGCACCTGAAGCGCATAGGTCTGGCCGTCGCCAGTATACACGCGACGCGCCGCCCCCGCCCCCCGTTCCACGGCGATTGCCACTCCGCCCCAGAAGCGCTCGACTGAGGCCTTTTGCAGCGGAGCCAGCATCACCCGATAGAATTGATAGAAGCGGGCCACACCCGGCACCTGCCCGGGGCGGCGGCCGCCACGGTAGATCAGCCACAGGGCGAGCCAGCCGATTGCAGCGATGACGACGGCGATCACGATCGCCCTGGTCGGATCCCAATAGGCGTAGATCAGCTCGAGCGACATGCCTTGCCAGACAAGCGTGGAGGCGAATTGCGGGTCGATCGCCGCGGATACCGGCACCATGAAGGGCTTGGGAAAGAACGACAGAAGCAGAATGCCGGCAAGCAGCAGAAACTGCGGAACGAGGAGGGTGGCTGGCGCCTCGCGCGCGTCAGAAAGCGCGCGTTTGAGCGGCCCGAGGAACAGCGCGTGGCCGAATCGGAACATGTAGAGCAGGCCGATCAGCGTGGCGACGGCCCCAAGCGCAAGCGGGCCGTACCACTCCTTCTGCAGCATGGCGGTCAGAAGGAGCCACTTGCCGCCGAAGCCGGCCAGTGGCGGCAGCCCCGACATCGACACGAGGGCGGCAACCGACACGATGAAGGTGAGCGGCATCCGGCGCGCGAGCCCTCCGCCGTCCTCCAGCCGCCGCAGGCCCGTACGGTGAATGACTGCTGTCGCCGTGAGGAACAGGATGCCTTTCACCATCATGTGGTTTGCCACGAGGTAGAGGGCGGTGACCCAGCCAAGATGGCTCATCAAGGATATGGCGGCGACGATGTATCCTGTCTGGCTCAGGCTCGAATAGGCAAGCATCCGCTTGATGTCAGGCTCGTTCAGGGCCAGCAGCGCGGCTCCGGCAGCAGTCAGCATGCCGATCCATCCGACAACGTGTGCCAGCTCGAGCCCGACCTGCGAACGCGTCGCCAGATAGGCCGCCATGAACAGCCCGAAAGCCGGAACCTTGGTGACGAGCGGGGAGAATATGGCCGACAGGTCCCCGTCGGCCGTCGCATGCGCGTTGGGCAGCCAGACATGCACGCCGATGACGCCGATCTTCACCAGGCAGCCCATAGCCAGCAGCACAAAGGCGGGTGCCGCAGCAGGCCCGGCCGCCGCGTAGGCGGAAAGGCTGGTCGTTCCGAGTATCGCCGCGGCAAGTCCGAAACCGGCCAGCAGGAGGAAGGCGGCCGCGAGCGAAAACAGGAAGAACTGCAGGACATATCGGCGTGCCGATGGCGAAAGGGCAAGCAGGAAGCACGAGGCGAGCGTCACCATTTCCCAGCAGAAGAAGAACTCCAAGCTGGTCGGTGCCCGCAACAGTGCGATCATCGACAGCAGCAACACCGCCATCAGCGGGTAGTAGCCATGCCGCGCATCGTCGCGATAAAGTCCGGCCGACGCGATCACGACGCCGCCTGCCAGAAACAGCGCGCCAAACAGCCCGCTGATTCCGCCCACGCCCTGGAGCAGCCAGAACCCGACCGCGGATACCAAGAGCAGCACCAAAACGCATTTCAGCCTGCCGGCCAGGCCTTCGCAAGCGAGCAAAATCGCTCCGGACAAAAGCGGGGCGAACAACCATGCCGAGGCTGCTCCCACCTCCCCTGCGGCAACAACACCGCCAGTCAGAAGCAGCAAGACAGATGCAGCGGACGGGATCAGGCCGCGGTGCCAGCGCGTCAACGCCGAGACCGCTGCATCCGCGCCTCTTGTGGCTCCCACCGCTCGGCAGAACCACCGGAACAAATAGGCGGCCTCCAGCAGCGAGCCGAGCAGCACGACGGCGATCCAAACCTGATCCCCGTTCGCAGCAAGCCGCATCACCAGCTCCCATTTGGCCCAGAAGCCGGGGAACGGCGGCAACCCCGCGATCGCTACAAGAAGAGCCGCGAAAACCATCACGAAGGGCGCGCCGGTGGACAGCACATTCCAGTCCCGTATCCGCTCCCGACTGAGAGCGCCGGCCAGCCAGAACAATCCCGCCTTCGCGAAGAGGTGATTGGCAAAGAGCCCGCCAATCACAAACGCCACATGCAACTCAGCCTCACCGGACCGCGACAACAGCGCAAGCGCCATCGTCAGGAGCGCCATCTGCGCGACTGAGGAGCAGCCCAGCATCCGCTGCACGTTGCCTTGCCGCAGGCCGATCAGATTGGCGGCGAGAAACGTGATCGCCGCCGAAAGCGCAATCAGCGTCAAATGCGCCTCGAACAGCGGCAGAAGCTTCAGCAGCGCGAAAAACACGCCGGCAGAAACGCCGACCGAGACGATCGCAGCTATGCCGGCGGGCGCGGTCTCATAGACATCCAGCCCCCAGCCGTTTGCTGGGTAAGGCTTCAGTTCGATCACGAGGCAGGCCAGCACCAATATGAGCGCCGTCGCCCCAAGGGGCCCGTCAAAAAGCTCGCGCCGGGCAATCATCTCGTCAATGCTAAGCGTCCCGCTCACGTGGTAGGCAAGCGCTGCTCCGAGAAGGAATAGGGACGAGGCAAGGACCGTCGCCATGATGTACTTGAAGCTCGCCGCCAGCGCCGACGCCGACCGCCCCAGCCCGAAAAGGCCGTAGGTTCCGACGGAGACGATCTCGAGGAAGACGAAGAGATTGAAAAGGTCCCGCGTCATGATCATCCCGTTGATGCCCATGACGAGGATCAGGTAGAGAAGGAGGGTCGTGTAGCTTTCCCGCAAGGCGCTCCACAGCTGCCAGGCGCCGAGCACCGCGACGAGATTGACGAGGAACGCAAAATAGCCCTCGGCGACGCCGAAGCGCAGGCTGATCGCCATCGGAGGCAGGCTGCCCGCCGTCTCGATTTCGATGCCCCCTCCCCGTTCGAGAACGCGCCAGAAACAAATCGCCGACAGCGCCGCAATGCTCCCAAGCGCCACCCAGAAGGCAACCGCAGGCAACCGCTTCGACAGACGATAGAGCAGCGGTATCAGGAAGCCGCCGCCAAGCCCCAGCAGGAAGATGTTCAGCGGATGGATGAGCCCCTCTACCATTTCGACTCCGTGAAGGCGTCGATGCTGAGCGTCTTGCGGGCCTGATGGAGCCTGACGGCATAGGAGAGCATGACAGCCGTCACGGAAAAACCGATCACAATCGCCGTCACCACGAGTGCAGCCGGAATCGGATCGACGGCGCGGCGGACGGCCTCCGCCACAGGGAGCGCCCCGTCCATGATCGGCGCGGTGCCGTCGGTCACGTAACCCGTTGCGACCATGACGATGTGGATCCCGGTGTTGAAGATCGAAAAGCCGATGATGATGCGCAGGATGTTCCTGCGCGCGAAGACACCCCACAGCCCGATCAGCATCAGCAGCAGGCCTGTAACCAGGAGCACATGCGAAATCGGCAGTCCCATCCTGCCCTCGTCAGCTTCGGAATCGATCGATGATGACACTGAGCTCCGCCCCGACCTTGATGCCGAGGAGCACGGAGATCAGCGGAATGGCGCCGGCGCTGACAAACGCGCCCAATGTGCCAGGCGACAGGAACCGGCTGTCGAGAAAGCCGCCAGCGAGGACCAGGCCAAGTATGCCGACTGCGACGTACAACACGCCGGCAAGCGATTCCGCCACGCTGAGAAAGCCGTGGTCGAGGGCGATCGACGGCCGCGCCAGCACCATCAAGCCTACGGCTGACGCGACCACCGCGCCACCCTGAAAGCCGCCACCGGCGGACAGGTGCCCATTGGCGATGACATAGACGCCGAACAGGAAGATGACGGGAAGCACGACCTCGGCGCCATTGCCGACGAGCTCGCTTGGTGGCCGCGGTTCAGGCCTTGAAGCTACGGAAGTGCCGCGGGTCTCGCCACCCAGCAGAAGGCCGACCGTCGCCGCCACCATGAACAGCACGGCCACTTCGCCCAGCGTATCGAAGCCTCGATAGGTGATCAGGATGCCGGTGACGACGTTGGCCGCGCCGAGATCGGTAGGGACCTCGGCCAGATAGCGCATGGCGAGCTCCGATGGAGCGACACGTTCGGCATAGCCCGTCGCCACGCCCGACAGGACAACACCGAAAAGAAGCACGGCGACAGCGCCGAACAACCGCCTCATCGCCGCATCCTTCCCTGTTTCGCCGCGCCGTTGCGTTCGGACAGCGCGTCGACAACCGTGCCCGTCGCCATCGGCGTGCCGATGGCATGCGCGGCGCGCGAAAGCGCGTGCGAGGACATGGGGTTCGTCAGGATGACGAAATAGGCGATGACCAGCAGCTTGAGCGCCCAGTCGGGATGATAGAAACCCAGGCCGACAAGGACGAGGATGTTGCCGAGCGTGGACGCCTTGGTACCCGCCTGTATGCGTGTGAACGCATCCGGCATGCGCAGAAGGCCGAGGCCCGCAGAAAACAGGAAAAATGCGCCGACGAGGATGACGATGCTCCCGATCAGTTCCATCCTCACTCCTTTCCGGCGTTCGTCTTGCGAATGGCGTAAAGGAAAACCAGCGTCGAAAGCCCCGCACCGATCGCAGCCTCGGCCATCGCGACATCGGGCGCAGCCAGCAGGACATAGGATACCGCAGCGAACAGGCTCGCCAGTCCAGCGCTGATCATCGCCGCCATCAGGCCGTGCAGGGAGACCGCGAGGATACCGCTGACGAGAATGCCGGCACAGATGACTAGGATGAAGAGCTCGGACAGCATCGCTAACGCCCCTTTGCCAGGAAACGGGCTAGCGCCAGCACCGCAAGGAAGCTGAGAAGCCCGTAAACGAGGGCTACGTCGAGATAGACGAAGCGACCCGACAGGTGGGCATAGAGCGCCACCAGCGACAGCGAGATCACCGTCAGCGTGTCGATCGCAACCACCCGATCGACCATCGTCGGGCCGATGACCAGCCGCAGCACGGAAAAGACAATGCTCAGCAGGATCAACAAGCCGGCAAACAGGAGGATCGTGTCAGCCAAAGACCCTCCCCAGATGCTGTTCGAACGGCCCGGCAATCATCTCGCTCGCCAGCTCGATATCCGTCGTCCTGACATCCAGCCAGTGCACGTAGAGAGCGTGGTCTTCGACGTCCATGACAAGCGAGCCGGGCGTCAGCGCGATGGAATTGGCAAGCGCCAGCCGGCCGATCGGCGAGCGCAGCCGCATGTGGATCTTGACGATGCCGGGATGAATGTCGATGCGCGGCGAATAGACGTAGCGCAGCATATTGACGTTCGCCTTCACCAGTTCCACGCAGAAGACGCCGGTGTAGGCGAGGAAGTGATAGAAGGTGCGCGGCGTCAGCCGCACATCGTGCCAGACCGTGCTGCGCGTCGCGAAGATCCAGGAAAGCGCTGTTGCGGCCACGATCCCGGTCGCAAGGATCGGCAGGGCGAGCGAACTGTTGAAGATCAGCCAGAGGCAGAACAAAAGCAGCCAAAGGCCCGCAAACCCCGCAGGCACGGCGGATCCTGTTCGCTGTCGTCTGTCTTCGGCCGATGGCACAGGCATGCGCTCCGGAAACGTGCCCCAGAACGGACACGGAAGGCTTACTTCCGGGTCATGATGCACGAGCGCCGGCGATTGTACATGGCACTGCGTCCCATTCGACAGGCCGGCGAACGCTCGCCGCCTTGCGCCTCCGGGGCGCTATTGGGTGGGGGTCGCAGTCGCCATTCGGCCGATCAGGCGGGCGGGCAGGAACAGTGTCAGGGAGGTGGCCCCCTCGACGGCAGCGGCGCTGGCGGCGAGGGCCGACGGCTCGGTGGACGCCTTCTCGTCGTCGAGCGTGGCGCGCATCAGGCGGCTGTTGTCGACCAGCTTCATCAGTGTCTTCGAGCTGGCAAAGACGCTGTGCGTGCCGCCGTCGAGTTCCGAGACATCGAGCACGGTGATGCCGCGCGACTGCAAGAGCGCAATGTCGGCGCCGCTGCCGACCCGCGGATGACCGCCGGCGATGCGCCGCGAAAAGCCCAGCGCCCGGTCGCGGCGCGAAACGATGATCGTGAACGGTTGCGGCAGCTTGCCAATATCGTCCGCCTGGCTCTGGAAGGCGTCGATGTCGATATCGGGGGCGGCGAGCACCACGCCGCCGAGCCGGCGCAGGTAACGCTGCCGGCCGCTGAGCGCGAGGTCCCGCAGTGCCTCCATCACCACGTAGGCCCCCATCGAATGGCCGACGAGAACGACGTTCGTCGCATTGGTCTGTGCGGCGATCTCGATCGTCTCTGCCAGCCCGCGACGGCCGACGATGACGCTGTCGCGATCGAAGACGTAGAGCGGAATGGCACCACCGGACGGCCAGGCATAGTGAAGCGACACGGAGTTGATCCCGTAGTCGTGGGTGATCTGCGCGTTGCGGAACAGGCTCTCGGCGACATTGTTGTTGTAGCCGTGGACGAAAATGAAGATCTCCCGGTCTGCCGGCGCGCGCCTGGCCAGGGCAGCGTTCAGCGCGGCGACGAAGCGTTTGCGGTCTTCGATCGGGCGATAGTCGAGAGCGGCAAACTGGCGCGCGGGATCCGGAACGCGGGAACTCGTCTCTACCCGGCCGGGTATATGGTTCCCAGGTATGCCGATGTCGAATTCGGCAAAATTGAGCGTCTGAGACCGTTCGGCCGAATAGGGCAGCGCCGGATTGTCGGAGCGCGCACGGTTAGTGGCAAGGAAGATCGGCACGACGGCTGCGGACTTTTCGCCGGAGACCCCGGCCTGAAGCCCAGTGACCGCACGCCCTCCGCATCCGGAAAGTACGGCAAGCATTGTCAGCAGGAGTATCAGTCGCTTCCTCAAGGTCGCCCCGTTCGGGTTTTGCCGGGCCCACGAAATGCACGGATGCCGGAAGGACAGCGGGGTCGAACGTCCAAGCATGCGATGCTTCAATGTGTTGGCGCATCATCTCAATCATGTGACGAACGCGGCTGCAATAGATCACCGGACTCGTCCGACGGCAACGGGGGCAGCCAGTTCCGCAGCTACCTGCCGAGAAACGCCGTCGCGGCAAACGGGACGCTCAGCCAAGTCTTGGGACTAGCAGCCGATTACAGAGCGCCGTCGATTGTGCAGGATCGCTGGAACCCTGAAGGAATCAGGGACTGATATTGCAAGGGACGGATGAAGGACATGGCGCCGATGACGCCGCAGAAATTCACGCTCTGGACATTGACCGCAATGGTGGTCGGCTCGATGGTCGGCGCCGGCATCTTCTCGCTGCCGCAGGCCTTCGGTCGTGCCACAGGTCCGTTCGGCGCGCTGATCGCCTGGACCATAGCCGGCGTCGGCATGCTCATGCTGGCCCTTGTCTTCCAGACGCTTTCACGCCGCAAGCCCGATCTCGATGCGGGCATCTATGCCTACGCCAAGGCTGGCTTCGGCAACTATCCGGGCTTCCTGTCCGCGCTCGGCTATTGGTCCGCAGCCCTCCTCGGAAACGTTTCCTACTTCGTGCTCATCAAGTCCACGCTCGGCCTGTTCTTTCCCGTCTTCGGCGACGGAAACACGATCGCGGCGGTCGCCGTGTCGTCGGTGCTGCTCTGGTGCATGCACGCGCTGATCCTGCGCGGCATCAAGCAGGCGACGGCGCTGAACAACATCGTCACCTTCGCCAAGATCATTCCCATCCTGCTCTTCATCGTCATCGTCGCCCTGAACTTCGATGCCGCGCAATTCACTGCGAGTTTCTGGGGTGGCGAGCAGGCCGGCCTGTCCGACATTGCCAGCCAGGTTCGCGCGACGATGCTCGTCACCGTCTTCGTGTTCGTCGGCATCGAGGGCGCGAGCGTCTATTCGCGCTATGCCCGCAAGCGAGAGGATGTGGGGATCGCGACCCTGATGGGCTTTGCCGGCGTGCTGTGCCTGCTGATCCTGGTCACGCTGCTCTCCTATGGCGTGCTGCCGCGGACCGAGCTCGCCGGCCTGCGCAACCCGTCGATGGCGGGCGTGCTGCAGGCGGTCGTGGGCCCTTGGGGTGCCGTCTTCGTCAGCGTCGGCCTGCTGATCTCGGTTGCCGGCGCCTATCTCTCCTGGGTGCTTCTCGCTGCCGAGATCCTCTACTCGGCCTCGAAATACGAGACGATGCCGCGCTTTCTCTCGCACGAGAACGCGCAGGGCGTTCCCTCGAACGCGCTGTGGCTGACCAACATCGTCGTCCAGATCTTCCTGATCGTCACGCTGTTCACGCAATATGCCTTCCGCCTAGCCCTCGAGCTCACCAGCTCGATGATTCTCATCCCGTATTTTCTGGTCGCAGCCTATGGTCTGAAGCTCGCCTGGAGCAGGGAAACCTATGGCGGCGAGCCCGGTTCGCGCCGCGGCGATCTCGTTCGCGCCGGCATTGCGACGCTCTACACCGCCGGACTGATCTATGCCGCAGGCTCCGAGCACCTGCTGCTGACCACCGTGATCTATGCGCCCGGCACCATCCTCTATCTGATCGCGCGCCGGGAACAGTCAAAACGGGCCTTCACGCCGCTGGAGCTCGGGCTCTTCATCCTCGCGGTGCTCGGTGCCTGCCTCGCCATCTACCTGATCGCGACAGGCGCAATCACGGCGTGACACGCCGCTGAGCGAATGCCGGTCGCACAAATTTAAGGGGCAAGGGGAAGTAATGCCGATCACAACGGGCAAGCGGTTGCACTTTTTTCTCGGAAGGCCGGGGGCGGAATTGTGAACGCAAAGCATAGTTTTGGGATTCTGTGCTGATCACAGCCCTTGTTGTTCCGCATTATAGTTTGGGCCGATGCGAAGGCATCCAACGAAAATCATCAGTAGTTTTAAGGCACTTATCGGGGGCGAGATGGCTACGGAGACGACGCAGAAATTCTCACTGTTCGCACTGACGGGCATGGTGGTCGGATCCATGGTCGGCGCGGGCATCTTCAATCTGCCTGGCCGTTTTGCCAGCGCCACCGGGCCGTTCGGCGCCATCATCGCCTGGCTGATCGCCGGCACCGGCATGTACATGCTGGCACGGGTGTTCCAGGCGCTGGCGGAAAAGAAGCCTGACATCGATTCGGGCGTGTTCGCCTATGCCAAGGCCGGGTTCGGCGACTACATGGGGTTCCTGTCCGCCTTCGGCTACTGGCTGGGAAGTTGCCTCGGCAACGTGTTCTACTGGGTCCTGATCGGCTCGACGCTGGGACGGTTCTTTCCGGACGTGTTCGGCGACGGCAGCACGCTGATCGCGATCGTCGTCTCCCTGATCGGCATATGGTCTTTCCACTTCATGATCCTGCGCGGTGTCGAACAGGCGACGTTCATCAACACTGTTGTCACGATCGCCAAGATCGTGCCGCTGATCGTGGCTATCATCGCCTTCGTCTTCGTCTTCAACTATTCGCAGTTCGCCGAGAATTTTTTCGGTGGCGTCGGCATGTACGAGAAGTCACTGGTGGCACAGGTGCGCGACACCATGCTGATCACCGTCTTCGTCTTCCTCGGCATCGAGGGCGCAAGCGTCTATTCGCGCTTTGCAAAGCAGCGTTCCGACGTCGGCTCCGCCACCATCCTGGGCTTCGTCGCCGTGACCGGCCTGATGGTCGCCGTCACGCTGCTGCCCTATGCGACTGCGCCGCGGCTTGACATCGCCGGTGTTCAGAACCCGTCGCTTGCCGGTGCGCTCGAACTCGCCGTCGGCCATTGGGGCGCGTTGATGATATCGATCGGTGTGCTGATATCGGTGCTCGGCGCCTATCTCGCCTGGTCGCTGATCTGCGCCGAAGTGCTGTTTGCTGCGGCGAACTCCAGGGACATGCCCCGGATCTTCGCAGCGCAGAACCACAACCGCGTGCCGGCCAACGCGCTGTGGCTGACGAATATCGTCGTCTCGCTCTTCGTGATCTCGACCTACTGGTCGCGCGACGCCTTCAACTTCATGCTCGACATGACGAGCGTAACAGCGCTGCTGCCCTATCTTCTCGTGGCCGGTTACGGCGTGCTGCTCGCGCGGCGCGGCGAGGGCTACGAGACAACGCCGCAGGAGCGCGGGCGAGACCAGATCTTCGCATGGATCGCAGTGGTCTACACGCTGTTCATGTTCGTCGCCGCGGGCCTGAAATATATACTTCTGGTTGCAGTGCTCTTCGTGCCCGGCTCCATTCTTTATTTCTGGGCCCGCCGCGAGCAGAACGCACAGATCTTTACGCCTGTGGAACTCGTCATCTTCGCGGTCACCGTCGTTGCCGGCGCAATCGGCACCTACGGCCTGCTGACGGGCACGATCACCCCCTAACGAGAAAAGAACGGGAGTCCCCAAGATGGAAACCAATTTCGGCGTGCATTCCGAAGTCGGCCAGTTGCGCAAGGTCATGGTGTGTGCGCCCGGCCGCGCCCACCAGCGTCTCACCCCCTCCAACTGCGACGACCTGCTGTTCGATGACGTGCTTTGGGTCGACAATGCCAAGCGGGACCATTTCGACTTCATGACCAAGATGCGCGATCGCGGCATCGAGGTGGTGGAGATGCACAACCTGCTGGCGGAAACCGTTGCCGTTCCCGAGGCCAAGAAATGGATCCTCGACAACCAGGTTGTGCCCAACCAGATCGGCCTCGGGCTGCTGGACGAGGTCCGCTCCTATCTCGAGGGCCTGTCCAACCGGGAACTCGCCGAAACGCTGATCGGCGGCCTTTCGACCTATGAATTCCCCGAAGCGGTCGGCGGCGACCAGCTGATGCTGATCCGCGATGCGGCCGGCGTCAACGAATACCTCCTGCCGCCCCTGCCGAACACGCTCTACACCCGCGATACGACGTGCTGGATCTACGGCGGCGTCACGCTGAACTCTCTTTACTGGCCGGCGCGGCACGAAGAGACGATCCTCACCTCCTCGATCTACAAGTTCCACCCCGACTTCGCCGGCAAGGTGAACGTCTGGTGGGGCGATCCGACCAAGGACTGGGGCCTTGCCACGATCGAAGGCGGCGACGTCATGCCGATTGGCAAGGGAAACGTGCTGATCGGCATGAGCGAGCGCACATCGCGCCAGGCGATCAGCCAGGTGGCGGCCGCCCTTTTTGAAAAGGGCGCAGCGGAGCGGGTCATCGTTGCAGCCATGCCAAAGCTGCGCGCGGCCATGCATCTGGACACCGTCTTCACCTTCGCCGACCGCGACTGCGTGCTGCTCTATCCCGACATCGTCAACGGCATCGACGCCTTCTCCTATCGCCCGGATGGCAAGGGTGGCGTCGAGCTGCACAAGGACAAGGGCACTTTCGTCGAGACAGTGCGCGATGCGCTTGGCCTCAAGAAGATGCGTGTCGTGGAGACTGGCGGCAACGACTATATGCGCGAACGCACGCAGTGGGACAGCGGCGCCAACCTCGTCTGCGCGTCGCCAGGCGTCGTCTACGCCTACGATCGCAACACCTACACCAATACGCTTCTGCGCAAGGAAGGCATCGAGGTCATAACAATCGCGGGCGCCGAACTGGGCCGCGGACGCGGCGGCGGTCACTGCATGACCTGCCCGATCATCCGCGATGCAGTCGATTACTGACGCGCTTTGAGAGAACCGCGCGCGGCCGAGGTCGCGCGCCGTCCCACCCGCCATAAGAGGTTCTCATGACGCCCAAGCTTTTCCTCACACGACAGGTGGCCGTCCGCGGCCTGTGCATGGCCGCCGCATTGTTTCTCGTAACCGGTTGCCAGAACGAGGAGGAAAAGACGGAGCTGCCCCCGCGGCCGGTGAAGACTGTCACCGTGTCCTTCAATCCGGACGATACCTTCGGCTCGCTCGTCGGCGAGGTGCAGCCGCGCTTCGAGACCAATTTCAGCTTCCGTCAGGGCGGCGAGGTGCGCGAACGCGCCGTCGAGGTCGGCGATCTCGTCAAGAACGGCGACGTTCTGGCGCGGCTTGACTCCGAGGACCAGCAGGACGCCGTGCGCAAGGCTGAGGCGAATGTGTTCTCGGCCAAGGCAAGCCTTGAAAACGCGATCCTGAACCGCGACCGCACCCAGTCGCTCTATCCGCGCACCGCGACACGACAGGCGCTGGACACCGCCATCGCCCAGGCCAACATGGCGCAGGCAAGCGCGGACGCCGCCGAGGCGGCCCTCCGCGTCGCCCTCAACAATCTCGACAACCGGACGGTAAAGGCGAATGCAGACGGGGTGGTGACGGCAGTCGGCGCTGAAATCGGCCAGATCGTCGGCGGCGGCCAGATGGTCGTCCGGGTCGCGCGGATGGAGGACAAGGACGCGGTGTTCCAGGTTCCGGAGAGCGCGATCCAGGCGGCCAGCCGCGACATGCGGATCGAAGTCCGCCTGCTCAGCAATCCGCAGAGCACGACGGGCGGCAGGGTTCGCGAGATCTCGCCGGTCGCCGATCCGATCACGCGCAACTTCACGGTCCGCGTCGCGCTCGACAATCCCCCGGAAGACTTCCGCTTTGGTAGCGCGGTGCGCGGCAGTATCCGGCTTTCCGGCGATCCCGTGGCCCGCCTGCCGATGACCGCGCTCTTCAATGAGGGCAGCGGGCCTGCCGTGTGGCTCGTTGATCCCACCAGCAGCACGACGAAGCTTGTCCCCGTTACGGTGCTGCGCTTCGAGACGCAGGATTTCCTCGTGACGCAGGGGATCGCCACCGGCGATCACGTGGTCGTGGCCGGTGCGCAGCAGCTGCGTCCCGACATGCCGGTCCGCCTGCTCGAAGGAAGCCTGCAATGAATGGCAGCTTCAACCTCTCCGAATGGGCGATCAAGCGACAGGGCCTGGTTGTCTTCCTGATGCTTCTCGGCGCGATTGCCGGAGCCCTGTCCTTCTGGAACCTCGGCCGTAGCGAGGATCCGGACTTCACCGTCAAGACGATGCTGGTCTCGGCCGCCTGGCCGGGCGCGACCATCGAGCAGCAGTCGGACCAGGTGACCGATCGCCTGGAGCGCACGCTGCAACAGGTGCCGTTCTTCGATTCGCTGCGCAGCCTGACGACCGCCGGCCAGTCGGTGATCTACGTGGTGCTCGACGACTCCACGCCGCCGGACGAAGTCGGCGAGGTCTGGTACCAGGTTCGCAAGAAAGTGGCCGACATTCGCCACACCTTGCCGCCCGGCGTCGTCGGCCCGTTCTTCAACGACGAATTCGGCGACACCTTCGGCATCATCTACAGCCTCACCTCCGAGGATTTCAGCGACCGGGAACTGCGCGACTGGGCCTACGAGGCACGCAACCGCCTGCTCGGCGTCGAGAACATCGGCAAGGTGGAAATGCTCGGAACGCAGGACGAAACGATTTTCATCGAATTCTCCACCCAGCGGCTTGCCAGCCTCGGCCTCAGCGCCGCAACGATCATCAGCACGATCCAGGCGCAAAACGCTGTCCTGCCCGCAGGCCTTGTCACGACCGAAGCCGACCGCACGGTGCTGGAGGTTTCCGGCGACCTGAAGGATGAAAACGACATCCGCAACCTGAACATACCGACGGCTTCCGGCTTCGTCCGGCTGGGCGACATCGCGAGCGTCGTGCGCGGGACGGTTGATCCGCCCCAGCCGCTGTTCCGCGTCAAGGGCAAGCCCGCCATCGGCATCGCCGTCTCCATGGCGACCGGCGGCGATATCCTGGCGCTTGGCCGCAACATCGACGTGGTGATGGACCGCTTCCAGCACGACCTGCCCATCGGCATCGAGATGACGAAGGTTGCAGACCAGCCCGAGGTCGTTACCAACGCGATCCAGGGCTTCACCATCTCGCTGATGCAGGCGATCCTTATCGTCCTCGGCTGCAGCCTGGTGGCGCTGGGGGTGCGCGCCGGCCTGGCAGTCGCCGTTTCCATTCCCCTTGTCATGGCCATGACCTTCCTCATGATGGAGCTGACGGGAATTGCGCTGCAGCGCGTCTCGCTCGGCGCGCTCATCATCGCCCTCACGCTGATGATCGACGACGCCATGGTTGCCGTCGAGATCATGCTGGCGAAGCTGGAAGAGGGGATGGAGCGCGTCAAGGCGGCGTCGTTCGCCTACACCTCGACCGCCTTTCCCATGCTCGCCGGCACGCTCGTCACCATTGCCGGCTTCATCCCGGTCGGCTTCGCCCAGAGCGTGTCGGGCGAATATGCCCGCTCGCTCTTCCTCGTCATCGCCTATGCGCTGATCATCTCGTGGCTGATCGCCGTGCTGCTGATCCCGATCGTGGGACTTGCCGTGTTGAAATCCGGCACGTCGGGCGGGACGAAGCCGGAAAGCCGGCTGATCTCCACATTCCGCGGCATCCTCGGCACCTGCGTCCGCATGCGGTTCGTCGTGGTCGCGGGAACTATCGGCCTCTTTTTCATCTCCGTTCTGGCCTCCGGCCTGATGAACCGACAGTTCTTCCCGCCTTCCGACCGACCGGAACTGATGCTGCAACTCGTCCTGCCGCAAAACGCCTCGATCCATGCGACGGAAGCCACCGCGAAGGAAGTCGAGCAGATCCTGGCCGGGGATACCGACGTAGTCGATTGGAGCTTCTATGTCGGTTCCGACGCCATCCGCTTCTATCTGCCGATGGACATCCAGCCGCCGGCGCCCTTCCGGGCGCAGGCCGTGGTGATCGCCAGCAGCGTTGCCGCCCGCGACGGGCTGCAGGCGCGGCTGCAGCAGGTGCTCGACGAGAAGTTTCCGAACGTCATCGCCAGACTGTCTCCGCTCGAGATGGGGCCGCCCGTCGGCTGGCCGGTGCAATACCGCGTCAGCGGCAACGACGTCGCCGGCGTTCGCGACCTCTCCTGGAAGGTTGCCGACGTTCTCGACAACATCCGCGGCGTGATCAGCCCGAACCTCGACTGGAACGAACCGATCCGCAAGGTCGTCATCGAGGTCGACCAGGACCGCGCGCGCCTGGTGGGGCTCAATTCCTCGGTGATTGCGCGTACGCTGTTCGCCACGACGTCGGGCCTGCCCGTCACCCAGGTCAGGGATTCTATCTACCTCGTCAACGTGGTTGCCCGCTCAGCCCCGGAGGAGCGTGCCAACATCGAGACATTGCGCTCGCTGCAGATTCCGATCGGTCCCAACCGTACGGTGCCGCTCTCCAGCATCGCCACGATCGAGTACCGCACCACCCAGCCCCTGATATGGCGCCGGGATCGGATTCCCACCATCACAGTCCAGGCCGACATGACCGAGGGCGTGCTGGCGGCATCGGTGGTCGAACAGGCCGAACCCGCCATCGAGCAACTGCGCCGCGACAATCCGAACTACACGATCGAGATTGGTGGTTCCGTCGAGGGTGCGGAAACCGGCATGGCGTCCGTCACCTCGATGTTGCCGCTCATGGCGATCATCATGATCATTATCCTGATGTTCCAGTTGCAGAGTTTCCAGCGCCTGCTGCTCGTCCTCAGCGTGGTGCCTCTGGGATTGATCGGGGTCGTTGCGATCATGCTTCTCACCAATACGCCTGTCGGCTTCATCGCCGTGCTTGGCATGATCGCCCTGATCGGCATGATCATCCGAAACTCCGTCGTGCTGATCGACCAGATCGACAAGCGGATCGAGCAGCACGGGCGCTCCTGGCAAAGCGTGATCGATGCGACGGCGGACCGTGTCCGGCCGATCTTCCTCACCGCCGGTTCGACCATTCTCGGCATGCTGCCGATCATCCGCGATCCCTTCTGGAAGCCGCTCGCCTTCACGGTCATCGGTGGCCTGATCGTGGCAGCCGTTCTGACGCTGATCTTCCTGCCGGCGCTCTACGTGCTCTGGTTCCGTGTGCCCCCGCAGGCAAAGGATGAGCCTGCGCCAGCCAGCACAGAGCAGCCGGAACTGGCCCCGGTCGGCCCGTGAGCACCCGCATGGACGCCGCAACGCGGCCGGCGACCAATGTCGTGACATCGGGCAATCCCGCGTCCGACGCGCTGCATGGCGGCGAGGAAACGATGAGCAATGGCGATGCGGTCAATCGGATCGAAATCAAGCTGCGCGACCTGTCACAGCTGTTCGAGACGCTGGACCCGCTGCCCTTCCGTGCACGCGATCTCGCCGCTCATGCCGAAGAGTACATCGCCGACAGCGCTCGCGAGATGCCGCGTGACAAGCCGCTCGAGCTCGTGGTCTATCTTCCCGAAGGGACAGGCGAGCAGGAAGTGGTGGGCGATCTGCGCGCCTCGTTCGCCACCTTCTTCCGCCAGCGTGCGGCCGTCACGAACAGGGAGTTGCGCGAACTGTTCAGCACCGGCCGCAGAACCCTGTTCATTGGCTGCCTGATCCTCGGCGCCTGTCTGATTCTGGCGCAGGCCTTCGCCGCCTTCATGCCGGAAAACGGCATCGTCGTTTTTGTCGAGGAGGGTCTCGTGATCGTCGGCTGGGTAGCGCTGTGGCGTCCGCTGGAGATCTTCCTGTACGAATGGTGGCCTATCGCAAAGGAGCGCAAGCTGTTCGAACGCCTGGCCGCGGCAGACGTCCGTTTGCGCTTCTATGATCCCGCAGACCACAACGGCGCCTGACGTGGCATAGGAACATCGAGCGAGATCTGCGACCCGACAAGCGCGCCGCGGAAAACGAGCGGCGACGAACGGCGCCGCATAGAGGTGTGAACTCCGCACCGGCGCCATCGGCCGGTCTTGCCGCCCAAAAGTTCAGGCCGCCTTCCTTTCGTTCTGCAGGCGCCACAGAAGGGCGCCCAGCCACTCCTCGGGAGGAAGGCTGGACATGCTTTCCGAAGCGTAGCTCGGCCGGCCGATGCGCTCCCCCCGACGAACGTCGCTCGGGCTGTAACCGAACTCGCGCTTGAAGGCACGGCTGAACTCGGCACCGTCGAAGCCGCGCTGTTCGGCAATCTCCAGGATGCGCCTTTGCTCGTTCGGATCGGCAAGCGCCGAGTGGGCATCAAGCAGCCGGCGGTGCTGGATGTAGCGGTTGACGCCACCGGCCGGTTCGAAAAGCCGGTACAGACGCGTGCGTGAAATCGCCAACTCCCGCATCAGCATCTCCGGCCCCATCTTCGGATTGTAGAGGTTCTTCTGAATAAACTGCCGCGCTTTTTCCAAGCGGAGCGTCACGAGCGTACCCTGCGCCTCGTCCAGCCGGTCGGCGTTGGGTGCGACGCAGGCCACAATCATTTCCCGCGCCGCCGACATCAGTCTTGGCAGTTCGTCCACACGCATGCACGTCACCTGATGGGCGAGGCCGATCATGAACGTCGTGAACATGCGCCCCATCGCCGTGTCGAGCGTCGTGAACTCGGCCGCGTCGAGTACCCCCGCCATATCGCGGCAGAAGTCACGCGGCACCCACAGCATCAGCATTTCGCTGTCCGACATCGTGCCTTGGAACTTCCGACCCAGCGTGTGGATCTGAACCACGCCAGGCCGCCCGACGAAGTTGGTGTTGGGAGTCGTCGTGGAAGAGTGGCCGCTGAGCAGCAGCGTCATCACCCAATGATCAAGCGGGTGGCTCTGCGCCTGTGGCGGCCTGCAGGAGTAGCGTAACGCCCCCGTCTTGATCCGGGAGAAGGCGAGCCCGCCGAGATCCCAAAGGTCCTGGCTTCCGCTGAAATTTCCCCGCGTGTCGCGAGAAAGATCGACCATCGGCGCAAAACTACGGCGCCAGGCCTCGAAGCGGTCAGCGAGGGGGAGAGCATCCGTCGAGAATGCATAGGTCGGAACGAGTGGGGCCATCTCGACCGCCTGTGTCGCAACGCTTCGTCCGCGGGCCGCCTGCTCTGCGACATGTGCAACGGCTGGATGCAAATTCGGGTCGGCTTCTCGTCCAGTGAGCATTCCAACGTTTGTATTCATAACGAAACTCCCAATGGCAATTCCGGTGACGCGGCATTTCCTGAAGGTTCGGGACACCGAGGCCGACAGGACTGCCGGTCTCAACGCCTCAGGCGTTCGACCCGGCTTCTGCAGGAAAGGCACTTGCTTCCACGTCTGAGCGCGTTCGTATGGAGTCTGCACGGCGGCCGCCGCGAGATATACTTGCGGCGACTAGCCGATCTTAGCCTATTTCGGGAAGTAGAAGGAGGTGGGAGGAATCGTGACGGACGACCGACGCATGAGAGGGTGAAACAATAGTAACGCTCCATGTACGGGGAATCTCTCGATGTCGGAGATTCACGCAATGCACTGCAATTTCAACAGAACGGGTCAACACAAACCCGCCCCCGCGGAGAACACGCCCAAAAGCACCCGCCAAATATGTATTTCCTCAATAGACCGGGCAAACCCGGCGTTCGACTAGCAAATATATGGCACAATACTTGCCACTTGAACATACAGCAAAATATTACAAATGCTTGACGATCGTCACTTTCGACAATCTTCGTCGCCCAATTCACAGTCCCTCGCGTCAATGGGTGCCACCGAACCAGGCTCGCCGTGCCATTGCGAGACGCTCCAGTTCGTCCGTGAGCTCACTTGAGCTTCGGCACGCGACTATGGAGGCGCGCGCGGCATCCCTGGCCTCCGCGAGCAAGTGCTCGTCGTCCAGCAGATGCCACGTCCCGAAAATGTGCCTGCCGGCAATATCGACCGAAAAGCCGCCGGCCCGAAGAGCGAGGGAAATGCTCTCTGGGGCGATAGAGAAGCCCGCCCCGCAAGCTTTCAGAGCCGCCTCCTTCGCAGTCCAGACCTGCAGATATCGAGACTTTCCCGCCGATGGCAGCTCCCGCAGTTCCCTTGGCGACAGAAAGGAAGCTTCTATTTCGCGCCAGAAGGCCTCGGGTCGATCCGCCTCGACATCGACGCCGACAGCTCCGGCCGCCGACAGGCCGACGGCGACCCATCGGCCGCTATGCGTCAGGTTGAAGTCGAGCACCATCGGCACCACGGCCGCAGGCTTACCGTTCGGACCGGCCGCGAAGGCAATTGCGGAGGCGGAAATACCGGTCACAGCTGCAACCGCATGGCGAACGAGCGCATGGCCCGCCTGATAGCGCTCCCGGTCGTCAAGGCGAACAAACCGGTCAGCCTGCCGGCGTTCGGCCGCGTCCAGGACATCATGCGGCAGTGCCGCAAGGACGGCATCGACGCGCGCGGCCAGGATTAGCACAGGCTCCACAACTGCTTGTAGGGCGCTCTGCGAGCGGGAGGAGATATCGTCGGCTGGCCCCATCACTTGCATTTCCAATAGAGGACAGGTCCCGAACGAGACGGGCGACGAGCATGGCTAAAACCGTCGGAGGCACAATCTGTCCGCCGCGGCGCCGCGCATGCACCATAGGCACGGCTGTCGTCCGCCCCGGTGCCGGCGCGGCCTGTCAATCGGTCACGCTTGCGGGTGCAGGCAACGCCATGCCCGCCTTCTTCAAACCATCGATGAAATGCGCCTGATCTTCGGGGCGATGGATCCGGGTACGGACTTCCCGCGCGGGATCCTTGACGAATTCCGGCGCATTGGCTTCCAGCCAGCGCATCTGCTCCGCAGCCTCTTCCGTCTGGCCACGTTGGCCGAGGATGGCGATCATGATGATGCGGTAGATCGGGTTGCTGGCGAGGTCCGACATGCGTGCCCATTTTTCCGCCGTGCCGTAGTCTCCCTTGACGTACGCGCACACGGCAAGAGCCGCCTCGAAATAGCCGAGCGGTCCGGGGTTGGCCCCGAGGGCATCGGAGACCATTGCGCACCCGCGATCCCATTCGCCCGCCAGCGCGAGCCGGAAGCCGTACTCCGCCGCAAACTCCGTATCGTTCGGATTGATCGCAATGCCGCGCGCGCCGATCGATAGCGCCGCCTCCAGATTACCCTGGAAGAAATAGGCGAGCATCTTCGCCTCCAGGGCGCGAAGATTTTCCGGATCGAGTTCAACGGCCCGCTTCGCCGTCTCGGCGGCCTTGTCGATCGAGGCGACCGCCGGCGAACGCAGGTGATAGCGGAAGCGGTATTCATCGAGATAGGTGAGCGAAAGCAGTGCCCAGGCAGTCGCATAATCCGGATATTTTTCTGCTGCGCGCAACAGGCAGTTCTGAACGGCGGCGTGTGATCTGCTGTCGAGAGTTGCCCGATAGCCGTAGTAGGACAGCGTGCACGCATAGGCCTCCCAGTCGTCGGGCGGCGACTGCAGCAACTTGGCTGCATCGGTCTGGAAGATCACACCGTAAGGCTGTGCCAAAGCTGTCACGACTGCGCGCGCAATCTCGGTCTCCATGGCCAACAGGTCGGAGACCTGCAGTTGGCGGTCGTAGCTGTTCGACCAGATGACAGAGCTGTCGGCACGATCGAGCAAGCGCACGCTCAGACGGATCTTCTGCCCATCGGCGCGCACGCTTCCCTCCAGCGCATAAAAAGGCAGGCCGCCATGCTGCTCGGAGGCCTCCGCCTTACCGGTCGGATCCGCCTGTTTGGTCACGACGGTGATTTCGCGGAAGCGCGCCATCTGACCGATGATCTCATCCGTAAGTCCTCTGGCGAGAGCCGACGAATTCCTTGTGTCGGTCAGGTCCTGGATCGGCTCAATGAGCACCGTCGCAATGCCCGGTTTTCCTGGAACGGGATTTTGCGGACCGGCAAGCTCTGCCGCCGGCCGGACGAATGACGCATAGACGACGAGCGCTGACACAATCACTGCGGCAGCGCCTACGACAGACCAACCGAGTTCACGCGGGAGCACGCCCGCCGCCCGCATCTTCGTGCCGCGCCCCTCATCGGACTGCGATCTTGCGACCGCTTCCCCATATCGGGTGAAGACCGGCACATATCCGCCTTTGGGCATGGTAATGATGATGGGATCGTTCTGCCCCGCCATCAGATAGTATCGCTCCAGCGAGCGACGAACGCGGCCGGCCTCGATGCGGACTACGGGGTCATTCTGTGCATCAAAAGACGCGTCGCGGCCGAACACCTCGACAGCGATGGAAAAGGCCTTGATCCGGTCGGAGCGCCCCTGCAGAGTTTCCTCCACAACATAGGAGAGAAACCTTCGCGCCCGTTCGGGGGCTTCGAAGGCCGAACTGGCCTGGATCTTGGCCAATTGCGCCCTGACTTCGCGATCAGACGGCGGCGTCTCCGCCTCCGCCAGCAAAGTTCCCTGCTGTACTAGGCTCATGGCTCCCCCAAAGCCACAGAACGCGACGCCACAGGCGCCTACGCCTGTATACTCCAGTATCCTACGTCAACTCGACACGTTCTCCAATATCATTGTAAATCGTGATGTTCTCACTCCTGATGGGAGGGGTGATGTGGGCAGGGGGACGGACGATTTCAGCTTGAGCGACGGCATGCCATCGGCGGTGCGCCGCTTCCCGATGCAGGCCGAACGGATACGCGCGCTGATCTGGCGCGACGACGACTTCCGCTCCATGTGCGATGATCTGGCAGCCGCCGAACGGGCGCTGGCCACCGTCGACAATCTGCCGGCGGAATTACGCCATCGGCGGCGCGCTGAATTCATCGAGCTGATTGAGGGCCTGTTTGCAGAAATCGAACATGCCGTCAGCGAATCCAACGTCGTCCGATTGAGCCGGATGGATCACCGCCTGCGCTGAACGCAAGTTGCTCGACGTCAGGGTGGGGAGACGCCGCGGACGAAAACCCGGATGCATCGCCGCAGATGAACCCTCCGAGCCTCCGGACTGAGCCATCCGGGCCGCATCCCGCCGAAGATCATGTCCATCAGCATCCTCGCTCCGCTCTGGGGATCATCCATGACGAGGCGGCCCGCTTCCTCCTGCCGCTTCAGCCAGTCTGCCAGACTGTCGCGGGATCGCTCGAAGCCCTCCTTCCGCAGGATCTCTGCCAGTTCCGGCACGCGTGCGGAATCCCGCATGACGACGTGGATGAACGCCTCCCGTTCGCGGTAGCTGTCTTCGTCCAGGTCGATCATGAAGATCTGCTCTAGCACCTCCTCCAGGCTCCCCTCCTCCTGCTCCGGCCTCGGCAGCGCGAGCATCATCTGCCGGTGCGAGGCGACGGCGGCTAGAAAGAGGGCCGTTTTCGTTGAGAAGAGCCGGTAGAGCGTCTGCTTCGAAATCCGACAGTGCGTCGCCACGATATCAGTCGTCGTGCCGGCATAGCCGAGTTCGACGAAGGTGCGCCGGGCGATGTCGGCGATGAAGGCACGCCGCTCGTCGTCGCTCTGCGTCCTGGGACGTCCCCGCTTCCGGGCGATCTGGATTACCGGTCGTTTCTCTTCGAGGTCGGCCATTCTGGTCTCAAGGTACCTTGCCTGTCGATTGATACATTGCGCCCCCGCAGGGGTCATGACAACGCCGCCACCGGATCGAGCCGGGAAGCGTTGCGGGCGGGAAGATAGCCAAAGACAATGCCGATGAAGCAGGAGCAGACGAAAGCCACCAGCATCGGCGTCATCGAGAAGACGAGCGTGAAGCTGGTGCCGGCCGCATTGAAGGCAAGCCCGAACGCCAATGCCGCCGCTATTCCCACCACGCCGCCGATGAGGCAGACGAGTACCGCTTCGATCAGGAACTGCTGCAGGATGTCGTGGCGTCTCGCGCCGACCGCCATTCGCACGCCGATCTCGCTGACCCGCTCAGAAACGGATACCAGCATGATGTTCATCACCCCGATGCCGCCCACGACGAGCGAGATGACCGCAATGGCACTGACAAGCAGCGTCAGAGCCTGCGTCGTGCTGGTGATCGTCTGGCGAATATCGTCCGTATTGAGAATGAAGAAGTCCTTCGTGCCGTGGCGGCGGGTGAGGAACTCCGTTACGGCCTGTTCGGCCGCGGCGGTATGAACGGTGTCGTCCACGCGGACCGTGACGCTCCTGAGCGACATGTCGCCTATAAAGCGCGCCTGCACGCTGGTGTAGGGCAGGAAGATCGAGAGGTTGTCGCTGGAGCCGAACCCGCCCTGCTGCGACGAGATCACCCCGACGACCCGGCAGGGAACGCTGCCGACCATGATGACCTGACCGATCGGATCGAGCCCGCTGTCGCCGAAGAGCGCCATTGCGGCATTCTCGTCGATCACGGCATCCTGCGCGATGGACGCGACGCTGTCGGCATTGAAAAGCCGCCCGTTGACGAGAGTCGAGCCCTTGACGACGAAGTATTCGCTGCCGACGCCGTTGACGAGCGCATTGGCCTCCACCGCGCCGAAACGGACGGTCTCGGCAGTGGAGACGGTCGGCGTGACGGCATCCACATAGGAAAGCTGCGACAGCGCGTCTGCGTCGGACACGACGAGCGTCTTGACCCTTGCGGCACGAACGTCGCCGAAGCCGGTGCCGGGAAATATCTCCAGGGTGTTGGTGCCGAGACTGGATATGTTCGCCAGCACCTTCTGCTGGCTGCCGGTGCCGAGCGCGACGACTGAGATGACCGAGGCGATGCCGATGATGATGCCGAGCATCGTCAGGAAGCTGCGCATGCGGTGGGCACGCAGCGCCTTGATCGCCATGACGAAGGCTTCGCGGAAGCGGTCGACGCGCGCGCCGATCTTAGAGGGCGACTGTGCTCGGGACGTGGCCGAATTAGCGTTTTCGACGCCGGCGGCGCCCATCTGCGAACGCCGGTCGGAGACGATGCGGCCGTCCGAAATCTCGATGATGCGTCCGGCACGCGCAGCCACGCCGGGATCATGCGTGACGATGATGATGGTGCGCCCTTCGGCGTGCAGCTCGTCCAGGATGCGTAGCACCTCGTCGCCGCTCGCCTTGTCGAGCGCGCCTGTTGGCTCGTCTGCCAGGATGACCTCCGCGTCGTTCATCAGCGCGCGGGCAATCGAAACGCGCTGCTGCTGGCCGCCTGAGAGTTGCCCCGGCAGGTGCCCCGTACGCTCAGCCATTCCGAGGCGCCCAAGCAGGGCGGCAGCGCGCTCGCGCCTTTGCGAGCGGGCTCGACCGGCATAGACCGCCGGTATCTCGACATTGCCCAGCGCCGACAGCTCGGACAGCAGATGGTAACGCTGGAAGATGAAGCCGAAATGCTCCCGGCGCAATGCCGAGCGCTCGTCGTTTTCGAGCGTGGAGGTTTCCTGACCGGAAATCCGATAGGTTCCCGATGTCGGCCGGTCGAGCAGGCCCAGGATGTTCATCAGCGTGGACTTCCCGGACCCCGAGGAACCGACGATCGCCACCATCTCGCCCTTTTCGATGGTCAGGTCGATGTCCTTGAGGACGGCGATCGTATCCTCGCCCGAAGCATATTCACGCCTCAGCTTTTCAACGGTTATCAGCGGCGTCATAGGTCAGAGCCCCATCGGCGGCGGGCCGCCGGAGCGACCGCTCTGTGCGGTAGTGGTGCTTGTGCCCGCCGAACTGATGACCACACGCTCACCCTCTTCCAGCCCGGAATGGACCTCGGCGGTGATCTTGTTGTTAAGGCCGATTTCGACGCTTCGCTCGACCAGCGTGCCATCGGCGGCCATGACCCGCACACGGTAGCGCCCCGGACCTTCTGCGGTTCCCAGGGCAGAAGAGGGTATCGTCAATGCGCCCTTGGCCGCGCCGAGCACGACGCTGACCTCCACGGACATGTAGGTGCGGAACCGACCGTCGTCATTGGGAACGTCGAACACGCCGATATAGTAGATCGCAGACGAGGAGGATGAAGACGAAGTCTGCGACGTCGCGGTCGAGGTCTGGACGCTGCTGTCGCTCGTAATCGACTCCGGCGCGGGTTCGATCGAAGCAAGCACCGCGTCATAGGCCGTCGTCCGGTCGCCGATGAGGCTGAAGCGGACCGGCTGGCCTTCCTTGACGCGCGTAATGTCGGCCTCCGAGATCTCGGCCCTTACAGTCATCGTCGTGAGGTCGCCCAGGATGACGATCGTCGGCGCCGACTGGGTCGCATTGACGGTACGGCCTTCCTGGTTGACGATCGCAAGGACGGTTCCGTTCATCGGCGCGGTGATGCGCGTGTAGCCAACGTCGGCCTTGGCGGTCTCCACGGCCACCTCGGCCTCCGCGATCTGGGCATCGAGCGCCTCGATCTGGGCCGCGACCATCTTGACGTCCGCTTCGGCCGATTGGAGATCCGCCTCCGATCCGACGTGCTTGGAAAAAATGGTCCGCTGCCGGCTAAGCGTTAGCCGCGCATTTTCGAGTTCGGCCACTTTTTCGCTGCGCTGTGCCTGAACATTGGCAAGGGCTGCCTTCGACTTGCGCAAGGCGTTGTCCTGCGTGGTGGAATCGATCTCGGCAATGAGATCGCCCTCCCGCACGGTGTCGCCGAGCTTGACCTTCAGCGCGGTAATGCGGCCCGACACCTGCGACCCGACCGCGACCAGCCGCGACGGCTTGAGTGTACCGCTCGCCAGCACGGTTTCCTCGATGTCCCCCCTCTCCACGGCGGCAGTGAGATAGTTGGCCGACTGCGCGGCGGACAGGTCGTCCTTTAGAAAGAAGGCGGCACCCGCGGCGAGCAGACAAAGTAGAATGATGGGATATCTGAGCTTCATGGATCGACACTATTAACGGAACTTTTCGGTACCGTTATTCAATCGCCCGCCTGCGGTCAACGACCGCCCGCATTAAATCTCCGTAACCTTTCCCGAAAGACGAGGCCGGCGGAAGCGTCCCGCGGGCCTCTCCCCGGGTTTGTCACAGAAGCTGGCGCGCCGACAGGTTGCGCATCAGGTGCGAGACCCCGAACGTCCAGGGCGCGCACTCGGTGGAGAGCCTTACCCGGTTCGTCAGCGCGCCGAGCCTGTCGTTGGCGATCGTGACGATATCACCAATCTTGTGGGTGAAGCCCTGCCCCGGCGCATCCCGGTCCTCGGTCGGCGCGAACAGGGTTCCCATGAAGAGCATGAAGCCGTCCGGATACTGATGATGGCGGCCGATCGTCTGGCCGACCAGGTCGAGCGGGTCGCGGCTGATCTCCTTCATCGAACTGCGTCCGTCGAGAACGAAGCCGTCCTCGCCCTCGACGCGTAGCGTCAACTCGGCGTTTCGCACGTCGTCTATGGTGTAGGTTGCGTCGAACAGGCGAATGAAGGGACCGATGGAGCAGGAGGCGTTGTTGTCCTTCGCCTTGCCAAGCAGAAGCGCCGAGCGTCCCTCCACGTCGCGAAGATTGACGTCGTTGCCGAGTGCCGCCCCCTGGACGACGCCACGGGAATTGACCGCGAGCACGATTTCCGGCTCCGGATTGTTCCACTTGGAAATCGGATGCAGGCCGACATCGGCGGCGTGGCCGACGGACGAAAGGACCTGCGCCTTGGAGAAGACTTCCGCATCCGGCCCGATGCCGACTTCGAGATACTGCGACCAGACGCCTTCCTCGATCAGTGCTTCCTTGACCTTCAAGGCAGCGGGTGACCCGGCTTTCAGGTCCCGCAGGCTTTCGCCTATGACCGCGCTCACCTTCTCCCGGATCTTCTGGGCGGCATCGGGGTTTCCAGCCGCACGCTCCTCGATCACCCGTTCGATCATCGAGCGCGCGAAGGTGACGCCGCAGGCTTTCACCGCCTGCAGGTCGTTCGGCGCGAGAAGATGCACGGAACTCGCGTCCGGCGCGCCGACACCGCGCGCAATGAGATCCTCAAGACCGACCAGAACCGGTCCTTCCGCTTTCGCCGCATAGGCCGCAGCGTCTTCGCGCTCCAGCAGGTCGCGCATCATCGGCACCGTCTTCGAGGTGATGTCGATCACATTTCCGTCCCGCACGACCACCAAACTGGGACCTGCCACGGCGGGGTTCCACACCCTGCCGACAAAGACCCCCCTCGCAAATACTTCCTGGTTCGTGCTCACGTTCAGTGCTCCTTGAAAGCCATGGTCAGAATTCGATCTTCGGTCATCTCGGCGCGTTCGAGAACCCCCGCAAGCCTTCCCTTC
The DNA here is from genome assembly GCA_023404095.1 of Pseudomonadota bacterium. Taxonomy (GTDB): domain Bacteria; phylum Pseudomonadota; class Alphaproteobacteria; order Rhizobiales; family Rhizobiaceae; genus Mycoplana. The sequence goes on along the minus strand of JAEYDD010000026.1, from coordinate 106,678 downwards.
GAGAGTATGGCGACGCGATCGCACAGCGCCAGGATTTCCGGAACCTCGGATGAGGCCACGATGACCGTCAATCCCTTGTCCGCCTCCCGCGTCACGATGTCGTAGAGATCGGACTTGGCGCCGACATCGACGCCGTGGGTCGGCTCATCCAGCAGAAGCAGTCGCGGCTCGGCCATCAGGGCGCGCGCGAAGATGACCTTCTGCTGGTTCCCGCCGGAAAGCGTCGAGATCGCCTGCGTGTCCGCCGCCATGCGGATGCCGAGGCTCTGGCGGTAGCGCTCCACCCGACCGGCGTCTCCCGCGCGATCCGAAAATACGCCCTTGGCGAAGCGCCTGAGGCTGCTGATCGCCGCATTGTCGCGCACGGAGTGCTGCGGCAGGATGCCCGCCGTCTTGCGTCCCTCGGGAACGAGCGCGATCCCCGTCCGCACCGCTTGGCTCGGATCGCGCAACGACAGCTCTTTGCCGAACAGCGTAATCGTACCGGCCTTATGAGGATGGACGCCGTGGATCAGGTCCAGCAGTTCGGTCCGCCCCGCACCGACGAGCCCGAACAGGCCGAAGATCTCGCCCTTGCGGATGTCGAGGTCGATTGCCTGAAGTAGGCGATCATCGGACACGCCGCTCAGCGACAATGCGATCTCGCCGCCGTCCACGGATCGGGGCCGGTGCTCGTAGATCGCAGGTTTGCCGGTCATGTCGGCAATCAATTGCCCCCTGTTCGTGTCGGCCGGCCGGCGCTCGGTGACGATCGCGCCGTTGCGCAGGACGACGACGCGGTCGCAGAGCGACATCGCTTCCTCGAGGCGATGGGTGATGAAAATGATGGCGGCACCCGCCGCGCGTGCCTCACGGACATAGGAGAAGAAGCCACCCACCTCATGCGGCGTCAGCGACGACGTCGGTTCGTCGAGGATCAGCAGGCGCGGCCTGCGGCCCGCAGCCTTGGCGATCTCAATCAGTTGCTGCTCGCCGGCACGAAGCAATCCCGCCTCTTGGCGCGGATCGATATGACCTGCCCCGACCCGTTCGAGAAGCGCGCTCGACGCCTCCTGCATGAGCCCGAAGTCGACGAGGCCGGCGCCGGTCTTCGCCATCCGGCCGAGGTGGAGGTTTTCCGCCACGCTCAGCGCGCCGATCACCGATAGTTCCTGGTGCACGAAGCTGACGCCGGACGCGATGCCCTCCGCGACGGAGCCAAAGCGGACGGGTGCGCCGTCCATCTCGATCGTGCCCACATCCGGCTGAAGGCCGCCCGACAGGATGTGCATCAGCGTGGACTTGCCAGCACCATTTTCACCGAGGAGGCCGACAACCTCGCCCGCATGCAGGTCGAGGTCGACGGAATGGAGCACGGCGTTGCCGGAGAAGCTCTTGGCGATGCCGCGCGCCCGGACGAGCGGCGGCGGCGCCGAAGTGGCGGCTGCGTCCGGTGCAGCCGCCTCGTTCAGGCGGTCACTTTGCATCATCGGGCGTCAGCAGCTTTCCGGTTACCGGAATGACTTTCGCAGGCGGCTCCTGGCCGGCGACGAGGTAGTTGTAGAGCATCACGCTGGAATCGAGCGCCTGCTGATAGGGCGCCTGGTCGAGCAAGCCGACCATCTCGCCCGTCTTCAGATACTGCATGTTGTCGGGCGTATGATCGAAACCGACGACGCCGACCTTGCCGGTAAGGTTGAGATCCTTGACTGCCTTCGCCGCGCCGAAAGGCCCGCCTGCCGTCACATACACCATGGAAAGATCGGGATTGGCGGTCATCATGTCCTGTACCAGCGAGTAGGCGGATTCCGCCTTGTCCTTGTTCTCGAACGGTCCGACGATCTGGATATCTGGGAAACTGGCCTTGAGATAATCCAGCGCGCCGTTCATGCGCTGGGTGTGCTGGGTGGCGCCGAAATAGCCGGTGATGACACCGAGCTTGCCCTTGCCGTCCATCTTCTGGGCAATGAACTCGCCGATCTGCCTGCCCGCTGAGGTCGCATCCTGGCCGATGAAGGCAAGGCGCCTGGATTCCGTGGCGCCCTCGGCGATGATGTTGAACACCGGAACGCCCTCGTCGGTCGCCTCGTTGATGATGCGCGCCGTACCGTCGAAGATCGGCACCACGACGATGCCATCGTACTTCTTGGCGAGCGCCCCCTCGATGCCGGCAACGACGGCTTCGGCGGAAAGCTCGTCGCCGAGATCCACGAATTCGACCGTCGCATCGAACTTCGAAAGATAGTCGTTCGCAGCCTTGGCGCCCTCCGTCACCGGTGTCCAGAACGGGTTGTTCTGAAACGAAAGGAACGCGATCCGGACCGGCCCCTTGGTGTTTTCGACCGCGGCGACGCTGCCGCCCTGCGGCGCGTCGGCTGCAGGTGCGGGAAGCGACATGGCCGTGGCGGCAACCGCCGCAAGCGTCATAGTCCTGAGTTTGTTGAAAAGCATGTTCGTCTCCTCCATCAAATATGTATCAGTCGTCGTCGCCGCCGCGCTGCAGCCCGTCCAAGCCGACGGCGAAGATGATCACCAGTCCCTTCGTCACCACCTGCCAGTAGGCGGAGATGCCGAGCAGCACGAAAGCGTTGTTGAGTAGCGCCATCAAAAGGGCGCCGATGACGACGCCGAGGATCGAGCCGCGACCGCCGCTGAGCGCGGTGCCGCCGAGGATGACCGCGGCGATCACGTCGAGCTCGTAGCCCATGCCGAGGTTCGGGTCGGCGCTGGCGAGATTGCCGGCAAGGATCAGCCCGCCGAGGCCCGCGAGCAGGCCGCAGAACGCAAAGACGAAGAGCCGGATGGCGCGCAAGTTGACGCCCGCGAGCCGCGATGCCTTCGGATTGTCGCCGATCGCGTAGATTTCCCGGCCGATGACGGTCCGGCTGGCGAACACGTGCACGACGATGGCCAGCACGATCATCAGCAGGAACGACACCGGAATATCGAAGATGCGCCCGGCCCCGACGAACTCGGCGAAGCCGCCGAAGGGCACCGGGATGCCGCCGGTCATCAGAAGCGCGATGCCCCGCGCGATCGAAAGCGTGCCGAGCGTGGCAATGAACGGATTGATGCGAAAGCGGGTGTAGAGCACGCCGTTGAGGAGTCCGCAGGCAAGGCCTGTCAGCAGGCCTGCCGTGAGGCCGACGGCCTCGCTCCCCGTGTCCCGCATCAACACCGCTGCCACCACTGCCGACAGGCCGATCACCGAGCCGACCGACAGGTCGATGCCACGCGCGATGATCACCAGCGCCTGTCCGAGCGCGACGATGGCGACGACCGAGGCCTGCCGTCCGACGTTCAACAGGTTGCGCGGCTCGAGAAAATAGTCGCTGGCAAAGGAGAGATAGAGGGCGACAGCGGCGAGCATCGCGAAGACGGAGGCTTCACGATGCCGGCCGAGGCCGCGGACGAATATGAGACTTGCCTGCATGACGATCACCGGCGCATGAAGACGGGGGCGCGCTTTTCCTTGAAGGCGGCCCGTCCTTCGGCGGCGTCCTGCGTTGCAAAGCAGATCGTCTGCAGGTCCCGCTCATATTCGATCGCCTTGTCGAGCGGCATCGAGACTGCGGCCTTCAGGTTGGCCTTGGCCGTTTCCGCGGCGATCGGCGCACGCGAGGCGATAACCTCCGCGATCGCGCGCGCACGCGGCAGAAGCTCGGCCGGTGCCACGACCTCGCTGACAAGCCCCCAGGCCAGCGCCTTTTCCGCCGGGATCGCGTCGCCCGTCATCAGCATCAGTGCGGCGTTGGAGGCACCGATCGAATGCATGAGATGGGCGGCCATGCCGCCGCCGCCGATCCAGCCGAGCTTGATCTCGGGCGCGGCGAACTGGGCATTGTCAGAGGCAATTCGGATATCGCAGGACATCGCCGTTTCGAGACCGCCGCCCAGCGCATATCCGTTGACGGCGCAGATCGTGGGCTTCAGCAGCGCACGGAAGGCGTCGCAATAGTCGGGACGGTTGCGGAACTGCCACGGCGTTTCGTAGGTGTCGAGTTCGCGGATGTCGGAGCCGGCGCAAAAGGCGCGCTCGCCCGCGCCTGTCAGGATGACGCAGCGGATGGTGTCGCTGTCGTTGCACTCTGAGACGGCGGCCACGATCGCGTCGGCCATTTCCGGTGTCAGTGCGTTGAGCTTCTGCGGCCGGTTGAGCGTGATGGTGGCAATCGCGCCATCCACGCTGAAGAGGATGTCTTCGGTCATGTCGTTCCTACCTTTCGCCGCCGGCTAAGCGGTGGCTCGCATAAAGGGTCTGCAAACTGTCGAGCACGCCCTCGGCCGGGGCTCCTTCCTCGAAGGCATGGCGCAGCAGCGCCGAAGCCTTTCCCTGGAAGGCGATGTAGCCGTCGTGGCGTGGGCGCACGTAGGCCTGCTCCAGCGTGTCAGCGGTGTTTTCATAGAAGCGGCCCCAGCGGGCGTTCACCCCCCCATCGTGCCAGGCCTCGCGGCGTGACGGCTGGCCGTCATGGCCGGGGATGAAGCCGATCTGGGCGTCGCGTCCCATCAGCCAGAGAAGATGCTGCTTCAGGGTGGGGGTGACTTCGCATCGCTTCGAGATGCCGATGCCCGTGCCGCCGAGCGTCGAGCCCGGCCGGCCGCCAGCGACAGCCCGCGGTGCATTGTTAAAGGTGATCGCGTGGCCGCTGCCGGGGGCGGCATAGTTCACATAGCCGTAGATCAGCGGGCAGAGGATCACGTCGTCATTCTGTGCCATGTGGCCGAGGATGCCGATCGGATTCTTGTCCCTGACAGAGCGGGGGCTGCGCGATACCAGATCGGACATCAGGTCGTAGACTCGCTTTCCGCTCTCCACCGAGACCAGAATGTCGGGGTCCCTATCTGCCGGCGGCTCGCCAAAGGCGGCAGCGATCGACAGGAACGAGAGCGCGGCGTGCGGTCCGGCAAGCGAAAGCGCCACCTTGCCCGTCTGCCGCGACAGGGACACCACGTCTTCCCACAGGTCTGGCACGGCCGCGGGCAAAAGATCCGTCCGCGCGGCCAGCACCTGCGTCGCGGCATCGAGCGGCAGCGCCCAGTGCGCGCCCGCGAAACGATAGCTGCGCAGGGACGGGCCGATGCTGACCGCCTCGATCGCCCGCACGGTCTCGTCGCCGAACACGTCCTCCAGCGACTGGAGGCAATCCCCGGCGAGTGCCTCGCCGACATGCGGGTGGTCGAGCACGACGAGGTCGTAGCGGGCACAGAGATCGGCGATCGGATGGGACTCGAAGCCTTCGAGCGACTGCTTCTCCCATTCAATTGCAAGGCCGCTTTCGGCAAGTTCCGGGAGTCTTGCTGCTGCAGCGAGCGCGTTGTAGCCGCGCGGATGGTCCCACGTCAGCCCTTTCAGACGCTGCATGGTCAAAGCTCCCCGGCCGCGATGGCGCCGGCCTGCTCCAGGCCGGCGATGCGGGCATCATCGTAGCCGGCTTCCTTGAGAACCTCCCGCGTATGCTGACCCACGATCGGAGCACCCCGGTCGATCGTCGACGGCGTCTTGGAGAACTTGATCGGGAAGCCGGGCGTCTTCACCCGGCCCTCGGTCGGATGGTCATATTCGACGAAGGTGCCATTGTGCTTGATCTGCGCATCCTCCACGAGATCTGCATAGCCGTAGACCGGGCCACACCAAATGTCGGCGGCGCGCATCCTCTCCAGCCATTCGGCAGAGGTCCGGGTCTTCAGTCGTTCGCGGGTCTTGGCGAAGATCTCGTCGCGCTTCGCCCAGCTGTCGACTTCGTCCTCCATCGTCAGGAAGCTCTCCTCGCCGATGACCTCGCCCAGCGTCTTCAGCTTGGGGAAGGCGACGATAATGAAGCCGTCGCTGGTGGCAAACGCACCGTAGGGCGCGCGGATATAGACATGAGCGTGCGGCTCCGCCGAGCGCGTCTGCGGCTTGTTGCCGATGGTGAAGACCGACAGTTCCTGCATCTGGATCGTCGCGATCGCGTCCAGCATGTTGACTTGCACGAGTTGGCCTTCTCCCGTCCGCTCCCGGTGGAAGAGGGCTGCAAGCGCACCTTCGAAGGCGTTGTAGGCCGTGATCGCATCGACGAGATACTGGCCAGCTGCCGTCGGCGCCTCGTCGGCGCGCCCGGCCGAGAGCATGGCGCCGGACATGCCCTGCAGCACGAGATCCTGGCCCGGCCGGTCGATGTAGGGGCCATCCTCGCCATAGCCGGACATGGAGACATACACGAGGCGCGGATTGATCTTCGACAGGGTTTCGTAGTCGACACCAAGACGCTTCGCCACGCCCGGGCGATAGTTCTGCAGGAAGACATCCGCCGTCTTCACCAGGTCCAGCAGCACCTGCTTGCCTTCGGCCGACTTCAGATCAACGGCAAGCGAGCGCTTGTTGCGGTTCAGCGAGAGGAACGAGACGTTGATCTTGTTTCCGCCGGCCCCACCCGCCGAGACATGCCGCTGCCATTCGCCGGTGACCGGCTCCACCTTGATCACGTCGGCCCCGAGGTCGCCGAGCCTTTGCGCGGCGAACGGCCCCGCCATGGCGATCGAGCAGTCGAGGACGCGAAATCCGCTAAGAATTCCCATTTCTTTCAGTTCCTTGAGTATAACAAAGGGGTCAGTGCATCACCCAGCCGCCATCGACGTTCAGCGTCTGGCCGGTGATGAAACCTGCAGCGTCGGAAATCAGGAACGCCAGGGCGGCGGCGATATCGGCAGGGCTGCCCCGCCGCTTGACCGCCTGATGCTCCAGCACGAAGCGCGTGTAGCCTTCCGGGTCCGGATGGATCTTCTCCGCATCCGTCGGAAAGGCACCGGGGGCCACCGCATTGACGGTGATGCCGTAGGCGCCGAATTCGCGCGCCCAGGCCCGCGTCAATCCGATGAGCGCGCCCTTGGACTGCACGTAGGGTGCAAGGTTCGCCCACCCGCCGTAGACGGTGACGCTGGAAATGTTGACGATCCGCCCCCAACCCTGTTTGCGCATATGTGGGAGGGCCGCCTGGACGCAGACTATGCCTGCATCGACATTCACCCGTTGAACCGCCTGGAAGTCCTCGATGCCGTATTCCTCGAAGGGCTTCGAGGGATAGATGGCGGCGTTGTTGATGACGACGTCAATGCCGCCAACCTCGCCGGCGACGCGGTCGAGTTCCGCCCGGAGGCCAGCAAGATCGGAGAGATCGATCACCCGGACCGTGAGGGCCTTCAGGCCCTCTCTCGCCGCCGCATCAAGCAACGCTCGCGTCTTGCGCTCGTCGTTGTCGATGGCGACGACCCTGGCACCGGCACGCAGGAAACTTAGCGTCGTCTCCGTGCCAAGGCCGCCGGCCGCCCCCGTGTAAAGTATGACCTTGCCTGAAATCGACATGGCGGGTTTCGTCTCCTGGGCTGGGGAAAACTGGACGTTCATCACCGGCCTCGGATTTCCACGTGGTTGCCGGTGGGCTCGGGAAATTCTTCGGCCGGCTGCCCGGAAAGCCCCCGGATTCTCCGCTCGCTCGCCGCGATGGAAGCGGCGTCGGGCAGGATGCGGAAGGTCGTATCGTAACGTCGCTCCTCGCCATGTTCGAGCCAGATCAGTTCGCCCCGCTCGCGCGCCGCGGTATGGCCGAGGACGTGATTGGTCGAAGGTTCGATGCCCAGCGCATATTGGCCCGATTGCAGGTTCTGCCACTCGTACATGCAGGGGAACTGGTCCTTGCGCGTGACGACCTCGAAACCGATCCCGAGCGCGTCGTTGACGAGTGCGACCGGCACTTCGCCGTTGCCGTCCGCGACCATTTCGTGCTGCCAGACCTGCTCGTGGAAGTTCATCTGCGGCGGCGGCATGGTGTGGTAGCCGACGTCCTGCCTGCGATAGTCGGCGCCGGCATGGGCCGCCCAGACCACCTCCTTGAGCGGCGCGAGATAGCGCGAATTTTCTGCCAAGACCGGATGGCCGACATTGATGTGGTAGCAGTACATGTGCGGCGTGCGGTAGAAACCGCGGTTGACGACGCGGTCGGTCAGTCGGATGTCGTTGGTGCCAGCCTTGATCTCGATGCGGCGGACGAGTTCGAGATACTCGCCGAACACGGTTCCTTGCGTCACCACGCCCTCGCACCAGAGGATACAGTCGTCACCCTGCCAGTCTTCGCCGTAGCCGGTGAGCTTGCCCGGAATGGTGCCGATGCGACCGTGCAGCGAATGGCTGATGGTCTTGCGCGGGCCGTAGACATAGCTGTCCCCCGGCTCGTCGTTCATGAACAGGATATGGTCGAGGCCGCAGGTGACCATCAGGCCGGAGAAGGAGCGCAGCCACGCGAGCCCGCCCTCGCCCTCATATTCGGCAAGGCCCGGATGCTTGAAGCCGGCCGGTGAATTCCAGCCGATCGCCATGCCGCGATATTCGCAATCGGCGATGTCGAAGGCACGGTCGATGAGAACGGTGAAGCGCAGTCCCGTACCGCTGCGAAACTCCAGCATGCGGATGCCGCGCTCGACACCGTCTGCGAGCGTCATGAGGCGCACGCCGGCAAATTGCGAAAAGGATCCGGCACTGGCGGCAACGTCGCGGCGCGACATCGCCCTCCCGTAGAGTTCGACCATGAGAGTATTCCTGTTGTGAGCCCGGTGTTGCGGACTGTCCTGTCTTCGGTTGAGGCGACCGGACCGAGGCCCGGCCGCCGGATTGGCGTTTAGAGGCCGTTGGCGCGCAGCTTTCCGTCAAGGAACGTCTTGGCGCGCGGAACGTCGCTCTCATCGAGATGCTCGATGATGATCGGAATGTTCGGGTGCTTCCTGAAAAGCCGCTGCAGGTAGAGATCGTAGTTCAGCGAACCGAGACCCGGTGCCGGCAGCTCGATCTCGCCGACGCCACGGAAGGTGTGGCTTTCGAGCGCCTCCGCATCGCCTATGTCGGCGTGCTTCTCGGTCTTGTCGTCACCGGAACGCTTCACGTCCTTGGCGTGGGCGATCTTGATCTTGTCCGAAAGGGTGTCGAACACCTGGTTCAGGATCTCGTCCATGCGGTCAATGTTGTGGGACTCGAAGTAGTTGGTCGGGTCCATCAGCAGCCCGAGACCGGGATGATCGACCTGGGCGAACATCTTCACCGTTTCCTCGACCGAGCCGACCACGTTGTTGACGTAGGTTTCCAGGAGGAAGACCGCGCCATGGTCGTAGGCGTGCTGTGACAGGTCGGCGATGACCTTTCGGCATTCCTCGAAGCCCTCCTCGGTCTTGTTCTTCGGGTGATGTACCCAGTCGGATTCGGTGTTGAAGGTTCCAGTCTCGGAAATTACGTAGGGCGTGCCGAGGTACTGGGCGTAGCGGATGATCTCCTTCAGGTAGCCGACGCGGCGTTCGCGTTCGGCCTTGTCGGGATGGATGATGTTCGTGTAGCCGGAGATGCAAGAGATCGGCAGGTTGTGATCGCGGAACGTCTCGCGGATGCGGACGCACTTGTCCTTGGTGATCTGGCCGGCCGAAAGGTCGATGTCCTTGAAGTGCATGTCGAGCTGGACGGTGTTGAAGCCGAGCGCCCTGATCTTCTGGGCCGTCTCCTCGAGGCCGTAGGGGAAATATCCGGAGAAAATGCCGGTTTGCATCATGATGAAAATCCTCCCTTGGAATTCAGTCGATTGCGATTTCTGAAAGCCTGACCGTGCGCCCTTCCTCGATGGAGCGGTATCCTGCCTCCACGAGCGCGACGGTCTTGACGTTGTCGGCAACGGAGAGCGCCGGTGGCTCGCCGGTCTTCACCGCATACTGCAGTTGCTCCATCACGCCGACGAAGGCATGCGGGAACCACATGGTTTCCCATTCGGGCGAGACCCACTTGCCGCCGGTGGTCTTCTTCGAGGCGTAGGAAAGGGTGGACGGAGACCCGTCCGGCCAGCCGATGGTGCCCTGCGCCACACCGTCCGTGCCCTCGACGCGCCACTTGATATAGATGTCGCTGTCGAAACCCTCTTCGCGCGGCCCCGACCAGACGTCTTCCATGGACACGGCCAGCACGCCGCTCGGGAACGTCAGGGTGGAAACGGTGATGCCGTCCTTGTGAGCAAATTTCGTGCGCGGGTCCGTGCGCGTAACCGTCGTGATCGCGTCGGGATCGCCGAACAGGAAGCGCAGCACGTCCAGATGGTGCACGCTCATATTGGAAAGCGTCAGCCGGTCGTAATCCTCGAGGAAGGTCTGCCAGTGCGGAATGGCGCGCATCTCGATCGTCGCCATGACGGGGGTCCCGAGCTCGTCCCGGTCGAGGATCTGCTTCAGTACCCGCATCGACTGGTCATAGCGCATGTTCTGGTTGACCGAGAGGATCTTGCCGGCCCTGGCCGCTTCGTCGCGCAAAGCGCGGGCTTCCCCCAGCGTCAGCGCCAGCGGCTTCTGCGCCAAAATTGCCCTGACGTGCGGCTTGCCCAGCGCCTCGCGGATCAGCGCCGGCTGCTGATCCGGCGGATAGGCGATGTCGAGGATCTCCACCTGCGGATCGGCGATCAGCCCGGATGGCGTGTCATGGACCGTCGCGATGCCCCAGCGCTCGGCGACAGCCCTCGCCTTGTCCGAGGTGCGCGACGCGATGGCGACGACCGGGAAGCCAGCCTCCTTGTAGGCGGCCAGATGGCATTCGGCCATGATCATGCCGGCCCCGATGCAGCCGATGCTGTACTCCTTCACCCGCACCGGCGGATCAGGCACGAAGCCGTTCGTGTCGCTCATTCGTTCCTCCCATTTCACCTGTCTGTTCATGGACGCAGCGCCTCTCCCGCCGCGCCGAAGAAGTGTATCCGCTCGGGGCTGCAGCTCAGCGCCACGGCACTTTCGATGCGAATGTCCGGCTGGCCGCGCATGAGCGCCCGCAGCTTCTGGCCGCCCGTGTCGAGCGTTACGACGGTGTAGCCGCCGAGGGGCTCGACCTCGTAGACGGTCGCCGGCCGTCCCGGATGGTTGTCCGCCCATGGCTCGACCTTGAGGTCTTCCGGCCGGATACCGACACCTGTAACGTCCGGCGGCATCGCCTCGGCCGGCAGGACGATCGTACCCTCGCCCGCCTCCAGCCCGGAAGCCCCGACCGCCATCAGGTTCATCATCGGCGCGCCAAGAAGCTGGGCGACGTAGCGGCTTGCGGGCCGGTCGTAGATCTCGACCGGCGTGCCGACCTGGCGGATCGCGCCGTCCTCCATGATCGCCATGCGGTCCGCCACCGACATCGCCTCTTCCTGATCGTGGGTCACGTAGATCAGTGTCTGGCCGAGGTCGCGCTGGATGCGCTTCAGCTCCACGCGTGTCTCTTCGCGCAGTCGGGCGTCGAGCGCGGAGATCGGATCGTCCATCAGGTAGGCGACCGGATCGCGCACCAGTGCACGGGCAATGGCCACGCGCTGGCGCTCCCCGCCCGACAGCTGTGCCGGCGGCTTGTGCAGCAGGTGTGCGATGTGAAGCTTCGCCGTCACTTCGTCGACGCGCGCCCTGATCGCCGCCTCCGGGATCTTCCGTTCCACCAGCGGGAAGCGAATGTTCTGCGCAGCCGTCATGTGCGGAAAGAGCGCCAGGTTCTGGAACACCATCGCAACGTTGCGGCTCGCCGGCGAAACGTGATTGACCGGCGCCCCGCCGATCAGCACCTCGCCCTCGTCCGGCGTCTCAAGTCCCAGTATCAGCTTGAGGATCGTGGACTTGCCCGAAAGCGGCGGCCCGAAGAAGCAAAAGAACTCGCCGGACTGGATATCGAAGCTCGCATTTTTCACCGCAACCGTCTTGCCGTAGCGCTTGGTGACATTGCGGAAGGAGATACCGGCCATCTCACGCCTCCCTGATCGCAACGCCCGTTGCGGCATCAAAGAGCCGGACGGACGCAGGTTCGATTGCGACGGAGACGGTTGTGCCGCTTTCGGCTGTGACATCGTTGTCGAAGACCGCCTTGACCCGCTGGGCACCAGTGCCGAGATGGGCGATGGTGCGCGCGCCGATGCGCTCGATGAATGTCACCGGCATCGGCATCCCCCCGCCCGTCTCCGAAAGCGAGACGCGCTCGGGCCGAAAGCCGTAGACGACGTCGCGACCGGAATGGGCGCGCGCCGCGGCTGCCACTTCCGGGGAGAGCGGCGCGGTCCGACCCAGATCGCCGAGATCGACGACGAGGCCGCGATCACTGTCTGCAAGGCTTCCCTTCAGGAGATTCATCCCGGGCGAACCGATGAAGCCGGCGACGAACAGATTGGCGGGATCGTTGTAGACCTCCAGCGGCGTCCCCACCTGCTGCAGCAGGCCATGATCCATCACCGCGATCCTGTCGGCCATCGTCATGGCCTCCAGCTGATCATGGGTCACATAGACCATGGTCTGGCGGAACTGGCGTTGCAGGTGCTTGAGTTCGGTGCGCATGACCGCACGGAAGGCGGCATCGACGTTTGACAGCGGTTCGTCGAGCAGGAAGATCGCCGGCTCCACGATCGCCGACCGGCCGATCGCCAGGCGCTGCAGGATGTTCACCGACAGCTTGGCGGACGGCTGCTTGAGCAGCGGTGTCAGCTGCAGAAAATCGGCAATCTTCCTTACCCGGCTATCGATGTCGCCGTCCGAGAGCCCACGAACCCTGAGGCCGTATGCGAGGTTGTCGTAGACGTTCATGTGGGTGAAGATCGCATAGTTCTGGAACACGAAGCCGACGCCGCGACGCCCCATCGCCACGCCGTTCATGTCCCGTCCATCGAACAGGATGCGGCCTTCCGACGGGCTCTCCATGCCGGCGATCATGTTCATCGTCGTCGACTTGCCGCAGCCGGAGGGGCCGAGCAGCGCCATGAACTCGCCGTCGCGGATCTCCAGGTCCATCGTCTTCAGCGCCGTGAAGGCTCCGAACCGCTTGACCAGGTTTTCAAGGTGAATGGCGGTCACGCTCAGGCTTCCTTCTTCTTGTTCATGCGGCTGATGGCCAGCGACACGAGGATGGAGAGGGAGATGAGGATGACGAGCGCGATCGCCGCCACATAGCCCCAGATAAGGTCCTGTTGCGTTACCTTGTAGATGTAGACGGAGATCGTCTCGGTCGCCACGCCCGGCCCGCCGCCGGTCATGATATAGAGCGTGTCGAAGATCTTGAAATTCTCGATGACGCGGATGGCGAACGCGATGATGACGATGGTCTTCATCTTCGGCAGCACGATCGTGCGGAAGCGCTGCCACCAGGAGGCCCCAAGCAGGGTCGCCGCGCGGACCTGATCTTCCGGCACGCCGACGAGGCCGGCAACCAGGATCAGAAACATCAGCGGGGTCCACTGCCAGATGTCGGCGATCATCACCGCAATCAGCGCGGTCGTCGGATCCGAGAGCCATGCGATGGAGACGTTCATCCCCGTTAGGCCGGACAGAATGTCGTTCACGGGACCGCCGGACTGGAACAGCATGAAAAACATGTAGCCGGCCACGGCAGGCACCACCATCATCGGGATCAGCATGATCGAGTAGAACACGCGCTTGCCGACGAAGTCGTCCATGAACAGGATTGCCAGGCCAAGGCCGAGCAGGAATTCGGCCGGCACGCAGATCAGCATGACGAGCGCAGTCCGTCCGAGGGCGCTCCAGAAACGCGTATCCGCCATCAGGTCGGTGTAGTTGGCAAAGCCGTTCCAGAGCTCATAGGCCTGCCACCAGCCGATGCCGTCCAGCGGCGACCAGTCCGTCAGGCTGATGTAGAGCTGCATGAGCAGCGGGAAGACGGCGATGAACAGCACCAGCACCTGTGCCGGCAGTGTCAGTGCGAAGCCGAGGCGGCGACCGTCGTCCGCAGCCGCGGCGCCGTCTTTCAGACCCGCATCCGCCATGGGTATTTTCTCCCGTGTTGCGAGGCTGGTCATTGTTTCAACGCCCCGAAGGTCAGGCCGCGTACGAGATGGCGCTGGATGGCGATTCCCATGACGACGGGAGGAACGGCGGCGATCAGCCCGAGCGCTGCTTTCGCGCCGTAGAGCTGGCCGGTCATCGAGGACGAAAGCGAAGCCATGTAGACCGGGATCGTCACCCATTCACGCGTCGTCAAAAGCAGTGCGATCAGATAATCGGACCAGTTGAGAATGAAGACGAAAAGGGCAGAGCTTGCGAGTGCTGGCCGCATCATCGGCAGCGTGATCTTCATGAAGACGCGGATGCGCGAGCAGCCTTCGACGAGTGCCGCGTCCTCGATCTCGCGTGGCATGTCGTCGAAGAAGGTCTTCATCAGCCAGAAGGCGAAAGGCAGCGTGACGATGCCATAGATCAGCGCCAGCCCCCACCAACTGTCGACCAGGCCGAGAAAGGCCCACATGATCATGACAGGGATCATGACGGCCATCGGCGGGAAAAGCCTGAGCTGGATCAGCGCCAGCGGCAGGTTCTGGCCCGAGCCGAAGCGCGACAGGCCGTAGGCCGCCGCCGTACCGCAGCTCATCGCGATCACCGTGCCGAAGACGGCCGAGAGCAGCGACGACAGGATCGGCTTGCCCGCGGTGCGGTCGAGCGCCACGATCAGGTCGCTCGTCGAGGTGCCGAAGATGAAGCGGAAATTGTCGAGCGTCGGGTTCGTCGGCCACCACGTCAGGTCGGCACCCGCGGCGGACCATTCGGCGATCGGCTTGAAGGCCATCGAGGCCATCCAGAGCGTCGGCACCAACGTGATCGCCAGCGCCAGCAAGATCGCCGCATAGCGGAAGATTTCAAAGGGGACGGAGCGGTTCATCATATCACTGCAGCATCTGTGCGCGCCTGCGGAACGGAGCCGGGATCGCTCCCGCTCCAGTTCCGTCGAGCGGACCGGCCAATCAGCCGGTCACCGGATCGAGCACTGTCGGCCACGCCTCCTTGTTGGATTTGATGGCGGCGACCAGTTTGTCCTCGCCGATGCGGCGGGCAATGCGGTTCCACTGGCGCTCGGTATCGGCCATCGCGTCTTCCGGAGTCTTGGTCTTCGTCAGCGCAGCGACGAGGTTTTCGTCGAGCGCGTTGTGGAAGGCCGTGGCGCCGGGATAGTTGATGGTCGGTACGGTGCGTGCCACTGTCTCGCGGACGACATCCATGTGGTAGTCGTGATAGGTCTGACGCACCAGCGGATCGGCGAAGTTCGACAGCTGGAAGGGATCGAAGTAGCCACCGGGATTGGCCGTCATCCAGGAGTAGATGCGGCTGGAACCGAGCCATTGCAAAAGCAGGTAGCAGGCCTCCGGGTGCTTGCTCTGCGAGGACACCGAGGCCGACAGGTTCAGCCACAGGACCGAGCGCCGAACGAGCTGACCGTCGATCTCGCAGCCGGGAGGCAGCATGGAACCCACCTTGCCGGTGATCTTGGAGCCCTGGTTGCCGGGATTGTCCAGGAACTTCGGCAGGTTCGAGAAGGCGCAGGTCATCGCCGCCCCGCCGCTGGCGAAGTTGCCGTATTGTTCGGGCCATCCCCAGGAAATCGCGTCCGGCGAATGGTAGGAGAGCGAGTCGACATATTCACGGGTAGCCTGGAATCCGGCCTCCGCGTTAATCAGCGGCTTGCCGTCGTCGTCGAACAGGAACTGGTTGGGCGAGGCCATCGAGACGAACCGCTGGTACCAGTTGGTATAGCCCCAGCCCTGGTTGCGCAGGTCGGTGCAGCCGAACAGTCCCTTGTCCGGACGATGGAAAAAGGCGGCGACCTCGTCGAGCTGCTTCCAAGTCGTCGGCGGAGCCAGCGCATAGCCGTGCCTGTCCGCGAAGGCCTTCTTTTCCGCCTCGTCGTTGAAGAGGTCGGTGCGGAAATTCCATGTCTGGAAGTCGCCGTCGAGCGAGACGCCGTAGGTCGAGCCGCGATACTGGTTGAGCAGCGAAACGCCCTTCTGGCCATTCACATAGCCCCGCTCGGGATCGTCCCATTCCGGCTTGTGCTGGGCGACATAGTCGTCGAGCGCAACGATGCCGCCGGTTTCAGCGAGATCGCCCAGACGGTTCCACTCTACGGCATAGATATCGAACGCTCCACCCTTGGTGGAAATGTCCTGCATCGTCTTCGTGAATTCCTGGCCGTTCGGCACGCCGACGATATCGAGCGTGATGCCCGTCTCCCTCTCCCAGAGCTCCTTGATGGATGGGGCGCCAGCCGGGAACGGCTGCGTGAGCTGGCCGATCGATCCGTCGGACAGGCCGAGCACGATGCGATCCGGCGCCTTGCCGGCGCCCTTCAGCGACTTGACTGCCTCGATGGCGCGCCCCTCAGGCGTATCCGGACCGTACTGGTAGCGCTCGGCGCCATCGAAGCCGGTCGGCCCTCCGACCATGCCCGGCGCAAGCGCGTCGGCTGCGAAAGCACGGCCCGGACGAATGAACTGCGGCGCGATGCCGGCCGCAGCGGTCAGCGCGACCACCTTCCCGCCGCCAGCAAGAAGCCGGCGCCGCGACATGCGGAAAATATCTGACATGACGTTCCTCCCCTTCGGCAGACTGACTCCTCTGCTGCCGAATTGTGGCGATACTGGCCTTGAGCATCATCATTGTCAACATCATAAATAATCATTTTACATCATTTACTGACGCGCACTCGATGCTGCAAATCCCATCTATGACATCATTTTTCTGATTTGATTTGCAATTTTCGCGCTTCGATGAAGAAAGTAGCGCGCAAAGCAGCGGATTCAGCAGGAAAACGCGGCGGAGGGCTTGCATCTTTGTCGCAGCGATTTACATCAAATCACATCATTCAACAAAAGGGATTCGCAGTGCGATCGACTCTGATTGACATCGCCCGGGAGGCTGGCGTTTCCAGCGCGACGGTCGATCGCGTCCTCAACAACCGCACCGGCGTGAAGGAACGCACGCGAGAAGTGGTGATGGAAGCGGCGCGCCGTCTTGGCTACGTGAACACCGGTTCCCCGGTCGGTTTCGTCGACAGCCGCGTCCGGCTCGATTTCGTCCTGCCCGCCGGGACAAACACTTTCATTGCCAACCTGTTGCGGCAACTGGAAAGCCAAGCGGCCGCGCGGCCAGACCTTGATGTGCGCATCCATTCCATCGAGGGCTTCAATCCGGACACGCTGGCGCGCACCCTGCGCGACCTGCACGGGCAGACGATGGGGGTGGGAGTCATCGCGCTCGACCATCCGACCGTGCGCGAGGCGATGCGCTCGCTTTCCGCCGCCGGCGTTCCGATCGTCACCCTCGTCTCCGACATTCTGCACGTGCCGCGCATCGGCTACATCGGCATCGACAACCGGGCGGCAGGGCGGCTCGGCGGCTATCTGCTGGGGCGTTTCCTCGGGCATGGCGTCAAGCGCAAGGTCGCGCTGTTTGCCGGTTCGCTCTCCTATCGGGGACACGAGGAGCGCGAAATGGGCTTTCGCCACATCATCGCCGATGAATTTCCCGACCTCGAGGTGGTGGAACTGCGCGAGATTCGCGACGATCGCGATCGCGCCTTCGAAGAGGCGACCGCCCTCTTCCGCCGCCATCCCGACCTCGCCGGCATCTACAATATCGGCGCCGGCAATTCCGGCATCGGCCGGGCCCTGGTCGAATCCGGCCTTGCCAGAGACCTGATTTTCGTCGGCCACGAACTGACCGAGCATACCAAGACACTGCTACTGAGCGGGGTGATGGATGCGGTGATCGACCAGAACCCGCGGGTGGAGGCGCGCGAGGCGTTGTCGATGCTGGGCCTGACGGCCAAAGGACGCCCGATCGACTATCATCCTCCGCGCCTGCAGGTCATCTTCCGCGAGAATATTCCCGAGACCTGAGCTTGTTCCCGAAGGCGCGGTTTTGCCGCGACCTGGAATCAGACGACGGGTCTCGGACCGAGCGAGCCGGTGACCACGATCGGCGTCCCGTTCGGGACGCGGTCGTAGAGGTCCACCACATCCTGGTTGATCATCCGCACGCAGCCCGATGACACCGACTTTCCGATGGTCCACCATTCCGGCGAGCCGTGGATGCGATAGAGCGTGTCCTCGCCGTTCTGGAAGATGTAGAGAGCCCGGGCGCCCAGCGGATTGTTCAGCCCCGGCTCCATGCCGCCGTTGGCGATGCTGTAGGGATCGAGCTCCGGCTGGCGAGCGACCATCTCATCCGGCGGCGTCCAGCGCGGCCATTGCCGCTTGTACTGGATCTGGCCCCGGCCCTCCCATTCGAAGCCGGCGCGGCCGAGGCCGACGCCATATCGCATCGCCTGGCCGCCGTCATAGGTAAGGTAGAGAAAGTGGTTGGCGGTATCGACCACCAGAATCCCGGGCCGCTCGCCGGTCGGATCGGGTACCATCTGCCGGCGAAACCGCGGTTCGATCTTCTCATAGGGAATGGCTGGCAGCGGAAAGAGTTCATCCGGCTTTTCTCCGTACATGCTGGCGAAGATCGAAGTTTCCACCGGTTGCGGGGCGACTGCAAGCGTGGGGCGCGGCGCCGTCGAGCAGCCGGCGAGCACCCCGCTCGCGATCCCTGCGCCACCGAGAAGAAAGGACCGCCGGGTCACTCTCGCGTGCACAAGGGTCATGCTCATCATCCTCTACCTGCTTGCGTATGGATCGGCCAACGCCGCCTCTGGACGGCTGACCGGATATTTGGTGCCCGAGACCTTGGCCGCCATCTTCTTCGGGCCCTGCTGCTTGAGCAGCGCACGGAAGCTCGGATGCATGCCACCGTCCACATAGGCAGAAATAGGCGAGGAAGTGGCGTCGGCAATAGCCGCATCGATCTTAAGCCGCTCCGTCTGCATCCGCGCCGCCAGCTCCGCCGCCGGCTGGGCGGCCACGGGCGGGCATTGGGCGAGCGGGTCTGTTGGCTCATCACCCTCGAATTCGGTGTTGAAGACGTATCGCCCGCCGCACACCGATACCTTCGGCTGCTTCTTCGTGAAGGCAAATGTGTCGTAACCTTCCTTGAGCGTCCTCCAGAACGGCATGTTCCGATCGTCGCGGTGCAACGCCATGTTCTGCGCCGACATGCGGAACGGATAGGCCTGAACCTGGAACCGCTCCTGGCCGCCCTTCAGCGCCGCCTTGACGATGGCGTAGATCTCGCCGACGCCCTGGTCGGTCATGGCGTAGCATCCTGCGGAGGAACAGGCGCCGTGCACCATCAGCGCCTCTCCCGTATACCCAAGCGCCGATTCCAGCCGATTGGGATAGCCGAGATTGAACGACACGTAATACTGGGAGTTGGGGTTCAGCATGCCGGCCGAGACGTGGTAGAAGCCCTCCGGCGCCTGCCGGTCGCCGCTCTTGGTCTTCGGGCCGAGTTTTCCGGACCAGCGGCACATCGGATAGGTCTTGAACAGGGCATACTTGCCGCTCTTGTCGACCTTCCATACCTCAAGCTCGCTCTCCTGCTTGAAGATGCGGATCAGAACGGGGCTCTCCGGCTTCATCCCCTTGCGCGACAATTCGGCGGCGACCTTCGAGGAAAGCTTCGGCTCGACCTTCGAAAGGGAATCGTAGTCCATCGCAAGACAGCCGGACAACAGCGCCCCGGCAAGCGCCACGGCCGCCAGGCGAGACGTTAAAGCGAGCGGCGATAGAGTCGTGCCGCGAAGGCGGCGAAAAAGAAAATCGATCATCATGCGGATCAGTCGGTGCAATTCCTGCTGTGTCGTTTGCGAGAATCGGCGCAATACCACCACGAGGTTCAGACCGATTGCTTAGAACTTCGTTAATCTTATGATCGCCAGCGAATTTGCCGCAGCCATCCGTCATCCTTCGCACGACACGCTGGATCGCGGCTGGCGATCCGGGCGGCTCATTGGCGCCCGCGAACGAACCTGTCGTGTGCCGCCATGCCCGCAAGCATCGCCAGCACAAACAGCACCGGCTCGAGCCTGCCAAGCGACAGGGATGCGATCGCCGGTCCGGGGCAGAAGCCGCCAAGCCCCCACCCGGCACCGAAGATCGCCGAACCGATGATCAGCCGCGTATCGATCCTGCCCTTTGGCGGCAGATGGAACGACGCATCGAAAGCGGGATGTGCAAGGCGCTTCATGAGCCGGACCGCGGCAAAGGCCACGCCAACCGCCCCACCCAGCACAAAGGCGAGGCTGGGATCCCAGTTGCCGAAGACATCGAGGAACCCCTGAACGCGGGCCGGGTTCAGCATCCCCGACAGTGAAAGGCCGAAGCCGAAAAGGCTGCCCGATACTAGCGCTGTGGCGACTTGCGCGACATGTCTCTTCATGGGGTAAAACTCTTGAGAAGAGCAACGGCCAGGACGCCGCTCGCAAGGAACGTGCCCACCGCTGCCATCGAACGCACAGAAAGACGCGCAAGCCCCAGCACGCCATGGCCGCTGGTGCAGCCGGAACCCATGCGCGAACCGAAGCCGACAAGCAGCCCGGCCAGCATCAACAGCGGCCATCCCGCCGTGATCGACACCGAAGGCCACGCCGAAAAGGCGGCACGGTAGAACAGCGGCCCGGTGACGAGGCCGAGCACGAAGGCGAGGTTGGTTGCACGGTCGATCCCGAGCGCCAGCCTTCCGACGATGCCGCTGACCCCGGCGATGCGCCCGTTGAGCAAAAGCAGCAATGCCGCCGCCAGCCCGATCATCATGCCGCCAAGGAGCGAAGGCAGGTAGTCGGTCATTGCATCGTCTCCGCGCAGTAAATCGCATGCAGCGCCCCGATCAATCGGGCGGTCTTCGCCTCGGCCAGGCTGTAGAAGATCTGCTTGCCGTCGCGCCTTGTCGCAACGACACCTGCCGCTCTCAACACGGTCAACTGCTGCGAGAGGTGCGGCTGGTGCAGGTCCAGCCGTTCTTCCAGTTCGCCCACGGAATGCTCGCCTTCGACTAGCGTGCAGACCAGCATCAGCCGAGCCGGATGGGCCAGTGTCTTGAGCAGTGCGGCAACCTCTTCTGCCTGCGCGCCGATGGCGGCGGGCGATGTTACGGCCTTTGGCCCCGTGGTCATCGTGTCCATCACCATGCCGCCCCGCCCAGTGCATTGAGGGGAAACTTCAGATAGCGCTTGCCGTTGGCCTCCGGCTCCGGCAGCCGTCCGCCGCGGATGTTGACCTGCAGGGCATGCAGGATGAGCTTGGGCATCGGCAGGGTCCGGTCGCGCGCGGTTCGCAGCGCGATGAATTCTTGGTCCGAAATACCGGCGACATGCGGATTGGCGCGCTTCTGTTCGCCAACCGTGCTTTCCCAGCGCGGTGTGCGGCCACCCGGCTGGTAGTCGTGACCGGTGAAGAGCCGGGTTTCATCAGGCAGGGCCAGGATCTGCGTGATCGAGTTCCAGAGGATACGGGGATCGGCGCCCGGAAAATCTGCCCGCGCCGTACCGCTGTCCGGCATGAACAGCGTGTCGTGGACGAAAGCGGCATCGCCGACAAGATAGGTGATCGAGGCAAGCGTGTGGCCCGGAGAGAAGATCACGCGCGCATCGATCGAGCCGATCTTGAAGGTGTCTCCATCGGTGAATAATCGGTCCCACTGCGACCCGTCGGCGGGAAACTCCGGCCAGTTGTAGATGATCTTCCAGAGCCGCTGCACGTCCACGACGCGCGCCCCAATCGCGGTGGGCGCCCCAGTCTTTTCCCGCAGATAAGAGGCCGCGGAGAAATGGTCGGCATGCGGATGGGTATCGAGGATCCACTCGACGCTGAGCCCCTGCTCCTTGACATAGGCGAGGATCGCATCGGCACTGGCCGTCGCGGTCGAGCCGGACTTCTCGTCGAAATCCAGCACCGGGTCGATGATGGCGCATTTGCCCGTTCCGGGGTCGGAAACCACGTACTGCACGCTGTAGGTGCGAGGATCGAAAAAGCCCTGTACTTGCGGTCGCCGGGAGGACTCCCGGATCAGCCACGCTTCAGCCGCCGCCAGATCGAAGCCCAGGCTTTTCCCGTAAGCCACGACCTCATCCGCCTTCATGCGGCCGTCCAGAACTTCTCCGATCGCATGTAACGACAGCGCACGCGTACCGGATTGGCAATGGGCCACGACCGGATCCCCGGCGGCTTTGACGGTCTTCTGGAAGGCCCGAACATCAGCCTCGGAAATCGTCGCCGTCGTTACGGGTATGAAGGCATAGGCCATGCCGTTGCGTCTGGCCGCCTCGGCTTCCGCATCGTTGCCAGCCTGATCCTGCGCTTCACGATCCGGGCGAAGGTTGACGACGGCACCGAAGCCGCCTGCCTTCAAATCGGCGAAATCCGAAATTTGCGGCTGCGATGCGACAGAGAGCGTGTTGTTGACCGCTACGATCTTCATGGCTTTCCCCTTGCTCACGTCACTATACAATTAAATATAATATATATTATCTATATGTCAATCGCCAGCGACCCGAGCGATCCGAAGGCCGACCGATATCCTCAAGAGCCTGCAAGTTCCCACACCGGCATAGTGCCGTGAAGCCGTACGGCTGCACGGCGCCTCAGGCCCGAAATGTGCTGTCGAATCAGACCGAGTTCATGCCGTGCGAGCGGATTTGTGCGCCGGCAGAGCCTGCGAGACGGCGAGCCGTGCCATCTCCAGCGCCGCGTCGCGGGTCTTTGCCGCCGCGATAAAGCGACCGTTGTGGCAGAAGGTCGCCTCGGCCACCCCACAGGCCGCAGCAAGATCCGGGCCGGTCAAACCTGCCCAGGCCGACGGCAAATCGGCGCGGAGTTCAAATCCCTCGCTGGACCGTCGAATTCCGGTCAGGCACCAGTCATTCTCGCGAGGGTGAACGACGAAAAGCAGGTGATCGGCGCCCGCTTTCACGATCGCAGGCCGGAAGGGCATTCCCATCGGAAGCTCCAGCACGTGACCCTCTCCCGTCTCCGCAATCGCATCGATCACGATCGTTTCGGCACGCAGTTTCGCAGCACCTTGCCTTATGCTCGCCTCCACGAAACTGCGCGCGATCGTCAACGCGCCGTGGAATGCGCGGTCGCCGGAATCCGGCTCATCGTCGTCGAAAACGGGCTTGAGGGTCTCAAGCAGAACAGGCAGCGTGAGCTTGCCCATCACACCGGCGTCCGATGGGCTCACGGCTCCGTTATCCATCAGGTCGACGGGCAGGACGAAGCCCATGTCGAAACTCAAATGGAGGGCCTCGATATCTGCGGCGGGCACGCCATGGGCCTCCAGGTAGTCCCGCCCGAACTGGCGCCAGATCAAGCCAAAGGAACTGAACGGCTGGCCGTCTTCGCGCAGCGGTGCCCCGCGCTGGTGGTGATCGAAAATACCGGCACTGGGATCGTAGGCGCCGCCGACATCGTAGACGATCCTGTCGCTGCCCGGCGCAATCCACTCGGGCGCGCGGCTGCGGACGATGCGCGCAGCTGGAAACAGGCGCGTTAGGATGACGCTGGACAGCAGCTCATCCGCATGGAAGCCGCCGGAATGCGTTACGAGAAAGTCTGGGGCCATGCTGCTCAACCTGTCGATAGCTTTGCGTGTCGGATTGTGCACGTCGGATATCGGTTGGATGGCGGCAGTTCAAGGGCTAGACATCTGCCGGAAGCCTTGCCGGTGGTCAGGCGCGCCGCGCCGACCGACCCGCGGCAATCCCGTCGGCTCTATCGGCCTCGTAATATTCCCGCTTGCGCTCGTACATCTGCATATCCGCGCGCTTTACAACGGTCTCGATCGCCTCGCCAGGCTCACTGGTCGCCGCACCATAGCTCATGCGCAAGGGAGCGCTCGAGTAGAACTGGTTGTTGATCTTCAGCAGTTCGTTGATGGTCTCGGTCATTGTCGCCACCCCCTTCGCATCCGCACCGGGCATCAGCACAGCGAACTCGTCGCCGCCGATACGGCAGGCATAGTCGGGATGTGACACGGCGCCATTCAGGATTTCGCCGAACCGTCGCAGCAAAGCGTCGCCCGCATCGTGGCCCAGCCGGTCATTGGCCTCCTTCAGGCCGTTCAGGTCGTATATGATCACCGAGACGGGGCGAAGAAGCTTCCGTTCAAGGCGATTGATCTCCTCGGCATAGAAGGCGCGGTTATAGAGCTTGGTCAGGACATCATGCTTGCCGAGATACTCGAGATAAGCCTCTGCTTTCTTGCGCGCCGTAATGTCGGTGAGCGCCACCTGTACACGCGTCCAGTCACGTTCGTGCCCCGGAAATACGGAGAAATGCAGCAGGATGTGCCGCACGGTGCCATCGAGCGCGTAGTTCACCACTTCGCGATGATGATGGAGGTTTCCGTTCCAGAGCTCCATGAGCTGCTCCCGGAAAGGCTTTTCCATATCGTCGCGAAAGACATCGCGCAGACGTTGCAGCAGCTCGTTTCGCTCGGTGGCGCAAAACAGTTCGAGCGTTGCGCGATTGACGTCGATGACGCGGATCTCGCTCATGCACTGGCGCACGAACTCGGGATGGACATCCATGAAGGTCCGAAAATCAACGATACCGCGGGCCCGAATGTCTTCGATCAGCGTCCTGATCCGGCTGAAATCCTCGATCCACAAGGAGACCGGCGAATGCTCGAAAATGCCCTCCGCATGCCGCCGCTGCTCGGCCTCTGCACGACGCGCGTCCTCGCGCGCAGTGATGTCCTCGGTGGTCAGGAGCAGCTTGCCAAGCGTAGCCTCGTAGCCGGGCAGGACGGCCCCGCGAAGCTGGATGTCGAGGCGGCGGCCGGAGATCGTGTAGTTCGACGTGGTGCTCTCGAAGACGCGTTCCCCATCGAACAGCTTGGCCAATTCGATCACATGCGTCTTGAGCATGTCGTCGCGAAAAATGGTCGACAGGTTGGCACGCAGATGGTCGATGTCATCGGCCTCGAAGAGTTCCAGGGTCTTTCTGTTCACGTCGAGCACCCGGATGCGCCGGGAACACTCCGCGACGCGGCTCTGGTCCTCTTCCAGAAACGCCCTGATGTCCGTCACGCCCTGTGAGCGCCATACGTCGAAGAGAGCCTGAACATCGCTGAAATCCTCGATCCACATCGCCGTCGGGGCAAGATTGAAGATATCGGAATCGAAAGTCTCTGACATGTGCCACCCGGGCTTGGGGAAGTGCTACGCCATCTATGGCGATCTCCCTTCTTATCCTCAATAGGTAAATCGAGGTTGAAGCGTCGTCATGACGGGCGAATGACCATCGACAAGCCGATAAGGCAGCATGCGGCACCACCGCAGCACACAGTCCTTAGCCAGCTTCCTGTCGCCAGAGGCACACCGGCATCTCGCTGTCAGGCGCGCCCGGGATCGATCGCATCGAAGAAGCGAGAAAGCATGTCCTCGCCTGCAACGGGCTCGCTCCCGGCCATCACCGCCATAGACAGGCCGATGATCGAGGACACGGGATTGTGCGTGGTGGCCGACGCACGAAGGTTCATGACCAGCGTCGGGCAGAGAAACAGACCGAGCCGGATCACGCGCCGCCAGTCGGCCGGCAACATGCCGCGCCGCGCCAGCTCCGCAAGCAAGGGCCGCCACATGGCCTGCGCCTTGACATCCAGCAGCTGCCGGCGGACCGGGCTTGGCTCCCACGAGCTCGACACGCGAAGAACGCCGTCGGCATAGGTCACGCTCGCCTCGTACCGCTCGGCGGCCAGCGCCGGATCGTAAAGCCACAGAGGGTGGGCGAGGATGTTGTGGAAGGTGGTCTTCACCTCGGCCAGAAGGGTCGGAATGTGTTCACCGGCGAAGGCCGGGTCGAAGAAGGAAAGCGTCGCCTCGCCGCCCTGCTCGCGATACCAGACATTGGCGTTGTGCGCGTCGCCATGCGCCGTGACACCACCGGCATCGGCAAGCCGCGAAGGCCGCAGTCGCTCGAAGGCCTCATCGAACAACTGGCCGACGGTATCGCGATACTCCACGCCGTTGACGACGAAGCGGCTGGTGGAAAGCGCCTCCCAGTCCAGCGCGGCACCCGGAAAGGCAAAGTCCTTGCCGACATAGAAGCTCGCAAACCGCCCACCCGGATAGCTTCCTGCCGGCGGATCGATCAGCCGCTCGAAGAACAGCCGGTGGACGGGCTCGGCGGAAACCTGCTGTGGGGTCACGGGATGCAGCGTCTTCAGGTAGACGTCGAGCACCGCCTCGTTGAGCTTCCGCTCGGCGGCGACGGCGCGCGCCGCCTTCTGCGCATCATGCTCCAGATCGAGCGCCCGCAGCACATCTGAGAACCGAGGATCGGTGCGACGCTTGTAGACGAGGATCTGTTCGCCCGGCAGGACGGACATCAGCACCGGCTGGTCCACCGGCAGGCCCGCGCGCGCCAGAATGTCGGCGCGGTAATATTCGCCGGTCATCGCCTCCTCGCCCTCCTCCTGATGGAACTTGAAGAAGAACTGTCCGTCCTCGGTATCGAAGAAGCCGTTCAGCGAATTCAGGCTGTACTGGTCGTGGTTGATGGCGAGGTTGACAGGCTCGATCTTGAACAGGTCGCGCAGCAGCTCAGCAAGCATCGCCTCGGCGGCGCCGTCCCCGTTCTTCGCGAGCTTCCTGATCTCCGCGGTGCGGCTGGCGGGTTGGTTCATGCTGGGAGCTCCAGTCCTGGTATTTGGGGCATGCCGCCGCGTCAGTCCGATATCTCAACGATGGTCTTCAGCCTTGAGCCACCGCCCTTGAGTAGACGTTCATAGGCGTCTGGCACCGCATCCAGCGTATCCAGCACCTCGGAGAAGCGGGTCAGCTCGATTTCGAGACCCGGCAGCATGCCAACGGCTTCCGGCAATTCTTCGATGAAGGCATGGCATCCGACCAGCGAAATCTCGCGCTCGACCAGGATGTTCGGATCGAAATCGAGCTTGCCGTGGCTGATGCCGACGAGCGCCAGCGCGCCGCCGCCGGAAATAAGGTCAATGGCCTTGGTGATGGCATGGATGCTTCCGGTCGCATCGATTGCATAGCGCAGCCGCTTTCCATCGAGGACAGCCCCTATGGCAGCGGCATCGAGTTTTACCGGAACGCCACCGGTCACCTCCGCCACCATCTCGACGCGCTCGGCGTTGAGATCGGCCAGCAGCAAGGGTCCCTTGCGCAGTTGCGACAGCAAAAGCGCGCTGAGCCCGCCGATGGTGCCGCATCCGACAACCAGCACCGGCTCGCCCTCGGGCGCACTGAGCCGCCGGACGGCGTGAAGCGCGACGGCGAGCGGCTCCGCCATGGCAGCAACCCGTGGCGGAAGACCGGCGTCGTGGCGGACAAGCAGGCGGGCCGGCAGTTGGACCTCCTCGGCGAAGCCGCCGTCGCAGACCTCGCCAACGAAGCCCAGCTTTTCGCAGACGTTGCTGAGACCACTGCGGCATGCGGCACATTCACCGCACCACATCCGCGAGTCAGCTGCGACGACGTCGCCGATCGCAAGGTGGCTCACCCCTTCGCCGATCGCGGTGACGCGGCCGCAAAATTCGTGCCCGGCCGTCGACGGGCGCCGGCTGATCCACTGGCCGGTGCGATAGTTGTGAAGGTCTGACCCGCAGATTCCGGCCGCCTGCACCCGGAGATTGACATGCCCCGGCGGCGGGGACGACGGCGCGTCGACCGTCTCCACCCGCAGGTCCAGCGCGTCATGCAGCCGCACGGCCTTCATCGATCACGCACCCTTCTTGAGATAGGCGTCGCGCACAGGCGAAACCGCCAGAGCGTGGGAGGAGAAGCCTTCGTAGAGGGCGAGATTGTGGGAGTGCCTGGCAAATTCCGGATAGGCCGGAGCGGTGACGTATCCGATCGAGCTGCGCTTGACGAAGTCGGTGACGGAAAGCGGCCCGAACGTGCGTGCCCAACGGCTAGTCGGCAGGACGGCGTTCGGCCCGAGCGAGAAGTTGGCGATGCTGACCGGCGTATGCGTTCCCATCAGGATCTCGGACGCCTCGGTGATGTGGCCGAGATGGATGAAGGGTTCGGTCGACAGCAGTTCGAGATGCTCGGGCGCATAGGCGTTGACGAATTCATAGCTCTCCTCGATCGACGAGGTCAGCACCACGCCACCCGTCTTTCCGGTGAGCACGGCCTTGGAGAACCCGACGCGCTGCTCCGTCATCTTGCTCCAGTGCTCGGGAAGCGCGGCGATCGCCTCTTCGGCAACGCGGCGGCTGTGCGTCACGAGGTAGGCCGAGGAATCGGGACCGTGCTCGGCCTCGATCAGAAGGTCGAGCGCGGCAAGCCCGCCATGCACCGTATCGTCTGCAAGGATCATCACTTCCGAGGGGCCGGCAGGCAGGCCGGTATCGATGACGCCCGAAAGCGAGCGCTTGGCGGCCACGACCCAGGGGCTGCCGGGGCCCACGATCTTCAGCGCCGGCTTGACGGTCTCCGTACCGTAGGCGACAGCGGCGACAGCCTGTGCGCCACCGACCTTGTAAACGGTCTCGACGCCGGCGAGACGGGCTGCGACCAGCGTAGCTGCGTCGACCGAGCCATCGGGTGCGGGCGGTGTGACGATCGCAAGGTTTGGCACGCCGGCAACGACGGCCGGCACGGACGTCATCATCGTCACCGAAGGGAAGGAACCCTTGCCGCGCGGCACATAGAGCGCCACCGACTGGATGGGCGTGAAACGGTCGCCCGCGAATGCGCCCGGGCGGATCTCCTTCAGCCACATGGCCTCGGGCTTCTGCTCCTCGTGAAAGTGGCGGATGTTTTCGATGCCGAATTTGATGGATTCGATGACGCTATCGTCGACGAGCTTGAATGCCGCATCGAACTCGGCCTCCGTCACCTTCAGGTTGGCCTCGGTGACATCCGCCTTGTCGAGCTCGCGGCCGAAACGCGCCAGCGCCTTGTCGCCCTCTGTCCGCACAGCCTCGAGAATGGGCGCCACCTTTTCGATGAAGCTCGATATATCCGTCTCCGAGCGGCGCAGCAGGGCGGCCTTCTCATCGGCGTTCAGCTTGGAATATTCGTAGAAAGAGACGTCAGTCATCGTCGTGTCCTTGATGAGCGGCCCCAAGGGGTCATTTCGATTTGAGGAAGATGTCGAGGCCGACCAGGCGGTCCAGTAGCGCGATCGCAACGCCTGCGCAGGCGATGAAGACGACCGAGATGGCGGCAAGGTCCGGCGTGATGATGGAGCGGATCGAATTGTAGATCTGCACCGGCAGGGTGACGCTGCGCGCATCCACCAGAAGCAGGCTGACCAGGAACTCGTTGAGGGCCAGGATGAACATCAACAGCGAGCCGGTGATGATGCCAGGCAGAACAGCCGGGAGGGTGATGTAGAGAAACCGCTGCAGCGGCGGGGCGCCGCAATTGGCGGCAGCCAGTTCCAGGTCGGGGCTGAGGTTGGAGGCGCTGGCCGTGACGGCCCAGATCATGAAGGGCAGGTTGATCACGCAGGTCGCGATGCCGACGGGCCACAGCCTGCCGAGCACACCCATCTCGCCGAACACCAGCATCATGCCGATGCCCGATCCGATCAGCGGAATGGTGAACGGCAACAGCAGGTAGATCTGGATGGTACGCGCGAAGCGGACGCGGTACTTCGAAAGCGCGATGCCGGCCAGCGTTCCGACAGGGATCGAGATCAGCGTGCAGATGGTCGCCACGATCAGCGACCGGAAGAAGGCCTGCCGAAGGTCGCTCGCCTGCGCGATCGCACCGTACCACTTCAGCGACAGCCCTTCCGGCGGAAAGGTGATGATATTTCCGGCCGTGAAAGACGCCCCCAGCACGACGATGGTGGGTGCGGACAGCATGACGAGCGCCGTTACGACGAACGCCCAGATGACGATGGACTTGCTGCGGCTCCTGGTCATTTGCGTTCGTCTCCCATGGCAAGCGTTCCGGCGCCGAACAGCATGAAGACGACCCCGACCAGGATAGAGCCGACGGCGACCAAGAGAAGCGACAACGTGGCGCCGAGCCCCTGGTCCGAGGTGCGGAAGAACTGGTCGTAGATGGCGTTGGCGATGAAGTCCTGCGAGCCGCCGCCCAGGATCGCCGGAATGGCAAAATCGGTCAGCGACAGCGTGACAACCACGAGACCGGCGCCGACGAGACCGGGACGGGCAAGCGGCAGCACGACGTGGCGGAAGGTGCGCACCCAGCCGGCACCGAGCGAACTTGCCGCCGATTCCAGTTCCGCCGGAATGGCAGTCAAAGCGGGTGCCAGCATCAGCACCGCAAAGGGAAGCATGTACTGGACGAGACCGAACAGTACGGCGGGGTAATTGTAGAGAAGGCGCATCGGCGGCACGCCGACGAGCCCGAGCGCCTCGTTCACCATTCCCTGGTTGCCGAGAATGATCAGCCAGCCATAGGCGCGCACCACCTGGCCGATAAAGAAGGGAAGGAAGAGCGCCACAAGCAGGAACTTGCGCAGGGCCGAAGACGGTGTGCGCACCATCAGATACGCGTAGGGAAAGGCGAAGATCAGCGTGATCACGGTGACGATCACCGCCCCCATGAGGCTGCGCCCCGCGACGGTAGCGAAGAACTTCTCCGTCAGCGCGCGCTGGTAGTTGGCGAGCGTGTAGTTCTCCGACATCAGGAAGGTGCTGGTATCCAGCGTCCTCAGGCTCGAGTCACCGATCTGGATCAGCCCGAGGACCAAGAGCCCCACCAGCACGACGGCCGGCAGCAGCATGAGATAGGGAAGGCCTCGCTGGAAACTTGACGGCCATATGGCGGCCGCAAGGCGCTCCAGCACATCCATGACGCGCCACGTCAGCGGATATGCGGCACGGGAATGGCGCATGGTACCGATCCTCGCAATGCAAACAGAGGGCCCGCCGCCAGAGGGAAAGCGACGGGCGGGCGGGGCTCAGCCCTGCATGATTTCCTTGAACTTGGCGAACCACTGGCTCTCGTTCTCCACCTGCACCTTCGAAGAGATGCGGATGAGATGCTTGAAGTCCTCTTCGGTGGTCGGGTAGGACGGATCGCCAACGAGATCGGCCGGCGGCGTCAGGCCCGGGACCACGCCCGGCAGACCGAGACCGTCGAGCCAGACCTGCTGGGCTTCCTTGGTCAGCGCGTGATTGATGTACTGCTTGGCCCAGTACAGTTCGTTCTCCGGCAGACCCTTGGGAATCCAGAGGCCGTCCGTATCGAACTTGGCGCCTTCTTCCGGCACAACCCATGCAAGCTCGATCCCGTTCTTCCTGGCCTCGCGCGCATTGGTGGAGATGGTGCAGGCAGCGTCGATCTCGCCCTTCTGGAACCAGGTGGTGAAATCCGGATCCTCGCCGAGCAGCGGCTGCTGTTCTTTGATTTTCGCGATAAAGTCCCAGGCCGGCTGCATGTTGCCCGGAATGTCCTCCAGCTTGCCGCCGCCGGCGACCTGGGCAGGGAAATGGAAGCCGATGCCATCGTTATAGAGCGCGATGCGGCCCTTCAGCTTGGGATCGAGCAGGTCCTTCCAGGACTTCGGCGCACCGTTCGGGAAGGCGGAGGGGCGATAGGCAAGAACGTAGACGTAGCCGTAGGTGTTGACGATCGGATAGCCGTCGAGTCCAACCGGCTTGGCGAGATCGGTGGTGTTCTTCAGGTTCGGCAGGTCGGAGAGATCTTCGGTCACGCCGCGCAGCGCCGACTTGGTCGCGTTCGTCGTCGTGTCCCAGTTGATGTGGATCGGCGGCGTACGCTTCTGTGCAACCGCGGCCCAGATCTTCGGCTGGATCTCGTTGTCTTCCGTCAGGTCGTGGCGAACGGCGATGCCGGTCATCTTGGTGAAGCTGTCGGAAACGCCGGCCTTCAGGCTGTCAACCCAGCTGCCGCCCCAGGCGCGCACGATGATTTCGGAAGGTTTCTCAGGCTCCTGCGCAAAGGCCTTGCTGACGCCGAGCGTCGACAGGCCGGCGGACGCGCCGACGGCGGCCATGGAGCCGAGCAGCGTGCGACGGCGGATTTGAGCGGACAGGATTTTCTCATTCGACATCATAAGTTCTCCTCTGAATGGACCGTGCAGCGGTCACTTCTTGAATACATGCATGTCTTTCGCATTCCACCCGAGCCGGACGTTCTCGCCCGGACCGAACTGCAGGTGCGATATCGGATCGTGGTCGAACACGCGGAGGATGGCGCCACCGAGCGCCGGCACCGTCACCTCGTAGACCATCCGCTCGCCTTCGAAAATGGAATCGGTGACCTGTCCCTCGACAATCGTTTCCAGACCTTCGAGCGCGGTACGCGCGGAAGCGATGCGGATCTGCTCGGCGCGGACGGCACCGGAACAGGCCGAACCGTCGACGAGAGGCGCTCCATCCGCAGCAACGACGCCTGACAGAACGTGACCATTCGATTCGACACTGACCGTCGAGCCGGAAATCGCCGATACCTTGCCGTCGATGAAATTCGTGACGCCGATGAAATTGGCGACGAAGGCATTGGCAGGCGAGCGGTAAGCATGCACCGGCTGGGCCTTCTGCTGGATCTCACCGCCATCCATGACGATGATTTCGTCCGACACCACCAGTGCCTCGCGCTGGTCGTGCGTGACATTGATCGTGGTGACCCCGAGCTCCCTCTGGATACGCCGGAATTCGAGCTGCATCTCTTCGCGCAGCTTGCGGTCGAGTGCGGCCAGAGGCTCGTCGAGGAGGAGCAGATCCGGTTCGAACACAAGGGCGCGCGCAATCGCGACGCGCTGCTGCTGACCGCCCGACAACTCGTTGATCCGGCGGCCACCATAGCCGCCGAGGCGAACGAGTTCCAGGTAGCGCTCCACCTTCTCGCCGATGGTGCGGGCATCGTGTCGGCGCATCTTTAAGGGAAAGGCAACGTTTTCGGCCGCCGTCATATGGGGGAAAAGCGCCAGTTTCTGGAACACCATGCCAATCGCACGCTTGTGCGGTGGCACCGCGCTTACTGGCTGGCCGTTAATGAAAATCTCACCGCTGGTCGGCTTGTCGAAACCGGCGATCATGCGCAGAAGGGTGGTCTTGCCGGAACCGGACGGCCCCAGGATCGTCAGGAATTTTCCTTTCGGCAGATCGAAAGACGCACTTCTGACGGCATGGACATTCCCGAAGACCATTCCGACATCCTTGACGGAGACGGCGATCGCGCCGGCCTTGTGGAGATCGGTGGAAACAATGCCCATGTCATTCCCCTGCTCTTCCCTCACCTGCGGCGCATGGCGCCGCCAAGTCAAGGGCTCGTTTCATCCGACCGGCAGACACTCCCATCCGCCAGCGGGATGGATGATGTATATACATATTGAGCCAGCCACCGTCAACGACAATTGCGTAAATTTTGCACTACGCACACAATTTGTGCAGATGCAAAATCCGCCATCAATCCAGGTCCTGTCTTTGCCGCAGCAGGCAAAAAAGGCAAGCGCATTGGAAGGGGCAAAGCGCAGTCTTCCGCAACTGCGCTGTCGGATATCGCAATCGTGATGACTTCAGATCGATGAGAGGTAGCCACCGTCCACGGGTATGCAGTGGCCCGTTACATAGGCTGCCGCCTCGCTGCAGAGGAACACGGCCACACCGCCTATGTCCCCCTCCCCGCCGAAGCGACCCTGCGGAATCCTCGACAGCATCCGCGACTGCCAGTCCTCGTCCTGATAGAACACCTCCGTCATCGCGGTACGGAAGTAGCCGGGCGCGATCGCGTTCACGCGAATGCCGTGCGGAGCCCATTCCGTCGCAAGCGCTCTTGTCATGCCGAGCAGCCCGGACTTGGAGGCACCGTAAGGCACAGCCGTCGGCACGCCCACATAGGACGTCAAAGAGCAGAGGTTGACCATCGCGCCGCCGCCACGCGTCGCCATGATGCGGCCGGCCGCCTGCGCGCAGAAGAAGGCACCCTTCAGGTTGATCGAGAGGATCGTGTCCCAGATCGCCTCGTCGAGGTCCAGCGACGGCTGCACATTCTCAAAACCTGCATTGTTGACGAGGATATCCAGCCCACCCAGCCGATCTGCGGCATCCGCCGTCACCGACCGGCAGGATTCCACGTCGCTCACGTCCTGGGCGAGTGCGATGCCTCTGCGGCCCGCCTTCTCGACCAGCGCCACCGTTTCAGCAAGATTTTCAACCTTGCGCGCCGTCACGGCGACATCAGCGCCGGCCTCGGCAAGGGCAACTGCAATCGACTGGCCTATGCCGCGGCTGGCACCGGTGACAAGAGCCAGACGGCCGGTCAGATCGAAGTTGGGTCGGGTCATGGCTGCTCCTTTTGAAAATCCACCACGGGATGACAACACTTTCCCGAAATAATGTCTATACATATATACAGGGCTCAAATCCTGCCCTATGACTTAGGGCAAAATCGCATCCCATGGAGTATGCAATATGGCCGACGTTTCGAGCACCATCCGCGCGGAAGTCCGATCGCTCGCACCATACAATGCCGGGCTGACGCTGGAAGAGGTCCGCACGCGTTATCAAGTGGATCGTATCGCCAAACTTGGCTCCAACGAGAACCCCCTCGGCCCCTCGCCGCGTCTGCGCACACTCTTTGCCGACATCGGCGATCTCGCACGCCTCTATCCCGATCCGCAGGGTCGCGCCCTTTGCGCGAAGATCGCCGATGAGTTCGGCGTCGGAACCGGGCAGGTCATTCTGGGAAATGGCTCGGAGGACCTGATTGCGGTCGTCTGCCGCTCGGTCGTGCGTCCCGGCGACACGGTTGCGACCCTCTATCCGTCCTTTCCGCTGCACGAGGACTACACGACGCTGATGGGTGGGATCGTCGAACGCGTGACCGTCGCCGACGATCTGGAAATCGATCTCGACGCGCTCGTCGCCGCCGCACGCCGCAAGCCGCGCATGCTGATGTTTTCCAACCCGATGAACCCCGTCGGAAGCTGGCTGACCCCGGCAGCGCTGAAGACTGTCATCGAGGCCCTGGACGAGGAAACGCTTCTCGTCGTCGACGAGGCCTATGCGGAATATGCCGCCGGCGAGGATTATCCCTCCGCGGTCGACATGCTGGGCGAAACGGGCGCAAATTGGGTCGTCCTGCGCACCTTCTCAAAGGCCTATGGCCTTGCCGGCCTGCGCATCGGCTACGGGATCGCCAGCGGCGCAGATCTTTGCTCGTTCTTCGATCGTGCGCGAACGCCGTTCAACACGAACGCTATCGCACAGGCATCGGCAATTGCCGCCCTGGCCGACGAGGACCATCTGCGCCTGTCGGTCGAACACGCGATTGGCGAGCGCGAACGGGTGCGCCAAGCTCTTGAAACGTCCGGCTACCGCGTCGCACCGTCGAAATGCAACTTCCTCTTCTTCGACGCGGGCGAGAATTCGACCGTCCTTGCGGAGGAGCTGTTGAAGCGCGGGGTGATCGTCAAGCCCTGGAAGCAACCGGGCTTCGACACTTTCGTTCGTGCCAGCATCGGCTCGGCGGAGGAAAACGACCAGTTCCTGACCGCGCTCGAAGCCATCCGCGCCAGCCGGTAGTTCAGCCGGGAATTCCGGCCTCTCTTACTGCGAGGCCGGTGTAAACCGGGCGACGAGTGCATGCGTGTCGCCCGGATAGGTGAAGCGAACCTGGGTGATGGGGCCGAGGCCGCTCCAGGTTCGGCGCTCGACCACGAGGCAGGCAGCACCGCGCGCCACGCCCAGAAGTGCTGCCATTTCGGCGGAGGCGCCGACGGCCTGTATGCGGTGCTCGGCCGTGCTCCACGGAACCTGGCTCAGCAGCCAGCGACCGGGCGAAACCTCCTTGAAATCGGCTTCCCCCGCTTCGGGAACGTTTTCCAGGTTGATCAGGCGTTCCTCGACGCAGAATTGACGAGGCCCGGCAAAATGCGTGCAGACGATATCGAGCAGCTTCGCCCCGTCGTGAACCTCGAAGCGGCGCACGTCTTCCGCCGAGGCCGTTCGCACGGAGCGCCGCGTAACCTGGAACGTATAGGGCAGGTTCAGCGACTTCACTTCAGCCTCGATATCATGAATCTCGAGGACCGCCGATTGCGCCTGGGGCTGCTTGACGAAGGTGCCGGATTTCTTGCGCCGCTCGATCAGCCCGGCCTTGGCAAGCTGCGTCATTACCTTGTTCACGGTCATGCGCGAGCAGTCGTACTGGTCCGCGAGATCGACCTCGAACGGCAGGCGGTGGCCCGGCGGCCATTCGCCGGAAACGATCTTTCCCTCGATGTCGCTCAAGATGCGCTGATGCAAGGTCGCATCCTTGCCATTCCTGTCCGCCACGTTCGGTCCGCCCTCTCTCTCGCTTTCCGGCTGATGTAGCGCAGCGGCGTCCAGAACCGAAACGAATTGTTGCAACCGCAGTCTGGCCGAAGCCGAACCCGGCAGCATGGTCACGATCCATCGAACCCGGCCTAAGAATCTACAGGCCCGAGGACAGTTGCTGGATAAACAGTCCGAAGAGCTCCGCCTGGCTGGAAATATTCAGCTTCTGATGGATATTTTTGCGATGAATTTTCACGGTGCCGGGCGCGATTTTCAGCGTCTCCGCAATCGAGGCGTTCGAGTGGCCCCGCAGGATGAGCGACGTGATCTCCACCTCGCGGGGCGTCAATATGCCGTTGGTCATCCGGCTCAGGGTATCGTTGATCGGGTCGTGCGCAGGGGCGGGCCGCGCGGTCGCCGGCGCATAGTCCGCCGAGCCCCAGTGACCTTCACCCAGTGCGCGCAGCAAAGGCTCGGCGTCCCGTATCGAGGCCAGGTCTCTGCGGCCGAAGGCGGGGGATGTATTTGGGCGCGTAAAGCTGAAGACGACGCCCGCCCAGTTCGCCGGGCGGCACAGAATTCCGATCTCGTCGCGAATGCCGGTCAGGACATAGTGCCGCCGGTAATACTCGGAGCTGAAGAAATGGTCGGGGGCCATGTCCTTCAGCCGCAGAATGCCGCCCCCCTTGCGATCCAGCGCGGCGCTGTAGAACGGGTCGAGCAGATAGGGCCCGGAGATGTAGGCGTCGATGACGGTGCGGGCGCGCAGCGTGTCGATGTTGTGGTAACAGCAGACCGGTTTGTCGGGGCCGCTATAGCCGAATACCATCAGAATGTCGAAATCCACGATGGTGGCGAGCGCAGCCTCCAGCCGGTTGCCGAAGGCGTGGGTGCCGATCGCTTCCATGGCCGTGGCGACCGCGCTGTTCCACGCCGCAAACCCCTTGTCCACGCATTTGCCCCTCATGCTGTCGAAGCCGTCATGCGCAGTCACGCATGCACCTTCTATCCCCAAGGGGATATTTTCATGCCACAGGGCTCAACTCTAGGCTACCCCACACGTCGGGAAACAAGCCATGTCCAAGTCAACAACTCCGTCCACCTTCGAAACCAGACTTAAGGAAATCGGTGCACGCGCCGTTCACGTCGGCATGGTCGATCCGGCAGGCGAATTCCGCGACAAGCTGGTTTCGGCCGACAAGGCCGTCAAGCTCGCCGAGCAGGGCTATCCCTTCTGCGAAGTCCTCTATTTCTGGGATATCGCCGAGAACACCTATCGCGACGGCTCCTTCGTCGATCGCCCGGCAAAGCTGTTCGACGATACGATCCGGACTTATCCGTTCGCCGCCAACACCGCGCTCTGCCTTGCGGACTTCGATGGCGAATTCGGCCGGCGCACCCCGCGAAACGTTTGTCTGGCGCAATTGGAGCGTGCCGCCGAACTCGGTTTCGACGTCCTTGCCGCCTTCGAGTTCGAGTTTTTCGTGTTCGACGAGACCCCCGAGAGCATGCGGGCCAAGCAGTTTCGCGACCTGACCCATTTCGCGCAGGGCAACCGCACCTATTCGCTGCAGACCTCAGCACTCCATGGCGACCTCCTGTCGGAGCTGGAACAGACGATGGCGACGATGGGGGTTTCGATCGACGCCATGCATACCGAGCTTGGTCCCGGCTGCTTTGAAGCGCCGTTGACATATGCAAAGGGCATCAAGGCGGCCGACGACGCCATGCTGTTCAAGAACTTCGCCCGCGCTTATTTCGCCCGCAACAACAAGACGGTCAGCTTCATGTCGAAGCTGTCGCCAAAGCTGTCCGGCCAGTCCGGCCACCTGCATCTTTCGCTGCGCGACCGGGACGGCAATCCAGTCTTTGCCGATCCGTCGGCGCCGGACGGGATCAGCGTCACGGCACGGCACTTCCTCGGCGGCCTCTTGAAACTCCTGCCGGAACTTTTGGCGATGTGTTCGTCGACGGTGAACGCCTACAAGCGGCTGGTGCCCGGCGCATGGGCGCCGACGGCAGCGAACTGGGGCGTACAGAACCGTACGGCTGCCGTGCGCGTCATCAACGACCAGCCGGCCAGCACCCGTATCGAATTCCGCGTTCCGTCCGCCGACACCAATCCTTATCTGGCGCTCTCGATGCTGCTCGGCGCCGGCCTCGCCGGCATTCGCGACGGCATCGAGCCGCCGCCCGGTAGCGCCGAGGACTTCTATGCCGCAAGGCCCGCACCGGAGGCGGCGTTCCCGCGCGATCTTCACGAGGCTTCGGCGCGTCTGCGGGCCAGCAAGACAGCGCGTGCGCTGTTCGGCGACGACTTCATCGACAGTTTTACCGAGAACTGCGACGTCGAATTTGCCGAATATCAGCGCCAGGTGAGCGAATGGGAGATCAGACGTTATCTGGGAGTGGTCTGAGCGCCGTCACAACGATCGAAGAAGGAAGGGAAAGATAATGAAAAAGGGAACAGCAGACACCATGACGGGCACGGCCAGCCGTCGCTCGGTCCTCAAAGGCATGGGCGGCCTCGGCCTCGGCATTGCAGCGGCGAGCAGCGGATTCCTGGCATCGCGTCGCAGCGCATCGGCGGCCGAAAGCCTCAACTACATGTGCTGGGAAGGCTACAATGCCCCAAGCATCCTCGACCCGTTCCAGAAGAAGAATGACGTATCGATCGCAATCGATCTGATCACCGACTCGGCCGGCGGCTTCGCCAAGCTCGCTGCCGGTGCGTCTCGCGATTTCGACCTCGTCTCCTCCGACAGCCCCTGGATCCAGCGCATGGGACCGGCCGGCTTCTGCCGCTTCATCGACGACAAGGATTTCGCAGCGCAGTACGAGGATTTCTATCCGCAGTTCCGCGCCCCGTTCGTGCCGCTGCAGTTCGAAGGCAAGGCAACGGGCCTTCCGACGCGCTGGGGCTGGGTCGGCCCGACCGTCAACACCAAGTTCGACAAGCTGGAAACCTGGTCGAGCTATGCGCCGGTCTTCGACCCGGCCTACAGGGACAAGATCTGCCTGCTGGACTGGGGTGACTGGCCGATCATGCCGCTCGCGCTCTATGCCGGCGTCAATCCTTACGAGGAACTCGACCAGGCCGCACTCGACGAGGTGCGCAAGGTACTGCGCGCAGCCTTCAAGAATACCCGCGCCATCGTTGCCGACCTTGCCGTCGCGCAGAAGGGCCTCCTCGACGGCTCCTTCCGCGCGCTGATCGGCGGCGGCACGTATTGCACCTCATCGCTGCGCATCAAGGGTCACGACTACATCCAGTCCATCGTTCCCGAACCGAAGGACGGCCTGAAGCAAGGCATCATCTGGATGGAAGCGACCGGTCTGATCGACAACGGAAAGAACACCCAGGTCGCAGCCGACTTCCTGAAATACATCGTTTCGCCGGACGTGGCCAAGCAGCTCGCGATCACCGACGCCACCTGCAACCTGGTGCCCAACAGCAAGGCCGAAGCGCTGTTCTCGGAAGACGAGAAGAAGGCGCTGCAGATGGACTACATGTGGACGGCCTGGGACAACAGCCAGTTCCACACCGTCGCGCCGAACATCGACGACATGCTGGCGATCTGGCAGGAAGAACTCGCCGCCCGCTGAACCTGAGCTTATCGAAGTCGACAGGCCTGCCTTCCGTGGCCGGCCTGTCCATACCTTTTATAGATATCAAGGACATCGAGCTTGGCCAGCCCCATCATCGACGCCGCCAGGATTGTGAAGGACTACGGTTCGGCGCGCGCGCTCCACGGCGTCTCGCTGCAGGTCGGCGCCGGCGAATTCGTGGCACTCGTCGGCCCTTCCGGTTGCGGAAAGACGACGCTTCTGAAGATCCTCGCCGGATTCGAGGAGCCGACCGACGGCCGCCTGGAAATCGAAGGAAAAGACATGCGCGGCGTCCCGGCGGCAAGCCGGCCGACGCGCATGGTCTTCCAGAAGCTCGCCCTCTTCCCGCACAAGACGGTGGCGGAAAACATCGGCTTTCCGCTGAAGCTGCAGAAGGTGCCGGCCGCGCAGATGAACGAGCGCGTACGCGGGATGCTCGACCTGATGCATCTCAGGCCGGACTATCTCCAGCGCTACCCGGCCCAGCTTTCGGGTGGAGAGCAGCAGCGCGTGGCGCTGGCCCGCGCGCTGGTGTCCCGGCCCGGCGTGCTCCTACTCGACGAGCCGATGAGTGCGCTCGACGCCAAGCTGAAGAAGTCCCTCCAGGCCGAGCTGAAGAAGCTGCATCGCGAGCTCGGCACCAGTTTCGTGCTCGTCACGCACGACCTGGAAGAGGCGATGATGCTCGCCGACCGCATCTGCGTCATGCGCAGCGGCCATGTGGTCCAGGTCGGCACGCCGGCCGACATCTACTATCGTCCGGCCAACATGTTCGTCGCGGGCTTCATCGGCGAGACCAATTTCCTCCCCGTCGACGCGGGCCGCACGGCAAGTGGAGCGAAGGTCACCTCCCCGCTCGCCCCCGGCGCCAGCGCTGAAATCGCAGCGGAACATGTCGCACCGTCCCTGTCCGAAAAGGGAACCGCGCTGCTGGTCCGACCGGAGAGTATCCGCATCGTCCGCAACGATGCCCAAGCCGGCGAATGGACGCTGGAAGGCGTGGTGGAGGAGTATTTCATCAAGGGCTCCTCGACGCAGTACCGCATCCGCGTGCCCGGCCTCGAGGCGGCCGTGATCGTCGATCTCGCCGGCTCGATCGTGCTGCCGGCCCGCGTCGGCGAGGCGGTGCGCATCGGCTTTGATCCAACCCAGGCCTTCCTTCTGTCGGAGTGAGCATGAAGATCGAAGAGAAATCCTGGAGGGATCCTGTTCTGCTTGCCGCCGTCGTGCCGCTTGCGGTCGTCATGATCGCCTTCTTCCTCGTGCCGCTCGTGATGACTGCTGTGCTGACCTTCCAGACCACGCAGTACTACCGCCTCTCCTGGAGCTGGGACCTGAAGATCTGGACGGAGGTCTTCTCCAAGCCGCACTACTGGACGATCATGCTGCGCACGGTCGCCATGGCGCTGGTGTGCGTGGCGATCTGCATCGCCATCGCGTTTCCGGCCGCCTATGCGCTGGCGACCCGGCTGAAGACATTCAAGACGCAGATCCAGATCCTCATCATCTTCGCCTTTTTGACCGATGCGGTGCTGAAGACCTTCGGCTGGATTCTCATCCTCGACAAGAACGGTGTGGCGAACTGGCTGCTGATGCATGTCGGCTTTCCGCCCGACACGCTGAACCTTCTGTTCACGCCGGCCGCCACGATGATCGGCATGGTCTACAATCTCGTGGCCTATCCGATGTTCACCATCTACCTGTCTCTGGTACGCATCGATCGCGATCTCGTGCTCGCTGCCTACGATGCCGGGGCCGCGCGGCTTAGAACCTTCTTCGAGGTGACGTTGCCGCTGTCGCGTCCCGGCCTCTATTCCGGCGCGGTGCTGGTGTTCGTGCTCAGCCTCGGCGCCTTCCTCGAACCGAAGGTTCTCGGTGGCGGCACGTCGCCACTCGCGTCCGAACTCATCCGCCAGAGCTTCGAGACGCGCGTGAACTGGCCGCTGGGTGCCGCACTCACCATGGTCCTCATCGTCATCGGCGCGCTGATGCTGGCGCTCTCGTCCGCTTTGGCGCTACGACGCCGCTCTGCTCCCGGGAGGCCTGCATGAGCACCCAGCGCCTTCGCAACGCACTCGTCGATACGCTGCTTGTCGGAACGGTGGTCCTGTTGCTGCTGTTCTTCTATGCTCCCATCGCCACGCTGGTCGCGTTCTCCTTCACCTCGAGCCGCGTGCTGACGCTGCCGATAGAGAGCTTCTCGCTTGCCTGGTACGGCGAACTGTTCAGCAAGCCGGATTTTCTCCCGGCTGTCCGCAACTCGGCGGTGGTCGCAGCAATCGCGACGCTCTTCGCCACCTTGCTGGGCACCGCCGGAGCCGTCGCCTGGATTCGCTACCGGTTTCGCATGCAGGCCGCGTTCCGCGCGCTCACCTTCGCGCCGCTGCTGTTCCCTCAGTTGCTGCTCGGCGTCGTCATGCTCCTTTGGTTTTCAGTGCTCGGCAGCTGGCTCGGCTTTTCGAACGGCCTCTTCACCGTCATCATCGGGCACGTCGTCTACATCACGCCGTTTGCACTGGTCGTCGTGGCCGTTCAGGTCTACGGCTTCGACGAGACGCTCGAGGACGCGGCGCGCGATGCGGGGGCGAACGGCTGGCAGGTTTTCCGCGAGGTTACGTTCCCGCTTTTGTGGCCGGGCATCTTCTCCGCCGCCATCTTCGCCTTCCTTCTCTCCTGGGGAAATTTCTACATTTCCTATTCGCTCGCCGGAACCGCCCGCACGCTACCGATCTTCGTCTACAGCGGCATCGCCGTCGGCTCGTCGCCGATCTATCCGGCGCTGGCGACCCTCAATCTCGTGCCAGCACTGCTGCTTGTCGTCACCGCCGAAGTCCTTCGCCGGCGGGCGTTGAAGCGCCAGTCCTCCGGTAATCCCGCTTCCTGAAAACAAGGTACGTGCCATGCCCCTCGATACGCTCGCCACATCCGCCAACTGGAGTTTTCCGACCGCCGTGCGCTTCGGCAACGGCCGCATCGCCACCCTCGGCGAGATGGTGCGCGAACTCGGCGGCAGCCGGCCGCTCGTCGTCACCGATGCCGGCCTGAAGGATCTCTATCCCGTTCAGCGCACCCTTGAAGCGTTGAAATCCGCAGGTCTACCGGCGGCGCTTTATTCCGGCGTCAAGCCCAACCCAACGGGCGGGAATGTCGCCGATGGCGTCGAGGCTTTCCGCAGCGGAGATCACGATCTGGTGGTTGCGATCGGCGGCGGCAGCGCGCTTGATGCGGCAAAGGCCATCGCCTTCATGGTGCGACAGACGGTCCCGATGTGGGATCTGGAGGACATCGGCGACAACTGGAAGCGCGCCGAGACCAAAAATCTCGTTCCCGTGATCGCGATCCCGACGACCGCCGGCACGGGCTCGGAGCTCGGCCGCTCCTCGGTGATCACGCACGAGACGGAAAAGCGCAAGGTCATCGTCTTCCATCCGCGCATGATGCCCGACGTCGTCGTCATGGACCCGGAGTTGACGGTCGGCCTGCCGTCACACATCACCGCCGCCACGGGCATGGACGCGCTCTCGCATGCGCTGGAAGCCTTCAGCGCACCCTCGTTCCACCCGATGGCCGAGGGTATTGCGCTCAATGCACTGCGTCTAATCCGCAAATGGCTTCCGGTCGCCGTCCATCACGGTGACGACCTCGAGGCGCGCGGACAGATGCTGATCGCGTCGGGCATGGGTTGCGTCGCCCTGCAGAAGGGCCTCGGCGCGATCCACGCGCTCGCCCACCCGCTCGGCGCACTCCACGACGCCCACCATGGCCTGCTGAATGCCGTGCTGATGCCCTATGTGGTCGAATTCAACACGCCTGCAATCGCCGACAAGCTCGAATTGCTGGCCCGTTTCCTCGACCTGCCGCGCAAGGATGCGACAGGTGTGGTTGACTGGATTGTCGAGTTGCGTGGCGACCTTTCCATTCCGGAAATGCTGTCGGGCATGGGCCTGACGGATATCGACGTGGACAAGGTTGCGACTATGGGCGTCGTCGATCCGTGCGCCGGCGGCAATCCCGTCCCGCTCGACGTCGCCGGGCTGAAGAAGATCCTTGCCGCTGCCGCATAAAAACTGCGAAGCGTGCGGCAGAGTTGCGCGTCCCTGATGGCAGGTGTCAGCCAGCCATCAGCGCCTGCATTGCGCCGATGAAGCGCTCGCGGATTGCACCGCGAGCGACGTGCCTGCCGCCAACCACCTGCCGCTTGCCGCGGGCCCAGACCGTATCGACGGCGACATCGCCGCCGAAGATCCAGTTGTCGATCAGTTGGTCTCCCGCGAGATAGGGCGCGCGTGACGCGTCGAGCGCGACGATGTCAGCCGGCGCTCCAACGGCGAGCCCCGTCCTCGATGCAAGTGCCACGCCCGCGCCCGCCACGGCCGCCTCAAAGAGGCGCCGGCCGGTCGAGCCGTTCGGCGCGGCGATGACGTTGCGGGCTCTGTGCGACAGGCGCTGGGAATATTCGAGCTGCCGCAACTCCCCCGGCAGCGAGATCAGCACGTTGGAGTCCGATCCGATACCGAATTGGCCGCCGCT
This sequence comes from Pseudomonadota bacterium, assembly GCA_023404095.1. Taxonomy (GTDB): domain Bacteria; phylum Pseudomonadota; class Alphaproteobacteria; order Rhizobiales; family Rhizobiaceae; genus Mycoplana. The sequence goes on along the minus strand of JAEYDD010000026.1, from coordinate 62,650 downwards.
GGAGAGAAAACCGGGTGCCGCAAAGGTGCCATCGCCGAGATTGGCCTCGGTGATCGGGCATAGCCCAGCCACCGCCCGGCTAGCAGCCATATCGACTGTTTCCTTCTTCGTCAGGTGCGTGGCATGGATCAGGCACCAGCGTTCATCGACCGGCGCATTCGTAAGCAGCCATTCCACAGGTCGGGCGCCCGACCAGGCAATGCAGTCTTCCACTTCCTTCGTCTGCTCGGCCACATGGATATGAACCGGCCCGCCGGCGGCCAGCGGCAGGACGGCTGTCAGTTCCTCGGCCGTCACCGCGCGCAGGCTGTGCGGGGCGATCCCGAGTTGCATGCCGGCCAGACCGGGCTGCATCTTGCGGCAGGCCTCCATCAGCCGGCTGAAGCTTTCAAGTGAGTTGATGAAACGGCGCTGGCCGTCGATTGGTGCGGCGCCGCCGAAGCCGGAGTGCGCATAGAAGACCGGCAGAAGGGTGAGGCCGATACCCGTGTCCACGCTCGCCGCGGCAACGCGCTCCGCGAGCTCGGCAATATTGGCGTAGGGATTGCCGTCCTGATCGTGATGCAGGTAGTGGAACTCCCCGACGCGGCAGAAGCCGGCCTCGAGCATTTCCATGTAGAGTTCGGCGGCGACCGCCTCGACCTGCTCCGGCGTCATCTTCAACGCAAAGCGGTACATGACGTTGCGCCAGCTCCAGAAGCTGTCGTCGGCCGGACCGCGCAGTTCCGTCAGACCGGACATCGCGCGCTGGAAGGCATGGCTGTGCAGATTGCCCATGGCCGGAACGAGAACCGCGTGACGCTGATCGAAGGCCCCGGCCTCGACGCCGATCTCGATGGCGGCAACGGCACCCTGATCCATCGTCAGGCGCACGTCGGAAGCCCAGCCTTCCGGCAAGAGCGCCGATGCCGCGTGAAGCGTCGTGGCAGCTGATTTCGTCATCGTCGTGCGATCTCCCCTTGCGGCAATCCGTTCCGGGACGGAACATGACGCCCAAAATTGCTCTTGTCAGGCGCTTAATATGTATATACATGTTTTGACGCAAGGAAAGGCGCAATTGACGTGCGGGAGCGAAAACTTGGCCGACATCTCCTCTGATACTTCCAACAGCCGTCCCGGAGTCACGCTCTGGACTAACGCGCGCCTTGCGACGTTCGCAGAAGGCTCCCAGGGAATGGGCGTCGTCGAGCAGGGTGCCATCGCCGCAAAGGACGGCGTAATCATCTTCGCCGGTGCTGCGTCCGATCTCCCCGAGGATTTGAAAGCGCAGTCAGCGATCGTCGATTGCGGCAGTCGTTGGATCACGCCGGCGCTGATTGATTGCCACACGCACCTCGTCTTCGGTGGCGACCGGGCGATGGAATTCGAAATGCGCCTTGCCGGCGCCACCTATGAAGAGGTGGCGCGCGCGGGCGGCGGCATCGTCTCCTCCGTAAAGGCGACCAATCGGCTCTCCGTAGACGGCCTCGTGGAGGCGACCCTGCCAAGGCTCGACACCCTGCTGGCCGAAGGCGTCTCGACCATCGAGATCAAATCCGGATACGGGCTTTCGATCGACGGCGAGCTCAACATGCTGCGCGCCGCACGCGCGCTGGAAAAGCTCCGGCCGGTACGCGTCGTCACCTCCTATCTCGCAGCGCATGCGACACCGGTCGAATACAAGGGCCGCAACCGCGACTATATCGTTGACGTCGTGCTGCCCGGCATGGAGAAGGCCCAGGCGGAGGGGCTTGTCGATGCGGTGGACGGCTTTTGCGAGGGGATCGCTTTCTCGGTCGATGAGATGCGTATCGTCTTCGACAGGGCAAGGGCGCTCGGCATTCCGGTGAAGCTGCACGCAGAGCAGCTCTCCAATCTCGGCGGCGCAAAAATGGCAGCCTCCTATGGCGCACTATCAGCCGACCATGTCGAATATCTGGATGCGGAAGGCGCAGAGGCAATGGCACGGGCCGGTACCGTCGCCGTGCTTCTTCCCGGCGCCTTCTACGCCATCAACGAAACGCAGAAGCCGCCGGTGCAATTTCTGCGCGACGCCGGCACGTCGATCGCGATCGCGACTGATTGCAATCCCGGAACGTCTCCGCTCACTTCGATGCTCCTCGCCATGAACATGGCCGCCACCCTGTTCCGCCTGACGGTGGACGAATGCCTTGCAGGTGCGACGCGCGAGGCGGCCCGCGCCCTTGGGCTTCTCGGCCAAGTCGGCACTCTGGAGGTCGGAAAATCGGCCGACCTGGCGATCTGGAATATCGAGCGGCCGGCGGAGCTCGTCTACCGCATCGGCTTCAATCCTCTCCATTCCCGCATCTTCCGAGGGCAACAGGTATAAGATGACGATCACCCTTCATCCTGGTCGGGTCACACTCGCCGAACTCGCCGACATCTATTGGAACAACGGCTCGGCCAGGCTGGACCCGTCCTTCGACGCCGCCGTGCTGAAGGGCGCCGCGCGGATCGCCGAGATCGCCTCCGGCAATGCGCCGGTCTACGGCATCAATACCGGTTTCGGTAAGCTCGCCTCGATCAAGATCGACAGCGCCGATCTTACCACCCTGCAACGCAACCTTATCCTGTCGCATTGCTGCGGGCTGGGTGCGCCGCTGCCGGAAAACGTCGTGCGCCTGATCATGGCGCTGAAGCTCATTTCCCTCGGCCGCGGCGCCTCCGGCGTCCGGATAGAGCTTATCCGGCTCATCGAGGGGATGCTCGAAAAGGGCGTCATCCCGGTCATCCCGGAAAAGGGCTCGGTCGGCGCCTCCGGCGACCTTGCGCCGCTGGCGCATATGTCGGCAACCATGATGGGCGAAGGCGAGGCTTTCTTCGGTGGCGAGCGCATGGCTTCCCGCCACGCGCTGGACAAGGCCGGACTGGTGCCGGTCGTGCTGGCAGCAAAGGAAGGGCTGGCGCTGATCAACGGTACGCAGACCTCGACGGCGCTGGCGCTCGCCGGCCTGTTCCGCGCCCATCGCGCAGCCCAGACGGCACTCGTCACCGGTGCATTGTCGACCGATGCGGCCATGGGTTCGTCCGCGCCCTTCCATCCCGACATTCATGCCCTGCGCGGCCACCGGGGCCAGATCGACGCGGGCGCAGCCTTGCGCCGGTTGCTCGAAGGCTCGGAGATCCGCGAAAGCCATATCGAGGGCGACGAACGGGTGCAGGACCCCTATTGCATCCGCTGCCAGCCGCAGGTCGACGGTGCCTGCCTCGATCTTCTGCGCTCGGTCGCCCGGACACTGGAGATCGAAGCCAACGCGGTGACTGACAATCCGCTCGTGCTCTCCGACAATGAGGTCGTTTCCGGCGGCAATTTCCACGCCGAACCGGTGGCCTTTGCCGCCGACCAGATGGCGCTTGCCATATGCGAGATCGGCGCGATCGCGCAGCGGCGTATCGCACTCCTCGTCGATCCCGCGCTTTCCTACGGCCTGCCGGCATTTCTGTCGAAGAAGCCGGGACTCAACTCCGGTCTGATGATCGCCGAAGTCACATCGGCTGCCTTGATGAGCGAGAACAAGCAGATGTCGCATCCGGCCTCGGTCGACTCGACGCCTACTTCCGCCAATCAGGAAGACCACGTGTCGATGGCCTGCCATGGCGCGCGCCGCCTTCTGGCCATGACGGAGAACCTGTTCGGGATTCTCGGTATCGAGGCGCTGGCTGCCGTTCAGGGCGTCGAGCTTCGCGGGCCACTCAAGACCAGCCCTGAGCTGGAGAGGGCCGTCGCGGTGCTGCGCTCGGCGGTGCCCACGCTCGAAGGGGACCGATACATGGCACCGGATCTGGCCGCCGCGTCCAGTCTCGTTGCATCCGGCGCGCTCGTCGCCTCCATTTCCGCCGGCATCCTGCCGGTGCTGGAGGGTTGAGGCGATGGAAAGCTTTGAGGTCAAGCAGGGTACATCGCCGGTCATTCTCGGACTGCCGCATACCGGAACACACGTCCCGCCGGATATCTGGGAGCGCCTGAACGACAACGGGCAGATGCAGGCCGATACCGACTGGCATATTCATGAGCTCTACGACGGCCTTCTCGCCGATGCGACGACGGTTCGCGCGACGTTCCATCGCTACGTCATCGATGCGAACAGGGACCCGTCGGGCGCCAGTCTCTACCCGGGCCAGAACACGACCGGCCTTGTGCCGGAGACGGATTTCGACGGCAAGCCGATCTGGAGGGACGGCGCCGAGCCTAACATCGAGGACATCGCCGCACGGGCCGCGGCCTTCCATGCCCCCTATCACGCAGCGCTCGCGGCGGAGATCGAACGGGTCAAGGCAATCCACGGCATAGCCATTCTCTACGACTGCCATTCCATCCGCTCGCACATACCCTTCCTCTTCGAGGGCAGGCTTGCCGATTTCAATATCGGCACCGACAACGGCGCGACCTGCGATCCGGCAATCGAACGTATCGCCGTCGAAGTCACGTCGGCCGCAGCCGGCTATACGAGCGTTCTCAACGGCCGCTTCAAGGGCGGCTGGACGACCCGGCACTACGGGCAGCCTGGACTGGGGGTACATGCCATTCAGATGGAACTGGCACAATCCACCCATCTTTCCGCGGAAGCCCCACCTTTCGCTTATGATACGAATAAGGCTACGCGCCTGCGCATCCATCTCAAGGACATCCTTTCCCGTATCGAGCGCCGCGCGCCCGAACTTGCGAAATAATTTCTGGAGCAAGACGCCATGACCAATCCCCGCCACAACATTCGCGACGTTCGCGCACCGCGCGGAACCGAACTGAACGCGAAAAGCTGGATGACAGAAGCGCCGCTGCGCATGCTGATGAACAATCTCGACCCGGACGTCGCCGAGAACCCGCACGAACTGGTCGTCTATGGCGGCATTGGTCGCGCGGCACGGACCTGGGACGACTTCGACCGCATCGTCGCGACCTTAAAGACATTGACGGAGGACGAGACGCTGCTCGTCCAGTCCGGCAAACCGGTCGGCGTTTTCCGGACGCACAAGGACGCTCCCCGCGTACTTATCGCCAATTCCAACCTCGTGCCGCACTGGGCGACCTGGGATCATTTCAACGAGCTGGATAAGAAGGGCCTTGCCATGTACGGCCAGATGACGGCCGGCTCATGGATCTATATCGGCACGCAGGGCATCGTTCAGGGTACCTACGAAACATTTGTCGAGGCCGGGCGCCAGCATTATGACGGCAATCTCAAGGGCAAGTGGATCCTGACGGGCGGCCTCGGCGGCATGGGCGGCGCCCAGCCGCTCGCGGCCGTCATGGCCGGCGCCTGCTGCCTGGCCGTCGAGTGCGACGAAACACGCATCGATTTCCGCCTGCGCACCCGCTACGTCGATGAAAAGGCAAAGACGCTCGACGAGGCCCTCGCGCTGATAGACAAGTGGACGAAGGCCGGCGAGGCCAAATCCGTCGGGCTGCTCGGCAATGCCGCGGAGATCTTCCCGCAACTGGTCGAACGCATGAAGGCTGGCGGGCCGCGCCCCGACATCGTGACCGACCAGACCTCCGCGCATGATCCATTGAACGGCTACCTGCCGATCGGCTGGACGGTGGCCGAACACAAGGCCAAGCGCGAGAGCGATCCCAAGACTGTCGAAGCGGCCGCCCGCGCCTCGATGAAGGTGCATGTGGAGGCCATGGTCGCCTTCTGGGATGCCGGCGTGCCTACGCTCGACTACGGCAACAACATCCGCCAGGTGGCGAAGGACGAGGGCCTGGACAACGCGTTTGCCTTCCCGGGCTTCGTGCCGGCCTATATCCGCCCGCTCTTCTGCCGCGGCGTCGGCCCCTTCCGCTGGGCGGCCCTTTCGGGCGATCCGCAGGACATCTACAAGACCGATGCCAAGGTGAAGGAACTGCTGCCGGACAACAAGCACCTGCACAATTGGCTGGACATGGCCCGCGAGCGGATTTCCTTCCAGGGTCTGCCGGCGCGCATCTGCTGGGTCGGCCTCGGCGACCGCCACCGCCTGGCGTTGGCTTTCAACGACATGGTCAGAAGCGGAGAACTTTCGGCCCCGATCGTCATCGGCCGCGATCACCTCGATTCCGGTTCGGTCGCCTCGCCGAACCGCGAAACGGAAGCGATGAAGGACGGCTCGGATGCCGTTTCCGACTGGCCGCTGCTGAACGCCCTGCTGAACACCGCCTCCGGCGCAACCTGGGTTTCGCTCCATCATGGCGGCGGCGTCGGCATGGGCTTTTCCCAGCACTCCGGCGTCGTGATCTGCGCCGACGGCAGCGACGATGCGGCCAGACGCCTGGAGCGCGTGCTATGGAACGACCCGGCGACCGGTGTCATGCGCCATGCCGACGCCGGCTACGACATCGCGCTGGACTGCGCGAAGGAAAAGGGGTTGCGGCTTCCCGGCATTCTTGGCAACTGATCGCCGTGCCCACACTGCTTCAGGCGGCCAGCCACCGGAAAATGCCATGGAAGAACGGCAAGGGCACGACGACTGAAATCGCCGTGCACCCGCCCGGAGCGGGTCTTGCGGCCTTCGACTGGCGCGTCAGCATGGCGACGGTTGCAAGCGACGGCCCGTTCTCGCTCTTCCCGGACGTCGACCGGACCTTGTCGATCATTGCCGGCGAAGGCCTGATGCTGACGGTCGGCGACGCCAGTCCGATCCGCATCGTGGCAGATAGCGAGCCTCTCTCCTTTCCTGCGGATGTCCCGGTGGACGCGACGCTGCTCAACGGCGGGATAGAGGACCTCAACGTGATGACCCGCCGCGGACGCCTGTCGCACCGTGTCGAACGGCTCAAGGTTTCAGGTTCGTCGCTGCACCCGCCGTCGAACGGCACCACGCTCTATCTCGCACTCGGCGCGCTGCGGTTCAAATGCGGGCTTCAGGAAGGACAGCTCGCCCCGCGAGATTGCCTGCTCTGCGAGGCAGGCGACGAACCGGTCACGCTCTCGGGATCCGGTTCCATCGTGTTTCGCATGGATATCGACACGGCATAGGGCGAGGCGGCGCCTACCGAGACATGGCGTGAGAAAATCGTGGCAATGTAGTGTGACGGCGGACGAACAGGGCCGTTTCCTCTGTGGGATCAGGGAACCTGGCGAACGGCTTCCGCTATCCCCTGCCGACCAGCGGCATTTTCGTCGCCATGACAGTCATGGTCAGCACGTTGGCGTCGAGCGGCAGGCTCGCCATGTAGACCACGGCATTGGCGACATGCTCGACGGCGATCGTCGGTTCGGCGACAACGTCGCCATTGGCCTGCATCACCCCGCCACTCATTCTCGAAGTCATGTCGGTGGCCGCATTGCCGATGTCGATCTGTCCGCAGGCAATGTCGAATGCCCTGCCATCAAGCGCGGTCGATTTCGTCAGTCCGCTGATCGCGTGCTTTGTCGCAGTATAGGGAGCTGAATGCGGACGCGGCGTCTGTGCCGAGATCGAGCCATTGTTGATGATGCGTCCTCCGCGAGGCTCCTGCGCCTTCATGATCTTCAGCGCCTGCTGGGTACAGAGGAACGCACCTGTCAGATTGGCCGAGACGACGGCATTCCATTGCTCGAAGGACAGGTCCTCCATAGGGATCGCTGGGGCGCCCAACCCGGCGTTATTCACAAGCAGGTCCAGCCGGCCGAACGCCGTGCGAACCACATCGAAAAGACTTGCAACCTGTTCTGGGTCACCAATGTCGCAACGCACGGCCCTCACCTCTGCCCCCGTGCGTCCGGCGATTTCCATCGCCGCATTCTCCAGAACCGTCTCGCGGCGGCCGGTAATGACAACGGCGTAGCCTTCGCCGGCAAGCGCCTCGGCAATGCCGCGGCCGACCCCCGTACCACCGCCGGTGACCAGCGCGATCTTGCCAATGCCCGTCTTTTCGTTCCGCGCCATCAGATCTCTCCCCCGGTTTCCTCGCAGCGCTTTCGCCTTGAACTCGAGCACCTTGATACGCAATGCAGGTTGTCTTCCGTATGCCGACGCGATCCCCAGTGCAATAGCACAGCCACCCGTTGCCTCGTCGAGGCGATATTGAATGCCGCAGCAATTGACGCTATATTGCGTCTGAATTAAAGGCTCCACAGGAGAAACCGATGAGACTCGCTCAGTATGCGGACAACGGCTTGTTCGCTCCGCGCAAGATCGCGGAAGCCTTTCGTACCACGAGCGAAGAGGTCGCGCGCACTGCAGGCCTTGGCAGGGATGCCATCCAGCGCAAGGACCGGGTGAAATCGGACCGGACCCAGCGACGACTGCGTGAGATGATCGAGATCGTCAACAAGGTCGAGGTCCGCTTCGGCTCGGCCCTCATCGCCTATGCGTGGTATCGCTCCGAACCGCTGCCCGGTTTTTCCGGGCAAACGGCCATGCAACTGGTGCAGAGCGGCCGTGCCGACGAGGTGCTGGAATACATCGACGCGGTCGATGCCGGCGTCCACGCCTAGGATCGCAGCCTTGCACTATGTCGGAATGCTCTATCGCGCATTGAACCCTGTCTACGCCAGCCAGCCGCTGTCCGGCCGCGGCGCAGCGTTGTATGGCGGCCGGTTCAATGCGAAGGGCGTGCCCGCGCTTTACACCTCGCTCTCCGTCATGATTGCGCTTCGGGAAGCCAACCAGGTGGGAAATCTGCAGCCGACGACGCTGGTCTCCTATGAAGCCGACATCGACCACGTCTTCGACAGCCGCGACGAAACGGCACTTTCAGCGTTCGACATGGACGCCGCGAGCCTCGCCGATACGACATGGCGCGATCAGATGAGGCATTCCGGCGAAGCCCGTACCCAGAGCTTCGCCCGACGCCTTGCCAAGGAAGGCTTTCTCGGCCTGCTGGTGCGCAGCTATGCGCCAGGCGCCACGACCGGCGATCTCAACCTCGTCCTCTGGTCATGGAGCGACACCGCCCCGGCGCGCCTGCGTCTCATCGATGACGAGAACCGTCTCTCCCGATAACCGCTTTTGCCAGCGTCCCGAAAAACCTTCCTTACACCCTACCGGACAAAGTTCGGGGATGACAGCGGCGCGATGCAACAATATACAGTCAATTTGCATGGCACGACCCAAGGGCGCAGCAATGACCGACTGGTTTCCCGACCTCACCCGCAGCAGCAGCCCGCGCTATATCGCCATCGCCGATCTCATCGAGATGGACCTGCGTGACGGCATGCTTGCAGCCGGCGACCGGCTGCCGCCGCAGCGTGAGCTTGCTCGCCGCCTGGGAATCGACTTCACCACGGTTGCGCGCGGTTACGTCGAGGCGCGCAATCGGGGGCTGGTCGATACGCAGGTCGGCCGCGGCACCTTCGTGACCGGGCACACGGCCCACAGGGGATGGAACGGCGACACCGCCACCTTCGATCCTGATCCCCGTCGCGCCTCGGCAGCCGACCTTTCGATGAACCTGCCGCCGGAACCGGAAGATCCCGGCTTGCTCGATCGGATGCGCGCCGGACTGGGAGCGGTCGCCGCCGATCTCGTGCCGCTGCTGCGCTATCAGGAATTCGGGGGCGCTGAGATGGACAAGGAGGCGGCGGCCCTGTGGCTGAGCCGCCGTGGCGTCTCCGCACCGACCGAGCGCATCTTCATCACGCCCGGCGCGCATCCGGCGCTCCTGGCGGTCGTCGGCATGCTGACAAAGCCCGGCGAGACGATCCTGTCGGAACAGATCACCTATCCCGGTATCCGCTCCATTGCCGCCCAGTTGCGCCTGCAGATCGCGGGATTGCCGATGGACGAACAAGGCATTCTGCCCGATGCGTTGGAAGCGGCGTGCCGGGGCAAAGCCCCGAAGGCCCTCTATCTCAATCCGACGCTGCAGAACCCGACAACGCTGACGGTGCCCGCCGCACGCAGGGCAGCGATATCCGCCATTGCGGACCGCTTCGGCATTCCGATCGTGGAAGACGACGCCTATGGTTTCATCTCCCCCGATGCGCCTCCGCCGCTCGCCGCCTTCGCGCCGCACATCACCTGGCACATTGCCGGGCTGTCCAAGTGTATCGGCGCCGGTCTCCGGCTTGCCTATGTCCTGGCGCCAGCAACCAAGGCGGCCTGGCCCTTCGTCGCCGCCATGCGCGCCAGCAACGTCATGGCCTCGCCCTTGAACACCGCCCTGCTGACGCGCTGGATCGAGGACGGCACGGCCGACGACCTTCTGCAATTTGTCCGCACCGAAACCGCTCACCGGCAGGAAATTGCAGCCAGCCTGCTGGCGGCCGAAACCTATCGCGCCTCCCCCCAAAGCTTCAATATCTGGCTGACGCTGAGAAACGGCTGGAACCGGTCAAACTTCACCGCACACACGCGCTCGTGCGGCCTTGGCGTCGTGTCGAGCGACGCTTTCACGGTCGAAGGCCCCGCCTCGGAAACGGTCCGCGTCTGCCTCGGCGGGCCAATTGGTCGCGACCGCCTCGCCAGTGCGCTGGACTTCATGGCCCATGCGCTTGCCGGGCCGCCGGAAATGACCGGTTCTTTCTTCTGATCGGCCGGAAGCATCTCCACGACCTGCCAGGCTGCGACATTATCGCAGATTTGAATGCATTCATTTCATGATACTATGCATTCAATCTTGATGGAGACATACGATCATGTCCAGGCATTACCCAGCCCTGCCACCGATGCAAACCGGCGTTCGTGGCCGTTGTCCGCGTTGCGGCGAAGGCCATCTGTTCGACGGCTTTTTGACGTTGCGCCCCTCCTGCGAGGCCTGCGGACTCGACTATTCCTTCGCCGACCCGGCCGACGGCCCGGCGTTTTTCGTGATCTGCTTTGCCTGCGTTCCAAGCGTGCTGCTTGGCGTTTGGCTGGAGGTCACCTTTTCGCCTGCCCTTTGGGTGCACTTTCTGGTCACCGCACCATTCATGCTTCTGACCTGCATTCCGCCGCTGCGGCCGCTGAAGGGCTGGCTCGTTGCCAGCCAGTATTTCTACAAGGCAGAGGAGGGCAAGCTCGCGCGGCGGGAGAGTGCGGGCTAAAACTGCCGCCATTCAGGTGGCGTAGTGTTCACCATCGGCAAGAACCTCTGCGGAAACATCGCGCAGAAGCACCGCGATCTGCTTCAGGAACTGGCTCATTGCCGAGCTCCGGCGCCAGCATAGCGCCAGGCGCCGGCTCGGCGCTGGATCGCTGAACCGCAACAGGCTGATTTGGGTCGATGCCGGGCTGCGGGTGGCGAGCTCCGGAAGCAAGGTCATCCCCACCTCCGCCCCGACCATCTGGCGCAATGTCTCCAGGCTGGTCGCGCGGAACGAGGCCCGCTCCGCCGCCCCCGAGACGCGGCAGACGTCGAGCGCCTGGTCGCGCAGGCAATGCCCCTCCTCCAGCAGCATCAGGTCATAGCCACCGAGTTCGTTCAGCGCGAGCGTATCGCGTCGCGCCAACGCGTGCCTCGCCGGCACGGCCAGCAGGAACTGCTCCTCGAACAGAAACTCCACCTGCAGCCGCTCATCCTCGATCGGCAGCGCCAGCACGGCCGCATCGAGCTTGCCCTCGCGCAGGCGTGCAAGCAGGTTCTCGCTCTTCTCCTCCAGAAGGAGGAGTTCGAGCTGCGGATAGCGTTCCCGCAGCCGGGGCACGACATGCGGTAGCAGATAGGGCCCGAGCGTCGGGAAGATGCCGAGCCTAAGCGAGCCCATCTCCGGGTTGCGGCAGCTCAGCGCCGCCCGCCGCATCTCGTCGACCTCCCCCATGATGCGCCGCGCCCGCGCCACGGCATCGCGGCCGAACGGGGTCAGCATGACCGAACGCGGCGTGCGTTCGATCAGCGCCGCTCCGAGATGGTCTTCCAGCTTGCGGATCTGCGTGGAAAGCGTCGGCTGGCTGACCCGGCAGACCTCGGCCGCCCGGCCGAAATGGCGATGGTCGGCAAGGGCAATGAGATATTCCAGCTCGCGCAGGGTCATGGCAGTATCATTCCTTCGCACGCAGGCGCGCGCAGGATTCGGTCCGGCGGGCACCGAGCGCGACCATTCGAACGCCTAAGCGCTGTATCCAAGGGTTGGCGCGCAGATCGGTCAGGCGGCCTTGGCGTTGTCGGTATCCGGCGCCGAAGTCCGCATCAGGTGATCGAACGCCGAGAGCGATGCCTTCGCCCCTTCCCCGACGGCAATGACGATCTGCTTGTAGGGAACCGTGGTGCAATCGCCTGCCGCAAACACGCCGGGCACCGACGTCTGGCCGGAATGGTCGATGACAATCTCGCCGCGCGAGGAAAGCTCCACCGTCCCCTTCAGCCACTCGGTGTTCGGCAAGAGGCCGATCTGCACGAAGATGCCTTCGAGCGAAAGCGTGTGGCGCTGGCCGGCAATCCTGTTCTCATAGACGAGGCCGGTGACCTTCTTGCCGTCCCCCAGAACCTCCGATGTCCGGGCATTGAGCAGGACATCGACGTTCGGCAGGCTGCGAAGCTTACGCTGCAGCACGTCATCCGCGCGCAGCTTGCCGTCGAACTCGATCAGCGTCACATGGCTGACGATGTTGGCGAGATCGATCGCAGCCTCCACGCCGGAATTGCCGCCACCGATTACCGCCACCCGCTTGCCCTTGAACAGCGGGCCGTCGCAATGGGGGCAGTAGGCAACGCCCTTGTTGCGGTAGTGGTCCTCGCCGGGAACGCCCATCTGCCGCCAGCGCGCGCCGGTGGAGAGGATCACGGTCTTGGAGCGCAGAGTGGCTCCATTGGCCAGTTCGACGGCAACATGGTCCGTACCCGGCACCAGCTTTTGGGCGCGCTGCAGGTTCATGACGTCGACATCGTAGTCCTTCACATGCGCCTCGAGCGAGACCGCAAGTTGCGGACCTTCGGTGTGCCGAACGGAGATGAAATTCTCGATTGCCATCGTATCGAGCACCTGGCCGCCGAAACGCTCCGCAGCAATGCCCGTGCGGATGCCCTTGCGTGCCGCATAGATCGCAGCCGCCGCACCGGCCGGGCCACCGCCGATCACGAGCACGTCGTATGGCTCACGCTCGTTCAGCCTCGCTGCCGCCCGCGCTGCCGAGTTGGTGTCGAGCTTTGCAACGATCTCCTCGATCTCCATGCGGCCCTGCGCAAAGATCTCGCCGTTGAGATAGACGGTCGGAACCGACATCACCTGGCGGGCTTCGACTTCTGCCGGGAAGACGCCGCCATCGATCGCCACATGCTTGATGCGCGGGTTGAGCACGGCCATCAGGTTCAGTGCCTGAACCACATCCGGGCAGTTCTGGCACGACAGCGAAAAATAGGTCTCGAAGGTGAGGTCACCGTCGAGATCGCGGATCTGGTCGATGATCGCCTGTTCGGTGCGCGGCGGATGCCCGCCGACCTGCAGAAGCGCCAGCACCAGCGAGGTGAACTCGTGGCCGAGCGGAATGCCGGCAAAACGCAAGCTGATATCGTGGCCGGGGCTGTTCAGGGCAAAGGACGGCGCACGCTCGCCGTCGCCACTGCGCCGGGTCACGGTGATCTTGTCGCTGAGGGCGACCAAGTCGTTCAAGAGCGCGATCATCTCCCCGGACTTCGCGCTGTCGTCGGTCGAGGCGACGATCTCGACAGGCCGGACGAGCTTTTCGAGATAGGCTTTGAGCTGGGCTTTGAGATTGTCGTCGAGCATCTGGCACTCCGGAATTCAGGAATATCGCGGCCGCGGTCTTGGGAGGAGGCACGGCAAATTTGGCGCGCCGCCCCGAATGGTCGGGGCGGCTGTTCGTTCATGGCGTTGCGTCAGATCTTGCCGACGAGGTGCAGCGAGGGGGCGAGCGTCTTTTCGCCCTCTTCCCACTTGGCCGGGCAGACTTCGCCCGGATGCGAGCGCACGTACTGCGCGGCCTTGACCTTGCGCAGAAGGTCGGCGGCGTTGCGGCCGATGCCTTCAGCGGTGATTTCCATGGCCTGGATCACGCCGTCCGGATCGACGATGAAGGTGCCGCGGTCGGCAAGGCCTTCACCTTCGCGCATCACTTCGAAGTTGCGGGTGATCGTGCCCGTCGGGTCGCCGATCATGGCATATTCGATCTTGCCGATCGTCTCAGAGGCGTCGTGCCAGCCCTTGTGAGAGAAATGCGTGTCGGTGGAGACGGAGAACACCTCTACGCCGAGACGCTGCAATTCCGCATAGTGATCGGCAAGGTCACCAAGCTCGGTCGGGCAGACGAAGGTGAAGTCGGCGGGATAGAAGAAGAAGATCGCCCACTTGCCCTGGATATCGGCTTCGGTCACTTCGATGAACTTGCCCTGCTTGAAGGCCTGCGCCTTGAACGGCTTGACGGTGGTGTTAAGGACGGACATTGGGATCTCCTGTACGAATTGCTGCAAAGCGAAAGCTCGCCTTCGCGGCGCAACATAGACAGGCGACCCCCATAAATGAAATAGATAAATTCTGTAATTTCGATAGATGCGAACTATCGCCGCAGTCGGAAAGGCAATCAGCGACCAGCCCGGGAAGGGCGAACCGCGTCGCGCACTTTTTGCCGATCGCGAGGAGGGCATACTTCTCTGGCGGATGGTGGGGCGGTAACGACCGACGAGGTTTCTCCAATCCAGGTCCTCTCTATAAGATACTTTTGATTCGGCAGCGCCCGGCCCGATCCGCATCCGGGAAATGCGAAAGACCGATGCTGGCCGGCGACATTCCGACCGGTGAACCCCGCCGTTAGGATGCTGGTACGCGCTGACCCCATACGCAGGCGACGGTGCGGAGCGAAGGGGCAGTATGGTGCGACTGCCGCGGTCTCCCCAGGTCGCTGGTCAGGGGCGCAAGTTCAAGGAAGGAGTTTTGAGTTGGATCTTATCGTATCCCGTGGCGGAGATGGCTGGCAGGCGACCTATGGAGACAAGCGCTGGCGCTGCGCCATCGGCCGTGGCGGGCTGCGGGCGGCAAGCGAGAAGGTTGAGGGCGACGGCGCGAGCCCGATCGGGCGCTGGCCGATCCGCCGGGTTTTCTACCGCGCCGACAGGATCGCCCAGCCGGCGTCACCCTTTCCCGTGTCTGCCATCGACCGACTGGACGGCTGGTGTGACGCTCCTTCGCACCCGGACTACAATCGCCAGGTAAGGCTGCCCTTTGCGGCGAGCCACGAAGAACTCTGGATGGAGGACGATATCTACGACATTGTTGTCGTGCTGGGGCACAATGACGATCCGCCGGTCCCGGGTGCAGGCAGTGCGGTTTTCCTGCACATCGCCCGACCCGGCTACACGCCGACGGCGGGATGCGCAGCGCTCTCGCGCGAGGACCTTCTCGCTTTCCTCGCACTTGCAGATCCGTCCAGCCACCTCGTCTTTTCCGATGCCGCCTGACATGCGCCGCCCGGGCCGTCGCCGCCCATGAGCGCAAGCCGAGGCCCGCGCACGCGCCTGACATGATCTACCGCGGCCTCGATCACTTCCTCGGCGGAGTAGCAGGCCGCGCCTGCTACTCCGCCGCGATCGCGACGGGGGCGGGAAGCGGGCGAACGTCGCCGTCCCCGCCAGCAGGACTATCCACAAGCGGCGCATCAACCGGGCGCTTCTTCTCCTTGCCGAAGAAGAGCGCATAGGCGGCCGGCAGGACCAGGATGGTCAGGACCGTGGCGACCAGGATGCCGCCCATCATGGCGTAAGCGAGCGGTCCCCAGAAGACGCCGCGCGAGATCGGTATCAGCGCCAGCACGGCCACCAGGGCCGTCAGCATGATCGGGCGGAAGCGGCGAACGGCAGCGCCCACGATCGCCTCGGAGCGCTCCATGCCGGCCGCGATGTCCTGGTCGATCTGGTCGACGAGGATGATCGAATTGCGGATGATGATACCGAGCAGCGCGATGACGCCGAGGATCGCCACGAAGCCGAAGGGCGCTCCGCTGATCAGAAGGGCGGCGGCGGCCCCGATGATGCCGAGTGGGCCGGTGGCGAGCACCAGCATCGCCTTGCCGAAGTGCTGCAACTGCACCATCAGCAGCAGGACGATGACGAGGAGCATGATCGGCGCCTTCGCGGCGATCGAGGCCTGGCTTTCGGCCGCGTCTTCGGCACCGCCCTGGATCTCGACCTTGTAGCCGGGAGCCAGGCCGTCGCGCAGGCCCTTCAGCTCGTCATAGAGCTTCATCGTCATGTCGTTCGACTGGACGCCATCAGGCAGGGTGGCGCGAACGGTGATCGTCGGCAGGCGGTCGCGCCGCCATTCGATGCCCTGCTCCAGCACCGGGACGACCTTGGCAACCTGGGATACCGGGACGAAGCCGCCGAAATCGGTCGGAACATAGATCGAGTTGACAGCCGACAGCAGGCGGCGGTTGGAATCGGGTTCGCGGGCGACGATCGAGACGGTTTCTTCGCCGTCGCGGAAATCGTCCAGCGGCACCCCGGCCATGGCTGCCTGCAGCATCTGGCGGATGCGCTGAGAGGTAACGCCAAGGGCGCGGGCGCGGTCCTGGTCGATCACCAGCTTCATCGCCGGCACAGGTTCCAGCCAGTCGTCATGGACGGCGCCGAGGAGGGGATTCTCCTCGAATTTTGCCTTCACCTCGTCGGCGATGCGGCGGACCTCCTGGCGGTCTGGCCCCATCACGCGCAACTGCACCGGCCAGCCGGTCGGTGGACCGAGGAACAGGCGATCAACCTTTGAGCGGATCGAAGGGAAGTCCTCGGCAAGAACGGTCCTGAGCTTGACGATCAGGCGCTCGCGCGCGGGCTCGTCGTTGGCCATGACGAGAAGCTGGGCGAAGTTCGGATTGCGCAGCTGCTGGTCGAGGGGCAAGAAGAAGCGCGGCGCGCCCTCGCCGATATAGGTGGCGACGAACCGCTTGTCCGGGTCGTCCATCATACGGGCCTCGAGCGCCTTCGCCTGATTTTCGACCTCCTTGATGCTGGTGCCCTCCGGCAGCCATAGGTCGACCAGGATCTCCGGCCGCGACGACTGCGGGAAGAAGTTCTGCGGAATGAACTGGAAGGCCCAGAGACTGCTGGCGAAGGTGCCGAGCGTCATCAGCAGCACGGCGACGCGATGGCGCACGGCCCAGCCGACGGTGGCCCGCAACCGCTTGTAGAAGCGGGTGTCGAAAACGTCGTGATGTTCGCCCACGTGCGCGCGCTGCTTCAGGATCATGTGGCCAAGCCATGGGGTGAAATACACGGCGACGAACCACGAGACGACGAGCGCGATGCCGACGACAAAGAACAGCGAGCGGACATACTCGCCTGCGGTCGATTCCGCGAACCCGACGGGAATGAAACCGGCGGTGGTGATCAGAGTGCCGGTCAGCATCGGAAAGGCAGTCGACGAGTAGGCGAAGCTCGCCGCCTCGACCTTATCGAGGCCCTCCTCCAGCTTTCGTTCCATCATCTCGACGACGATCATCGCGTCATCGACAAGCAGGCCGAGAGCGATGATAAGCGCGCCGAGAGAGATGCGCTGCAGGTCGATGCCGAGCTCGTACATGATGGCGAATGTGGCGGCGAGCACCAGCGGAATGGCGATGGCGATCACCAGGCCCGAGCGCCAGCCGATCGACAGGAAGGACACCACCAGCACGATGACGAGGGCCTCGCCGAGCGCCTTCATGAATTCGCCGATGGCCTCGGTGACGACCTCGGGCTGATTGGAGATCTGGTCGACGGCGACCCCATAGGGCAAGCTGCTTTCGAACCTGGCGTAGGTTTCGTCGACTGCCTTGCCCACATCGGTAACGTTGAAGCCCTTGGCCATCACCACGCCGAGCTGGACACTGTCGTGGCCGTTGAAGCGGTACTTGCGCTGATAGGGATCCTCGAGGCCCGAGGTGACGGTCGCGATATCGCCGAGGCGGATCACCTGGCTGCCGGTTCGCAGGCGGAGTTCACGGATGTCCCCTGCCCGATCGACTCCTCCTTCGACGGAGATGCGGACGGACCGCGTGCCGGTATCGACGCTGCCGGCGGGGTCCACGTTGTTCTGTCCCTTGATGGCATTCTGCAAGTCGACGATCGTCAACCCGCGCTCGGCCAGCGCCTTTGAGGAGACGTCCACATAGATCTTCTCCGGCTGGTCGCCGATGATGACGGCCTTCTCGACGCCGGGTGTCGTCAGCAGCATATCGCGCGCTTGGATCGCGAATGCCTTCAGTTCCGGATAGCTGTAGCCGTCGCCGCTGAGCGAATGCAGCGTGATAAAGGTGTCGCCGAACTCGTCGTTGAAATAAGGGCCGAGCACGCCCTCGGGCAGCTCCCCGGAAATGTCGTCCACCTTCTTGCGGACCTGGTAGAACGCGTCGGCGACGTCGGTGGCATCGGTGTCGCCCTTGACCTGGAGGGTGATGATCGCGCTGCCGGCGCGCGTATAGGACTTCACCCAATCGAGATGAGGGGTTTCCTGCAGCTTGCGCTCGATCTTGTTGACCACCTGGTCCTGCATCTCCTCGATGGAGGCGCCCGGCCAGATCGCCTGGACCACCATAATGCGGAAGGTGAAGTCCGGGTCCTCCTTCTGGCCCATGCGCGTCAGGCCCAGAACGCCGGTGACGATAATCAGGCCGAAGAGGAAGCGGGCAATGCTCGGATGGCCGATCGCCCAACGGGAGAGGTTGAACGGCTTGCGGTCGGAGGTCGAGGCACTCATGGCGTCATTCCGTTCTGTCGATGTCGGGGTCAGCGAACGATCTGGTCGGTTTCTGCCCGGGCAGATAACGCTTCGGTCGCCGGCAGCTTCACCTTCAGGTTCTCGCTCATGAACTGCGTACCGGCGGCAACCACGATGTCGCCGGGCTGAAGGCCTTGCATCACGTTGACACCGTCGCCGCTGAAGTCTGAGACGACGATCTCGCGGGCATGCACCGTCCCGGTCTCACGCTTGACCACCCACACGACCTTCTTGCCATCCTTTTCGGAGAGCGCGCTGAGGGGAACGGAGATGAAGCTATGTCCGACCTCGCCGGTCGTCTCTATTGTGGCCGTCATGCCGAGAAGCACCCGCTGGTCGTTCGGAAGACTGACGCGCACGGCAAACGTGCGCGACAGCCGGTCCGCGCTGCCCGCGACTTCACGGACCTTTCCGTCCAGCACCAGCCCCTCGTCCGACCAGAACCGCGCCGTCACCGTCTGGCCTGGCCTAAACTTGGCGATGTCCATTTCAGGGACGGCGATTTCCGCTTCCTTCTCGCCATCGATGGCGACGGCCACCACGGGCGATCCTGCACCGATCACCTGGCCGATGTCGGCATTGACCGCCGTCACGATGCCGCTCTGGTCGGATCTGAGCTCCGTATAGCGTACCTGGTTGACGGCCTGGTCGAGGGAGGCAATGGCCGCGTCCCGCGTCGAGACCGCCTGCTCCTGTGCAAGTGCGGCTTCCTCGAGCTGGGATTTGGAGGTGACGTTCTTGGCGAAAAGCTGCTCGGCACGCGCCTTGGCGAGACCGCTCGTTTCCACCTGCTTCTCGGCGGCGACGAGGTTGGCCTGCGCCGACTTCACGGCCAGTTGATAGTCGGTCGAATCGATCCGGGCCAGCAGGTCGCCGGGCTGTACGCGATCGCCGATGTTGACGCGCCGCTCGGTGATCTTGCCGGCCACACGGAAGCCGAGGTTCATCTCGGTCCGGGCCTTGACCGAGCCGGAGTAGTCGAGTTTTCGGGCTTCGCCGGCGTCTGCAACGACTACGACCTTGACGGGCCGGACGATTTCCTTCGTCTCGACCTTGTCCTCCGAGCAACCGGAAAGGACGAGGCCAAGAGCCATCATCATCACGATGCTTGGCAATGAAATAGGCACGCGTGTTGCCGTCGGCGAAAACATTGTTCGCACTCCTGATTGGTAGCAATGTGTCGGATGGCGGCTCTGCCGCCGGTCTATTTCTTCAGTGCCCTGATCGCGAAATCGACCAGCTCGTCCGGTGTCGCGCGGTTCTCCTTCGCCAGGCACTGCGCCACCATTTGTGGATGGCACAGCGTCACGGTGGCCGCGCCAAAGCAACGTGCGGCAACACGGGCGTCCTGCTCCGGAAACTCTCCGGCGGCAATTCCCTCACGGATGACTTCGGCAAGAAGCGCGTTGAGTCGATCGATGTGCTGGTCGATGACGTGCCAGTCCCGTTCCAAAGCAACGACCACCATCTCGTGGACCTTCTCCTGATCCATCATCGTCTCGACCGTAAGCCGATACTGGGCCAGGCTATAGCGACGGAGCCGGTCGGTCGCACTTTCCTTCGAACGGCAGATTTCCACCGCCATCGCATAAACTCCATCCAGCATCCGCGCACAGAGCGCCTGGTGGATCTCGGCCTTCGAGGCGAAGAAACGGTAGATGTTGGCGGGCGACATGCCGAGATCACGGGCAATGTCGGCCACGTTCGTCTTCGAGTAGCCATAATGCCGGAACAGGCGCTCGGCTGCATCGAGAATACGAGTCACGTTCTCCTGCCGCGTGGCATCCGCGACAGTATCAATTGCTCCAGCCATGCCTGTACCAGTTCCGCGTTGAGAATGACGATTTTATTATTTCGTCACTAGTAATACGTCAGACGCGCTGCGTCAAGCACGGTGGCACATCCGTCCGCCTTGGGGGAACGACCGGCGATAACGGAAGAAGCGAGGCACGCAGCAACCTCCCCCGCCGGATTGGAACCGCCGACGGACGCCGAGTGAGCTCGACGCCATCGCCTGACCTGTGGGCGATCGGATCGGGCACGCGACAACTATCGGGCAAAGCAGCGCACGATGCGCTTGCTGCGAAACGACGGGACGGCGCATCTGGCGCAAGGGTCGATTGACTTTTGTCAGCGTTGATGAATAATGTCAGAAGGATCTACGAAAGACTCATATGCCCATCCGCGCCAACGATCAAATCATTCACAAGGCCGCCTGGCTCTACTACAACCACGGACTGCGCCAGGACGAAGTCGCCCAACGGCTGGAGATTTCGCGCGCCTCCATCGCCATGTATCTGCGCAAGGCCCGCGAGATGGGAATCGTTACCATCTCGACCTCCTCCGAACTCTTCTCCGACGATGTGCTTGCCCGGGAACTCGAGGACGCGACGGGGCTGAATACGGCATGGCTGGTACCGGAAGACCGGCAGGCGATGGATCCCGCAGCGGAGATGCCTGTCGTTGCTGCTTCTGTCTTCCTCGAACTCCTCAACAAGGGGGACCGGGTCGGTGTTGCATGGGGCCGCACCGTCTACCACATCGCCGACGTCATGCCGTTTGCGGACCTGCGCGGTGTGACTGTCGTGCAGCTCTGCGGCAACCTCGGCGCGCCGTACTCTTACCGGCCGGACCAGTGCACTACCGAAATCGCCCGCCGCCTGAATGCGGAAGGCATCAATTTCTATGCCCCGCTCGTCCTCTCCTCCGAGCGCCTCGCCGACGAACTGCGCGGCGAGCCCGTCATCAAGGAGCAGCTTGCCACTATTTCGGACTGCGATCTCGCGCTCTATTCCGTCGGCGGCATCGAGGACGACAGCCACCTTGTCAAATGTGGCGCGCTTTCGGCGGCCGACATGCATGCCATGGGTGAGCAGGGTGCAGCTGGTGTCATCGCCGGCCAGTTGATCGATCACGACGGCCAGTGGATGGATTGCAACCACAACCGCCGCTGCATTTCCGCCGATCTCGAATCCATCCGGGCGATCGGGAAACGCATGCTCGTCGTTCAGGAAGACAACAAGTTTGAGCCGCTGATGGCAGCGCTGAAGGGCGGCTTTGCCTCGCATCTCGTCATCACCACCTCGATGGCGCGACGGGTCCTTGAACGCTGGACCCGGGATGGGCTTGGAAAGACGGGCTCGAGCAAGACTTGAGCCAGCATATTTGGGTCCGCCGATGCCGGCCGGGCCGGTTTATCGGGAGGCTGAACACGATGGAAAATCTCTGGCGCGACGACGAGGCGGAAAAGGTCGTCGCAAGCTACGCGGCAAAGGGCGTCGACCGCGACCTGGCCCTGCGCACCTATACGACACGACTGCTCGGCGGTGAACCGCGACTGGTGCTGCACGGCGGCGGCAACACATCCGTAAAAACCGAGGTGACCGATCTCGTGGGCGACACTCACGCCGTCCTCTGCGTCAAGGGCAGCGGCTGGGACATGGGCACGATCGAGCCGCCGGGCCTGCCCGCCGTCAAGATCGCCCCGCTGCTGAAGAGCCGCAAGCTTGAAAAGCTCTCTGACGAGGACATGGTGACGCTGCTGCGCGCCAACCTGATCGACCCCGCCGCACCGAACCCATCGGTGGAAGCGCTGCTGCATGCCTTCCTGCCGCACAAATTCGTTGACCACACCCATTCGACCGCCATTCTCGCTATCGCCGACCAGTCGAAGAGCCGCGAGATGTGCGATACGCTGTTCGGCAAGAAGATGGGCTTCGTGCCCTACATCATGCCCGGCTTCGCGCTGGCCAAGGCAGCGGCCGAGGTGTTCGAACGGGACCCGACCGTCGAGGGCCTTATTCTCGACAAGCACGGCATCTTCACCTTCGCCGACACCGCGAAGGAAGCCTATGACCGGATGATCCACTACGTCACGGTCGCCGAAGACCATGCTAAGAAAAACGGCCGCAACCCCTTCACGCCGGCCGCCCTGCCCCCTTCGCTGGCAAGCGCCAATGACATTTCCCCCATGCTGCGCGGCGCCGTCGCCGTGGCCAAGGGCGAGGGCCGCTATGACCGCATGGTCAACGTCTTCCGCACGTCACCAGCCATTCTCGACTTCGTCAATGCTGCGGAGGTTGCCGACATGGCTGCGCGCGGGGTGTCCACGCCGGATCTTTCCATCCGCATCAAGACCGGTCCGATGGTACTGCCGGCACCGGCTAAGGACGGTCTCCCCGGCTACCGCGCTGTCATCGACGAACGCGTGGCTGCCTTCGCCGCCGACTATACCAATTACTTCCACAGCAACGACGCCCGCGACGACGTCAAGCGCATCATGCTCGACCCGATGCCGCGCCTGACCTTGGTACCCGGCCTCGGCATGTTCGGCCACGGGCGAACCTTCAAGGATGCAACGATCGCCGTCGACGTCGGCGAGATGTGGATCGAGGCGGCACGGGATGCCGAATCCGTCGGCCGCTTCGAGCCAGTCAGCCGACCCGATCTCTTCGACCTCGAATATTGGTCGCTGGAGCAGGCGAAGCTCGCGGGTGCCAAGCCTAAGCCCTTTACCGGGCAGGTCGCGGTCGTCACCGGCGGCGCCGGCGCCATCGGTGCAGCCGTCGTCAAGGCCTTTGCGACCGAGGGCGCACATGTCGTTGCGCTCGATCTCGATGGCGAGAAGGCGACGGCGGTTGCCGAGGCGGCCGGCAACAACTCCATCGGCATTGCCTGCGACATCACCGACCCCGCCTCGGTGCGCGCCGCCTTCGACAAGGCGGTCGCCGCCTTCGGTGGTGTCGACATCGTCGTTTCCAATGCCGGGGCTGCCTGGGAAAGCCCGATCGCAACGATGGACGACGCGCTGCTGCGCAAGAGCTTCGAGCTGAACTTCTTCGCCCATCAGACCGTGGCGCAGAACGCCGTGCGGATCATGAAGGCGCAGCAGACGGGCGGCGTGCTGCTCTTCAACGCCTCAAAGCAGGCGGTCAATCCGGGCGCGAAATTCGGCGCCTACGGCCTGCCGAAGGCGGCGACACTCTTCCTTTCGCGTCAGTACGCGCTGGAACATGGCGCCGACAATATCCGCGTCAATGCCGTCAATGCCGATCGAATCCGCTCTGGCCTGCTCAACGACGAGATGATCGCCAACCGCGCGGCAGCCCGCGGCCTCTCTGTCAAGGAATACATGGGCGGCAACCTGCTCGGCCTCGAGGTCACAGCAGAAGACGTTGCCCGCGCCTTCGTGCACCACGCGCTTGCCGAACGCACCACCGCCGACGTGACCACCGTGGACGGCGGCAACATTGCTGCCGCGATGCGCTGAGTTTCCGGGCGGGGCAGGCAATCTGCTCCGACCGCTCCATCGGACATAAAAAAGGGGCGGCCCCATGGACCGCCCCTTCTTCATTCCCTCACCCGACAAATCAGGGTTTCGGCATCCATGCCGGCATGGCGACATCGGCATGGGCGAACTGCGGCAGCTTCACGCCAAGTTCTTCCATGTTCTTGATGTCCTGATCGTTGAGATCCTGCTGCGTGATCAGCGTAGGGGGAACGATGACCTGCTTGCCCGGATCTTCGCCCGCGAGCAGCATGGCAAGCGAACGTACCGACACCTGGCCGACCACAGCCGGGTTCGTCGCAGCCGTGGCAACCCAGGCCGAGCCGGATTCGCGCATGGCAGCGATGTCGGAGGTCGAGATATCGGCCGAGTAGATCTTAACGCTTGAGGACAGGCCCGCTTCGTCGACGGCGATCTTCACGCCCTTGGCGAATTCGTCATAGGGGGCGAACATCACTGTGATGTCGGGATTGGCGGAGATCACCGAACGCGCCTGGTTGGCGACAGAATTGGCGATCGGGTTGTCCATCGTGCCGAACTGGGCGGCTTCATTGATGCCCGAATATTTCGCCTTGAACTCCTTCCAGGTCTCGTCGCGACGGTCGAGCGGCGCGATCCCGGCGACATAGACGTAGCCGGCCTTGAAACTCTCGCCATTGTCCTTGATCGCCTGCTCCAGCGCGAGACGGGCGAGGTCGCGGTCGGACTGCTCGACCTGCGGGATCTTGTCGTTCTCCACGTTCACGTCGAAGGCGACGACCTTGATCCCCGCATCGACCGCGCGCTGCGCGGCTTCCTTCATGGATTCCGTCAGGCCGTGCTGAATGATGATGCCATCCACGCCGAGCGCGATGGCCTGGTCGACCATGTCCGCCTGCAGTGCTGCGTCCTGGCGGCTGTCGAGGACCTGTAGCTGGACGCCCAGCGCCTTGGCCTGTGCTTCGACGCCCGCGAGGTAGGACTGGAAGAAGTCGCCGGTCGAAAGATAGCGCACGAGCGCGATCTTCACATCGCCCGGCTTATCGAAGGGCTTCGGCATATCGGCGGCAAGGGACGGCACGGCGAATGCCGCCGCACCCATCAGCCCGAGCGTTAACTTGCCCAGGGTTCTGCGAGTAAGATTCATGTCAGTCTCCTCCACTGGTGAATTTTCATTTTCCGCCGAGGGCTCCCACACTCAGCGTTTGCTTCTTTTCGAGAATGCAAAGGTGAAGATCAGGGCGAAGACGAGAACTGCGCCCTTGACGAAATCCTGGGTGTAGTACGGCGCGTTCATCATCGTCAGGCCCTGCAAGAGGATGCCGACGAAAAGCGCGCCGATAGCCGTGCCGAAGGCATTCGGCTTGGCGGCACCGAGCACGGCGAAACCGATGAGCGCTGCGGCGACGGCATCGAGAAGGAGATTGTTGCCCGAGGCGATGTCCCCGCGGCCGAGACGGGCCGCAAGCAGGATACCGCCGATCGAGGCAAAGACGCCGGAGATGATGTA
Organism: Pseudomonadota bacterium; assembly: GCA_023404095.1. Taxonomy (GTDB): domain Bacteria; phylum Pseudomonadota; class Alphaproteobacteria; order Rhizobiales; family Rhizobiaceae; genus Mycoplana. Next base: position 37,350 of record JAEYDD010000026.1, on the reverse strand, counting down.
GGCCGAGATCTTGTAGGCATTGACCGGCGCGCCGGCGAGGCTTGCGGCACGCTCGTTGGAACCGACGGCATACATCATGCGGCCGAAGCGGGTGTACTCGAGGAAGAACCAGATGACGATTGCGAGCACGATCAGCACGACCACCGAGACAGGCACGAGATTGGGCAGGATCAGATCGAAGCGGTGCCGGCCGAGCGCCAGGAAGGCCGGGCTGAAGGCGCCCGTTGCCGTCGAGCCATCCGGCAGCGTCATGCCCGTGGCAATCGAGCGTCCCTCGGTCGGGATGCGCTGGAGACCGAGCAACAGGAACATCATGCCGAGCGTCGCCAGTAGATCCGGCACGCGCATGTAGACGATGATGATGCCGTTCACGAGACCGACGAGCACGCCGACGGCAAGGCAGACGAGCGTCGCCGTCACCCCGTCGCCGCCCATCACTACCATCACATAGGACGAGGCCATCATGGCGGTCGTGGCAACCGAGCCGATCGAGAGGTCGAAGCCGCCGACGACGAGCGTGGCCGTGACACCGAGCGCCAGAATGCCCGTGATCGAGACGGATTGCAGGATGAAGACTGCGCTCTGCGGCGAGGCGAATCCGCCGGTGACCACCGAGAAATAGAGCACCATACCGGCGAGCAGCACGAGGAAACCGTACTTGATCGCCGTTTCCCGGATGTTGAGGCCCACCGGCGGAACGGCGCCGGTGGCGGCGGATTTGCTCTGTTCACTCATCATCATGCACTGACCCGTTGATAGAATTGACCGGCGATCTCCGACAGCAGCCGCTCGACATCGATGTCGGCGTTGCGGTGCTCACCAACGATGGTCTGTTCCGACATCACGAGGATGCGGTCGGCCACCTCGAAGGCTTCATCGAGTTCCGTCAGGAAAAGAATTGTGGTTCGCCCGGACGCGGACGCCCGCAGCTTCTCGCCGATATCGCGGCGAGCGGCGATGTCGACGCCCTGGAAGGGTTCGTCGAGAATAAGCAGGCGCGAGGGCTCGGAAAGCCAGCGGCCGACCATGACCTTCTGCTGGTTGCCGCCCGAAAGGGTGTGCATCTCGTCGCGCTCGCTGCGGCAGACGACGCCGAGCGAGGAAATCTGCTGGCGCGCCTTAGCCTTCTCCGCCCGGCGGCTGGCGATGCCAAGGGACGACAGCCGGCGCAGGAAGGGCAGACTGATGTTCTCGTAAATGTTGAAATCCGGCACGATGCCGCTGATTGCGCGGTCCTTGGCGACAAGGAAGACACCACAGGCGATCGCCTGCCCGGTCGTCTTGGGCGCATAGCGTGCACCATCCAGCGTCATTTCACCCGCTGCCGGCGCTCGGGCGCCAAAAAGCGTTTCGGCAAGCGCCGTCTTGCCCACACCCACAAGACCGGTGACGGCGACGATCTCTCCTTCCCCCAGATCGAAATCGAAGGGCCGCGTCTGTTCGGAGAGTTTGAGGCCGCGCACGCTGAAGACCGGACGTCCCGCCTGGCGCACGGCAACGGCGCCGGCGGATACCTTGCGGCCGAGCATGGCATTGACCGCGCCCTCATAGTCGAGCTCCGGCCCCTCGAAACGGCCGGTGATGCGGCCATCGCGCAGCGACACGATGCTGTCGGCAAGCCGACGGATATCCGACATGCGGTGCGAGATATAGAGTATGGCGACGCCGCGTGCCTTCAGGCGATCCACAAGGTCGAACAGGCGGTCCGCCTCCGCGCTGGAGAGCGAAGAGGTGGGCTCGTCGAGGATCAGCACCTTCGGTTCATGCGCCATGGCGCGCGCGATCGCCACCATCTGGCGATCGGCAAGCGTGAGATCGTTGATATGGGCGGCAAGATCAATGCCAAGGCCCATGCGGGAGGCGACGGCGGCCGCCTCGCGCCGCACCCGCCGTGGATTGAAGAACAGCCGCGCGCCACGCCCGTTCAGCCGATCAAGAGTAAGGTTGGTCGCGACATCGAGATCGGCGACGACGCCGTCGTTGATGTTCTGGTGCACGGTCACGACGCCCGCGCGGATCGCCTCGGCCGGGGTTGCCGGATCAAAGGCGGCACCTGCCAGCGTGATCTTGCCTGCGTCGCGCATATAGACGCCGGAGAGGATGCGCACGAGCGTTGATTTGCCGGCGCCGTTGGCACCCATCAAGACCGTCACTGCGCCTGCCTTGAGGTCGAGGTCCACCCCCTGAAGCACCGTTACCGGCCCAAAGGATTTGCGCACGCCCTCAATGCGAAACACTGGCTGTTCGCTCATTCTCTCCTCCCATTGATCCCACGTTAGGATAGGCTCTCATCAAATGTCAAGGACGTTGACATTTGACAGAATGATGCCTTAGCTGTGGGCAGAGACAGCATGGCGGCCTGCGGTGGAGGCGGCCCCATGTGCAGGAGGAGAGCATCATGGACAGTCACGTCTTCGAGGCGCTGAGCGTAGAGACATTGCCGGTTCGGCTCGGCGGGCACGCCGCCCTGAAAGAGAAGATAGGCGACGATTCGTCCCGCTGGAGCATCAAGGAAGTCGGTGACGGCAACCTCAATCTCGTCTTCATCGTGACGGGCGAGACGGGGGCAGTGATCGTCAAGCAGGCACTGCCCTATGTCCGCCTCGTCGGCGAGAGCTGGCCGCTGCCGCTCAAGCGTTCCTTCTTCGAGTATCACGCGCTGAAGCGCCAGGGCGAGCGCGACCCGGGCATGGTTCCCGAAATCCTGTTCTTCGACGAGGCCCAGGCCATCATCGTGATGGAGTACCTGACGCCACACGTCATCCTGCGCCGCGCGTTGATCGACGGGCGCGAACTTCCGAAGATCGGCCGCGATCTCGGCCTGTTCGTCGCCCGAACGCTGTTCCGCGGCTCCGACCTCTCGATGGCGACGCGGGAGAAGAAGGCGGATGTGGCGTTGTTTTCAGACAACGTCGAACTCTGCGACATCACCGAGAATCTCGTCTTCTCCGATCCCTATTTCGAAGCGTCCCTCAATCGCCATACGACGCCCCAGCTCGACCCGCTGGTTGCGGAACTGCGCGCCGACCGCGACCTCAAGGTCGAGGCGCAACGATTGAAACACCTGTTCTCCGCCAAGGCCGAAACGCTCTGCCATGGCGATTTGCATACCGGTTCCGTCATGGTGACGGACGAAGAGACGCGCGTCATCGATCCGGAGTTCGCCTTCTACGGCCCGATCAGCTTCGACGTCGGCATGCTGATCGCCAATTTCTGGATGAGCTATTTTTCGCAGGCCGGGCACGAGGCTTCACCCGGCGCGCGCGACAGCATGCGCGCCTACCTGCTCGACACGATCGACACGCTGTGGGAGACGTTCCGCGCCGAATTCGCCAACCTCTGGCGCACCGAACGCCGGGGCATCCTCTACCAGGCAAGCCTCTTCGAGGACCGCCGGGACCCGCTTGCCTCCGAACAAGCGCTCGACATCGTCATCGACGAGATCTGGCGCGAGATGCTGGGCTTTGCCGGCATCGAGATCCACCGCCGCATCCTCGGCCTTGCCCACAATGCGGATTTCGAAACCATCGCCGACCCCGACCGCCGTGCGTCCTGCGAAAGCAAGGCCCTTAAGCTCGGGCGTCACCTGGCCGTCAACCGGCAGCGCATCCACAGCCTCCGGAACATCCGCGAGACGGCGGAGCGTCTTGAAAAGGAGATTCTCGCGTGAAAGTCGGAGAACGCCACTACCATACGATCTGGCTGAACGAAGACGGCCGCTCCGTCGACATCATCGACCAGCGCTGGCTGCCGCACGAATTCCGTGTCGTCACGCTGAAGACCGTGGACGACGTTGCGGTCGCCATCAGGGACATGTGGGTGCGCGGCGCGCCCCTGATCGGCGTCACCGCCGCCTATGGCGTTGCGATCGCCATGGCGACGGATCCATCCGACGCACATCTAAATTCCACCTGGGAAGAGCTGAACGAAACCCGGCCTACCGCCATCAACCTGCGCTGGGCGCTGAACGCCATGCGCGAGCACCTTCGAAAGCTGCCGGAGGCTGAGCGAGCGGCCGCCGCCTACAGTCGCGCCGCCGAGATCGCCGACGAAGATGTCGAACTCAACCGCGCCATTGGCGCGAACGGCCTCGATGTCATCCGCAAGATCGCATCCAAAAAGAAGCCCGGCGAGCCCGTCCGCATCCTTACGCATTGCAACGCCGGCTGGCTTGCGACCGTCGACTATGGCACCGCGACGGCGCCGATCTACATGGCCGCCGAAGAAGGCATTCCGGTCCACGTCTATGTCGATGAAACCCGGCCGCGCAATCAGGGAGCCTATCTTACCGCCTGGGAAATGAACGGCCATGGCGTTCCGCACACGCTGATCGTCGACAATGCCGGCGGGCATCTCATGCAGCATGGCGATATCGACATGGTAATCGTCGGCACAGATCGCACGACGGCGAACGGCGACGTCTGCAACAAGATCGGGACTTACCTCAAGGCGCTCGCCGCCCGCGACAACGGCGTGCCATTCTATGTCGCGCTCCCCTCGCCCACCATCGACTGGACGGTGCATGACGGCATCAAGGAAATCCCGATCGAGGAACGCACCGCCGACGAGGTGAGTTTCGTACAGGGCCGCGCCGCCGACGGCTCGATTGCCAGCGTGCGCATCTCGCCGGAGGGAAGCCCCGCCGCCAACCCCGCCTTCGACGTGACGCCCGCACGCCTGATCACCGGCCTCATCACGGAGCGCGGGATCGCCACCCCGTCAGCCGAAGGCCTGAAGGCGCTCTTCCCGGAACGGAGCTGAGACGATGAGCCTGCCCAACGAAAAATCCACCGAGGATATCGCGCTCGGCATTCGCCGGCGCGTGTTCTTCCACACGATGAAGCACAATGGCGGCTATCTCAGCCAGGCCTGCTCGGCCGCCGAGAGCCTTGCCCTGCTCTATAACGAGTTGCTTCATCTGGGCGAGTCCACCCTGCCGAAGGTGCCGCTGCCCTTTGGCGGCGTGCCTTCCGCGCACAATCCTAATGCCTTCACGGGTGCTGGCTACCACGGCCCGGTCGGGCCGGAATACGACCGTTTCTTCATCTCGCCCGCCCACTATGCGCTCGTCATCTATTCCGCGCTGATCGAGACCGGCCGCATGGATGAACATGCGCTCGATCACTTCAACAAGGACGGCGGCTCGGTCGAGATGATCGGGGCAGAGCACAGCCCCGGCATGGAAGTGACAACGGGCTCTCTGGCGCAGGGCCTCTCCATGGCGTCGGGCGTCGCCTGGGCCCGGTTGAGGAGGAAGGAGCCCGGCAAGGTCTGGGTCTATATGTCCGACGGCGAATTCCAGGAAGGCCAGACCTGGGAATGCCTTGCGGCGATGAGCCATCACAGGATCGACAACATCCGCGTCATCGTCGACGTGAACCGCCAGCAATGCGATGGCGCCATGTCCTCGGTGCTCGATCTCGGTGATCTCGCCGCACGCGTTTCCGCCTTCAGTGTCACGTGCCGCTCGGTGGATGGTCATGATCTCAGCGCGCTGCGTGCCGCAGCCGAAAGCGCCGAAGCCGGAAAGCCGCTGGTCATCCTCGCCAACACCTCGCCCTATCAGGGCATGGCGTTCCTGAAGAAGCGTTTTCCGCGCCTGCACTATGTCCGCTTCAAAAGCACGGACGAACGGCTGGAAATGCGAGACGCGCTCGCCGCCGAACTCGGCATCGATCCCACCGCGATGGAAGGGGCCTGACCATGGTCGAAATCGTCAACCGCCCCTATGCCAGGGCCTTCGAGGCCTTCGCCACGGCACGGCCCGAGGTGCTCTGCCTCTCCGCCGACCTCACCTCGTCTTGCGAAGTCGATGGATTTCGAGACCGGCATCCCGAACAGTTCCTGTCGCTGGGCATGGCCGAGCAGAACATGCTCTCCTTCGCCGGCGGCCTCGCCATGCAGGGATACCGTCCGTTCATCCATACCTTCTCGGTCTTCCTCTACCGCCGGCCCTACGACCAGTTGATCAATTCCATCGCCTATTCCAACCGCAAGGTCAGGCTGATGGGGTTCCTACCCGGCATCACCACGCCCGGCGGCATCACGCACCAGGCGATCGAGGACATCGCCGTGCTGCGCGCCGTACCGAACATGACGATCCTCGAAACGGGCGATGCGACGGAAGTCGAGACCGTGCTCAAAGTCGCCGACAGCATCGACGGCCCGGTTTATGTGCGCGTCCTGCGCGGCGAAGTGCCCCGTCTCTTCGCGACTCCCTTCGAATTCAACAGGCTGCGCACGCTCTCGGAAGGCGACGACATCCTTGTCGTCTCCTCCGGCGTATGCACGGAAGAGGCGTTGCGCGCCACCGGGCCGATCGCGGCACGCGGTGTCGGCATCCACCATCTGCATGCATCGACTTTAAAGCCGTTCGACCGGGACGGCCTCCTGAAAGCCGCGCGCGGCAAGAAGGGCGTCGTCACCCTGGAGAACCACACCATCGTCGGCGGCCTCGGTTCGATGGTCGCCGAAATCCTCGCGGAAGAAGGGCTCGGCATCCGCCTCAAGCGCCTCGGCCTGAACGACACCTTCGCCCATGGCGCCTCGAAACCCTATCTCATGAAGAAATACGGGCTCGATGCCGGCGCGCTCGTCGCCGCCATCGAAACCCTCCTCGACAGGCCGCTCGCCATCGGTGAGGAGGAACTGGCAGAGGTTCGCCTTGACCACGTGCATTCCGCACAGAAAGCCGAGGCGCTCTGATGGCACCGCGCTTCACAGTCACGTATTTTGTGCGTGCCGCCGACGAGCCGGAGGCGAAGGCGCGGGCACTGGATATCGCGCTGGAGCAGACCGTGGAAATCCCGCGGAGCGCAGTCCCGAAAGGCTACGTCGAAGACGAAATTCTCGGCCGGCTGGAAAATCTGCAAAAGGACTCGGCCGGCCGCCCGGGCCATCTCGCGACCATCTCCTATTCGGAGGATGATGTCGGCGGGGACTTTCTGCAGTTCCTCAACATCGTCTTCGGCAACAGTTCCATCAAGCCGGGTCTCAAGGTCGAGGATATCGGCCTCTCTCCGGGCTTGCTTGCTCTGTGCAATGGCCCTCGCCACGGCATCGCCGGTCTGCGCGCGCGCGCCGGCATCGACAAGGAACCGTTGCTGATGTCGGCGATCAAGCCGGTGGGCTTGCCAACCGTCGCACTTGCCCGCCTCGCACACGATTTCGCGCTGGGCGGCATGCATTATGTCAAGGACGACCATGGCCTCGTGGACCAGAAGACCGCGCCGTTCGACGAGCGGCTGAAAGCCTGCATCGATGCCGTCGGCGAGGCAAATGTGAAGAGCGGTGGCCGGGCGAGCTTCGTTCCCAACATCACCGGTCCGGCGCCGGCCGTCATCGAGCGGGCAAAGCAGGCGCAAGAATGCGGCGCCGGCGGCGTCATGCTCGCGCCGGCGCTTGCCGGTTACGATGTCGTGCGCGCGCTTGCCGCCGATCCGGATTTCACCCTGCCGATTGTCTCGCATCCGGCCTTTTCCGGCGCCAACGTGGTTTCTCCCGATTGCGGCTTTTCGCACCGCACCTTCTACGGCACGTTGCACCGCCTGATGGGCGCTGACGCGGTGATCTACCCGAATTTCGGCGGCCGCTTCGGTTTTACCCGCGAAGAGTGTCTTTCAATCGCAGCCGCCTGCGGGGTGAAGATGGGTGGCCGGAAGGCTATCGTCCCCGCCCCGGGCGGCGGCATGACCTTCGCCCGTGTGCCCGAAATGCGCGATGCCTACGGCGCCGACGTGATGTACCTCATCGGAGGGGCGCTGCTTCAGGAACCCAACCTGATCGACGCCTGCCGCCGACTGGTGGCCGCCGTCCACGCCTGACCGGCTGCGAGGCGATCCTTCACCCAGCGCTCTCCACCGATCTCGCCACACCACTGGCGCGTCATCGCGACTCCCGGGCGCATCGCTCGTCGGCTCATGCGTCAGCGAAACATCACAGGGTAGTTCCCACCCACTATTTTGGAGCAAGACGATAGAACTGTATGAATGGTTAACACATTGATTTAATGCGTACGCCGGGCAGTTATGAAAGATAATCAAAGAATCTCTTTCACTACCGACCGTTAACCATAGTCTGGGCCGCCGGACGTTTGGCAAGCGCACAGCCGTCGTGCTGCGCCGTGGTATCTTGGGCAGCGTCGGGAACCACCACGCCCTCCCTCTGAGCCCCCCGCCGCGGCCCGAAGAGGCCGCCGGGAGGGAGGCATGCTGAAGAGGCAGGGAGACCCTGCCTCTCCTCTTCATCGCGCGTACGCTTACTTGGCAGACGCGTAGAACTTCGCCATATCCGGCAGCCGCTTCACGCGGATCTTCGAGGCCTTGCCGGCCGTCCGGAAGGCTTCGAAGCGTTCCTTGCAAACCTCCGCCATCAGCGCGGTTGCCGGCTTCAGGTAGTTGCGCGGGTCGAAATTGTCCGGAGCCTCGGTGAAGTTCTTGCGGATCGTGCCTGTCATCGCCAGGCGCAGGTCCGTATCGATGTTGACCTTGCGCACGCCGAGCGGGATCGCCTTCTGGATCTCGGAGACCGGCACGCCCCAGGTCGGCTTCATCTGGCCGCCATAGCTGTTGAACAGATCCTGCAGCTCCTTCGGAACGGAAGACGATCCGTGCATGACGAGATGCGTGTTCGGCAACTTCTTATTGATCCTGGCGATCGTCTCGATCGAGAGGATCTCGCCGTCCGGCTCGCGTGTGAACTTGTAGGCGCCGTGGCTTGTGCCGATGGCGACGGCCAGAGCATCGACGCCGGTCTTGCTGACGAAGTCCAGCGCCTGCTCCGGATCGGTCAGCAGTTCCTCGCGCGACAGCTTGCCCTCGAAGCCGTGGCCGTCTTCCTTGTCGCCGGCGCCGGTCTCGAGGTTGCCGAGACACCCAAGCTCGCCCTCGACGGAGACACCAGCCGCATGGGCTATCTTCACCACTTCGGCAGTGACGTCGACATTGTATTCGTAGCTTGCCACGGTCTTGCCGTCGGCCAGCAGCGATCCGTCCATCATCACCGACGTGAAGCCGTTCGTGATCGCCGAGATGCAGGTCGAAGGCTGATCGCCGTGGTCGAGATGAAGGCAGACGGGAATATGCGGATACTCTTCGGCCGCACCCAGGATGAGGTGACGCAGGAAGGCGTCGCCGGCATAGGCACGTGCACCGCGGCTTGCCTGCAGGATCACCGGTGAATCGGTCGCGTCGGCGGCGCGCATCACGGCCTGGATGTATTCGAGGTTATTCACGTTGAACGCAGGCAGTGCGTAATCGTTCTCCGCAGCATGATCGAGCAACTGCCGCATTGTAATCAACGCCATTCCGTATCTCCCTTTTCCAAACGGATTACCAAGTTGCTTGGCACTAATCACAGAAGCGACGGGCCTTGCAACAGCCCTCCCGGCAAAACAGTTTAACCCAAATCGATTGAAACGATATCAAATCGATTAGTAAGAAAATTCAAGACCTTGGTATCCACATGAAGACACGTGACTGTCGCAATTCGCGCGTGCCGCTGGTCAGGCGGACGCCTGAAGAAAGCGCCGGGAGAGGCCGTTTACACCCCGATCGGCCAGTTGCGGGGGCTCTTGGTGTTACAGTTGAAACGCCGCGGAATTTTTCGCTTTATTTTCAGTGGAATAGGTGCGTTTTGCGGACTCAGCCCTTGTGCCGGTCGGCGGAATCGGAGTCAGAGCGGGCGAGGAGGGCTCCCCTCGCCCGCATGTCTTCAGCCGCGCTCCTGCTCGAAGCGCGTCACAAGCGACGGAAGCTCCTGGGCAAGCCATTCCGCAAAGCCCGGATTCTGGCGTTCGTCCACGGCGAAGCGGGTCACCTGTCCCGCCCGCTCGATCGTCACGGCCTCCTGCCCTGCCCCACCCTTGATGATGCTCCGGGCGGGCACCGGCTTCTCCTTTGCATCCAGCAGCGACAGCAGCATCGAGAAGCGCGCGTCACTGTCGGCAGCGAGCCACTTTTCGGAAGACATCAGCCCATTGGCCGCTGAGGAACGCGCGGCCGGAAGCTTGCGGTCGGAAAAATGCGCCGCCAGCCTTTCCCATTTCGGGCGCCCCGTCTTCGGCGCAGGCCCGATCTTGCGAACGATCTCCAGCGACAGGGTGCTCGCCAGCGAGGTCAGGATCGAGATGTAGGCCAACCCCTTGTCCTCGCTGCGGCCCAGGGCGGCTGCGATCGTCTGACGGTCGAAGCTGCGCTCCTTCAGCTCCTGAGCAAACAGCGCCTGCTCGATGAAGGACAGATCCTTGCGTTCGCTGTTTTCCTTGCCTTGCGCAATAACCAGCGCGTCGTCGGAAAGCGGCCGGACGATCGCCTTGACTGCACGGTTCAGCTGGCCTGCGGCCTTCCAGCGGCGATGGCCATAGGCAATCTGGTAGCGACCGCTCGCAGCGGGATGCGGACGGACGAGGATCGGCACCTGCTGCCCATGCTCGCCGATACTGCGCACGAGATCGGCAAGACCGGGGTCCACCTGATCCTCCATCCGATCGCGCACGAAGGATGGCTCGATCTGATCCGGCGCGATCTCCACAACCGCCTCGGAGGCGGCAAGCTGGTCGCGCAGGCGCGTGTTCTCGTCTTCGATCGCCGAAAAGGAGTCCTGCATCGAGCGCACGGCGCCGGAAGAGACACGACGGCCGGCCTGCGACAGCGGGGAGGGCGCCACGGTAGCGGCAAGATCCTCGGGGTTGATCCCCCCGAACATGGCTTTCATTCTCTTGGAGCGATCACTGGCGCTGTTCATTTGCGTCCCCAGACTGTCTTGATGTGGCGGAAGATTTCGGCGTTGACGGCATCGACCGACTCGAGCGCACGGTTGAGCGTATCACGACCGACGCTTCCGCGAGTCATCTCGTACAGGCTCTTCTTCTCCAGTCCCGCACTTGCGATCGCCGTCGTATCGACCACCGAAGCAGCCAGCACGTCCTGGCCGAACAGGGATCGCAGCAGCGCTACCACGTTCACCTGCGGCACGTCATGCGGATTATGGCGGGTCAGAACGTAACGGATGAAGTCGTGCTCCAGCGAGCCGCCGGCATCCTCGATGACCCCGAGCAGGTCGCTCGTCATCGCGAGGAACTGGTTCATCGAAGCCACATCGAGCATGGCAGGATGGACCGTAATGAGGAGACCGGTCGCCGCATAAAGCGCGCCCAGCGTCAGGTAGCCAAGCTGCGGTGGCGCGTCGATCAGCACGACATCGTAATTGTCCTCCACCTCCGCAAGCACCGTCTTCAGCCGGCGGAAGAACATGCCCTCGCCGCGCGAGAGGCCCTTGGCAATCGCCTGCGGGGTCTCGTGCTCGTATTCCATTAGCTCGAGATTGCCCGGCACGATGTCGACGCCGTCGAAATACGTCCTGCGGATGACCGCTGAGAGGGGAACGCGCTCATTCTCGTCATAGCGGATCGCTGCGTAGAGGGTTTGGTTCGCATCCACGTCGAATTCCGGCTGGTAGCCGAACATCGTCGAGAGCGACGCCTGCGGATCGAGATCAATCGCCAGGACCCGCAGCCCCTGCAGGGCAAGGTAGTGCGCCAGATGCACCGTCGTGGTGGTCTTGGCCGAGCCGCCCTTGAAGTTGGCGATCGCCAGCACCTGGAGCTTGTCTCCTGCGCGCCGGCGCGGAAGGAAATCCAGCCCCTCCGAAGGTCGACGATTGGCGAGGTAGGCGCGAATCTCGTTCAGTTGCGGCAGCGTGTAGACGCGGCGGCCGTTATCCTGCCGGTCCGGGATCACCGCCTCGCCATCGAGCGACATCTGACGCAGGGTGGATTCGGCAATGCCAAGCAAAGCGGCGGCATCCTTCGACGAAAACGTTCGGAGCGATTTCATCGCCTCCGGCGGATACATCTGCTGCCGGAGGTTCTGCAATTGTACTGAAAGGAGCTGCGAATGGCGCATGATCCGGTCAGCCGAGGAGGGCAGGTCGGGAGATTCTCTGAGCACGTTGTCCATGATTGTCCGACGGTTAATTGAGGAAAGTCGGAAAAATTCCGTCGCGACCGTTTTCAACTGATTTGCGCGTCTGGTCAAACGGTTTATCGTAAACGAAAAGTAAAGAGCGCGTCCAACTGGCCAGAACGAACGCGGAACAAAAATGCCGGAAGGGGAGGGGAGAACAAGCTGGCCGCTTGGCAGGGCGAGGCTTCCTTCGGACAAGTCGGGCGTCGCGACTCACATCGACTGACTCAGGAACGCTCGCAACCCAGGCCATTGCGGCAAACGCCGCCCAGCGCGGGCACGAAAGAGGGGAGGGGCGGCAGATCCTTTGCCTTCCGCGATCCGCAGAGGCACAGAGGCACAGAGCCTCCCGCACGCGGGTCCTCACCGCAGGCTGACCACCTTCCCCCGTTCCGGCACAAGCCGCTTTCTGCTCCGAACCTTCTCCGGCGGCGCCAGGGGGACCGGAGGTGCCTGCGTCAGCGCTGCAATGGCCGCCTCCGTCATCCCGGCGCAGAGGAAGTCCGCGTCGAGGGCGACACTTGAGGGCACTGCGCTGGCAGAAGCGTCCTTCTTCTGTTCGTCGGCCTCGCTCCACATCACAACGCCGACGCGCAGGCCCGCGCGGATCCGCTTGAAGCGACGCACTGCAAAGCGCGCCTGCCGCGTCGATTCCCGATTGAGGTAGCACAGCACGATCGTGTCGAGATCGGCGACCGGCAGGGCACGGATGTGCGAGGGGTCGATCTGGCGGAAGCTTTCCGCCTTCGCATCCGCCCCTTCCACGCAAAGCACCTGCGCCAGCATGGCCGCCGTCACATCATCGAGCTCGCCGCGTCCGCCGACGCAAAGAATGCGAGCACCCCTCCCGGAGAGCGCCTCGGCGCCCGTGTCTCTCGCCTCCTCGTCGGTCAGAACGCTCTCCCCGTCATCGTCGTCCGCCTCCTGCGCGGCAATGTCTCCCATGTTGGCCACCAGCGCCATACCGCTTTCTGCCAGACGCTGGCGCTGCTCCTCGCTCATCACGCCACGGGCACGATCGCGTTCCGCCAGGATCAGGGCCGGAATGGCGACTTTGTCGTAGTAGTCGATGAGGTAGTCCTCTTCGAGCATCTCCTCGGCCTGATCCGTGGCCTCATCCGGATCACCCGCGAGCAGCCGCTGGTAGAGCCGCGCATGTGGCGCAAGCACCGGGTCGCTGCCGAAGAGCACCTGCAGGAAGCCGAACTGCGGAACATGGGTGCCGAGCACGACGAGGCAGACAGTCAAGGGTGTCGACAGCACCAGCCCCACCGGCCCCCAGATCCACGCCCAGAAGATCGCAGACACGATGATCGCAAGCGGCGACAGGCCGGTCTTCGAACCATAGAGGGTCGGCTCGACGACATTGTTGATGACAAGTTCCATGACGACGAAAAGAAGCGCCGTCCAGACCAGCATCGACCACCCGGAATCGACGGCAACGGCCAGAAACAGCGGCAAGATCATCGCAATGATCGGCCCGATATAGGGGACAAACCGAAATATGATGGCGAGAAGGCCCCATAGTATCGCATTCGGAATTCCGATCAGCCAGAGGCCGATCGCCACCGGAACGCCGTAGAGCACGTTCACGACCAGTTGCATCAGCAGGTAATGTCCGACGCGCGTGCCCGCATCCTCCAGCGCCTCGGTCGTCCTGTGAAGATCGCCATAACCCACAAGCCGGATGAACCTGTCGCGCAAGTCCTCGCGCTCCAGCAGCATGAAGATGACGACGACGATGACAAGGCCGGCCATCGCAACCGGCGCAATCAGCGGCGCGATCAAATTCGTCAGAACCTGTATCGGGTGATCCGGCGCGTAGATCTCGACCAGTAGCGGCTCGGGACGCGGGGCGGACTCACCGGCTGGCGCTTCCGTTTCCGACCGGCTCATCTCCCGGCTGATCCGCTCGAAGATCGCTGAAACCCGCCCCACTATTCCGGTGCCTGAACCGGCCTCGCGCATCGCCTCGATCTTCGTCACCACATTGGACTGGTAGGCCGGTATGTTCCGCGCCAGGTTGGTCACCTGAAGGGCGATGACGAGGCTGACGACAGCTATCAGCGAAAACGCCATGAGCGCTGTCGATATCACAGCAAGCAGGCGCGGGAACCCAGCCCTGCGCAGGGCGGTGGTGACCGGAGCGAGAGCGAAGGTGAGAAGCAGCGCGATCGCTATCGGCAGGAAGACGTCGCGCGCGAGATAGAGCATCGCGACACCGCCGACGAATGTGAGGAGCGTCGGCATGGTCGGCCGCGCACCCTGCAGGCTCGGCACATCGAGATTGCGATATGCGTTTGTTCTGTCTGCCATGCGGCGCCCTCCGTTCCACGAGCAAATAGAACGACAGGCGCACTCGGCAAGCAGGGCCAAGCGCATTTGGCCATAGCACTCACACCGGGCGCAAACGAGATGTTCAGCAGCAAAGCGGGCCGTCACGCCGGATACCTTCGCGAACGCCCGCCCGACCTATCTCGACCCTCATACGCTCAAGGCCGAAGAACGAGCGCGAGACCTGCCGATCTATCCCGACAAGGCAATGGTGGTGGTGGCATAGGGGCCGAGCACGAACCGCACCTCCTCCGTTCCCGCCTCAAGCTGAAACGCACGGAGATCGACAGTCTGCTCGGATGCGGTGAGATTGACCAGCAGAAGGCGCGAGCCACGGTCGGATTGCGCGATCACCGCTTGCACGTCCGACGGCGCCGACGACTGGCATTGCTGCCAGGGCTTCCCGGCAAGTTCTGACAACGTCTTCACCGTCCGAAACAGCGGACGCGTGGCTCCGGCCGGCATCGGCTCGCCGTCCTGTGCGACGAGACCGAACGGGCCGGTGAGCGCGGAAAGCGTGAGGCATTCCAGGTCGGCATCCAGAACCCTGATCGCATAACCCAGTGCGAAGGCTTCCGCGAACATCCCGTTGTGCCTGGGGTCGCGGTTCGCCATGGGGACGCGCCCGAAACACGGATTGTCCATCGTGCGGCTGCCGTAGGGGTTCTGGCGCATCGGAATGGTCGATGGCCCGATGCGGTATGGCTTGTCACCATAAATCGCTCTTACCGAGCGGGTGATGAAGGGCAGCGCCTCCAGCGTCTGCATGACGCTGAGGTCGTCGGCCGCGTGCACGATCGGATTTGTGCAGTGGGAGACGAAGGACAGGGGGGCAGCGGGCACGCGCTTGCGGTTCAGCTCGGTAAAATAGCTCAGCATGCCGCCGCCGACGCGGATGCCCGGGAATGCGGCATGCGCCGCCGCATAAACTTCCTCGAGGGGAGGGCACTCGGGCCATTTGCTACCCGGCGGCGTCGACTGCCGATCGACGGCAGGCGAAATCAGGATCGCGTCCGGCTGGAAGCCAGCTTCCCGCATCTGGCTTGCGATTTCTGCCGCCTCGGCGGCCGGGGGTGCCCGGCAGGGGAGGGCTATTTCCAGCGTCGTCCGGCCGCGGTGAATCGCGGCAACATCAGCAAAATCGGATAATGCGGCCTTGCCGTGACCAGCCATGGGGTCGAAATGGAACAGCAGTTCCTGCGGCGCGATCTCCGTCAGAAGCGCACGGGCGGCAAGCGTCGTGCCCGCTTCCTCCGGGGTTACGACCAGGCCGATAGCCGGCATGCGGCCGGCCCGTTCCCCCGCTTCGACGACGATGGCTCCGGATGCCTGCTTCGCTACCGGGACGTTCGCGGCACGCCTGTCTTTGATGGCCAGCACGATCCGCTGGCGCACGGTATCTGCCGCCTCAATTCTGTAGGGCCATGGAAGAGCGAGCGGCCGGACATAGGTCTTGTAGGATGCGTCGGACCAGTTGCGCTGGTCTTCCATCTCGAAGGTATCACCCTCCATCCGGCATTCCGCCGAAATACCGGCAACCACGGTATGCGTAATGGCGCGCATGTCCTTGAAAGGCTGCCACGGCTCGATGAGATCGGGGAAACGGGTTTCGTCGCGCCTGCCGTCGACGTGCTCGACGATAACGGCGCTGCCTGCAACGCCAACGATCGGATGCAGGATGCAGAAGCCACAGCGGTTCGTCTCGAACCCGGTCGGAGAGGTTGCCTCTGCCTCGAAGGTCAGTTCACTTTCGCTGGCGGCGATGCGCACGTCGATCGATAGCTTCGTGCCCTCCGGACCATCGCATTGCGCGCGATAGGTGACCTTGAAGCCGCCCTCCGATCCGGCGATCGAAAGATTCTCGATACCGGGGCTGTAGGTTCCCCAGTCGCGATCGCGCACGAGATAGGAAACCGCGCGCAGGACCTCGACGCCGTCATAGGTGATGCTGCGCAGGTTTCCATCCGCGAGATCGGCTGCGAGCCGCCCGGCCACAAGCCGTACCGGAGGCTTTTCCGCCTCCTTCGTGCCATAGAGCTCGAACGGATCCGCAGTCATTTCAGCATCGCTTCGATATCGACCAGACTGCCCGATGCGGCGCTCTCATAGGCCGCCTCCACAAGCGCGAAGGTCTTGAGGTTATCCGCGCCCGAAGTGGAAGTTTCGCCGCCGCCCCTCAGGCGTTCGACCCAGTGCTGCTGGATTTCAAAGACGCTCTCCTGGATGTTGTGCCAGGGCCGCGAGGCCCAGGAGAGAAGCTTCGGCGAAACGTCGTAAACGGACGTCTCGTCCGTATTGGTGATCTCCAGTCTGTATCCCTGCGACAGCCTTATGGTTCCGTTCGTGCCGTCAAGTTCGACAAGCGTTTCGGGAAAGGGCTCCGTGCCGAGCTTTGTTGCATAGCTGACGTCGACGACGGAGGTTGCACCGTTTTCGTGGTCGAGCAGGATCGTCGCCACGTCCTCGCCCTTGATCCTCGGGTTGACCCGCCGCGTCCGCGCCGTCAGGCTCGTCACATCGCCGAGGATATAGCGCGCGATATCGAGCGTATGGATGCCGAGATCCTCGATGATGAAGCGCTCGCCCTCGGCAAGATAGGGTTGGCCGGAAAAGACGTCGAAGCCGGAACGGAAAGAGAAGCGGCCCCAGAACGGCTCCCCGATCGCACCCGCGTCGAGCGCCTTGCGTACCGCCTGTATCGGGGTCTGCCAGCGGAAGTTCTCATGCACCATCAGAGGCACGCGCGCAGCCTTGCAGGCGGCGACCATCGCCTTTGCGTCCGCCAGCGTCTTGGCGAACGGCTTCTGGCAGATCGCGGGAATCCTTTGCGCCGCTGCCATCTCCACCAGGGCGCGGTGGCTCTGGACGGTGGTGGCGATATCGACGAAATCGAAACCGCCGTCGGCGAACATCTCGGCTGCGTCACTGTACCGACGCTTGATGCTGAACTGATCGCCGACGAGCCTCAGCCGTTCGGGATCGCGGTCGCAGATCGCCACAATTTCCGCGTGCGCGACATCCACCCAGGCGTGCATCTGGTTGACGGCAAAGAAGCCGCAGCCGACGAGGGCACCACGTAATACTGCCATGCGCTCAGTCCTTCTTGGCGAGTTGCATCAACGCGACCCGCTGCTGCAGACGGCGCTGCGCCTGGTCCACGACGACGGCGACGATGATGACGATACCCTTGATGACCATCTGCCAGAAGGAGGATACGCCCATCATCACCAGGCCGTCAGACAGGATGCCGATGACGAAGGCACCAATGATCGTGCCGCCTATGGTACCGCGTCCGCCCGACATCGAGGTGCCGCCGAGTACGGCCGCCGCAATGGCGTTGAGCTCGAACGAGTTGCCGGTCGCCGGATGCGACGCCATCAGTTCTGAGGAAATCACGATGCCGACGATCGCGGCGCAGAAGCCGGAGAACATGTAAACGAACATCTTCACCCGGTCGACCTTGATGCCGGACATGCGGGCGGCGCGTTCATTGCCGCCGACGGCAAAGATCTGGCGGCCGATCGGCGTGTATTTCGCGATATAGGCGGCGGCAAGCGCGACGACGACGAGGATCCAGACCGACACGGGCAGGCCGAAGATGCGGCCGGATCCGAGGAAGGCAAAGCCGGTCGTTCCGAGATCCGGGTTGCCGACGAGGTTCGGGAAGGTCTGGCCGTCCGACGACAGCAGCGCGAAGCCGCGCGCGACATAGAGCGTGCCGAGCGTCGCAATGAACGGTGCAACGTTGAGCTTAGTGATCAGAAGGCCGTTGACCGCGCCGATCGCTACGCCGACCAGAAGCGTGATGATCGCCACCTCGACGATGTTGAAATAGACCGTGTACCCGATCTGGAGGTCAATGCCGTGGAGGATGAGGCCGCCTGCCACCATGCCGCACAGGCCGACGATCGAGCCGACCGAAAGGTCGATGCCGCCGGTGATGATGACGAAAGTCATTCCCATGGCGAGGAAGGCGTTCAGCGCCACGTGCTTCGACATGAGGATGATGTTCGCCGTCGACAGGAAGTTCGGGGCGAAGATGGAGAAGAACGCGATGACGGCGAAAAGCGCGATGAAGGTGCGCAGCTTCATCAGCGTCAGCAGCATCGAGCCGCCGTCGCCTCCTTGGGCGTTCTGGGTCGTGGTTACCGTGGTCATCAGGCGAATTCCCTTGTCGATTTATGGCCTTCCGATGCAGCCTTGACGATCATCTCCTCGGTAGCCTCCGCCCGATCGATGACCTTGGTGATCTTACCGTTGCTCATAACCGCGATACGGTCGGAGAGCGCCATGACCTCTTCGAGGTCGGATGTCGAAAACAGGATGGCGAGGCCTTCGCCTGCGAGGCGACGCATGGTGCGGAAGACGTCCGCCTTGGCACCGACGTCGATGCCGCGGCTCGGCTCGTCCATCAGCAAGACCTTCGGATTGGTCATCAGCGCCTTGCCGATCACCACCTTCTGCTGGTTGCCGCCGGACATGGAAGTGACGTCGAAATCCGGGTTCGGCGCCTTGATCGAGAGGTCGTTGATGGCTTCCCTGATGGCGGCCTGCTCGCGCTGGCCGCTGATGTGAAAGCCGAAACGGGTAAGCTTCTGCAGACTCGCAAGCGTGAGATTTGCCGCGATGGAGAGCACCTGTACAAGCCCCTCGCGCTGGCGGTCTTCCGGGATAAGCGCCAGGCCGCGCTTGATCCGCGCCGGCGTGTCGCGCTCGATGACCTCCTTGCCGCCGACGAAGATCCGGCCGGTGGAGTGCGGATGCTGCCCCATGACGCATTCGAAGAACTCGCTGCGTCCGGCCCCCATCAGGCCGTAGATGCCGAGCACCTCGCCGGCACGAACTGAAATCGAGAGGTGGTCGACGGCAAGGCCGCCTGTCTTGCGCGGCAGGCTGATGTCGTCGGCGCGAAAAGCCTCACCACCCAGCTTGTGATCAATCGATTTGGCGAAGTCCTTGGCGTCCGAACCGATCATCGACCGGACGATCCACTTGGTGTCGATGTCCTTCACCATCGCCTGGCCGGTGATCTGGCCGTCGCGCAGCACGGTGATGTAGTCACCGATACGCATCAGCTCTTCCAGCCGGTGCGAGATATAGACGATCGCCACACCTTGCGCCTTGAGCTCACCAATGACCTTGAAGAGGATGTCGACTTCGGCCGCCGACAGCGCGGACGTGGGCTCATCGAGGATGAGAATGCGGGTGTCGAGGGATATGGCCTTCGCGATTTCGACCAATTGCTGCTGCCCGATCGGCAGGTCCTCGACCATCGTATCGGCGCTGATGCCCGCGTCCAGCTTGTCGAGGAAGTGGTTGGCCCGCTCCACCTGCGCCTTGTGGTCGATGCCGCGCACGCCGCGCATGATCTCGCGGGTGGCGAAGATGTTCTCGGCGACGGACAGGTTTCCGAACAGGTTGAGCTCCTGGAACACCATGCCGATGCCGTGCTTCTGGGCATCGGCAGGCGAATTGAACTCAACCTCCTTGCCGTCCAGCAGGATGCGGCCGAGCGAAGGCTTCTCCACGCCTGCGATCATGCGCATCAGCGTCGACTTGCCCGCGCCGTTCTCGCCGACCAGCACGTTCACGGCGCCGCGACGCAGGGCAAGGTTTGCATGCTTGACGGCGACGATACCGGAATAGACCTTCGTCACGTCGTCCAGCTTGAGGATGATGTCCCCTTCCTCGATCTCCGCCATCTCAGTTCCCGATCGTGATTGTCGCCGGCGTCAGAAGCGGCAGTTGTCCCTTCGCCGGCAGCGGATAAGCGCCCACGGCTTCGACCTTGCTGCCCTCCAGCCCTTCGCGCGGGAGCTTGTCCAGCGTCACGGCGTTCAGATGGTTGTTGAAGGCCTTGCCGAATTCCGCCCACTGGATCTGGTTCTTGAACTCGTTGAAATTGACGAAGTTCAGGCTATCGCGGATTGCCGTGCCCTTGATGACCGGTCCGATCTGGATGCGCACATCGGCTTTTCCGTCACCATCGATATCGGTGTCGAGGTAGGCAGCGCGTGATTTCGTCTCGGCCTTGACGACGGTGCCCGACACCTTGGCCGCAAACGTCCACGGCGCACTGCCCTGTTCTTCCTTGTGACCGTACTTGGCGCCTGCAGCAGCGGCATCGCTGCCCGCCAGCGCTGCGACGTCCTGGAAGCTGCCAGCTCGCTGGTCAAGGTAGGGGAGCACCTTCGGCTCCCAGAGCTCGCTTGCCTGCCGTTCGGGATTGAACCCGCCGCTTGCGGCTTCGGCCGCTTCTTCCGCCGTCGGCGTCTTGATGATCTTGCAAGCCGACAAAGCCAGCGCGAGCGCGACCATAGCGGTCAGCGTCCCAGTCCGGATGAATGGCATGGAAACTCACTCCGTCATAAAATATGCGGCCGCGAGGTGGATCGCTCCACCCCGCAGCCTATCCTGGGAGGATTTAGTCTTTCAGCGCGAAGGTCTCGAGCTGATCGGCATTGTCGGCGTTGATCAGCACGCAATCCATCAGCTGCTTTTCTTCGGCCGGCCCCTTGCCGGTCTTGATGTATGTGTCTGCCTGATCGACAGCCATCTGCGCCTGCGCATAGGCCGGCTGCAGGACGGTGGCCTTGATGCCGCCGGCCTTGATCGAGTCGCGCACGTCGTTGGAGCCGTCGAAGCCGACGACGATGACGTCCTTGCGACCGGCTGCATGGAGCGCGGCGATCGCGCCCATGGCCATCGTGTCGTTGCCGGCGATGACGCCCTGGATGTCCGGGTTGGCCTGCAGGATGGTCTCCATCTTGGAGTAGCCTTCCGTCTGGCTCCAGTTGGCCGACTGCTGGGCGACCATCTTCATATCCGGATATTCGTCGATGATGTCGTGGTAGCCCTTGGAGCGGATACCGGCGTTGAGATCGGCTTCGCGCCCGAGCAGCTCGACGTAGTTGCCCTTCTCGCCCATCAGGCGGACGAATTCCTCGGCACCGAGCTGGGCGCCCTGGTAGTTGTTGGAGACGATCTGCGATACGGCGATGCCGGTGGCGTTGATCTCGCGATCGATCAGGAACGACGGAACACCCGCGTCCTTCGCCTTCTGAACGGCGGCGATGGAGGCTTCCGAACCGGCGTTGTCGAGGATGATCGCCTTGGCGCCGCGGCCGATGGCGGTATCGATCAGCTGCGACTGCTTGTTGGCGTCGTCGTCATGCACGAGGACGAGTGTCTCGTAACCGAGTTCCTTCGCGCGCGCCTCGGCGCCGACGGCTTCGGCCTTGAAGAACGGGTTGTCGTGCGAGGGGGTGATGATGGCGATCAGGTCGGCGGCGTAGGCCGGCATCGCGGTGCCGAGCGCCAACGCACCGGCAAAAGCTGCAAGGGTCAGTCTGCGGGTCAGTTTCATGGTTTTCCTCCCAGTATGAAACGTCCAGCCCCGTCCTCATCGGGGCGAAAAAGGGGAGGGGCCAAAGCCCCTCCCGAGGGCATCAGGTGATGCGACGAATGCTTTCGGCGATCTCCTGAGGTTCGAAAACGTTCTTCCAGTCGTCGCGCATCAGCGCGGGGATGCCGAACTCGATGGCCTTGTTGCAGGCATCCGAGAAAACGCCGGGCGTCTCTTCGAATATGACCGCGCCGAGCACGTTCATATGGCCGAGCAGGAAGTCGCGGGCGGCTTCCTTGGCAACGCCGCGGCGGACGCATTCGTCCATCGCCTGGCGCATGACAACCAGGAGCGAGGCGCAGACGGTTTCCGACAGGCCCGGCTCGAGCATCGCCATCTGTTCGACCGTGACGCGATGCGAGCGCATGACCGGCGCCCAGATGACCTTGGCAATTTCCTCGCCGAGCGCATAGGCCTCTTCCGGACCCTGCATCAGGGCGGAGACGATGTGCTGCTTGGCCGCGATGCCGCCGAAGAAGTCACGCTTGGCGGCCGGATCCGTCTCGTCGTTGAAGATCGGCGGGTGGCAGGGGTGCGTGACGAAGTAGGTGAGGTCGGCGCGCTCGGGCAGGTGGCCGGCAAACGGGGCTGCTGCGTCGAGCGCCACGACCATCGTGCCGGGCTTCAGCTTGTCGACGATGCCGGCCGCAACCTTGCCGATCGCCGTGTCCGGCACCGCCAGGATCACGACCTGGGCACCGTTCAGCGCATCATCGGCAGGGACGCAGGAAAGGCCGAGATCGTCTTTCAAGCGCGCCTTGCCGGCGTCGCTGACCTCGACATGGCGCACGTCAAAACGCGAGCCTTTCAGGTTCTTGGCGAGCCGGTAACCCATTTTGCCGCCGGCGCCGAAGAGAGCAATTGCAGTCATGTTTCCTCACCTCAAGGTGTTTTAGATTTGGTAGCGCAACTGGTATGATGAGTCAATCACCATGCCATCACATGCGCGGTAAAGTTAAGGCGTCCCGGCGGATGCAGCCGGGCCGCCGTGCCAAGTTTCTCGTTCAACCTCTCCTTCCGTCGCGGATCTGCGCGAAATAGCCGTCCGTGCCGATCTGACCGCCCTTCAGCGCGATCTGCAGGCCGTCCGTCGGGGCATGGCTGCCATGGGCGGTGCAAAGCGGAGAACCCGGCGTCTGGGGCAGCGGCAGAAGCGTCGTCAAAGCCTCGACGCGCAGTTCCTTCAGGGCATGGCTCGACGTGTCGCCGCCGGCGATGACGGCGCGCGAGAGACCTTCTACCTCGACGAGGCGGCGAAGGATCGTTCCCAGCGCCTGACCGAGCCGATGGCGGGCGCCCGGCAGGTGGTCGATTTCCGATCCGCGGTCGGCCGATGGTCCGAGCGCGGTGTGCAGGAGAACGCTGCGCCCTGCCTTCAGCCCCTCGAGGCCCGACGCCACGGCTTCCTCGATAGCCCTGTCGCCGCTCTCGCCGACGAGCGAGACGGGGTCGAGGTCGATGCCCTGGAACCCGTCTGCGATCGCCGTGCGGATTTGCCTTTCGGTCGTCGGCGATACGCTGCCGGACACGACGGCCAACCGCTCGACCGCGCCGGGCTCGGCAAATTCGACCGGGTTGCCGATGACGCCGCTCTGGCGCCAATCGCTGAGCAAGGCATATTCGACCCCGGAAGACCCAGCGACGAAATAGCCGCCGTCCTGCTTGAGCCGCCACAATTGTCGGCCCGCCGCTGCCTGGGACTCGGCCGAATCCACATCCAGGATGAGGATGCCGGCATCACCGGCAACGATCGCGTCGACACGCGCGTCGGCGTCGGGAGCCATGATCGTCGCCAGATCGGCGAGCGCGACGGGGAGGCTCGTCTGCTTTCCGAGATGCAGCGAAAGGTCGGCCTCGTCCATCGGCGTGACCGGATGGCGGCTCATCACCGGATGGCGGTCGATGCGGTAGACCTGCCCCTGATAGGCGGCGAAGAGATGGCCGAAGGCGGTGTAGCGCCGCAGCTGCGGAGCGCCGACGATTACCGGCACCGTCGGCTGATCGAACAGGGCCTTGCCGATCTCGATCGCCTTGCCGATGTTGCCTACGCGCGGGCTGGAATCGAAGGTGGAGCAGACTTTGTAATGGCAGACCGCCGCTCCGAGCGCCTTCAGCCAGCCAAAGGCCGGAACGAGGTGCTCCTGCATCCATTCCGGCGTCTCGCTGCGAGAGGTTCCGGCAATGCCGATCCCACGGCAATCCTTGAATCGCTCAAGGATGCCGGCGCTCGGGATCCCGAGATACAGGACCGTCTCGACGCCGTTCGAGGCGAGCGATTCCATCACGTCGGCCGAACCGGTGAAATCATCGCCATAATAGCTGACGAGGGGGCTGCTCATTCTGGTTACTCCTTGCCGCCGCCAAACTTTGCAAGCGAAGCCGCAAGTTCGGGGTGGTCCTTCCCATATTCCTCAAGCGGTATGTCGGCGACGGCAGCCTGCCAGGCCTGCTGCACCGCGCGTACGCCGGCCGCCGGTCCACCCGGATGGCTGACGATGCCGCCGCCACAGAGGTAAAGCAGATCCGTCGTGCGACCTGTCCGCTGGTAGGTCTCCGGCGCCTGCCCGCCCCACTGGCCGGAACCAGCAACCGGCAAGGGACAGTCGGAGGAGTCGAAAAGCGGTGCGCTGACGGCTTTGAACGATTCGACGAAGCTTTCGTCCGGCTCCCAGTATTTGATCCGGATACCGTTGATCTGGAACTGGTCAACGCCGAGAAGGCGCCAGAATTGCTGATAGACCTTGAAGTCCATGCCGGCGCCGGGATCCCTCGTCAGGACGTCCCAGCCGTTGCGGTGAGCATGCAGAACCAGCCCCGAGCGCTTCCTAAGAAAGCTCATGCCGCCGAAGCCGATCGAATTGATGTTGACGACGGCGCAATTGCCACCCGCCTTCAGGACGAGATCGTGATTGCGCATCATCTCGTCAGGGTCGGCATGCGAGATGCCGAAAGCGTACATCACCTTCTTGCCCGTCTTCTGCTCGTGATCGAGGATGCGGGGCATGATCGCCGCCACACGCTCGGCAAGCGGCGAATAGGCGGGGCTCATCAGCTTCTCGTCGTCCTTGATGAAGTCGACACCTGACTCGATCAATTCGCCCACAAGCTCGGCAGTCTCGTGCGGACGCAGCCCGAGGGCCGGCTTGACGATGGTTCCGATGATCGGGCGCTTCTCGACGCCCGTCAGACGCCGGCTGCCCTCGATCCCGAACTGCGGACCGGGATGGGCACCTCGAAAGGCGTCCGGCAGCTTCATGTCCACGACACGAATGCCGGTCATCCCCTTGATTGAATAGACGCCGCCGACGGCGATCGTCATCAGGGCGGCGAGATCCGTTCCGATCGCATCCAGAGGAAAGGCGATATCGACATCAGCCCGGTTCAGCTTCACACCGGGGGCCACTTCCGGCCAGGTCGGCGCGTACGTCTCCTCGAGCGGCCGGATCGCCAGAACGCGCGCCGCGACACGCTGCTTTAGCTCCTCGGTCTCTCCGGGGACCGGCACGAAAGTACCGGTCGACTGGTCGCTGGCGATCTTTTCCGCCATCGCCGCGACACTGCCGGGCGTCTCGATGCGGTAGGTCAGCGTAATCATGAAATTGCCGTTGCTCCTCCTCGCCACGTCACTTTGCCATGGCGTCAACTCGTGATCTGGTATAATGAGTATTCCAATTTCTGCAACGGAAAATTTCCGGGCGGCCGGATATCCACTGCTGTCCTTTGCCGTCCGTCTGCGAAAGTGCTAGCGCTTGGCTCCTCAAGGTCGATGTCGATTCAGGGACAGTCACGCGCACATCGAATGTGTTGCAGCGCCTCCGCGGTTACGACGGGCGGCGCCGCAGGGGAGGCAAAGTTGAGACAGCGAGACGCCACGATCCAGGTCAGCGAACCAATTGTTCGTCGGAAACTTTCCGACGAAGTGTTCGACCGACTGGAGCGGATGATCACCTCCGGCGAGTTGAAGCCCGGTGACGAAATGCCTTCGGAGCGGGTTCTCATGGAACGCTTCGGCGTCGGCAGGCCGGCCATTCGCGAAGCCATGCAGTCGCTTGCCAACATGGGGCTCGTCAACATCTCGCACGGCGAGCGCGCCAAGGTGCAGAAAGTCACCGCGCGCTCGATCTTCCGCCAGGTTGATCTGACCGCCAAGATCATGCTGTCCCAATCGAGCGACAGCCTCGAGCACCTGAAAAGCGCGCGCATCTTCTTCGAACGCGGCATGGCGCGGGAAGCAGCGCAGCGAGCGAAGCAGAGCGACATCGCCGAACTGCATGACATCATCGAGCGGCAGCGCGCGTCGCTCGGCGACGCCGAAGCCTTCATCTCCGCCGATATGCAGTTCCACACACGCATAGCGCAGATTTCCGGCAACCCCATCTTCATCGCCGTCAGTGAGGCGATGCTGGCCTGGCTGAAGGAATATCACACCGACATGCTGATCTGGACCGGCAAGGAGAAATTCACGCTGGTCGAGCACGAGGAGATTCTCGCTCGCCTCGCCGCCAACGATGCGGACGGCGCCGAGGCTGCCATCCTGAAACACCTGGAGCGGTCACGCTCGCTCTACAACAGGTAGAATCGAACCTCCCGACGGGTTCAACACCCCCAGCGAAGCGCCGGCGCGGCCACCGGCGCATCCCAGAAAGTCATGCGATCCGCGTCCAGGACCGATACCGTCACCGAAAGTCCGGCCATGTCGAGCGACGTGACGTACGTACCCACCAGCGATCGGGCAACGACAAGGCTCCGCGCCTCCACCAGCTTTCGAACGGCGCCATACATCAGATAGAGTTCCGAAACCGGCGTTCCACCGAAGCCGTTGACGAAGAGCAGCGTCTGGCTGTCTCGGGGGGCCGTGAGCTCAGCGAGGACCCCTTCACATATCAGCGCAGCAATCGCATCCGCGTCCCGAAACGTGATCCGCGACCGGCCCGGCTCGCCGTGAATGCCGACGCCCAACTCCATCTCGTCCGGCGCGAGCGAAAAGGTCTGGCGGGCGGTTTCCGGCACCGTTGCTCCTCTGAGCGCGACCCCCATGCTGCACGTCGCAGCGACCGTGCGCGCGCCCAGCGCCTTCAGTTCCTCAAGCGAGTGACCGGCCTCGGCCGCCGCCCCCACCGTCTTCTCGACGATCAGCGTGCCGGCGACGCCGCGCCGTCCCGAACTGCGCGCGGCGTCATAGGTCGCGATGTCGTCGTTGACGATGACCGTCTCGATGCGGTGGCCGGCTTCGATCGCCATTTCGGCTGCCATGTCGAAATTCATCACGTCGCCGTCGTAGTTCTTGACGATCAGCAGCACGCCGGCGCCGGTGTCGCATTCCGCGATCGCATCAAGAATCTGGTTCGGCGTGGGCGAGGTAAAAACATGGCCGACACAGGCCGCGTCAAGCATACCGTGCCCTACCAACCCCGCATGCATCGGCTCATGGCCGGCACCACCTCCGGAAATGACGGCAACCTTCCCGGGTTTCAGCTGGCGGCGGCGGACATTGCGGCTGCCGTTGCCAAACGTCAGCACGTCGTCGTGAGCCCGCACGAAACCTTCTAGGCTCTCGACAACGATCCGCTCCGCCCGGTTCATGAACTTCTTCATGCTCCTCCTCCGCGCCGGCACGATCCTAGATCAAGCCCGCCCTTCACCTCAAGCAGTAGCCGTCCCCGTCCGGCGCTCGTCTAAAGCAGGCTGCCAAGCCTTGCGATGAACTCCGACACCGCCTCGTCGAATTGCCTGTTCTTCCGTTCGTCCCCCAAATCCGGAACCATCAGCGACAATGTGCGCAAGCCGTCGGTGGCGGCGACCTCGGGCAGCTTGCCGGGATGCGCCTGCTCGTAGGCCGCCAGGAACCGTTCCTGCTCCGGCGGGCTCATGTGACAGACGCGGAAGATCGTGGCGAGATGCCGGGCGGGCAGGGGGGTCGGGTAGCCGGGACTGGTAATCTGCGTGACGAAACTGCGGTGCTTGCCCAAGGCGGCGGCCAGCCGTTGGCGCGTGCCGGAAGGCCGGCTGTCGATGATATCGGCCAGGATCGCCTTGTAGGCGACCGTTGCATCGTCGCTTGTCTCGCGTGCCATCTCAGCCCCTGGCCTCGCTGCCATCCGCGTTGAAGCGCGAAAGCGTCTCGCGCACAAGCCCGAAGCGCGTCGGCGGCATGGAAAACGCGCGAAAGCCGAACGACAGGAGCTGTGGCAGCAGGCTCGGCTCCGTCGCCAGGTCGCCGCACAGCCCGACCGGCTTGCCGGTTGCCAAGGCTGCCGGAACCGTGTGCGAGAGGAAACGCATCGTCGCGGCCGTGGATGCCTCATTCAGGTGGGAAACGAGGGCTTCGCCACGTGCCGCGGCTGTGAGATACTGCGCGAGATCGTTGGTCCCGAACGAAAAGAAGGCCGCGTCGGCAAAAGTCTCCGGCATCAGCGCCGCAGCCGGCACTTCCAGCATGATACCGAGCGGCGGTGTGCCATGTGCGATGCCCTGCATCGCCAGATCCTCCGCTCCCTCGGCGAAAATCACCATGGTCTGCGCAACCTCGTCAGGCGACGTCACCATCGGGGCCAGCACCTGAAGATTGCCATAGGGGGCGGCGCGCATCAGGGCGCGCACCTGCACCCGCAATATGTCGGGCCGGGCCAGCAGCAGCCTGATGCCGCGAAGGCCGAGATAGGATGCCGGGTCCACAGAGGCGCGCGGAAGCGGTTTGTCGCCGCCGAAATCGAAGAGACGGATCGTTACCGACGCCCCCTCGGCCCAGGCCAGCACCTCGGAATAATAGCGTGCCTGCCGGTCTTCGTCGTCAAAATCGCCGGGCGACGTTATCAGATATTCGGTGCGGAAGAGCCCGATGCCGTCGCAGGCCGAGGGCGAAAGCCCGCGCAGCTCGGAAGGATGGTCGATGTTCGCCATCACCCGGACGAGCACCCCGTCTGCCGTCCGCGCCGGTTCGGTCGGTGCGTGCCTCCGAGGCGGCGGGGCCGTGTCGCCGATGGAGGCCGCGTTCTCGTTGGCGGCAAGTCGCAACGTCCCTTCGTCGCGCTCGACCAGGCCCTCCTCACCGTCGACAAAAAGTCTCGTTCCGTCTTCGATCGTAAATTCACCCAGCCCGACCACCATCGGTACGCCACGGCTTCGTGCCAGCATCGCCACATGACTGGCCGTACTGCCGCCGGAAAGGACAATCGCTCCCCCTGCAGACCAGTCGTGCGCCAGAAACTGGCTGGGCGCGATATCACGGCCGACGAATACCGCGCCTTTCGGAAAGTCCGCGGGCACCTGACCGAGCAGCATGTCGAGCACCTGGTTGCGAATGTCCAGCATGTCGCTGCTTCTGGCCCGGATGTGTTCATCCTCGGATGCCTCGAAGCCGTGGACATATTCGTCCATCGACGCCACCCAGGCACGCGAAGCGCTCTCGCCTGCGCGGATGCGGGCAAAGCTCGGCCGGACGATTGCTGCATCGCGCAGCATCTCGATCTGGAACTCCAGAATGGCGCCGCTCTGCAGGTCTGCGGTTTCGGCGAGTTCGCGCAGCCGGTCGATCGTGCCGTTGACGGCATCGGCTAGCCTCTCCACGTCGCGGTCGGTCGGAACCTCGCCCTTGCCTCCGTGTGGCCTAACGGCGCGAGCAACATGGGCAGGACCACGAGCCCGTCCCGGCGAGGCTCCACGCCCGGCCAGCCTAAGCGCTTCGGGCATGCGGCTTCTCCTCGTCGAAATTGCGCTCGACGAGGGCGCATAGCGCCCGCACCGCCTCGTCTGCCCCGGCACCGTCTGCCTTGATGGCAAGAACGAAGCCCTTTCGGATGCGGGCGCCCATGATCTTGACGATGCTCTTGCCGTTCAGCCACACGCCGTCTTCATTGACCTCGACACCGATCGCGCAGGGAAAAGACTTGGCAAGACGCGTGAAGGCGACCGACGGCCTGGCATGAAGGCCGATATCGTGGGTCACTTCGACCCGCGCGCAGACGGCACGGTCCGTATGCAACGAACCCTTCGGTTGGCTCACGCGCCGCGTCATGGAGAAAGCTCCTCCGCCGTAGCAACGACGCGGGCGAGAGCTGCGCCTCCGGAGGCCTCGGCCGCGGCCATCACCGCGCCTTCCACCAGCGGCGCGTTGCAGATCAGGACCCGCCGCGCCCGCGCCGGTTCGAGCATTTCGATTGCCATTTCGCTGTTCGTCTCGGCCCCGCCGAGATCGACGAACACCGCCACGCCCGCTTCCGACCAGGCCGAGGATATCGCCTCCACGATATCCCCCACATTGGTGCCGAGGCCGCCATCGGCGTTGCCGCCGCACCATGCCAGCGGCACGCTGTCACCGACCATCTGGCGCACCATGTCCGCTGTGCCGCGGGCGATAAGCGGCGAATGCGACACGATGACGATGCCGACATGTGCACCATTGACCTTCATGCGAATTGGGTCTCCCCGATGTAGCGACAGATCGTATCCGTCAAGAGTGCGCAACTGCAGGCTCCGGGATCCATGTGTCCGATCGACCTGTCGCCCAGGAAAGAGGCACGCCCGCGCATCGCCTTCATCCCGATCGTGCCCCGCGCCGCCGCGCCGGCGGCTGCTGCAATCCGCGCCGGCGGCTCCTGCTTTAGTACCTCTGACTGAACGGCGTAAAGAACGTCGAGCAAGGTTTTTTCGCCTGCCTGCGATCGGCCGCGTCGCGCGACCGCCTCCACGGCCGCCGGCAGCGCATGCACCAGACTGTCGCAAGCGTGCCCGCCCTCCATCCTGCGGCCCATCTCGATCAGCAGGGTTCCGTAGAGCGGGCCGGCGGCTCCGCCCACCGTCATCACCAGGGTCATCCCTATCCGTTCCAGGGCGCGCGGCAGCGACAACGCCTCGAGCTCGCCCCGCTCCGCATAGACGGCCTCGCAGCCTCTTTTCATGTTCGTGCCGTGATCACCGTCGCCAATCGCCCGATCGAGCGCGCACAGGTGCTCGGCATTTGCGGCGATCGCCTCGCGGCACGCCTCGATCAGGCCGGCAAGTGTCGAACGCTCCGGGTACACTCGCTCCTCCGCCTGTCAAACGTCCGCCCCTGCCGCCGCCTCGAAAGCCGCAGCCACAGCTTCCGCACCCGGATCCGGCACGCCCTCCAGATCGCGCGCGGCGAGATAGGCCGAACGACCCGCCTTAGCCCGCATCATGGACCCCGTGGCCGCGGCCCCGTGTCGCGCCGCCGCAGCGGCAGCCGCAAGGCCCTCGCTCGCCAGCATCCGAATCGCCGGCGCCAGCGCGTCGACCATGGTGCGGTCGCCTGGAACCGCGCCGCCGTAGAAGGTCACTCGCTCCAGCCCGGCCGAGAGCGCCTGTGCGAAGTCGCCGCCATCAGCCAGCTTCTTTCCCGCAGCCGTGAAGAGGATCGACAGCAGCACCCCGCTGGAACCGCCCATGCTGGTGCCCAGAGTATCGCCGATCGCGCTACAGGTAGCGGCGCGGTCCTCGAGTGGCAGCTTCGGCAAGAGCGCAAGAACGCTGCGGGCGCCCGTCGCGACCGTCGATCCGGTGTCACCGTCCCCTGTGCGCGAGTCGAGCCGGTTGAGATCCGGCTCCAGCGAAATCAGCCTGTTGCAGACCGTTTCGATGACCCGGGCGGCGGCGGCATCTCCGGCAACATCGCTCCGTCCATGCGAACCTGCAGGAACAGCCGCGTCCGCCTTCGGCGCCGGCAGCACGGACAGCGCATGCCGTCGGACGGGGGCCATCCATGCGCGAGGCGCGACGGACGAGGTCAAGGCCGCGACGCGGGCCTCATCGAGCGCAATCAGAGACAGCGAGAACCCATTCATGTTGAGCGCCGTCATCAGTGGAGCCGGGCCGAGGATCAGATCGACCCGGCCGGCCAGCGATGAACCCAGCACGGCTTTGGTGATCAGGGCCATTTCCAGCGGCGGCACGGCACCGAGATTGTTGATCAGAAGCGCGTGGCGCTGGCCAGTCTGCATCATCCCGTCAAGCCGTTGCACCATTGTCTCGACGATCGCCGCCGCTTGCTGCAGCGCGATCCGCTCCGCGCCTGGCTCGCCATGAATGCCAAGGCCGAGCTCGCCTTCGTTCGGGCCGAGCCGGTCCTCGTGCGCCTGCCCCGGGATCGAGCAAGTCGAGAGCGACATGCCGAGCGAGACGATGTCGGCGGCCGCCGCCCGTGTAGCCGCGGCGATCGCGTCCAGTTCTTCGCCGGCTTCGGCCATGTGACCGGCGATCTTGTGGATGAACAGGGTGCCCGCGACACCGCGGGGCTGCGGCAGGTCGGGAAGGGCGATGTCGTCGGCGACGATCACCATCTCGACCCTGAAACCTTCGGCGCGCGCTTTTTCCGCGGCCAGGCCGAAGTTCAGCCTGTCTCCAGTGTAGTTCTTCACCACCAGCAGGCAGCCGGCCGCGCCCGTGACGGCGCGGATTGCCGTCAGCACCGCATCGACGCTCGGCGAGGCGAAGATTTCACCGGAGACCGCAGCCGTCAGCATACCCTTGCCGACGAAGCCGGCATGCGAAGGCTCATGACCAGCGCCGCCGCCGGAGATGACGGCGACCTTCGATTTGTCCCAATCGGCGCGGACGATCACCTTGATCGCCGGATAGGTATCGAGCCGCGCGAGTTGCCCTTCCGGCGTCGACAGCAGCAGGCCGTCGAGCGCCTCGGTGACGATGTCTTCCCTGCGGTTGAAGAAATGCTTCATCCTGACCATCCCGTCCTGTCGTTCGTTGCACCGGCCTGAACGAGGGGCCGTGCTGAAAGTTCACGATCATTCGCAAAGCCACGCCTCGCGGCCTGGACACCTTCACGTGAGCCGCTGCCCGCCGGCATCGAAATAGAGCGGGTTGCGAAGTTTCAGATCAATCCGGTCGCCCCGACCGATGGCAAGATAGGGATCGGCAAGCGTCACCAGCTTGTGCTGGCCGACCTTGATGTGCAGGTGGTTCTGGTCGCCGAGGTGTTCGATCCAGTCGATCTCGGCATTGCCGCGCTCGGAACGCGCGATCTCCAGATGCTCGGTGCGCGCGCCGATGGTTTTCGTGCCGGCCGGCGCGCTGCCCCCCGGTAGAAGGCCTTCCGGGATCAGGTTGATGTGCGGCTGGCCCAGACGGGCGGCGACATGCAGATTGGCCGGGTTGCTGTAAATCTCGCGCGGCGTGCCCATCTGCACCAGCCTGCCCTCTGCCAGGATGCCGATCCGGTCCGCCATCGTCATCGCCTCGATCTGGTCGTGGGTGACGTAGAGCAGCGTCGAGCCGAGCTCGCTCTGGATCCGCTTGAGCTCCAGCCGCAGCTCACCGCGCAGCTTGGCGTCGAGCGAGGACAACGGTTCGTCCATCAGATAGATCGACGGCTTGCGCACCAGCGCCCGGCCGATCGCCACACGCTGCATCTCGCCGCCCGAAAGGCGTGTCGAGCGGTTTTCCAGCTTGTGGTCGATGCGCACCATCTTTGCCACCTCGCGAACACGTCCGTCGATCTCGGTCTCCGGCAGCCGCCGCGCGGGCGAGCGCAGCGGGAAGGCGAGATTTTCGTAGACCGTCAGGTGCGGATAGAGCGAGTACTGCTGGAACACGAAGGCGACGTCGCGGCTCGCCGGCGCCTCGCCGGCCACGTCGCGACCGGCAATGGTCACCCGACCGCTGTCCGGCTTCTCCAGCCCCGCGATGAGGCGCAGCGTGGTGGTCTTGCCGGCACCGGTCGGTCCGAGCAGCACGACAAATTCGCCGTCGCGCACAGTCAGGTTGACGTTCGAGACGGCTTGCGTTTCACCGAAGGCCTTGCTGATGCCGGCGAGCGTAATCTCAGCCATGACGGGCCTCCGCATAGAGAGACGAGGGGACGGCCTTGCCGGAGGCGCAATCGAAGAGCGACAGCTTCTCGCTGTCGAGCTCGAGCCCGACATTTTCGCCGATCGTGAAATCGCGGTCTGCTGGCACGCGCGCCTTCAACACACCTTTCGCCGTCTCGACCGAGACGATCTGGTTGGTGCCGAGGTATTCGCTGCCGTAGATGGCGCCGCGCAAGGGGGCTGCATCACTGAAGCGGATATGTTCGGGGCGTACCCCGAGCGCCAGCTCGCCCGGCTCCCGCACCACATGCACCTGAGGCACGCGAACGGGCACTTCGCCCACCGTTACGCTGGTGGCGCCGTTTTCCAGGCCGGAATGGAACCGAAGGAAATTCATCGGCGGCGAGCCGATGAAGTCTGCCACATACATCGAGGCCGGGCGGGCATAGATTTCCTGCGGCGTGCCGTATTGTTCGATGATGCCGTGGTTCATGACAGCGATCTTGTCGGCCATGGCCATCGCCTCATGCTGGTCGTGGGTAACGTAGACGGTGGTGGCATGGATGCGGTTGTGCAGCTCGCGCAATTCGTGGACCATCACCTCGCGGAATTCGGCATCCAGCGTTCCGAGCGGCTCGTCCATCAGGAAGCACTTCGGCCGGCGCACGATGGCGCGGCCGAGCGCCACGCGCTGGCGGTCACCGCCGGCAAGGCCCGAGACGGAGCGGTCAAGGATATGGCCGATTTGCAGGAGCCTTGCCGTCTCCTCCACGCGCTTTTTGATCTCCGCCTTGGGCACGCCCTGCGAGAGCAGAGGGAAACCGATGTTCCTGCGCACGTTCATGTGCGGATAAAGCGCGAAGAGCTGGAAGACGAAAGCAATGTCGCGGGCGCTCGCCCGGTTGAACGTCACGTCCTCGCCATCGAGCAGGATCTTGCCGCTGGTCGGCAGTTCCAGCCCGGCGATCATGCGCAGCGTCGTCGTCTTGCCGCAGCCCGACGGCCCGAGCAGCGCTAGGAACTCGCCGTCCTGCACGGTGAAGGTGGAATCTTCCACCGCGGCGAAATCGCCGAATTGCTTGCGCAGGTTTTCAACCCTGATCTCCGCCATTGCCTACTCCGGAAACTTCGAGACGACGATGAACATGAGGGTGCCGGCGAGCAGCGTCACCAGCGACCAGGTGTAGAGCACCAGCGCGAACGGCTGGAACAGCATCAGAAATCCGAGCGCGATCAGCGCGGTGGCGATGTTCTCCATCGGTCCGCGACGGAGGAAGAAGGGGCGCTTCTTCTTGGGCAGCGGCGAGGTCTCTATTGTCATTTGCGCACCGCTCCGAAGGTAATGCCGCGCAGAAGCTGTTTGCGCAGCAGGATGGTGAAGACGAGGATCGGGACAAGGAAGATCGTCGTGCCGGCAGCGACTGCGGGCCAGTCCATGCCGCCCTCGCCGATGATGGTCGGGATGAAGGGCGGGGCGGTCTGGGCCGAGCCTGACGTCAAGAGCACCGCGAAGGCATACTCGTTCCAGGCGAAGATCAGGCAGAAGATGGCAGTCGCGGCGATCCCCGTCGTCGCCTGCGGCAACACCACCTTGCGGAAGGCCTGCAGGCGCGTGTAGCCGTCGATCATCGCCGCCTCCTCGTATTCGCGCGGGATCTCGTCCATGAAGCCCTTGAGCAGCCAGACGGCCAGCGAGACGTTGACTGCCGTGTAGAGCAGGATCATGCCGAGGGCTGTGTCGGACAGGCCGAGTTCGCGGTACATTAGATAGATCGGGATCGCGACGGCGATCGGCGGCATCATCCGCGTCGACAGGATGAAGAACAGCAGGTCGTCGGCAAGCGGCACGCGGAAGCGCGAGAAGCCGTAGGCCGCGAGCGTGCCGAGGAAGACAGCGAGGAAGGTCGAGCCGAAGGCGATCACCATGGAATTGGTGAAGCGCGGCCAGTAGTTGGAAGGGCCGGCGATCACCATGTTGCGGCTGCGGGTGATCTCGTCGCAGGTCGACTGCGGCGGCCCGAGCGACTGGATATATTCCGGCGTCTGGCGTGTGCGAGTGGTGAAGAGGTTGCAATACCCTTCCAGCGTCGGCGTGAAGACGAGCTTCGGCGGGTAGCTGATCGAATCCGGCGGCGACTTGAAGCTCGTCATGAAGATCCAGGCGAGCGGCACCATGGTGATGATCGCATAGAGCACGACGATGATGCCGGCGACACGCTTGGTCGTTGCACTTGGCTCGACGACGGAATGGGCTGAAGTGGTGTTGCTCATCTCTGCTTCACCCTGTTCAGTGCCTTGACGTAGATGTTGGCCAGCCCGAAGACGGCGACGAAGAGGATGATGGCGAAGGCCGAGGCACGCCCCGTCCGCCAGCTCTCGAAGGCTTCGCGCTTGAGCGTGATCGAGGCAACCTCGGTGGTCGAGCCGGGCCCGCCCCCGGTGAGCAGCATCACCATGTCGAACATCTTGAAGTTCTCGATGCCGCGGAAGAGCACCGCCAGCATGATGAAGGGCAGCGCCATGGGGATGGTGATCGACCAGAACTGCCGCCAGGCCGACGCCCGGTCCACCTCGGCCGCCTCGTAGATATAGTCGGGAATGGATCGCAGGCCCGCCAGGCAGATCAGCATCACGTAGGGCGTCCACATCCAGGTATCGACGATGATGATCGACCAGGGTGCCAGCGATACCGAACCGAGCATCTCGAAGGAGGACGGTGGCACGCCTGATATGTAGGAGACGATATAGTTGAAGAGGCCGATCTGAGGCTGGTAGAGAAACCGCCAGAAGTTGCCGACCACGGCCGGCGACAGCATCATCGGGATCAGGATGACCGTCGTCCAGAAGGCATGGCCGCGAAACTTGCGGTCGATCAGGTAGGCGAGCGAAAAGCCGATCAGCGTCTGCAGCAGGATCGTCCAGAACACGAAATGCGCCGTGGTCTGCATTGCGATCCAGATGTCTGAATCGGTCAGCACCCGCTGGTAGTTCTGCAGGCCGACGTTTTCCAGCACGGCGTTCGGCCGGTTGGCGCGGTAGTTGGTGAAGGACAGCCGGATCGCCCAGATCAGCGGGAAGATGTTGATCGCCAGAAGCAGCGCGATCGTGGGCGTGATGAAAAGCCATGCGATGGCACGATCAGAGAGGCCGCCGATGCGACGGGCGAGCGACACGGGCGTCGAAGCCGCGGCCCGTTCCGGCTCCTTCTCCAGAATGGTCGTATCGGAATTGATCACGGACTTTACCTTGAAGCTCGGGGGAGGTCGCTGGCGGCGGAGCCGCCCGGACGGCGCCGGGCGACCCACCGGGAGGAAATCAGAGTTTCCCTTCGTCCTCGAAGATCTCGGTCCAGTCCTTGACCAGTCCGTCGAGCGCCTCCTTGGCGGTGCCCTGGTCGGCCACGACATAGTCGTGGAATCGCTTCTGCGCCGCCTGCAACAGGATGGCGTAAGCCGGCTCCTGCCAGAAGTCCTGCACCTGGTTCATGGCAACCAGGAAGTCGGCGGCAAAGGGCTGACTGTCCTTGAAGGAGGGGTCGTTCAGCACGTCGTTATGCACCGCATAGCCGCCGAGCTGCCACCACTTCTTCTGCACTTCGGGCTGGGCGAACCATTTGATATAGGCCAGCGCGCCGTCCATGTTGTCGGTGTTGGCCACGACCGAGATGCCCTGGCCGCCGAGCGTCGAGGCTGCGGTCGCCTGCTTCGGGTTGACGAAGAAGCCGATCTTGTCGCCGCCGACGTTCTCGTCCTTGGCAAGGCCGGGGAAGAAGGCGAACCAGTTCATCGCCATCGCCGCCTGTCCGGATTTGAACGCGTCGAGCGTCTCGCCCATGTAGGCGTCGGTATAGCCCGGAGGCGTGCAGCAC